>NZ_JBGOSH010000018.1:0-86595 GCF_041537925.1 Ruegeria hyattellae | reverse complement strand
GGATGTCTTTGACGACCCGTTCGGCCGCCGGTTTGTCGGTTCCAACTTTCAGTCTCATCTTCACTCCTTGACGGTTCAGATGAGCCAGAAACCTTCCGTTATGCAAATACTCTAATCAGGCCCAAAGGTGCTGATCACGGACAGGGATACGGAGCGATCTTGCAACCCGTGTTGTCGGCGTGATTGGACCGGTCGAGGTCGCCAATGGCCGGCTGCGCCGGGCCGAACTTGCCCGCGTCGAAAGGCTTCCAACGCGCGACTTGCGGGCCTATGACATGTTCCTCAAGGGCATGGTTCATTGGGAAAAGTTCACGACAGAAGACAATCTGCTGGCCCGCAATGCCTTTTTTGCGCGCCGCCGAGATCGACCCGGGCTTTGCCAAGGCCTAACCAGATCAACCTGATATTCCGTCCCCGCCGCTATCAACTCACCGCAACCTCATACCGCCACGCCCGCAACGATGCGTTCAGCCTCTGGGCCGCTTACACCACCGAAATGGCAGCATGACCCTGCCTTTTCCGATGCTTCACAATCGAACGCAAACAACTTGGCAATGCCCGCCTTGTCCCTACGCTGGAAGATCTCAAGGACGGCCCAGAGCCGACCTTGAACCCGGCCATCTGATGCTGCTGTGCAGCCCGTCGAACCTGCCGTTCGCTGCGGGCGCAATTTCTAACTCAACCCGAACTCGCGGATTGCGGGACTTTCGCCTGGGGTCGCATAGAGAACAGACACGCATTTGGCGACATTTCTACATGATGGGATGACATCTGCTGATTCCATACATCAATCTACGGATCGCGTCCTTTCAGGCGTTGCGCTGATGCTTGGATTTTGCCTGACTGCCCCTTTGCTGGATGTTGCGGCGAAACTCGCATCGGCCAGTGTGCCTGTTGGGCAGATTACGGCTGCTCGCTTTATCGTGCAGTGCGCGTTGATGGCACCGTTCATCTGGATAATGGGACTGTCATTGCGTGTGGCAGAAGGTCAATTGGTGGTGCTCGTGTTTCGCTCATTACTTTTGCTGTTCGCAACCTTTTGCTTCATTGCGGCAATCCGTGTGATGCCGCTTGCCGATGCATTGGCAATCGTATTTGTGGCGCCGTTCATTGTCTTGTTGGTCGGCAAGTTTTATCTTGGTGAAGATGTCGGCCCCCGTCGTGTCGGGGCGGCTCTTGTAGGGTTTGTTGGGGTATTGTTCGTCATCCAGCCCAGTTTCGCGGCCTTTGGCGCAGTTGCAATACTTCCGCTTGGTACGGCAGTAGCCTTCGCTTTCTACATTCTTGTGACGCGCGGATTGTCGCGTCGCATGCACCCCGTGGCTCTGCAATTCCACACTGGCCTGATTGCCAGTCTGTTTTGCATTCCAACCTTATTAGTTGCGCAAGGTTCCGGCTCCGAGCTGTTCGATCCCGTTTGGCCGACAGACATCGCGTTGTTGTGGCTTCTGGGAGCTGGTTTTTTTGCGACGGTGAGCCACATGATGATGACCTATGCGCTTTCGTTTGCGCCTTCAGCGACATTGGCCCCTCTGCAGTACTTTGAACTGCCGGTAGCGACCCTGTTCGGCTATCTTGTCTTCAAAGACTTCCCGAACACGCTGAGCCTGATTGGTATTGCCATCATCATCAGTGCTGGGCTGTACATGATACATCGTGAAAGGGTCGTAGCCAGACAGTTGGTCACTGAGCGCGCAGCACCTCCAATCTAAGACTACACGCGCTCGCGGCCCTTACCTGACATTCGGCTCTACTTGAATTCTATTGATCATGTTCCTGAAAGCGGCCGCTCATTCACGGTGCCGAATTCAGGAAAAGCCGAGGACGACTTGGTGCGAAATTGGGTCAAAAAACTTCCGCCACTAAAATGCAACAAACTTATAGTTGTCTCGTCTTTAACTTAGCCGTAATTTGAGGCAACGGAATGATGAATTCCATCTAGAATGCAAGACCAGCCGTTAGAACCTGAAGGCGAGAAAAAGCCCGAGAAAACTTCCTTTTGGAAGACCGTGCCGGGCATCCTTACCGGAATTGCCGCAATTGTGACCGCAATAGCGGCACTTCTTACGGCGGTCGAAAAGGCGGGCCTCTTATCGAGTGGCTCAACGTCACCGCAACAAGAGAACGCAGCAGAAGGGGGTGTCACAACAACTGGCGACAATAGCCCGGTTGTTCAAAATACGGATGGCGATGTGAACATAACGGGCAACCAATGATCCGGGCGCTAGCAATCATGCTTACGGTATTTGCTATGCCATACGGTGTCAGAGCCCAAGAAATAACCACCTATGGAGATTGCAGCCCCGTGGTCAAGAACGTGGGGGGCGACGTGACCGTCGTCTGCTACAAGGACAGCAACCAGAAGCCCAAGTTCCGGGTTGTGTATTATCGGTTGGGAGGTATCGGTCAGAGCTTTCTCATCAACGGCAAGCTGTCACCTGAATGGGAAAAATATCTCGGTGGTCAACAGGCCATTGTAAACAATCCCATCCACAAGGAAATACGTACTCTCACAGATCGTTTTGGTCAGGAAATCTGGGGCAGCGATCTTTGGGGGAAGGTCGGGTTCGAGGGTGGGGATTTTGGCATGAGCCTGGCGGACTACGCCCGCCAGGTCGATGTCGGCGTCACCGTTTCGCAAGGCGAAGCTGGAGCGATTCCCGAACTAAGGCAGGGTGATGGTTGGAACGTTTTCGGACAAGGTTTGCTTTTTATTCCCGATCTTGACGCAGCCGAGTCCCTCTTCATACGCGGGGCCATACCTGCGGGCTATGCGGCTTTTTGGGGCAGCTCATCGGAATCAATGAGATGGGTTGAACAAGGACAGCGGATGACAGCTCCAACGCTCTGGAGGTCTCTGAATTCAGCTGATCTGGAAAACTACGAAGCGCGCTATGATGCCTATTTGGGCCGGGCCCTCAACATTTCAAATGATGCGAAAGACATGAGCAGCTTGCGTCAGCGCTCCGACCGCGGGAAGTTTGCCAATGCCGGTGCTGGGTTCGATCATGGACGGCGGATCGAACACCGCACGCTGGAGGCGCTGCGCTATGTCGCGCGCAACGGGCTTCCCGAGAACTATGCCCTCGTCACCGGTGAGCCAGGGGTTCATTATGGTTGGTCCTTCACTGCCCATACGCGCAGCGCGGACCTGCTGGTGGCCGTTCTTGAAAATGTCGGCGATCAGCCGATAGACGTGGGTGCATTCACCATCGCGGAAACCGGCGAAATGACACTCCGCCGGCACGCAGAAACACAGACTTTGCTGGAAGCGGCAACACCAGTCGAGAAACGCCTGTGGCCCCCGGGCGTTCTTGCGTCGGGCGAAAAACTTATCATACCTGTGCGTATCGAAATGCCGCTGATACCGGAATACTTCGACTGGATCGCTTCGGGGTATCGAGACAATTTTGCAGATGGGGAAGCAATCCGCAATGAAGCGGTGTCATCTGGTCAAACACCGATCATGTTTGTGCATCCTTCCGAAACCGGGAACGCGCTGTTTGCTCTCAACGCAGAAGATCTTCCAACCGGTCGCATACCGAATTTAGTGGAAAGGTTCGAATACGGCCCAGCCTGGGCGATCCGGGGATTGGAAATTGACGGCAAGACATACGATTTCCGCCAGCACGACCCGAACAATTTCATACTTTTTGCCGGCGGTGGCATCGGTAGTTGCCCCTACATTTATACCTATCATTCCGATGGCGAAATCTGGGTTGAGGAGAACCACTTCCTTTTCGGCGCAACGAGCCCGGGCAAAAAACGGACGGAAGAGCTTGAGCTGCGCCACTTCGAAGGGCGGCTTGAGATCCGCGAAAAAGAGCATGAACTAGCCCATCTTGACCAGATTACGCTGATCTTGCGCGACGACAAGGGGGGTGAAACCGCATACCCGGCAGTCTGGCCTGATGTTCTGGCAGAAATGGATGGCCAAGAGCTGATCCTTGGCTATGGCGAGCGTACAGAAGTTCACTTCGATCTGCCGGACGGCGTTTGGGAGGGAAAGACCGCTTTAGTTTCAGCCACTGGCTATTATGTGCCCTTCTCGGACCCGGCGCTGTTTGCTAGCATTGATTGATATCCGCGTGAAAATTGTGAGAGTAATGCGGCATGCAAATGCATTGCTTTAGGAGTTTGGCAATATCGGCCCAAACCGGCCGTTGGATCTAGGATGCCCATTCCTGCCGCTCGACCTCAACGCTAAGAACGTCTGCTTCCCGTTTCCAACTCCTCTATCCTCGCACCGAAACTTTGCTTTGGAAACTGTCGAGTTCCCTAAGCAAGGCTTTCCCGCACTTGGCATCCATCCGTTCGCAGTACTCGGCCCAGACCGCATTGAAGGGCAGATCCTTAATCTCTTCTGTCATCATGAAGCGCGTTGTGAAGTCCAGCGAGATTTCTGCGGTCCTCAATTGATCCAAAGGAAGAAGAAGTGCGCGCAACAGAGCCTTCTGCATATTGCGTGTTCCGATGACCCATGCGGCAGTTCGGCTGATCGTGGCATCGAAGAAATCAAGCCCGATATGAGTGCGGCCAAGTAGATCGCATGCAACCAGTTCCTGCGCCATGGCAAGAATGGAGTCATCGAGCAAGATAACGTGATCGCTGTCCCAGCGCATCGGGCGAGAGACGTGAAGCAGGATTTCGCCCACTGACAGGGCAACAGAACTTAGCTTGTCGGCGATGTTTTCGGTCGGGTGAAAATGCCCCATGTCGAGGCAAAGAAGCGTTCCCTTCCGCGTCGCAAAGCCCAGATAGAATTCATGGCTGCCAACCGTGTAAGCCTCGACCCCAATGCCGAACAATTTGCTTTCTACAGCGTCCAGAAGATGCCGGGAGTCGAGCTGTTCCGACAACATCGCGTCCAGCGAGTTCTCAAGCCGCTTTCTGGGCGCCATCCGGTCGATCGGGTGGTCTTTCATGCCATCAGGAACCCAAATGTTGTTGATGCATGCATTGCCCTGCGCAGCACCGAATTGCGCTGCAATATCGCGTGTGCGTTTGCCATGCTCAATCCAGAAGTCGCGGATGCCTTGATCAGGGTGCGCGAGGGTTAGATTGTCGTCAGCTTTCTCGTGGGCAAAGAAGGTGGGATTGAAATCCAACCCGATGTTTTGCTCATTGGCCCAATCGACCCAAGAGGCGAAGTGGCGGTACTCGATTTGATCGCGATCGGGTGTTTCATCAGTGTCCAGGTACATCGCGTGAAGGTTGAGACGGTGCACCCCCGGAATCTGCGAGTAAGCAAATTGCAGATCAGCCCGTAGTTCGTCCGGCGTGCGCGCTCGGCCTGGGTGATTACCTGTGGCCTGGATCCCGCCGCCTGAGCTGCCCGATTTCTTTTCGAAACCAACAACGTCATCTCCCTGCCAGCAATGCATGGAAATCGGGATGGTCTTTAGCTGCTCGATGGCGGCTTCGGTGTCGACGCCCCAATCTGCGAACTGTTGCCTCGCGTTATCATAGATGCTCATAACTTCGCTCCTTCGTATAACCTCAACGAGTGAAAGCCTGAACGTTTCCTGCATCCACGTTCAATATGTTGCCCGTGGATTTTGCCGAGGTTTCAGCCGCGAAGAAATAACAGGCCTCGGCAATATCTTCCGGCAGGACCGAACGTTTAAGCATCGATCGCTGGCGATACATTTCCTCCAGCCCTTCCTTGTTTGTTCCGTAGGTAGAAGCGCGCTGATCTAGCCAGTCACCCTCCCAGATTTTGGATCCACGCAGAACTGCATCGGGGTTGACGACGTTCACTCGGATACCCGCCTCAGCCCCTTCCAGCGCCAGACACCGCGCAAGATGGATTTCGGAGGCTTTGGCCGTGCAGTATGCCGAGGCGTTGAGTGAGGCCGCCAGCCCATTCTTGGAGGCAACAAATACTATGGAGCCGCCCAAGCCCTGCAGCCGGAGCAACTTGAAAGCCTCGCGACTGACAAGAAAGTATCCCGTGCTGAGGATATCCATACTCTTACTCCAAAGAGCCAGTGACGTTTCCTCAATCGGAGCCGAGGACGCAATACCCGCATTAGATACGAGGATATCAACTCCGCCGAACTCGCAGGCGGCTTCGTTGAATGAACGTGCCACAGTTTCTTCATTGGTAACATCCATGGTCACGCTGCGCATTACGTCGGCACCGTACTTTGCCGCGAGCGCTGTTTGGGTAGCGGCAAGGCCGTCGGCATTTATATCCGCGAGGACAACACAAGCGCCTTCAGAAAGATAACGTTCAGCCGTCGCTGCACCGATCCCACCAGCCCCACCGGTGACCAATGCAACCCGGCCTGCAAGCGATTTTGGCTTTGGCATGCGCTGCAGCTTGGCCTCTTCCAAAAGCCAATACTCGATGTCGAAGGCTTCTTGCTCTGGCAAACCGACATATTCGCTGACCAAGGAGGCTCCGCGCATCACATTGATGGCGTTGATGTAGAACTCGCCGGATATACGTGCCGTGGCCTTGTCCTTGGCAAAGGTGATCATACCAACCCCAGGCACCAGGTAGACTACGGCGTTAGGATCACGCAGTGCTGGGCTATCGTCATGCTTACAGCGCTTGTAGTAGGCGGTGTAGTCGTCGCGATATACCGCGACCTGGGCGGGCAAACCTTCAAGCACCTCATCAATATTACTTTTCGTTGGGTCGAAATTGATCACCAGAGGACGGATTTTCGTTCGCAAGAAGTGATCAGGGCAGGATGTTCCGAGTTCGGCAAGCGGTGCCATACCCTTGGCATTGACGAACTCCATTACCGCATCACTGTCATTGAAATGACCAATCATATGCTGATTGCTTGAGACAAGTCCGCGGATCGCAGGCATCAGCTGTGCGGCAACGGCGCGCCGATCTTCAGGCTTAAGGCTCTGGTAACGAGGGCCACCGAACGGTGCGACACCAGTTGTCATCTCGGCGAGCCATTGGGTGGCAGCGTTAATGACTTCAATTGTAATGTCATAGCAGGATTTCGAGGTGTCACCCCAGGTAAACAGCCCATGGCTTTCCAATACCACTCCGTCTGCATCCGGGTTTTCCAAGCAAAACTCTTCAAGCCACAAACCCAATTCGTAACCGGGTCGCTTCCACGGCAACCAACCGATTTTGTTGCCGAATACCTGTTGCGTCAGTTCCTTTGAGATTTTCGAAGCTGCAATTGCGATGATGGCGTCGGCATGGACATGATCCACGTGCTTACGTGGTACATAGGCATGCAACGGTGTGTCGATGGATGCGGCGCGCGGATTCAGTTTGAAAGTGCAATGCGGCAGGTAGCCAACCATTTCGTCTTCGAATTCCACACCGCGATACAGATTTTTCAGTGCGTTCAATCTTTCCATGTAGAGCGTCGCGAACCCGTCTATCTTAATTGAGCCAATGTCGCCTCCGGACCCCTTGACCCATAGCACCTCAACGTCTTTGCCGGTCAGGGGATCGGATTCAATGACCTTTGCCGAAGTGTTGCCTCCGCCATAATTTGTCACACGCTTGTCTGCGCCAAGGATATTCGAACGGTATAGCAGCAGTTCTGATTCGCTCATTCCAGCGACAGAAGCTTCATCCCAACGATTATCCAGAAGCGATTTATCTTCAGGTTTCAACATGTTGACCTCCGGGTCGGCGGCGCGCGCCTGAATTAGACTTAGGGTACATCCTGAAAAGGCTGCTCAGAATTGTCAATCACAAACAGTCAATATCAATCATGCTGCGCCGCAGAGTGATCGCATCTGATTGTTTTTGATTGACAGAAGTGTCGAATCTGCGCAGTCTTGACGATCAAGGGAGGCGTAAATGCACGAAAAAGAGCGTCATAGAGTTATTCTCTCTGCGGTTCAGGACCGTCCAGTCGTTACTGTTACGGATCTGTGCAATCTGACAGACGCGTCAGAGGCGACCATACGTCGTGACATCGCCACACTCGACGCAGAGCGCAAACTAAAGAGGGTAAGGGGTGGAGCCGAAGCACTCAACCCGCCGCAGTTTGTGGGGCTTGCAGGACGACCCTTTGCAATTAACGAAACTATGCGGACGCGTGAAAAGCAGGCTATCGCACGTGCGGCCGTAGAACTTTGCAATGATGGTGAATCGATCATCATCAATGGCGGCACCACCACTTTTCAGATGGTGCATCCGTTAGCATCGCGTCGGATGCAGGTTTTTACGAACTCGTTCCCGATTGCCGAGCATCTGCTCAAACACTCAAAGAATACCGTAATGCTGTCAGGCGGTGTGATCTATCGTGAGCAAAGCATCATTCTTTCCCCCTTCGAAAACGATGTGACGCGCAACTTCTACGCGCGACGCGTTTTTATGGGGGCGCAAGGACTGGGACCACTTGGTCTTATGGAGGCAGACCCGCTTCTGATCCAGGCAGAGGAGAAACTGATCGGTCAGGCGGACGAACTCATTGTCCTTGTCGACAGCTCCAAGTTTGAGAACCGGTCCAGTCTCGTACTGTGCCCGTTGAAACGGATCACAACTGTGATCACCGACGAGCGTATCTCGGACACTGCAGCCACCATGCTTGAGGCTGCTGATGTGAATTTGATCGTCGCTGAATCCGGCGCCGCTCAGGAGGAAGACGCAGCGGCTTCTTAGGGTCAGCGCGTCAATAAATGTTGTGACTATGGGAGGAAATGCAATGCACCGTCGCAATTTCAGTAAACTGGTCGCAGGTCTCGGACTTGCCATGAGCCTAACCAGCACCCCAGCGTTTGCCGAGGATAACTTGCGTATCGCGCTCGTAGTTAAGGCTCTTGGCATCGGGTTCTTTGAAGCTGCCGCCAAGGGCGCCGAAGAAGCGGCAGCGGAACTTGGGAATGTCGAGATCATCTACACTGGTCCGACTGATACCACCGCCGAAGGTCAGATAGAGGTTATTAACTCGCTGATTGCACAGGGCGTCGACGCCATTGCGATCTCGGCCAACGATCCCGATGCATTGGTGCCCGCTCTGAAAAAAGCGATGAGCCGCGGCATAACCGTTGTATCTTGGGACTCGGGAGTTTCACCCGAGGGCCGGGCATTGCACTTGAACCCATCGTCAACCGAACTGATCGGCAACACGATCATCAAACTGGCCGCGGATCACATGCCCGATGGAGGCGATGTTGCAATCCTGTCGGCGTCCGCAACCGCGACCAATCAGAACGCATGGATTGAGGCTGCAAAAGAAGTACTGCCGAATTACCCGGGCGTTAATCTGGTCTCGACGGTCTACGGAGATGACCTGTCGGATAAGTCCTATCGAGAAGCACAGGGCCTGATGGCGACATATCCCGATCTTAAAGCAATTATTGCTCCGACTACCGTGGGTATTTTGGCGTCATGCCAGGCAGTCACCGACGCAGGTAAAATCGGCGAAATCAATGTGACCGGTCTTGGTCTACCGTCAGAAATGGCCGGCTGCGTCGAGTCAGGTGCTACGAAGAGCTTCGCGATCTGGAATCCGATCGACCTTGGATATGCGGCAATCATGCTCGCCTACAGCATACATGAAGGGGCCGCGACCGATGCGGGGTCTTCGGTTCCGATGGGGCGTATGGGTGAAGCGACGCTGGACGACACAGGGTCGGCCGCGATGTCCGATCCGTTCACCTACGACAGCTCGAACGTCGACGACTTCAAGTCGATCTTCTGATTGTGGCTTGACCACCCGACCCGGCGTTGCGCGCCGGGTCATCACTTCTAATGAATGACATGGCCATGCAGATTCAACCCGAAGCGACAACCGCAGCCGACCGGGCTCTTGAACCGATCCTTGCACTTGACGGGATCACGAAAACCTTTCCCGGCGTGAAAGCTCTATCTGAGGTCGAATTGAAGCTTTACCCCAGCCAAGTGACCGCGCTTGTTGGCGAGAATGGCGCGGGCAAATCCACGGTCGTTAAAATCCTCACAGGGATCTACCAGCCTGACGGCGGAGCGATCCATGTAAATGGTGAGGCAATACAATTTTCCACGGCTCAAGATGCAGCGGACGCGGGGATCACCGCCATCCACCAAGAAACAGTACTGTTTGACGAACTGTCGGTCGCCGAAAACATCTTTCTGGGCCATGCGCCACGTGGTCGTTTCGGCTTGATCGATTGGGCAGGCATGGAGCAAAGGGCACAGGATATCCTGTCAGAAATCGGCGCAGAAATTAACCCTTCTACCAAACTGCGTGACCTTGGCATCGCCAATAAACACCTCGTCGCGATTGCCCGCGCGCTGTCCATCGACGCGCGCGTCGTCATCATGGACGAACCAACTGCAGCGCTGTCGCACAAAGAAATTCAAGAACTTTATCATCTTGTCGAAACACTTAAAGAGCAGGGTAAAGCCATCCTGTTCATTAGCCACAAGTTCGATGAAATCTTCAGGGTAGCGGATCACTTCACTGTTTTCCGTGATGGTCAGTTCATTGGCGACGGCCAAATTTCCGACATTACCGAAGCCAAACTGGTCAAGATGATGGTGGGGCGGGACGTGAGTCAGATCTTTCCAACTCGTGACAGCCGGATTGGACAACAAGTGCTTCAGGTCGTCGGGTACGATCACCCGACCGAATTTGCGGATATAGGCTTCACACTGCGCCAAGGTGAAGTTCTCGGCTTCTACGGTCTCGTTGGAGCCGGACGTTCAGAATTTATGCAGGCGCTATTCGGGATCACGAAACCATCCAAAGGCGTGACCAAGATTGATGGACATATCCGGGTGATCCGTTCTCCCGCTGACTCAATAGCAAACGGGGTTGTATACGTCCCAGAGGATAGAGGGACGCAGGGCGCCATTACCTCGCTTCCAATCTTTCAAAATGTGACGCTTCCGTCGCTTAATCGAACTTCAAAACACGGCTTTCTGCGACTGGCGGAGGAGTTTCGTCTGGCCAGAGAATATACAGAGCGTTTGGGTTTGCGCGCAGCCTCGCTTGATACCTCTGTGGGGTCTCTGTCTGGTGGAAACCAGCAAAAAGTTGTGATCGCCAAATGGCTGGCAACGCAGCCCAAGGTGATCATTCTGGATGAACCGACTAAGGGCATCGATATCGGGTCCAAGGCCGCTGTGCACGAGTTTATGGCTGAGCTTGCTGCTCAGGGCTTGGCCGTCATTATGGTTAGCTCAGAAATCCCCGAAATCATGGGAATGTCCGACCGGGTCATCGTCATGCGTGAAGGCCGTATCGCGGCGGAGTTGGCAGGCAAAGAGCTTTCCCCCGAAACCCTTGTCCGCCATGCGGCAGGTATCTGATGGAGGCCGCAAGTTTGCTGAAACGGTTCATTGCTTCTCGTGAAATCCTGTTGTTGGGTGCGATTGCTGTACTACTGGTGCTGATCTCAATGCGCTTCCCAAACTTCGTCACACTTTCCAACCTCGCCGATGTGTTTAATGACACTTCGCCTCTGATCTTGCTCGCCATCGGCCAGATGATCGTGATCCTAACCAAGTGTATCGACTTGTCAGTGGCTGCGAACCTTGCTCTGACCGGCATGATCGTTTCCATGATCAATGTTACAGCGCCAGGCGTGCCAGTCGCTGTCATCATTACCGTAGCTGTCGCTCTTGGTACGATGATGGGCATGGTCAACGGAATTTTGATTTGGAAACTCAGTATCCCGCCTATCGTTGTAACCCTTGGCACCATGACCATTTTCCGCGGGATCATCTTTTTAATTTCCGACGGAAAATGGGTGAACAGCCACGAAATGAGCGCCGCTTTTAAAGCGTTCTCTCGGTCTGAAATTCTGGGCCTGCCTATGCTGAGCTGGATCGCCATCATAGCAGTGATCACGTTCGCCATCGTGATGACGCGGACGACACTGGGACGTGCATTCTATGCCGTTGGTGGCAATCCGCACGCAGCAACTTACACCGGCATCGATGTCGGAAAGACCCAGTTCTGGGCGTTTACAATCTCAGGTGCACTGGCCGGCTTGGTCGGGTATCTCTGGGTGTCACGCTATGCCGTGGCCTATGTCGACATTGCGGGCGGGTTCGAGCTTGATGTGGTCGCCGCTTGTGTGATCGGCGGTGTTTCGATTGCGGGCGGCATCGGTTCGGTTGGCGGCGCGTTGTTGGGAGCGTTGTTTCTTGGTGTGATCAAAAATGCCCTACCTGTCATCAACGTCTCACCCTTCTGGCAACTGGCGATCTCGGGCAGTGCCATCATCATTGCCGTGGCGTTGAACTCACGTGCCAATCGCGAAAAGGGTCGGATCATCCTCAAATCAGCGGAGCATGCGGCATGAGTACCACCGACCGTTTCATCCCCGACCGATTGCAATCGCCATTGGAGCGGAAGCTAAAAAGCTGGGAGTCTCTGCTGCTAGTAGTCGCCATCGCTATCTTCATCGCCAACAGCTTTGCCTCGCCATATTTCCTCAACGCGTGGAACCTTTCTGACGCGACTTTCAATTTCACTGAAAAGGCAATGATTGCATTCGCAATGGCACTCCTGATCATTTCGGGCGAAATTGACTTATCTGTTGCCTCGATAATCGCGCTTGCATCCACGGCCATGGGTGCGGCGGTCCAAATGGGGGCCGGGACGCCGGTCTTAATCCTTGTCGGTTTGGGAACTGGGGTTCTGTGCGGGGCCTTCAACGGGGTCTTGGTTACCCGTCTGGGCTTGCCTTCAATCGTGGTCACCATCGGTACCATGAGCCTGTTCCGAGGGATCAGTTATATCGTCCTGGGGGATCAGGTATACAAGGGTTACCCGACGGATTTTGCTTACTTTGGCCAGGGCTATGTCTTTTGGGTTATTTCGTTCGAGTTCGTCCTGTTTGCGCTGCTTGCTATGATCTATGGGGTGATCCTGCACAAAACCAACTTTGGCCGCGCGGTCTATGCCATCGGCAACAACCCCACTGGGGCGCTGTTCTCAGGCATCCGGGTAGCGCGAGTGAAGTTCCTTCTGTTCTTGCTGACAGGTCTGATGTCTGGTGTAGCTGCGATCTGCCTTACATCACGTCTTGGATCGACACGCCCATCGATTGCGTTCGGATGGGAACTTGAGGTGGTTACAATGGTCGTGCTGGGCGGGGTCAACATTCTTGGTGGGTCAGGCAGTATCCCCGGTGTTGTCATCGCTGCGTTTGTGATGGGGTTGGTAACCTTTGGGCTTGGGCTTCTGAATGTACCTGGCATCGTGATGTCCATCGTGATCGGTGCGCTTCTGATTGGAGTCATCGCACTGCCCCGCCTTTGGAATATGTGGAGAGGCTGATGCAGAAATATGCGTTCAAGATGACGTTGAACCCTGGCTGCAAAGACGAATACCGCAGGCGCCATGATGAAATCCGGCCAGAGCTTCTGGATCTTCTGAAACAGGCGGGGGTGTCTGACTATTCGATCCACCTAGATGACGAAACAGGTATTCTGTTTGGCGTCCTATGGCGGACCGATGATCACACAATGGAAGACCTGCCAGCACACCCGATAGTGCAGCGATGGTGGGCGCATATGGCGGATACTATGCAAACCCATCAAGACAACGAACCAGTTGCCAAGCCACTGGAAACCGTATTCCACATGTCGTGAGGCGCCTTGCATATGGTTAAGGGCCACGTTGCTGTCATCGACATCGGAAAAACCAACGCAAAACTGGCGTTGGTCGATCTGGCCAACATGTCCGAGCTGGCTGTCATCACCCGGCCTAATACCGTGCTGCAAGGCGCCCCGTGGCCGCATTTCGATGTCGAAGGGCATTGGGAGTTTATTCTGCATGGGTTGGCGGATTTCCATCGTGCGCACGGCGTCTCTGCCATATCCGTGACGACACATGGGGCGTGCGTCGCCCTGCTTGCTGCTGACGGCTCCTTATCCGCACCAATCTTGGATTATGAGTTTACCGGACCAGAAACGCTCGCTGATGCCTATGATACCATTCGCCCTCCCTTTTCTGAAACAGGGTCTCCCAGACTTTCGATGGGCCTTAACGTTGGCGCGCAATTGTACTGGCAATTTCAGGTTGATCCGGAACTGAAAACACGCACGAAAACGATCGTGACCTATCCTCAGTATTGGGGACACCGTTTGACCGGTGTCGCAGCAACGGATGTGACTTCTCTTGGCTGCCATACTGACCTGTGGAACCCCCACACAGGACGTTTCTCGTCGTTGGTCGCAGACCTTGGGATAGCACGCAAACTCGCAGCTCCGCGCCGCCCCAGAGAGGTTCTTGGCACCGTTTTGTCCGACATCGCGGACCGCACAGGTCTTGCGCTGGATACTCGGGTCTTTTGCGGTATTCACGACTCAAATGCTTCACTGCTGCCGCATGTTATTGGCCAGCAGACACCGTTTTCGGTCGTTTCAACCGGTACTTGGGTAATCGCGATGTCGATCGCTAGGCATAGGATCGCGCTCGACCCGAACGCGGACACACTTATCAATGTAAACGCCCTTGGAAACGCTGTTCCATCGGCACGTTTCATGGGCGGGCGAGAGTACGACATCGCTGTCGGGTACCAGAATTGCCCAACTCCCTCGGATGCCGACATGCTAACGATACTGAAAGACAAAGCGATGTTGCTTCCTGCGGTTGTCACGGAATGTGGGCCATTTCGTGGTCGGAAAGCTCACTGGATCGGCCCAGAACCCGCTTTGGGTTCGTCCCTTCGCAAAGCAGCGGTCAGTTTCTATCTTGCACTGGTCACTTCCCGCTGCCTCAAGAAGATCGGCCACCAAGGCCCGATCATCGTCGAGGGTCCCTTCGCCACAAACCGTGCTTTTCTTTTGATGCTGTCAGCTGTTACAAATGCGCCAATCAAGGTTTCCCGAACTGCCACCGGGACAGGCCAGGGCGCAGCTATGCTTGTCGATCCTTCGAGCGCGGCCGTTTCCCTTGAAGCACCACCCCCCCCACAACCAGGTACTTTCAGAAACGACCTGCTTTCTTATGCTGAAAACTGGCATGGGAATTTGCGGAACTGAGGCTTGTTTGCGATTCCGTCAAAACAGATTTTGGCGTTGATTGGGCGTTGTTGCGTAATTCACGCGTGAAGCGTGACGGCCCCTTTCCCCACGGGTGTCATGCCACACGAACGATTTCGGCGGTGACGAGAGTATTGAAGCGGTTCATGAGAGCTACGCGGATGTGGATTTCTGCGGATTGTCGGTCAGGGTCTCTTGCTGTGATGCGCTTGCCGAATGCCTTGAGGCAACGCATCCACTGCCCGGCAGTGGTTTGCTTGCAAACCATGAGAGGGTTCGCCTCGATCCGGCTCTGAGCGTAATAGCCTGTCCAGCGCTTCCAGAACGCCCGACCGTAGTGCCGGGTAGCGCGTAGTGTTTCGTTCCTGACCCGAGCTGCCGAGCAGTCTTCCTTCCAGGGTCGACCGTTCTTGCGGATGGGAATGATCGGGGCGGCGTTACGCTCGATGATGGCGGTGTAGCAGCGCCGGGTGTCGTAGGCGCCGTCCGCAGTCACCGTGCCGATCTCGTCATCCTTCGGGATCTGGTCGAGCAACTCTGGCAGCACCGGACTGTCGCCATCGCAGCTGGGAGTGAACTCGACGGCGCAGATGTCGGAGGTAGCCGTATCCATGGCCAGTTGCACCTTGCGCCGCTAACGGCAACCCCGAACGCCATGCTTGCGGACTTGCCACTCGCCATCGCCGAGAAACTTGATCCCGGTGCTGTCCGCTGCCCGACAGAGCATTGCGCAGCAATGTCCCGAGAGGGGACCAGAATATTGAGGGGACCGTCGGCACGGCGATGCGGGATCTGAACGGCTAAGGCCTTCTGCCGACGGCAAAGGGTGGAGTAATCGGGAGCTGGCCAGTCCAACCCGACCATGCGCAAGAGGCTAGCGACCATCCTCGCTGTCTGTCTCAGTGGCAGCTTGAACAGCACCTTGATGGACAGGGTGAATTGGATCGCCGCATTCGAAAAGACGGACGGGCGCCAAGGTCGACCCTCATGCGCCGCAATCCAGGACATGTCATTGTCCAGCCAGATAAGAAGTGACCCGCGCTTCTTGAGCCCAGCATTGTAGTCAGACCAGTTCATGGTGCGGTAGCGGGTGGATGATAGATTACTCATTCACCCCGTTTAACCATATGGATTCACGTTGTGAATCCTTCAAAGAGAGAGTTTTGCAACAACGCCGCTCGGTATCAAGATCTTCGACCGAGAACGCTAAGTGACCATATCCTGTGCCAAGATCATACGGCTGAGTGGTCTTTTTGTTGACGGTCAGTTCCAACTCGAACGAGCTCTCTGAGTTGGAGAGGTAAAGCAAAGTGAAATCCCGAATATCAAGTCTGTCAGTGACTGACAGATCAAATGCTGTCTTGTAAAACTTGACAGACCGGCCTTCTTCAAGAACCCGGATCATGCTATGTATTGCTTTGGCCATCGGTTACCCTTTCAAAAAGTTAAATTCATTGGAAGTCATGCGTTTGAAGGGTGCGATCTGGCATTCTTTGCTTGGTCGGACAACCCAAAGCACAAGTGACCCAAGTAGCGTCAGCACCTCGTCGCATGGCGAAATCCGGTTCTGTGGTGATCATCGATCAGACCCGACAGTTCGGCGTTTTTTCGGCGTATTTGAGGGGCACGGATACCCAAAATATTCCTGTATTTGGCGACCGTTCGTCTTGAAACACTAAATCCGTGGCTTTTTGCCTTAGTAGCGATTTCGCCGTCACTGAGCGGCGACTTTCTGTCCTCACCGTCGACCAATTTTTTGATCATTTGGAACGCAACATGTCTGGTTGTCGGCTGGCCACAATAAGTCACGGGCTGGCAAAACAGGGATTTTGCACCGATGTTTCCATGCGGGCACTGGATAGTTAGTCCGGTCACCACGCGGCTGACCGTTGCTTCGCTGACTCCAAGATCATCTGCAATTTCGCTCATACTCATCGGGGAAAGCGCCGCGTAGCCATGTTTAAGAAAATCGCGCTGTCTGGCAAAAATGGCTTCGATCACGGCCAGAGTTGTCGAATTTCTATACTCCAGGGAATTTTTGAGCGATTTTGCCTCTCGAACCAACTCATTGAGGCGCGACGGTAAATTCAGGGCAGATTGTCCGGCCGTCTCCTCCGCATGCAAGAGCCGAATAGATGGGAAGCTGGACTTGGTGAGCTCGATCACCAGATCCTGATTTTCAATGTTCAGAATGACATCGCTTTGGCGGGATAGTGTTTCATCGATTTCAAATGCCGATCCGGGTTTGGGGTTCATTCGCCGGATAAGATACAAGCGGTGTGCCACATCGGCCGGATCAACGTTCAGCCGGTTCGCCATGGTTGCAATATCACAATCCAAAAGCTCCTCCAGGCGTGAGATCAAGCCTTCCATGATCTCGTCCAGCTGATCGCGATCCAACGCCTGAAGGCGCAGGCATTCCTTTAGGTTTCGCGCAAACAACCCAGCCGGCTCAAGTGTCTGAAGGCGTTTTAAAACGTGGCGGCAATCCGAAACAGCGAAACCATAAATGGCGGATATTTCGTCCAGCGACCTGCCAAGCCAGCCACTTGGTTCCAATTCCATCATCAGAATCTGCGCTATCTGGCTTTCATGATCGGTCTCAAGAACTAGCGGCAACTGGTCTGTGATTTGCCGGTACAAGCTTTTGTGCACATCACTGGCATTTTCCGGGATGTATCCACCATTGCCGCTCGGCCGACTGCTGGGCAGGTCCGGATCCGGCCGGGTGATCTCTAAGAACGGGTTGTTTTCGGCAGCCGACGATAGATGTTCGAGCAGTTCCGTTTTGTCCATTCGAGTGATTTTGAACGCCTGCACCATCGTGTGGTTCAAGATTTTGGTCTGGCGTGCGGAATGCGTAAGGCTTAGTCCCATGAAAAGTGCCTCATATCTGATGCTGTCAATGAACGGTATGTTGCTGTGGCCGCCAGCGGGGCAGAATGCAGTTTCAAGACACTATGTGTCGATTGTCGTTGATCATCACGCTGCTGTGAGAAAAACTCGGCCCGGTCATGGAAAAAAAAACAGATCAAGCTTTGCCCGTGTCGTTGGACCGAAGCTATCCCGGTGTCTCGCCACAGCTTTTGGCCCGTACGCGCCAGATGTGGTCGGCCCGGGGTTTGGATTTGGACAAAATCTGGCAAAATACAATTGCGTGTCTTCGTGGTTTTTGGGCCGTTGATGATTGGAAAACTGGTGCTAGTAGCTGGCCCATCGGCAATTTTTACTAATTTTATCAATCGGTTACTTGGATGGCTGCACTGCACACCACGGCGGCCAACGCGGCACATTTGAGCGGGACAGGGTTGGTCACTGAGCAATGGCAGGCGCTGCATGCGCTGACTTTTCGTATGATGGAGCAACTGGATGCGATCAGAATTTTGTTTCTTACCGACCTGCCAACGCCGTGCATGCAAATCGCGCGGTCTATCTCTGAAGATGTTGATATGTCGCTCGCGCTTATTGCCAGACCCAAGCTGGCCAAACGGTTTGTCGAGTGTTCCACTCTTGATGAGGCAAATGAGTTCTTGCGCCGTCATATTGCCTGTGGGCGTGCCTTCAAGGCGGTGAGAGAGCAACGTTAGCGGGCGGGACTTGAGTTTGACCAGACGGGCGAATACGCGGCCTGGCGCAAGCACGTCGGAGCCATCCTTGGCACGGCCGTTCACACCTCGTTTCGCCCGACCTGCCAGGGCGGTCTTCAGGCGCCATCGCGGCAATACAGCGAGACCAGAGATTGTCTGTATTTTGTCACGCTGCGGTTGCAAGAGATGTGTGCGTATTCTCATGGCCTCAAATCAGAGTTTGGTGAAGATCTGGCTGCCATTGGCCGAATGAATCAGCCAGAGACTGATGGCGGGTTGGCCAAGTCGACCCCATTGATATCGGAAATCGCCATGGCTCAGTTGCGCCGGACACTTGATGCCGGAACGTCGGAAGAAACCCCGGCCTAGTGTTTGGTGTCGTTTTGGGCATCTGGATCGTTCTTGGCGATCCACTGTGCGGCCATGACCAAGGCACCCATAGCAAAATCCTTTCCATGCTTTCCGATCATATCCTCGGAAATTTTGGACAGCTCGCCAAAGAATTTGTCCTTGCTTTGTTCTTCTGGTGAAAGATCGTCACTCATGAGGGATCTCCTTTTCTGATTGAGTGGAATTATTTGAACATTTGAGAAGGAAAGGTCACAATTGCGGCCACCCCGGAGGTGAATCCAATTGCCAGATGCTCTCCGGTTTTCGACCAGCAAAGGCTGCGGACTTCGGTGTCTTTTTCCTGGTGCAGCATCATGTCCTGCGAGGTGCCAATGCAGGCCAGGGTCACCAGACCACTGGCATAACCGGTGGCGACAAGGTTGAGTTCAGGGTGCGCTGCCACGGCATTGAGAACGACAAACCCAGGCTTGCCCGTCGTCAGGGGTGTGCCGGGTTCATCATCGTGCGGCAGATCGTCGGCGTTCCAGCCCACAAGTCGAAATGCCCCGGACGTGACCAGCGCGTTGCCACTTTCGCTGAAGGCCACATTGCGTACCGCACTTGGAAACCCTTCGACGCGCTGAGATGTGTTGGCTTTGCAATCGACAACATTGAAGCTTTTGTCTGAACACGCGCAAGCCAGATACGCACCAGATTTCTGCCAGCTG
Source organism: Ruegeria hyattellae (assembly GCF_041537925.1). NCBI lineage: Bacteria > Pseudomonadati > Pseudomonadota > Alphaproteobacteria > Rhodobacterales > Roseobacteraceae > Ruegeria > Ruegeria hyattellae. Next base: position 67,033 of record NZ_JBGOSH010000018.1, on the reverse strand, counting down.
ATTTCGGTGACATCTCCAGCGCATTCAATCGACCGGGGGTCTGAATCCAGGTCCGCAAGGTTCAGCAGGCTTAGTGTTGAATTCCCCCAGGCGGCCAATGTCCGGCCATCTTGTGAAATTGCCTGGCATGAAACCTCGTGGTTCAGAGTAATCTTGGCGCTGACCGTCCAATCGGCCACCGACATCACTGTCACTTCGTTATGCTGGGCGATAATCATCGTGTCGCCGGTCATTGAGCTACACAAAGATGTAACCGGTTCGGCGTGATCCAATTGTCTTTCCACAATCTGGCCGCCCGCGGTGATGTGCAGCAAGGTCCCGTTTTCGTCCATGGTCGCAAACCCCTGAGGGCCGAAGCGTGTGACGGGCAACTCCTTGTGAACCGATATGTCGGGCTTTTTCAGTGGGGCTACAGGATTTTCACGCGGGCGGATGGTCGTCCTGCCTGTTTCCAAGTCCATGCGGGTTCGGATTTTGGGGCTTTCGGAATCTTTTGTAGACGCCAGCGCCACCTTGCCCGAAGCTAACTTGAGCAACGCTCCGGTATCATCGTGATTGAACTCGATTTGAACAATCTCGTCGTCAAGATCCCAGCTTCTGGCCAATAAATCGAACAGGGAAAGCCCTGAGGAACTGTTTTCAACCATTATTCTTCCTCCAATTTTGTTGCCGCCTCAATTTTCGCGTCCAGCTCAGCCACGGCATTTTCGAGTTTTTCAATACGTGCTTGAGACGCGCCAAGATTGACCTCGGACTCGCGCTGGCTGTCGATCACATCGGTCGCATCCGAGTTTTTCATCAAGAGAATGTCGAACCCGCTGCGCAATTGCAGAATTCGCAAATGCTCTGCGTTTGCTTGTGACAGGGTACTAACCAGCAACATCCATTCGTGAAAAAGATCGGTGATTTCCGCGGATTGACCCGACATTTGTTATTCCTCTACTGATCGCGCATTCGAATTCGATACCGAAGGCAGCAGGAGACCGAGGACATGACTAAAACATCGACAGATAGGTTTTTCGTGGAGTTGAACAGTGTAGGCGCCGAAATAGCCGGGCCCGACAGCGCAATTTCCAAAGCGTCGAAACAAGCGGTCGAGGCGCCCGGACCACTGACCTTTGTCAAAGCTCAAGAGGCCCTTTCGCAACTCTCGGACGACCTTAGAGATCAGATCCTGAAACAGGTGCATTTGCGGCTGCGCACTGATGTCGAAGCCATTTGGGATCAGCTTCCTCATGCCACCCGCTCCGACCGGCCAAACTAAAGGTCGGCTGAACAATTCTGATGTGATTGAAGCAGTCATATTACTCCTTTCTGTTGACACTTAATCCTGCGTTGAGATCACCGCCGACGTGCGGCTCCACCCTATTGCGATCAATTGAATGCGATCACAAACGCGCTGGGGAAACGGTCGCCGCGTAATCTCTGAACGGTGTAAAAAATAACATTGGAGAGAGTGGCCACAAAGAGTTATCGGCCTTTTTCCGGATCAGGATTCAGGATATTTCGCACCCGAAAATTGTTTTCGTCACGCATTATTACAATATGTAAACGCCGATAGTTTCAGAGAGTTACAATTGTAGAATTTGCCACTCCGGTGACGGTGCAAAGCGAGAGAATCACTCCCAGGAATTCATCTGCGATTTCGCCACTTAGAATAGCTCCCCATCGTGGAGCCGAGGTTGAGATATGAAAACAGACATGCCGTTGGGGCACCGACGTCTGGAAACGACCGTTTGCCGTCAAGGCGCTTATTGTTGGATCATTCAAATGATCGAATTAACGGCAATTACTCGGGCATACCTGAAATGTGTAATGCGAACTGCAAACATTAGTCTGAGTGTAACGCTTGTAAAATAGTGATACATCTTCGTGGCCGTATTGTTGTGCATTCTTAGTACTGTTTGGTGCAGAGAAAAAAATATTATGAATAATTATAATTCATTAATATCAAATAGTAACCTATCAAATTTCAGCAATAATGCGCCTTACTCCCCGCTTGGTGGGCCGATCTGGCACGGCTCTTACTTCTATTTCTGCATAACGCCTCGTTTCCACGAATACGGAAACAACCAAGAACGAAGGAACAGGGATAGAACCGCCAAAGCAACGATTTCTGATGTCTTACCATGGACACCTAGGAAACACCGGGCCTGACGCCAAATCCCCCAAACCTTTGCCGTGACCCAAATGACGTGGTCACCCGTCCGCACAAAGAAGTGTGTTGGGCAGGGAGCATGTCGCAAACCGGCAGCGCTTGCTGCCTCCAATGGATCGTTCGAACGATCAGACCTAAAGGAGTCTCATGGCATGGCGATTACGCTAAATAAAATCACTTCCCAACGGGGAATTTCGGTGGGTGAAGCCACCAAGAAAATCTCTGATCTTGGCTGGAACCCAACCTATGTTGAAGAAGCCAACACTTTCCCGACCGACTACAAAATCACGAAAGCACCGCGCGACCCGATGAAACAGGTCCTTCGGTCTTACTTCCCCATGGAAGAAGAGAAAGACAACCGGGTTTACGGTGCGTTGGACGCCGCGCTGCGGGGCGATATGTTCCGCAATGTGGAACCGCGCTGGATCGAATGGATGAAGCTGTTCCTAGCGATCATTCCTTTCCCCGAAATCTCGGCAGCACGGTCCATGGCAATGGTGGCCCGTCTGGCCCCGGGCGAGGATCTTCGCACCGGTTTCACCATGCAGATGGTTGATGAATTCCGTCACTCCACAATTCAGATGAACCTGAAAAAGTGGTACATGGAAAACTACATCGACCCGGCTGGTTTCGACATTACCGAAGAAGCTTTTGGCAAGTGTTATGCAACCACTATCGGCCGCCAGTTTGGTGAAGGTTTCATTACCGGCGACACCATGACCGCCGCGTGCATGTATCTGACCGTTGTGGCAGAAACCGCGTTTACCAATACGCTGTTTGTGGCCATGCCGTCAGAAGCTGCGCGGAATGGCGACTATGCACTTCCCACAGTGTTCCTGTCGGTTCAGTCGGATGAAAGCCGCCACATCGGTAACGGTCACTCGCTGCTGATGGCAGCCCTGAAAGAGCCGGAGAACCACCAGCTTCTGGAACGCGATCTGCGGTATGCATTCTGGCAAAACCACGCCATCGTGGATGCGGCGATCGGTACATTCATCGAATACGGCACCACCAACCGCGAAAAGGAAAAGGAATCCTATGCGGAAATGTGGCACCGGTGGATCTTTGAAGATTACTACCGGACCTACATGCTGCCGCTTGAGAAGTATGGCGTCAAAGTGCATCACGACGATGTTCAGGAAGCCTGGAAGCGGATCACCGAGAAGAACTATGTGCACAAGGTTGCTCAGTTTTTTGCCGTCGGCTGGCCGGTAAACTTCTGGCGGATCGAAGCTCAGACCGAAAAAGACTTTGAATGGTTTGAGCACAAGTATCCGGGCTGGTACGCTGAATTTGGCGATTTCTGGAAATGGTACGCCAAGCTAAGCGTTCCGGGTCAGAAGGTTGTTACCTTCAACGAAGAAGTTGGCTATCAGTATCCGCATCGTTGCTGGTCGTGCCTGGTTCCATGCCTAATCCGCGAAGACATGGTCGTGGATGAGATCGACGGCGAATTGCACACCTTTGCGCATGAGCTGGACCGCTGGACCGCCGTCGAGGCGTTCTCGGACGAATACGAAGGTCGTCCGACACCTGCCATGGGCAAGTTCTCAGGCAAGCGTGAGTGGGAAACCGTCTATGACGGCTGGGATCTTGCAGACGCGATCCAGGATCTCAACTTTGTTCGCGAAGATGGCAAGACCCTGGTGCCGCAACCGCACCTGCGTTTCGACAACAAGGACATGTGGACGCTTGATGACGTGCGCGGCAACACGCTTGCGTCGCCTCTGAAAGCCCTGCGTGGCATGTCGAATGATGATCGCGAAACACATCTGGCAGACTACCGCGCCGGCTTCACCATCACGCCGTTCAACTAAACCTATCAATTGCAGGGGCCGGATGGCCCCTGCATCCCAAACCAATCGAAGTCCACAGGGGATTTCGGGTCACAGGAGACCTGACAAATGAGCGACGTATATAACGTCCGTCTGGAGCCAGTAGGCGTAGAATTTGAGGTTGATGAGGATGAAACCATTCTCGACGCCGCATTCCGCCAGGGCATTGCGCTGCCGCATGGCTGCAAAGAGGGCCAATGCTCCGCCTGTAAATGCGTCCAGCTGGACGGTGAGACGGAAATGCTGAAGTACTCAACCTTCGCGCTCAACGATTTTGAGAAAGACAGCGGACACATCCTTATGTGCCGGGCAATCGCCTATAGCGATGTGGAGATTGAACTTCTCAACTTTGACGAAGAGGTGTTGTCGAAGTCCATCCCGGTCAAAGAATTCAACGGTCGAGTTGTCGATTTCGAGGCGCTGACCCATGACATTCGCGGCGTTGAAGTCGAAATTGACACACCACTCAAATTTTGGGCGGGGCAATATGTCGACATCACGGTTACCACCGAAAATGGGGAGGAGATTACACGCTCGTTCTCCATGGCAAATTCGCCGGGCGAAGCCCAAAAGCTCTCGTTCATTATCAAGAAATACCCGGACGGAAAGTTCTCAAACGAACTTGACGCCGGAGGCATCAAAACAGGAGCAACCGTCAAGCTCAGCGGACCGTACGGAATGTGTTTCAGACGCGAAGACAGAGAAGGACCAGTAGTTCTTGTCGGTGCCGGGTCTGGCATGTCGCCTGTATGGTCGATCCTGCACGATCAGATCAACAGCGGCGAAGATCGCCCGATCCTGTTCTTCTATGGCGCACGCACCCAGGATGACCTGTTCAAACTGGACGAAATTGCCGAGCTGACCAAGGTAAACCCATCTGTCGAATTTATCCCGGTACTCAGCCATGCGGATGACGACGACAGCTGGAAGGGTGAGCGTGGGTTTGTTCACGAAGTCGTTGACCAGCGGCTCAAGGCACTGGATGTCGACGGCGAAGGCGACATTTATGCCTGCGGTCCCCCCCCGATGATCGACGCTTTGACGCCTGTTTTGTTCATGAACAGCTTCGAAATGGACCGCATTTTCTACGACAAGTTCACGCCGACTTCCGGTTCATCGGCCCACTAATGCTGGGCTGATCGCTAGTCACGTGAATGAAACCAACCAAGGGAGGCTACAATGGTAGCTACATCAAGTTCGGTCGGCTCCGGAGCTGCAGGCGCAGCAACGTTCATCGGATCCACAAGCCGCAAATACAACTACTTTGAACCGCGAGGCAAACGCGCCACGCATTACGAAGATGTGACGGTTGACGTCCAGCCCGATCCGGAACGCTATCTGATCCAGAACTGGATTATTGAGTTCGAAGGCGGCAAAGGCGGTGGCGCTTATCAGAAAGATAACACCGCAATCCTAAGCTCTAACTGGCATGCATTCCGCGCACCGGACCAGGAATGGGAACGGACGCACTATCAGCGCCAATCCAAGATCTGCTCGATGGTCAAAGCGGTTATAGACAACGCCCGCAAGGCCAAGGCGCATACCGCATTTGACAAAACCTGGGAGCGTATACTTCAGGCGCATCTTGGTGCGTGGAAGCATGCTGAATTCGGTCTTGGCACATCGCTGATGCAAGCACAGCGTTATGGCTACACGCAAATGATCAACAACGCCACGTTGACCAACTCGTCGTACAAAATGCGCCTGACACAGGACATCACTTTGTACCTGGCGGAAATCGGTATGGATATCGATGGCTGGGATGATGACCTGGGCAAAAAGAACTGGATGGAAGATCCGATGTGGCAGCCTTGCCGCGAAGCGATCGAGACCATCATGGGGTCCGAAGATTATCTTGAACAGTACTTCGCGATCAATCTGGTGTTTGAGCCTCTTGTCGGCGAATTGGTGCGTTCGGGCTTCTTCATGCAGGCTGCGGCTGCGAACAACGATTTCATCACGCCCCCGGTCATTTCGGCTGCTGAAGCCGACTATGAGCGGAATCTGGCGAACACAATCGACCTGTTCTACCTGCTGGCCAACGACGAAGAGCATTCTGCCCATAACAAGGCACTGCTTCAAACCTGGCTGAAAAAGCACGGCGATCTGGCCGAAACGGCCGTACGCGCCCTTCAGCCGATCTGGTCGCAACCCCATTCCAAGCCCGTGTCTTTCGAGGATGTGAAAGCGGTCTCGCTTGAGCGCCACGGTCAGATTCTCAATGAGCTCGGACTGAGCCGCTAACTTATAGGAGTAGCATCAATGTCAAGTATTGCACGCGACGCGACGCAAGGAAACATCTTCAAATCCATGAAGGATATCGAGTTCAAGCAGACCATTTCGCACCAGTGCGGCGTGACCATGAACGACTCGGTTGAAGCACGCGCCATCGCCGAATTCATGGGTGAAGATCCCAAGGTGACCGTCACTCACAACCCGGCAACAATCCGGGTGGATGGCGAAGGCAAACTGGTCTTCAAAATGGATGAGATCAGTGAATTCCTTGGACGTGAAATGACTGCGGAAACCTTCGAGGTGAACACGTCCACCCACTATGGCCGGATGGTTCGCGTCGATGACAACACTGTCGTGCTGTTTGGGAACATGGACGACGTGTTCGAATACATCGAATAGCCAACCGACGGTGCAAACCCGGGGTTTGCCCGGGTTTGCACCCCTTAACATCACGCAAAAAAACCCAGAAAACCCAGGAGGTACAAATGTTTAAGACGAAAGATGGCAAGGAAATTTTCGTGGTCGACGGTCACACCCACTTTTGGGATGGTAGCCCGGAAAACCAAAGCAATGTCCATGGCAAACAGTTCATTGACTGTTTCTATGCATATCACACAAACCTGAGCCCGCCTGAGCAACTTTGGGAAAAGGGCCGCTTTGAGAAGTATTCGGTAGATGACGTCTATCGCGATCTTTTTGTGGATGGTCCCAATGATGTTGCAATCATCCAGTCGACCTATCTGCGCGACTTTTACAAGAACGGTTTCTCCAGCATTGAGCGCAGCACATCAATGGCCGAGCGCCATCCCGAGCGCTTCATCGTCAATGGATCGTTCGACCCGCGTGATGGTGAAAAGGCGCTGGAATACATCCACTACATGAAAGAGACCTTCGATATTCAGGGTGTGAAAATGTACACCGCTGAATGGAAAGGCGAAAGCAAGGGTTGGAACCTGAATGACCCGGCGGCTTACAAGTGTTTTGAGCTGTGCGAGAAACTGGGCATCAAGAACATCCATGTTCACAAAGGCCCGACCATCATCCCGCTTAGCAAGGATGCATTTGACGTTCATGACGTCGATCATGCGGCGACCGATTTCCAGAACCTGAACTGGATCATTGAGCATTGCGGCCTGCCCCGGCTGGACGATTTCTGCTGGATCGCCACACAGGAAACCAATGTCTACGGTGGCCTGGCTGTTGCCTTGCCGTTCATCCACTCGCGTCCGCGCTACTTTGGCGAAGTTATCGCCGAGTTACTGTGGTGGGTTGGTGAAGACAAACTTCTGTTCGGGTCGGACTATGCGATCTGGACGCCGCAATGGCTTGTCGAAAAGTTCTGGGACTACCAGATCCCCGAAGACATTTCGGCCGAACGTGGTGGCATTCAACTGACGGACGAGATCAAGGAAAAGATCCTCGGCCTGAATGCTGCGAAACTCTATGACATTGATGTCGAAGCGAAGAAAAAGCAGCTCAGCACATCGCCTGTCCAGATTGCAGCGGAGTAATCCGATGCTGGTGGAAATGCATAGAGACGAACTTGAACTTGACGTTTGGCGTTGTCTTGACCAGGTCACCGATCCCGAACTTGATCAACCCGTTACTGATTTGGGTTTCATCGAGCTGGTTGAGGTCGACCTGGATCTGAAAAAGGTGGAAGTCGAGTTTCGGCTTCCTACCTACTGGTGCTCTCCTAATTTCGCATTCCTCATGGCGTTCGATATTCGCCTTGAGGTCAGCAAGATGAAATGGGTGCACGACGTCAAAGTCACGCTGAACGATCATTGTTTTGCGGATCGGGTGAATGATGGCGTCAATGGTGACAGGAATTTCAGTGAAATCTTCGCCGAATATTGCGATGGCGGCGACCTTAACTCAGTACGTGCCAAGTTTCTGGAAAAGGCGTTTATGCGCCGACAGGAAACGGTGTTGCTGGCACTGGAAGAAAGAGGTTTCACCTGCGCTCAGATTGTCGGGATGACACTTGGTGCGTTCGATGAAGTCAATTTCAGTTTGGGCGAAGAAGAAAAGCAGAAACCGCGGTATCGGTCTTTGTTGTTGTCTCAGGGATTGGCAGAAAATGCCGGTGACCCTGCCTTCGTTACCTGGGATGGCAAAGGGCTGACAGTTGAAGGACTGCGTGACTATCTTGCAAAACTGCGCGGTGTCCGGATCAACATGGAGTTCAACGGCGCGCTGTGTCGTGGGCTTCAGTCGACCAGATACAAAGAAGCCAAGATCGATGCCGATGGCCCGACCCTGATCGACTTTATCCAGAACCGCGTTCCGCCAAGGGACAGCTATCAGCACACAGCAAGCAAAATCTGACAACACAAGATAAGCCACTGGCAACAGCCAATGGCGGGGAGAAATTATGGCTAAACTACTGATACATAACGGAACGGCCCGAAGCGCACTTGCTAAGGGTGTCTCGAAACTGGCTGCAGCCGTGGAACCCACGCTTGGCCCCAAGGGGTTGAACGCGATGATCGACCGACCCGTTGGCACACCTTTGGTGACCCGCGACGGTGTCTCTATCGCATCGGAAATTGAACTATCGGATCGATTTGAAAACATGGGCGCGCAAGTCGTTCGTGAGGTGTCGATGCAGACAAATGAAGTGGCCGGTGACGGCACCACAACCGCGATTGCTCTTGCCAACGCTCTGATCCAGAAAGGCGTCGAGATTACGGCGCAGGGGGTCAAGCCCGTTGACCTTTGCAAAGGCATCGACATCGCGGTTGAAAAGATCGTTGAGGGGCTCGATGGGTCGTCGCGTTCTTGTGACGACAACCCGGCCTATCTTGAGGCGGTTGCCCGTGTATCCGCCACAGACCAGGAACTGGGTTCGCTGGTTGCTGAGGCTTTCAAACGTGTTGGCAAAGAGGGCGTGATCACTGCCGATTTCGCCGTCACAATAGACACGTCGCTGGAAGTCGTCGAAGGCATGTCCTTCGATCGGGGATACATCTCGCACCACATGGTGACGGATCAGGACAACATGGAAGCCGTGTTGGACAACCCCTTAATCTTGATGACGGATCACAAGATCCTGCACCCAGTTATCCTTGCAAATGTCCGGTCGATTGCCGATCAGCAAAACCGGCCCCTGCTGATTGTTGCCGAAGAGATTGCACCCGATGTTGTTGTCTCTTTGATGAATGATTGCGGAGCGGGCAAATATCTGATCGTGCATCCCCCGGAATATGGTCATTGGCGTGCGGCCATGATGGATGATCTGGCCATATTGACAGGCGGCGAAGTGCTGGCACGCGATCTTGGCAAAAAGATCGAGAACGTTACCCTGGCTCAACTTGGCGGAGCACAAAAGGTCATTGTCAGCTCATCATTGACCAGTGTCCTGCGCGGTGAAGGTGAACCCGATGCAATTCGGGCGCGCCGGGCACAGGTACAGCGTCAACTTGATGTCGCCCCCCCGAACATCGAACAGGACAAGCTTCGTGAACGTGTGTCCAAACTGTCCGGCGGCACCGCGATTATCTATGCTGGTGGGTTCACGCCGGTTGAACAGAAACGCAAGATCCAGCTGATCGAAGATTCTCTGTGCGCCGTCCGGGCTGCCTCGGAAGACGGCGTTGTGTCGGGCGGCGGGACCGCGCTGGCACAGATCGGATCTGTCCTGGACGAGGTCGTTTCAGCCTATGAGGGCGATGTTTGCAAAGGCGTGGAACTTGTCCGCTCCGTTCTGACAAAGCCGGTTGAACGAATTGCCGCCAATGCAGGCGCCGATCCGGTGTCTGTGGTTGCTTCCGTTACGTCCGGCCAGGAGGGCAACGGGTTTGACGCATCCATTGGCGAGTTTCGCGACATGTTTGAGGCCGGGATCATCGATCCAGTTCGCGTGACGGCAAGCGCGCTCGTGAATGCCACATCTGTTGCCACTCTCATTCTGACAACGGAAACGCTTGTTGGTGATCTGTCCGAAGGTGAAGCCGATCCAACCGAGGGGCCCGCCTTGGGTGGTGGAGCCGAACTGCTTGGCCGCCAATAGAATTTCAACCCGGTTTACAGGCCGCTGTTAACCGGAACCAGACCAGAGAAAAGGAGCGCGACATGAAAGCCGCACGGTTATACGAATACGATCCGGCCATGAATGTTCAGTTGAAGATCGAAGACGTCAAGGCGCCGACGATTAACTCGCCAGACGAAGTGATTGTGAAGGTAGGGGCGGCCGGTTTGTGCCGTACGGACCTTCATATCATCGAAGGTGTCTGGCAGGATATCATGGATGTTGAAGGCAGCCTTCTGCCCTATGTCATGGGGCATGAAAACGCAGGCTGGGTTGAGGACGTTGGCAGCAATGTCACCTCGGTCAAACCGGGTGATGCCGTAATCTGTCACCCACACCGTAGCTGTGGAATTTGCCTTAACTGCCGTTATGGTCATGACATGTATTGTGACCACGGCCTATTTCCGGGTCTGGGGCTAGACGGTGGTTTTGCCGAATACTTCGTGACCAACGTGAGTTCGGTGATCAAGCTGAACACCAACATCACACCGCTTGAAGTCGCCCCCATGGCGGATGCCGGCATCACCGCGTATCGCGCGGCGAAACGAGCCAGTAAAATGGTAAATCCCGGCGGTTACGTCCTGCTTCTGGGTATTGGCGGGCTGGGCCATATCGCGCTTCAGGTTCTTAAGCATACGTGTGGTGCACGAGTTATTGCTGTTGACCGCGAACCCGCAGCACAGCTTCTGGCCAAAGAATTGGGAGCGGACATTGTGCTGGACGGCGGACACGACCTTATCGAACAGGCCAAGGATTTGACCGGCGGCGGTGCACATGTGGCGATTGATTTCGTCGGAGAACATGGCACCGAGAATGTCTGCTGGAAACTACTACGTCAGGGCGGCGAACTGATCATGGTTGGATACGGCGGTACCGTCGAAGTGCCGACTCTGGATCTGGTCGCAAATGAAATCAAGATCGGTGGCAGCCTTGTGGGCGACTACACCGAACTGGTGGAGTTGATGGAGATGAACGCGGATGGCCTGGTGAAGATGCACCAGACTGAATATTCGTTGGACAACATCAATCAGGCAATCGATGACTTCAAAAACCGCCGGTTTACCGGTCGCGGCGTAATCGTACCGTGATCATGTAAGCCCCGCAATTCCAACCAGCGGAAAAAAATCTCAAACATATCAAAGATATGGAAGTTCCCCGCCCGCAGATGTGAGCGGGGGTGCCATGCAATGCATCTGCCAAAGGAGGAAACCATGCAGAAACTAGTTGCAGAAGGATTGGGGACATTCACACTCGTATTTATCGGGTGTGCAACAATCATATTTATGGTCGGCGAAGTCGGGCTTCTCGGTGTCGCCGCCGCGTTCGGTTTGACGGTTGTCGGGGTAGCTTATGCCGTTGGCCACATTTCCGGCGCCCATCTCAACCCCGCTGTCAGCCTTGGCGCCGTGGTTGCCGGACGCATGTCGGTATCCGATTTTATCGGCTACACAATTTCACAATGCGCCGGAGCGATTGCTGCCGCGGCGGTTTTGTACGTGATGGTGCAAAGCAAACAGGGTGGTTACAACATCGCAACAAACGGGTTCGCCCAAAACGGCTGGAGCGAATACAGCGTCATGGGTGCGTTCCTTTTTGAGTTCGTTGCAACAGCCATTTTCCTGATCGTGATCCTTGGGTCCACCGACGAAGGCGGAGCAGGCGCAAGTGCGGGCTTGGCAATTGGTCTGACACTTGTTGTCATTCACCTTGCGGGCATTGTTGTCTCGGGGGCATCGGTCAATCCCGCACGGTCGCTTGCACCGGCTCTTTTTGCAGGCGGTGACGCGCTTAACCAGCTGTGGCTTTACATCGTTGCCCCCTGCCTGGGTAGTGCGGTCGGTGGATTGATTCACCGGACGTTCTTGTCTTCAAGCGTGTCAGATCTAGATGCGCTGAAAAATCCCGGAACGGCATGAACACTCATTTTTGAGCTGTTTGTTCGCTGATCTCTTCCCCGGGAACAAACGATTCAAAATGCAGGCGGCAGCGTAACAGCTGCCGCCACTTGTCATTTGCCGCGGTCGAGGTCGTATTCACGGATTTTCCGGTAAAGCGTGGGGCGGGATACGCCAAGCGACAGGGCAACTTTTGACAAATTGCCTTTCTCTTGTTCGATCGCGCGCTGGATCGCGATGGACTCGATGTTACTCAGATCCATGTTTCCGGCCGCCGTCTTGGCAGAGTTTTCAAATAAGAAATCGTTGGATTCAGGTTGCGTGATTTCGTCAGGCAGATCATCTGCTGTAACAGGCCCGCCACTATGCAGCAGACATATCCTTTCGATGATATTTCTGAGTTCCCGAACATTTCCCGGCCACCGATATGCACGCAATGCCGCAAGCGCCGAGGCGTCAAAGACAAGAGGGTTCTGATCGAATTTGGTCGACAACATAATGTTGAAATGATGAACTAACAGGTCGACATCGTATCCCCGCTCTCGCAGCGGCGGAACATCAATGACAATCGTCCCGATCCGATAGAAAAGATCACGACGGAACCGGCCGTCTTCAATATCGTGGCGCAGGTTTCGGTTCGTAATTGCCACCAGTTGCACGTTCAGCGGTCGGCGTTTGTCACAGCCAATGCGATAAACCGCCCTTTGTTCGAGGGTCCGTAACAAGTAGGTTTGCAGTTCTGGCGGCATGTCTCCGATTTCATCGAGGCACAGTACACCGCCATTTGCCTGTTCAAACTTGCCTAGTTTTCCTTCCCTTAATGCCCCGGTGAACGCGCCAGCCACATGGCCGAACAATTCCCCACCGATCAGTTCGCCTGAAATTGCCGCGCAATTCACGGCGACATAAGGCGTTTTCCTGTCTGAATGATAGCTGTGGATCAGTCGGGCAAAAAGTTCCTTTCCAACCCCGGTTTCGCCCTGGACCAGAACGGTAACATTCGCTTTGGCTGCACGGCGCGCAAACTCAACTGCCTCCAGCATTTTCGGGCAATCGCCCAGGATGGTAAATTCTTCTTCTTCGATGCCGTATCTGGGTTTGATCGAAACACCCTTTGGGTTGGCCGGAGATGGAGGCACTGTCAATTCGGGTAAAATAAGGGCCGCGCCCTGTACTTCGCCACCGAATTTGAGCAGGTCGATCTCGGTTTTTGCAAGCGCGGGCGGCAAGGCTGCCATCACGTCGCCATCGGTCATGCTTGGATTCCAGGTCATAAGCTTTTTGCCGATAGGCAGGTCGCCTGTACCTTGCTCCAGCGCCCTTTCCGTATTGCGACTAAAAACGATGCGGCCCGATGAATTCAGCAGAACCACGGCATCATTGTTATTGTGTGACTTGGGTAAGTCAATAAAGGCTTCCAGCAAAATCGTGCGCTCTTCGCGTTGTTGCTCTGCCAGCGCGATTTCAATTTCCCGCGCCGCGGCAACGACAAGGGCCATGTTGTGAGGCCGGAAAATATCCGGTGGCCCCGACAGGTCGATCACCCCAACGATTTGACGATCCAGAGGGTCAAACACCGGCACACCAACACAGGTCCACGATTTGATGCCCTGGCAGAAATGCTCTGATGCGTGAACAAATGTTGGCAATCCCGTACGCAAGGTTGTGCCAATTCCGTTCGTGCCGATGACACGTTCGTCCCAAACACCACCAACTTCCAAATGAATATCGCGCCCCATATCCAACGTCTGCGCATCGCCAATTGCATCGATGATTGTGCCGGTTCGATCCGTTAAAATCAGGATGGCACCAGATCCTGTTAGATGCGGTGCAAGTCGCTCAAACGCAGCACGGGCTGCCTGGCACAATGAGGCATTCTTGAACCTTAGCTCCTCTAATCCTTCTTCACCGACTTTCTGGGGCGTGGCACCGGACAGCGCACTGATCCCCAGATCCGTACAACGGGCCCAGGAATCCAGTATTTCTCTCCGGACACTTCTTTCGATTTCTTCAGTTGCCTGACCGGATTCCACAAACGCTTCCCAGGCGCTCATCGTTGCAAGTTGGTTGCCTTCCAGATCCGATGAACTGGACATTGACGATTGATCGCCGTTTGGATTGAAGTACGTGGCTCGCATGTTCTTCTTTCAAGTGATCTGAGCGATAACTACCCGGTTTGCACTCATACAAGGCCGCTGGAGGAAGGTGTCAAAGATCAAGCCGGCCATATATGACCTGAGCCAGTTTTTCCTTGATGTCAGCGTTTTCAATTACAATTCCGTCGAGGTCGTTCAGTGTGTTTTCGATTTCCGGATCCAGCGGTGCAACAAAGCCGTTTTTCTGTGTCGCCAGGGCCAAGAACTTGACGCCGTTTTTCACCCGCAACTGCCCCAGGAGAATCATTTGCTTACCTGAATTGGCATCCATGATCATCACGCGTTCATCGATGCTAATCCGAACCACCGGCTCCGGCTCGGAAGGTTTCGACCCGCTGCCAAGAATATGAATGTTCAGACCCTCAGGTTCGGGCTCCTGCCTTGATTTTTCCAAGGCAGCCCGGGACCGCGAAAACTCACCATTGCTTAACTGATCTGCAAGCCTGTGAATTGTTCCCCTGTTCCCTTGTAAAAGCCTTTTAGCTTCAACATCTTCTCGATGTGGACCATCGTTCTTAGAGAAAATATCAACCATAGTTTGATCCCAAATTCATAGTTCGCCTGAAGCACTCGAAACACCTTGAAGGCACCACAACTCAGGTTGCTGCGGTGCAGCCAGTTGAATCCTAGAATTGCATTGGTTGGTGCGTCGTTTCGTCCTATTGTTAGGGAAAATAGCATAGCCAGAGTTGGCGTCTGAGTCTATAATTAGACACGATACCCCAATAAAATAGGGCGTTGTTTTCCGGAGCAGTGTAATATTTTATTACACTATTCATTCGTTTCCATGAATGCATTTCGTAAAATACGAGCGTCTCAATTGGGCGCTCAATCATTGCGGGCGCAAATTGAAGTAACTTGCGGGATAGGCGAGCATCAAAACATTGTGGAAGATATGGGCTTTGTTACACAAATGGGTGAGGGATTCACTGTTTGAATCCAGCGTGATAGTTGGTGGGGATGAGCAGTTGGTCCCCCACGAAGTACAAGACCAGGAACTGGCCTTCGTACAACACGGCGCTGAAGCAGCGCGGTTCCCTATGAATGTGTTGCATGGATCAGAATTGGGGCGGATTGGCCCCTTACCCCATCACTTCAGACGACGCGCTCATACACCGCACGACCGAGACCAGTCATGCGGTTGAGCGCCTTTGATGCTATTTTCACTTCGGCAATTTGATTGTCAAAGTCGCGCGCTTGCAGGCGATCGCCGATAGCTTGTTTCCATCTTCCGCTCTGGGCTTCGACCCGTGATCTCTGGTTGTATCCCGTCTTCGTTTGCCAGCTCATTCTACCATTTTTAGCGATGACGTCGATGTGGTGGTTGCGTTGTGCATTCTTGCCGTGAACCGCGTTTTTCGGCGGAGGAATAATGATCTCAACTTCATGCCCAAACTTGTCTTCAAGGCAGTCTGCCACGCCCTGGCCATCATAGGCACCATCCGCCAGCAACCGGCTCACATCGGCATCCATGTCTGTTAGCAAAGCTGGCAGTGCCGTTTCATCGGCCACATGTTTAGTGGTCAACTCAGTCGCGGCGATATCACCGGTTTCCGGATCGAAGGCGATGTGGAGCTTGCGCTATGTTTTGCGGGCCTTCTTGGTGCCGTGCTTTTCTGCATGCCAGCCGTCGCCGCCATGCACTTTCAGACCCGTGCTGTCCACAATGAGCGTGATTGGCTTACTTGCAGCTCGCCAGTGTGGGGTGATCCTCAGCCCTTTACCGCGCCGCGACAAGGTCGAGAAGTCCGGCACCACAAGGGCCATGCCCATCAGCTTGGCAAGCAACCGCACAAAGCCCTGAGTTTGCCTGAGCGGGAGCCGAAACACGACCCGCAGAGTGAGGCAGATCTCGATAGCCAAATCAGAGTACCGCGACTGACCGCCGCGTGTCTTGCGGCGCGGCGATCTCCATTTCTGCACCACATCATCAGAAACCCAGATCGTCACGTCACCTCGACGCCGGAGACTTTCATTGTAATCCGAACAGTTCGTGACCCGGTACTTAGCTTTGGGAAACTTGTCGCGACGGGCATCATTGAATTTGTGGGGCATCGACCGTCGCTCACGTCACAGAAAACGCTGAGAATACTTTGAGCGACCGATCCCTGCTACACAGTCCCCGAACTCCGAAATGATTTCTTGCCGTAAGAAGGTCACTGATTTCCCTGCGACCCAGCCAGCATAACCTCCATTACGTTGTCCAGGTTAAAGCTCCCGGGTTTTTGCCGTGGCGGAAATTCTTGGAAACTGGCCAACCAATTGGCGACATAGGCTCCGGCGGGAGCGAAGACAAACATGTGCTCTACCCACCACCGTTGATAGCCCATCGCATCTTCGGCCTCGGCGCGTTCAAAAGGGTCCATTCGCAAATTCGTCAGCGACGGAGCACGAAGAACTTCGAACGGGGTTGTCCAGACTTTGTATCCTTCAGCATGCTGTTTGAGATAGGTGAACTTCCAGTCTGTCCAACGGAGCGCAGCGACTGATCCATCGTCGGTCCAGTAAAGAAACTCATTCCGCGGCCATTCTGCTTCTCCTCGCAATGCGGGTCCCAGGTCGTACCCGTCAAGATGCACCTTGTATTGCCGCCCTATAGCTTCGACGTTGCCCTGCAGAAGTTTCTCTTTAATGTCCTGCTCACCAGCGGCTGCCAAAAAGGTCGGCAGCATATCTTCGTGTGCGCCAATGTCGTTGACCACAGTCCCGGGTTCAATTGTGCCTGGCCACCGGATCAAAGTCGGCACACGGAACCCGCCTTCCCATTGTGTGTTCTTCTCACCTTTGAACATCGTGGTGCCGCCATCAGGCCAGGTGAAAGTCTCGGCTCCGTTATCGGATGAGTACATCACAATGGTATTTTCGGAGATGCCAAGCTGTTCGAGTTTGTCAAGCAACTGGCCTACTTGACCGTCATGTTCCACCATGCCGTCCGCATATATGCCATAATTCGTTACGCCTACACTCTCCTCTTTGAGGTGCGTAAAGATGTGCATCCGCGTGGAGTTCCACCAAAGGAAGAATGGTTTCTCCTGCTCAACTGCACGATCCATGAAATCCAGTGCACCTGCAGTAACCTCAACATCGACAGTTTCCATCCGTTTTCGGTTCAAGGGACCGGTATCTTCTATGGAACCGTCAGCACTTGATTTGATTACTCCGCGCGGGCCGAATTGTTCGCGAAACTCTGCGCCACTGGGATAGTCGGGATGTTCAGGCTCTTCTTCGGCATTTAGATGGTACAAGTTGCCAAAAAATTCATCGAAGCCGTGGTTGGTGGGAAGCATCTCATCTCTGTCGCCAAGATGGTTTTTGCCAAACTGGCCCGTCATATAGCCGTGGTTTTTTAACAACCCTGCTATGGTAGGATCTTCCACCCGCATACCTTCAGGAGCGCCCGGCAACCCGACTTTGGTCAGTCCTGTGCGCATAGGCGATTGACCAGTGACAAAGGCCGCGCGTCCGGCAGTGCAGCTCTGCTGTCCATACCAATCTGTAAACAACGCACCCTCTGCGGCGAGGCGGTCAATGTTTGGCGTGCGATACCCCATCATGCCACGGTTAATTGCGCTGATGTTGAATTGGCCAATGTCATCGCCCCAGATAACAAGAATATTGGGTTTGCCACCATCTTGTGCACCGGCAAACCCCGGTATGATGGCAACAATTGCCGACAAAACTATTCCTCTAAGCATTATCAAGAACCCTTTCTGGATAGGTGCCACGATGATACCCGCTTTTTTAGCTTGTGAACACAAACACGCGAAAGCTAACCCTCGCTGCGTTCCGGCGCGTCCGGTTTACAGTCTCGCCCTTAGAATGCGGCAATAGGCATGAAGGTATTGCCAAGTTGTTTGCGTTCGATTGTGAAGCATCGGAAAAGGCAGGGCCATGCTGCCATTTCGGTGGTGTAAGCGGCCCAGAGGCTGAACGCATCGTTGCGGGCGTGGCGGTATGAGGTTGCGGTGAGTTGATAGCGGCGGGGACGGAATATCAGGTTGATCTGGTTATGCGCGGACAGAAACCTATGAGGTTGCCGTTGTGACTTAACCCGGCCAAACAACTTCTCCCGCTTTTAGGTCAGCCTGTGCGAAACTTCGATTGCACTATTCAATCCTTTGTGGACCCGGTGGTCAGCCTGCGGTGCCAAAGTGCTGACGGACTTGATGTTGCTGCGCAACTTGTCCGTTATCACGACCCTTGGCTCACCAAACTGAGCGGCCAATCTATTGAAAAACCGTTTGGCCGCCTTTGCATTTCGCCGCGTTCGAACAAGGATAACGAGAACGTCCGTCGCCTGGCAGTGGTTTGTTCACAAACCATGAGAAGGGCCGTTCGAGATGATGGCCCGCCACAACCAGCGCTTCTTGCTGCGGATCGTGATGACAACCTCGGCCATGTGCCAATTGTCGTTCGGTTTGGGGCGATCGCGCCGGATGTAGGCGGCAAAGTGCGCCGAAACGATTGACCCAGAGCCGAATGGTTTCCCGGCTCACGATGGCACACCGTTACGCAAAAAGATCTTCGACATCCGTGGTGCTCAAGGCAAACCGATGGTATGCCCAGACCGCGTAGGCAATGACCTCACGAGCGTAACGAAAGACCTTCAGGCGCGGCATGCCGGATGGAATGTTCACTCATTGCCTTTAGTAATCTTCGAAACGCCAGACAACTTGGCAATACCACTTTGCAGCATCTGCAAATTGTGATCGAAATCAGCCTCGGGTTTGACATTGTATCTGCGTCGGGTACCTCACGACGCCCAA
Organism: Ruegeria hyattellae; assembly: GCF_041537925.1. Classification (NCBI taxonomy): domain Bacteria; kingdom Pseudomonadati; phylum Pseudomonadota; class Alphaproteobacteria; order Rhodobacterales; family Roseobacteraceae; genus Ruegeria; species Ruegeria hyattellae. The sequence continues at coordinate 47,955 of NZ_JBGOSH010000018.1, read as the reverse complement.
CTTTCGCAGCCGCTGCGGTCGCAAGCTATCAGCTCGTGGCCAGCTTTGCGTAACCATCTCTGGTTTGAGGTGTTTTGATATTCAACAAAGCACCAGCAACCTGAGTTTTCAGGATCTGAGCGGTTCCACCACCGATGGTGAACATGCGCACGTCGCGATACATACGCTCGATCGGCTCCTGTGCGCCATACCCGCGCGCACCAAATATCTGTAGGGCATCATTGACGACTTTGATCGCCTGTTCAGCCGCAAAGGCCTTTGCCCGGGCCGCCATCATCATGTCGGGAAATCCAGTCGACCCAAGGGTCCTCGCGGCGTCGAGCAGCATCAGACGCGACGCATGGACCGCCGTGTCCATATCTGCAAACATCCATTGAAGACCCTGGAACTCCTGCAACGGGCGACCGAATTGATGACGCTCGCGCAGGGATCTTTTTGCATGCTCCAGCGCCCCCGCTGCAATCCCCATGGCAACCGTTCCGGCCCCGACGCGCTGGCCATTATAGGCGGTCATCAGGTCCGCAAAGCCGCGCTTGATCCCAGAAGGAGTTATCAGAGCGAAACGCTTATCAACTTCCAGATCGGCAAAGCGAAGTTCCGCTTCAGGCATTCCGCACAGCCCCATGGTCCGTTCGCGGCCAACCACATCGAACCCTTTGGGCGCGATACCGTTTTTGGGATCGTAGTGAACCAGAAAACCGGTGATCCCCAGATCGGATCCGTCTTCATCCAGAACACGCGCAAAAATCAAGTAGAGTTTCGAAACGCCGCCACCAGTGATCCAGTGTTTTGTGCCGTTGATCAGGTATTTTCCGCCAATGCGTCGGGCCGTTGTCTGCATCTCGGTTGCGGCACTGCCGGCGTTGGGCTCTGTTATGCAGATTGCAGGCTTGTCTCCAGACAGGACAAGCGGGGCCACGAAGTCACGTTGTTCATCTGTGCCATAGGCCATGACTGCGCTAATGCCACCCATATTGGCCTCGACGACAATCCGGGCACTCAGCGCACAGACTTTGGCGATTTCTTCGACGGCCAAAACCACATCAAGGTATGAGGCTCCGGGCCCACCGAACCTGGAAGGGATCGTCATGCCCATAAGTCCGGCGTCGGTCAGTTCACGCACGTTCTCCCAGCAATAGGTGCGGGATTCGTCCCAGTGACCGGCGCGTTCCGCAAATCCGGGGGCCAGTTCACGGGCGATTTCCTGATACGTCTTTGTTCCCTGGTCGAGCATTGGGTCATCCTCTCTGCTCACAATTATGTGAGGGTTTACATGTTGCTTTCAATCTAATTTACTTTGTGTTTAGATTAAGTTTAATTGAATTTATGCAGATTTCAGCTTTTGAAACATTGGTTGCGATTGCGCAGCACAGCTCATTCTCCCGAACCGCAGAAGTGCGCAACATGACGCTGTCTGCGGTCAGCATGCAGATGAAATCGCTGGAAGAAGAGCTTGGCGCAACGTTATTCGATCGTCGGTATCGGCCGCCCAAGCTGACGCCACTGGGAGTACGGGTTACTCAGGACGCCAAGACAATAGTCGACGCTTACTCAGTTCTGAAATCAAGATGTGTGCCCACAGATCAACTGACCGGAACTTACCGGATCGGGTTTGTCCCCTCTGCTGCTGCCCGCATCCTGCCCCTGTTTCTCGGAACCGCAGAGCAGCTGGCTCCTAAGGCAAGGTTGAACACGAGCACCGGATTGTCGGAGAATTTGTGCGAACAGGTCCGAAACGGTCAACTGGATGCGGCAATTGTAACTGAAATTGCGGACGCGACAGTTGAACTTTGCTGCGAAACATTGGTTCGCGAAGAAATGGTGGTCGCGGCACCGTTGGACAGCAAGGCGAAAGGATTGGCCGAACTTTCTGCGACCCATCCTTTTTTGCACTTCATCCCATCGTCGGGCATCGGAAAACTGATCGCCCAATACCTCGATCAGATGCAATTGAAGTCGAAGGGAGTGATTACCCTGGACAGTATCGAAGCCATCGTAAACTGCGTAAAAAACGGGATCGGATACGCGCTTTTGCCGAAAACAGACGTATTGCGGTATGGGGCTGATCAGGTTCTTGTCCTGCCTTGCAAGCCGCAGCCGCTGTTTCGCAATATTTCGCTGGTGACACGCGAAGACGCTCTGACTGAAATATGGCGCCCAAAGCTGAAGACACTGCTTGAGGCCAGCATAACCGGTCTGGAAAACGCGGAAATTTAAGCTGCTCAAATCGTTTGGTGTATCGCCAGCAACGCCCGAACAAGAAACATGCAGATGACAAAAGCAAGATGTTTGCCCTAGTCTGAGAGGGTAGTTCATGGCCTGTTCTGGGCATGCGGTATCGACTGTTCTGATTCAAGTGATTTTGGCGGAAAAATGAGGAAGCAGAATTTTCGAGTTTTTCAACACTATCCGGACTAAGTCGCCATTCGATGCCCAGCAGAATTGCCGTTAGTTGAACGACGGAGCTAGCCTTCGAGAGGCTCAATCACGTGGCGCCGACACTCGCTTGTCGAAGCAGGAATCTTTGAATCTTGCCGCTGGGTGTCTTCGGCAGTTCTTTGACGAATTCGATAAGCCGAGGATAGGCGTGTGCAGAAAGGCGTTGTTTGACATAATCCTTCAACTCTGCAGCCAACTCCTCATTACCTTCTGTGCCCTCCGCAAGTACGACTACCGCTTTCACTATTGTCCGTTCCTTGTCCGGAACACCTACGACAGCCGTTTCCGTCACACAGGGATGTTCGATCAGAGCGCTTTCAACGTCAAACGGACCGATGCGATAACCCGAAGAGGTGATAACGTCGTCGTTCCGCCCCACGAAGGTGATACATCCGTGTTCATCCCGCTCAACCGTGTCCCCAGTAAGATAATATCCGTTCTCGATCGATTTGTTGCCCTTATTCAGGTAGCCGCTAAAGAACAAGAGAGGCGAATCCGCGATTTTCACGGCCAATTGACCTGGCTCATTGAGATCGGCAATGCTGCCATCCTCAGCCAAAACCTCGACCCTGTATCCCGGCATAACATAGCCGGCCGATCCCGGGCGAACCGGATGTTCGAGCCCGTGATGGTTATTCACCAGCATACCCGTTTCGGTCTGCCCACAGTGATCTTTGATCGGCGCATTCAGTTCGGTCTCGAACCAGCGAATGACTTCGGGGTTCAGTGGCTCACCTGCGCTGCTGATGCACCGGATCTGATCGCGCAGCTGTGACGCGCGCTCGGTTCCGGCGGCGATGATTAGTCGAAACGCAGTAGGCGCGCCTGCAAAGTTAGTCACATTTAATCTCGAAATCACGTCATATGTACTGTCCACTGTGAATGGCCCTTCGACCAGAGTGGTTGCACGTCCCAATAGGAGCGGGCCGATCAACGCATAGTATAGACCATAGGCTCAGCCCGGATCGGCAATGTTCCAGAAAACATCCTCATGCCGCAGGCCGATCCCTTCGACCATGTAAGATCGAAAGGCAGGCAGTGCCTTTAGGGGCACGGGCACCCCTTTTGCGGGACCTGTAGTTCCAGAGGTCGCCATCATGAACATCAGATCATCGCCGTTCCGCAATACCGGGACGAACTCAGGCGATTGCGAGGCCATTGCCCGGCGGAAATCAATGTCTCCCCCAACAACCCCTTGTCGCGTATCCACTATCATCGCGACAGGCGGACAACCTTCCACTCCGTTGAGCTTTTTGCGGTTCGCGGCGTCGGTCACAACCAGCTTCGCTCCGCTCATGGTCAAACGGTCCTGAATGGCCTTGGGCCCAAAGGCTGTAAACAAGGGCTGATAGGCCGCGCCAGCTCGGAGGGCGCCGAGAACAACTGTCACGAGATCCGGGGTGCGCGGCAACAGACCCGCCACGATGTCGCCGGGTTGGATGCCTTGTTTCTTCAGCAAGTTGGCGAACCGCGCAGCCTCATCGCGCAACTCTATAAAGTCGCGGGTCTCATGGTGCCCGTCCAATGCAATCCAGTTCAAAGCCAGGGGATTGCCCTGCAAATGGGCATCACAACATTCTACGCATGCATTGATCCCGTCGCTGAAATTGCCGAAAAAGACAGACTTTGCGAGGTCCAGGTCAAAGTTCTCCACCGTTTTGGAGTATTCGGGGGAAGTCCCAGAGTCAGAACTCGATTCCATCAAAACGTATTCCTCCAAATGCAGCCCTAAATTACCTTGCACTCAAATCGGTCGAATTTCCACGTTGGAGATTACGCGAACATCTGCTCGCCACTAGTGGTCCATTGGTCCCGGATCAAAGCTCGGTTTGGGTTTGCAGCCGCCATCGGGTGTTGCGCGGCATCTGCACAATTTCGGCTTCAGTTGGCGACACCAGCGGCCCATTTCCGACATTGACCATGGCTACAGGTTGCCGCAGTGCGGCCCGTTGAACCAGCCATTCGTGAATGGGTCAGCATTTACAAGGGACGAAAAATAGTTGCGCGGGGCTTTGAATCCCTATGTAACAGCCGTTGAAAAGGAGAAGAGCGTCCAGAATTGCTTTCGTGCCTGCATCGCTGAATATTCAAAGATTCCCCGACTGCAGGTATTCGAAAAAGCCGACTTCGGCAGCTTCCAAATCGACCGTACGCTGCAACCTGCGTCAACCTTCGGTTCGCGGTACAAAACGGCAATGTGCCACATTTTATCGTTCAAACCGCGTTTAGCTACCAGACAGAAAGTGCTTTGCAGGAATCTTGGCATAAGCCTCATCATAGAAAAAGTTCAACCAAACGGAATGACCGTCGGAGTAGATATCAGATACGCCGTGGGTATTTGACCCTGCATCGAGTGAATGTACTCCGCCTTCAGTGTCCAACTTCATCAGCTTGAATGCCTGGTGGTTTTGATGCCCGCGGTAACCGCCGACAACCACCGTTCCACCTACCACCTCAATGGATTCAAGATTTCCAAATCCGCCCGCCAGCTTTTCTGACAGGCCGGCTTCATCTAAACCCGAGATACGATAAACAGCGCTATCCCAAGCGTCATCAGCACCCCATGACACCGCATAGATTTGGTCGTCGGTAATCTCGAATCTGGCAAGACCATTGATCTGGACATCATCCAGAGCCGGTTGAATATCACCGGTGTTTGCCGACACAGTGACAAATCCTCCACGCCCAAAATCGCTGACAAGCAATGTAGCATTGTTCAGCACTTCGATATCGTAGAAGAAGACACCTTCTTCGTCGTGGCTCTTGCGCCAATTGACCTCGCCTTCATGGGAAAGAGAGATGACTTGATTGCCATCCACAAGGACGATTTGATCGCCTAGTTCAACCAACCCAGTGGGATTGCGGAGACCTTCGCCATCGGAAAGAGTGATGCTCACATGTGCACCGCTCGGTCCGAGTTTATATAATCCGCCATTGGTTTCTTGGGACCCAAATTCTTCACCAGGTCCGCCAGGGCCAATATAAATCGCGTAGACGTCTGCCCCCAAAGGCAGGATTGCTTCGGTGAAGGACGGCAGGCCACTGACCAGGATCTCTTCCGCGGCAACAGGTTGAACAATCGTCAAAGTTATCAAGGCGCTCAAGCATTTTATCATTGTCAAAACTTTCTCTGATACTATCTGCCATCCAGGCCAAGGGGGGTGGCCCATTTCGGTTGATCACGAACCAGAACTTGTGGATGGCTCGTGATCACCGCCTATCGGGGCAGCGTTAAAGGTTGATCTGCTCACCTCGGAAATACGGACCAAGAGTCGCAACGACACGGTCGATGGTCAGCGGGTCCTCATAGAATTGAAGCTGATTGGCACCATCGACCCAGTGAAGTGTTTTTTGTGCCGAAGGGATCTGTTGATAGATTCGCTTCGGAATATCCGGGCCGCTGGCGGCTTTGTCACCGTGAACCATGAGAACCGGCAATGTGAGGCGCGATGCCGCGTCGCTGATCTGCCAGCCCCAAATTCCCGCTTCGCTCATTGCTGTAATCCGGTTTTCCCAACCACCGCGATGGAGAAACCACGGCGCTTCGTTGTCCCATGGCAGATACCACTCGGCGACGGCCGTGGCTGTCAACAGGGCTTCGGGGGAACCGACTATTGGAATATAGTCCACCGTACCGGTCTCGGAGAACTTCGCGGCCGCCGCTGCTGACCGGTTCATGCGTGCCTCGACCGACGTCGCATCGCCGAGATACATGATCGCGGTATCGGGGGTCAGGTAGTGACCGGCAACAATTCCAAGCGACGCGACCCGCTCGTCCTGTGCCGCAGCTTCAATCGCCCAATTCACGCCCTGACAAATACCAAGGAGATGGAGTTGGCTTTGGTCAATCCCATCCTGATCACTAACGAAATCGACCGCAGCGCGAAGGTCTTCGATCTTTGCCTCACCGGATTCAAACCGGCGCGGCTCGCCGGAACTGGCGCCATGATTGCGCGGATCAAAGATCAAAACCGCAAGGCCCTGTTGCACCAGCCTTGTGGCGTATTGAATTGGTGATTGCTCTTTTACAAATGCCACGGGTCCCATGATCGTCACCCCAGGATGCGAACCCTCGCCTGCAGGCAGGAAGAGTTTACCTGCAAGCGTCTCTGGGCCACTGGGGAATGTCACATCGCGTATCTCGTACATGCCAGACGCACTCGTTTGTGCTGTGGCGTACTTAGGTATGGTTGCTGGTATTGCTGCTGCGGCACCCCAGAGTACAATCTGCCCAGCTAAATTTCGGCGGGTTGTGTGCATATTTTCTTCTCCCTCAATCTCAGGGGATTACGTGCATTGTTGAGGCTGGAATTCATCGTTTGTTCTATCAGCCTCGGTGCTGACGACTTGGTACCTCAAGATTTCTTGGCGCCCTTGACCTTCGTCTTTCCGGCACCGATACCCTGGTTTTCGCTCGCGTCGACGACGCCGTCACCGTTCGTGTCTGCGCCATCGAAAATAATTCTGTGACGATCTATAAACTCCTGGGTCCGATCAATTCCCGCAGGGTGATACTCAAGCATTTCTTCAAACGTCACGACTCCGTCTTGGTTCAGGTCGTGCGTTTCGGTCGATACATCGGCATGGGCTACGGCGGCCGCAAAAACGACGCCTCCGGCTGTGAAAGCCAACTGGACAAATCTCATGGGGGTTCCTCATTGTGTTCAATTTCGATGAGATCTAAATGTACGCAGCTTGACATAATCAAAATGACGCAAATAGCATGCTGGTCATGCAAAAACAGAATGTTGATTTAGCTTCGATGGATTTTCGCGTTTTGCGATTTCTTCGAATCCTGTTGCAGACTGGCAGCGTAACCCGAACGGCTGAACTGCTTGAGATCAGTCAACCCGCGGCAAGTCGCATTCTTGCACGCATTCGGGATCTGACTGCCGACCCATTGTTAATCCGAACTCAGGCAGGGTATCAGTTGACGGATCACGCCCTGTCGCTTCAGGAACCGGTGCTTGAGGCGATCCACGCAGTCGAAGCGGTATTTCTGCCACCTCGGTTTGACCCTGCCCATTCAAGTCGGCGTTTTAGGATTGCTGGTACCGACTATGCTGCGGCCTGCATCGTTGGGCCGCTTGTCGATCGGCTGGCGACGATCGCGCCACATGTTAGAGTGGATGTAACACCGTTGGTACCAGGCAGTTTTTCGACAATTCAGGACGGCGAAATTGATTTTGTCTTTTACGCCGGGCTCAAAGTGAAGGGTGATCTGATTGTCAAAAAACTTTTTACCGACAGCTACGTCCTTCTCATACGTGAGGGTCATCCATTGCATGAGCTTGCTGCGCAGAAGGGTTTTCTGGAGCCACCAGATATCACACCGTACCGACAGATTGAATTCAGCTACCCAACAGTTGATCGGTTGCGCGCGGATACTGTCATGCGCGCGACCAGCAATGGTGACCCGGCAATGTTGTCTGTACCTTTCTTCACCTCCATGCCCTTCCACGTCGCAAACAGTGACGCCGTTGCAGCCGCTCCATCACGTTTGGGTGCTCAACTCTCCTCATTCTCCGGCATCGTGTCGGTGCCCTTCAGGTCAGGGGCGGAGTTTCCCTACTACCTGCTCTGGCATGAGCGGGGGCAATTCAATCCAGCAATTCGTTGGTTTGTAGAGGAGGTCGAACAGACCGTCACGCAGCAGACTACGTCCTTCGGAAGAGCTTCGGAGACGGTCGAGTAATCAACAAAGGCGCATCGTTCATGCCGTCTCGCAGAGGCTTTTCTATGCGAGGACCGGCCCATTCCTGCCGTTGGCCAATGGGTCAATATGCTGCGGCCGCAGCCCGCATTGCCGACATTCGCCGCATGTGCAAAATCTGAAGCCGCTCGAACTTACACAACCCGGACAAAGTGAGCATTCGCTGCGTTTGCTCCAATGGCTGTTTTGGAGGAAAGTACTCTGACTACTCCGCGACGACAGCAATGGGCGGTCGCCCGTCGGCCTCGACTTCGTTGAACACAAACTCTCGAAACGCAGCAATCAATGGGTCAGACGCGCGGCTGCGTTGGCATACAAATGAGTATATGACGAAAGGCAAGGTGACCGCCTCGAACAGGCGAACGAGGCGACCTGACGCGACTGTCTCACGAACCATGATGTCATAGGCAAGCGAGACTCCGAGACCTTGTTCGACGCCTGATGTTGCAAGCTCACAGTTTGGAAACTCCGGCCCACATGGAATGTTCGGTGGTTCCACCCCAGCCGCGGCAAACCATTCCGCCCATTGGTCCATGGTTTCGTCGTGCATCAATGTGACATTGGCCAAGTCTGCCGGTGTCTTGATCCTGTGCTCACTTACGAAGCTTGGAGCTGCAACCGGATATCTACCAGACTGCATCAAAGGCAAAACTTCGGCACCCGCAACGGGGTCGTCGGCCCAACCGATCACGACATCGGCATCATTCGCCTGAAAGTCTGTCGATGGAGCGCCTACAGAGACGCGAAGCCGAATTGCCGATGGTTCCGAAAACCGGTCGAGTCGCGGCACAAGCCAACGTGCTGCAAAACCGGGCGTGCAAAGAACTCGAAGAGATTGGTTTGCGGTATCAGCGGCGTCCAAGGTGCTTACCTCGAAGACGTCGAGAAGCGACGTCATTTTCCCCGCATAGGCAGTCCCTGTCAGGGTTAGCTGCATCATATTGTCGCAACGCTCGAACAGCTTGGTGTCGAGATATTCCTCCAAGGATCGGACCTGATGGCTGATCGCAGAGGGTGAAAGGCAAAGCTCGTCAGCGGCCTTTGTGTACGACAAGTGCCGGGCTGCCGCTTCAAAAGCACGAACTGCGGCAAAAGGTGGAAGCTTTCGTCCCAAAGGTTGTGAATTCCTTTCATGCCAACATGAAAAATCGTCTTTTGCGCGATCCTTGTGTCGAGCCTAGCATATTTTCAAAGAGTTTCAAAAAACGACTATGGAGAGCGTTATGCTTGGCCCTGCTCCCGCCGGCCTTTGGTTGGTGGCACAGATGATGTTTTCTGGTTCTGCCTGGGCCGACGCAATCGTGCGTCTCGATCCGGAACCGGAATGGCGAAACACGGACAGCATCACAGAATTGGTAGAGGTGCTCGACACATGGCTCGATCAAAACACGGCCTTCCAACGCCCGGAGACAAGCCCGACGATAGAATTCATTAGCGCGTCTTACGCGGTATCCGTTCAAGGCTCGTCGGCGTCCAGTTTTGTGCAAACGCGGGGGCTCTTTGACCCAGAATCGTCAACGATCTATCTGATACTGCCCTGGGACCGAAAAAATTCACACGACGCAAGCGTTCTCCTTCACGAACTCGTACATGCCCGACAGGTTGCCTGGCACTACTATTGTCCCGGTGCTCAGGAAGAGGCGGCCTATCGCCTTCAGGATAATTGGCTTCGCGAACGTGGCCTGCATGCAAAGGTCAACTGGATCGCGGTCGTATTAGAATCTGGGTGCAATCGACGCGACTTTCATCCTGACTGATTTTGGTGAGTTTTGTGTCGCCACTGGGAAAGCCGAAACTCGCAGGCAGCGCAGCACTTCGCAAATTGGGCTCGAACCGGCCCAATGCATCTGCGGCGTTTCCCAAAGAACAAACAACCGGACAACGGCTATTCAAACCGCCGGTAAAATTTAGGCGTCAGCGCGGTGCTGATGTCTAGGCTTGGCGGGAGGGTTGGAGGGCAGACCATGCCAAGAGTCCAACTTCCCGTTGTTACCCCGAAACGTTGAGCCTGGAACAGGGGCCGGATCATAGGCCAGAAACGGCCACTGTTGCCGAAGCAGGTCTGGGCAATCCGCGCGCGGCTCGAACTAGCGGACAATCTGCGCGATCTTGCGCTGTCTAACGTGGCAATTGATAGCAAACTTCGCGGATGCGATCTGGTGAAACTGTCCGTCACAGACCTGGTGAGGGATGATCTCGCCCGCGAAAGGGTGTCCGTGATCCAGAGCAAAACCAAGCGGCTCGTTCAGTTCGAACTCTCTGAAAACACGCGGGGTTCCATTGCTGCATGGATCAAATCACCGGAAATGATCGGCTGCCGTTTCATGCTTCCCAGTCGGTTTCATGACCGCCCGCATATCTCAACGCGCCAATATGGCCGACTGGTGCGGGATTGTGTTGCCTCTATCGGGCTGGAACCCAGTGGATACGGCACCCACTCCCTGCGCCGGACTAAAGCCGCGGAGATATATCGGAAAACCGGTAATCTCAAATCGGTTCAACTTCTGCTCGGACACACAAAGGTTGACAGTACCGTCAGGTACCTTGGCGTCGAACTTGAAGATGCGCTGAGCATTGCCGAGCAAATCGACATCTGAACCACGTTGGCGGGCGGCGCTTGCCGTTCGCCAGCCCGGACCGGACCCACATTCGTGCCGCAGTAGCGGTTCGGATGAGACCAAAGCGGACAAGTGATTTCCTCACCGGGTAGTGAGTCGAGTGGGTAGATTTACCGGCTCTATTGAGGAGTTGGTTGGATTCGCAGAAGTTCTAACCGCGTTAAGGCACGAACATCTGAAAGAGGACTCACTCCGCGGGCATTCCGGCGATTTCCATATGTTTCAGCCATTTCTCGACCGATGACGGGTTGGGCCAGGTGACTTCGGATTTCGCGCGTTCATCCTTGAGATTTGCGTTCGGGTTTTCGTCAAGAAAGACCTTGAGTGAAGCGGAGGCCTCTTCCTTGTTCCCGAGACATGCGTGGGTTGCTGCATGCATCCGCCGTGCGGCGTTGGGGATCTTGGACATGCGGCCAAACGCGTCCAGTGCTTCTTCGCATCGGTCCAGTTCCCACAGTGCCCAGGCGCGTTGCCAGTGGAACCAACTGGTATGTTTTGGATCAAGCTCCAAAGCACTGTCGATGATGGCAAGCGCGTCCTCAAATTGACCCATGTACAGGCGGGGAGAAGAGCTGCCGACAAGCATGTTAGCTGCAGAAGGATTAACCGCGATGCCCTGATCATAAGTATTGATCGCCGCTTTGTGATCGCCATATTCAGCTTCGACCCGCGCACGCAACCAATAGGCTATATAGTTCTGAGGTGCGATTTCCACAGCCATATCCGCGTATTTCTTAGCTTCGGCCAGGTGGACGGGTTTTTCTTCAGGTGTCGAGTAGAAGACTGCCATGTGGCGATGGCCCCAACCCATGGTGAGATAACCCCAGACTGAATCGGGATCGACCTCCAAGGCCATGCGCCCCAGCTCAAGCCGCTTTTCGACCTGTTCGCGGCTGTCGGGGTTGCCGATGGATTGGCGGAAATAGTTGTAAGCTGTGACCTGGGCAAGATCGCTCTCGGGCAGCGGCCTGAAGACCACTATGTCATTCACGATCGCCGCGACCGCGCGCACGATCTCCTCCTGAACGACGAAGAAATCCTCAAGTCCACGGTCGAACCTTTCGGCCCAGACGTGGTCCCCGGACCGCGTGTCGATAAGTTGGACTGTGACTTTGAGGCGATTTCCGGATTTTTGCTGACTGCCTTCAAGGACATAGTGAACACGTAGCTCGTCGCGGATGGTATCTATGTCGGCGGCGGTATCACGGTAGGAAAAGGACGATGTGCGGGCAATAACGCCCATGGCCGGGAACCGTGCCAGCTCGGTAATGAGCCCTTCGGCAACAGCGTCGGACAAATAGCCTTTGTCGTCGCCAGTCGAGAAATCGTCAAAGGCCAAAACTGCGATGCGGGGTTTTTCAGGCAGTATCGGCGTCTCTGTCGTAGGCCAAACCAACCACAGGGCTGCCGCTATCATCGCCAGGCAGCCCGCGACAAGCGGCAGGGCGCCGAGGCGCACGCGCGGTGTCGGTGCGTATATTGCGAGTCGGTAACCGATTTTGGGCAGGGTTTGGATCAGCGTCTTGTCGTCGTCACCCAGCGCACGCCGGATGTCGGCGATACATTGGACAAGGCTGTCGTCGGTAACATGGGCATCGGGCCAGACTCTTTCAAAGAGCTTTTCCTTGGTAACCGGTGTGCCTTCATTCTCGACAAGAGCAGCGAGGACCTCCATCGATTGCGCTCTGAGCGTCAGGGGGGCGCCGTCGGTGGCGAAAAGCGTTTTGGTCGACGCATCGAAACGCCTGCCGTTCAGAAAAATCGCTTGATCTGATTTCGCCGAAATATCGTGAGAGTTTCGGGACTTTTCATCAGTAATTTCGGTCAATTTAATCATGATTATACATTGTCCGAGGTGCTGGTATGTCAACACCCATAATTCATTTTAATGCCATTCCTGCAAATTTCAAAGCCGCCCTCGTGGGTGCAGTGATTTGGGCCTGGATCGCGCCGCCCGGGGTTGCCGGGGATTGGATTCCACCGAAATGTTGTCCGGAGACCGACTGTTCGGAGAACAGACTCAAAGTGACAGAAGAGAGGGGCGGCTTTCGGGTCGAAGGGGTTGCTGAACTCGTGGCTTACGGTGACCCGCGGTTGCAACCGTCAATGGACGGGAAAATCCATGCTTGCGTGCGATCTGAAGCACGGCCCTGGATGAGCGAAACTGAGGCCGCCATCAAGGGGGTGCGGCGCGAGGTGAAGTGCTTGTTTGTGCCGTTTACTGGTTAGACGCGTTCGGGCTTGTAAGATACGACACAATTGACCTGATCGAAGGTCCGCTTGGTCCGCGATCTGTGAGTTCGCATGGCGAACGATCTTGCGAGCGCAGCGAAAGACCGGTTCGGTGAAGTTGCAGTGCGGCAGCGGCACTTACGATGAATGTCTCTTATGGGCCGATCTATGTGTCTCTGATCGCAAACACAATTGTCGTGGCGACGCCGATGCAAACAACGATTGCGCACACTGCGCTTGCCGACAGGCGCCGCGCGACGATGGCACCGCTATCGCCGCCAATGGTTGCGGCAGCCATCATCAATAAGGCCTGAGGCCAATAGACGATACCTGCCAATGCAAACGTTACGACTGACACGCCGGAAATTACGAAGGACATGCCATTCTTGAGCCCGTTCATCAGGTTGATGTCGCGCATCCCCAATGCGGAAAACAAGGCAAGCAGGACGATACGCAGACCTCCGTTGAAGTAACCTCCATAAACGCAAACCAACAAAGTCGCAAAATTTCCTGTGAAGCCTTCGGCTTTGACATTTCGCTCTGACCACGCCGAAATTCGATTGCCAAGAGCAAATACAAGGGTTGCAAATCCCAGAAGCCACGGAATAAAGGCGGAAAAGACGCTCGCAGGTGTCACCAGCAGCAACAGAGATCCCAAAACACCCCCCCAACAGCGACAAGGCCAGAAGTATAATCAGTTGGCGGAACGGAATTTCCCGCAGCTCTTTCAAAACCCCCAGTGCACCGCTGAGATAGCCAGGAAAAACCGCCACCGCACTTGTTGCATTGGCGGCAATGGTGGGAACTCCCGTGAACACCAACGCAGGGAAGGTCAGGAGAGCGTCACAGTTCCGCATCAATCGGCATGCCAGTCTACAACGCTGGGGAGGCGCTCGGAAAGCTCCAGCGGTCGGTGTTTCTTTGTGACTATTTTGGAAGGCCTGCGTTCCGGCAAGAAATACAGCGTCTCCTAAGCCAAATCGAATCCATGCCCGTGCTCCAACGCGTAATCCACAACGGCCCAATCTCCCCGCGACGCGGACGAACCCGTGAGCAGATGACCGCAATCTCAAGCGCACTAACTCTGCTCACAAATGTCGCCATGCCTGGAATGAGCATCGATACGACCAAGCCATCAGACGCTCTGACTGGGATCGCTCCCAGGACCACATGCGCCACATCGCCCCAATTGCTCACGCGCACATCAACCTTAAAGGCACCATCACCTTTGATCTTGAGCGGCGCAGAAACCCAGGTAAAAATGGCGCAATCAACACTCAAGGAGCTGTAAATCACATGCGATGAGGACCTGTGAGGACCATACTGAACAAAAACAGGGGCTTAGCTAGTGGCACGCAAATAAAACCATTCAATAACAAAAGCTTGCTTATGCAACATACGGCAGCTTCGTTACGATAACCCTCACCCGCTGCCAGAACGGCACACGCGCGAATGTCTGATATGGTCGGAAGTTGTCAGGTCGGTCCGTATATGAAAACCAAGGCGCGGGTCTCGGCGGTGATCGGTGGGTGAGGGTGACCGCTTTTCGAAAATTGGTAGGCGCCCGCCCCGAATACTTGGGAACGGATCCTAAGCGTTCCCTCCAGCACGGCACAGTGCTCATCCACAGGATGCTCGTGCGCAGGCAGTTGGCTGCCTGCGGCAAGTTCCAGAAAGTAACTCGCACATCCGGTGTCGGGATCTATGTGCACGATCTTGCGGCGCAGCCCGTCGCCCAGGGTTTCCCAAACGCCGTCGCCAGGGTGGACGGTGCGTATCCCGGGGGCGACAGCAACCTGTTGGGCAATTGACTCCCATAACGACGCGGGCGGTGGCGGGGCCTCGTCGGTTTCAAACGCCAAGAAGCGATCTGCCCAAGCCAGAATTTCGGACTCGGTAGGTGCGTCCTGCGCGTTGTCGGCATCATCCAGTCCCAGATATCGCAACGCAGCGTCTGAGCTCTGCGCGCCATTGGATTTTGTTTCACGATCACTCATCTGGTCAGACATTCCTTCAACGCAATCAAGCCCCGCCGAAGCTGGCTTTTTAATGTCCCTAGCGGCAGATCCAGACTCTGGCTCAACTCGCTGTGGGTCATACCATAGAGATAAGCAAGGCGGATCGCCAAACGAACATGCGGTGCGAGTTCGCCCAGGCATTGTTCTAAGGCCAGCCTCTCTTCGGAACCAACAGTCTGCGACGGGAGCGTGTCGTCGGGCAACGTCGCGATTTCGCGGTGCAACCAAGGGCTCGCCCGCAACCTGTCTATGGCACGCCGCCGGACAATCGTACAGATCCAGCCCATGGCTGATCCATCGTCGGGGAGGAAACGTTCAGCGCTGTGCCAGATCGAGACAAACGCGTCATGCACCGCTTCCTCGGCTAGGTCGTCACGACACAACACGCGTCTGGCAATAGCGAGCTGAAGCCTGGCTGTCCGGTCGTAGAGCGCCTTGAAGGCTGCCATGTCCCCAGTGGATGTCTGGCTGAGAAGATCTTCAAGCGATGGCTCTTCGCGGTGCACAAGCTGGCCCATTCCGGTCTCCGGTCGCTACGTCTATGGTACGCAAAAACCGGCAACTTGACTAGATCAATGGCAGCACCCCGACACGCGGCCGGGATGCTGCAATTCCGCTAAGCTTACGGCTTTTCGCAACGGAATAGGAACCTACGCGCGGTACGGAACGGATTTGCCGCATCACCAATCAGCGTAGCACGTTCACTCGTAATGCCCAAGATCCGAGCACGGCAGTTGGGACTGCAGCGCCTCTGGGCTTCAAGCATGGCGTTCGCAATCGCGTTGTTCAGGGCCGCCTGCTCGGTCGTGCCACTGCCGCCAATTATGAAGTCTCTGACACCAAGCGCCGCGCAAGGATCAACCGGCGGAACTGGTGGCACAAGCGGGGCAGGGGGCGGCGTGACTGGGGTCGTGACCGGCCCGGTTGGCGGCGTGCCAGGTTGGGACGTGCCGCCCGTGCCTGGCAGCTTGAGCCCGCCTTGTCCGCGGCGGTCGATCAGGATCAGAACGTTCACAATCGTGATCACCAGAAATTCCGTGTCGCGGCGGCGCAAAAACACGACGACCGTAACCAGAATGATGATGATCTTTATCATAACCGGCGGATGTAGCCCGACATCAGCGCGTGGGATACCAAAAGAGGCAAGGCACTCGATCAACTCGGCCCGTTCTTGCGTGGGGCGAACCTGCAACGCGGCGGGTGTCAATTCCAGCACGCGGAACAGCGAGTCCTCACTTTGTCCGAGGAACCCCATGAACACCGCCATGTCGTCCAGGTCTGGAAGTGAAGTCGCTCCGCTTTCGGCGTCCTGGCAAAATACGTCGACAAGTGTTTCAAGCGTTTCGATCGCGGGTGCCACGCGTTCACCCAGGTCGCTAATATTTGCATCGCTGGGTTTGACCGAGGCGCCAAGCCTGGAGTTCAGGGATTTGACCACGGTGGCAAGCTTGTCGGCCGCCGTCGAAAGGCCGATCTCGCTGTCATCGCTGAACGGCATTAATTTTGTGGCGTTTGCGAACCGTGCGGTTTCCGTGGCAAAGGTCAAAAAGGGTTGTGGTAATTCAGGTCGGGTGATCTTGGACATTTCTAATCTCCTAGCAATAATACGAAGCCTCGATTGAGTGCTTCACCCCATAAATCGGGCGCCGAAACAAAACAGATGCATTGCGCGTGAAAAATACTTTGCCGACTTGCAAGGCCAAGATCGGTCAGAAGATTGATATCGGTGGACCTTGTTGCACGGATCGTCTTCCCGGATTAGCTCTTGCACTTTCCTTTCTGTGAGATGTCGTGGATGCCATACAAATTCAATGATGCCCGTCGCGACAAGTTTCCCAAGGCAAAGTACCGGGTAACGAACTGTTCGGAATACAACGAAAGCCTCCGGCAGCGGGGCGATGTGAAGATCTGGGTTTCTGATGAGCGGATGCAGAACTGGAGGTCACCACGTCGCAAGACACGCGGTGGCCAGGCGCGTTACTCTGATCTGGCAATCGAGATTTGCCTCACCCTGAGGGTCGTGTTTCGACTTCCGCTCTGGCAAGCACAGGGTTTCATGCGGTCGATTGCCAGGTTGATGGGTATGGATCTTGCGGTGTCGGATTTCTCGACCCCGTCGCGACGCGGCAAAGGGCTGAGGATCACGCAAAGTCGGCGAACTGCAGGTCAGCCAATCACCCTCATTGTGGACTGCACGGGTCTGAAAGTGCGTGGCGACGACGGCTGGCATGAAGAAAAGCACGGCGTCAGGAAGGCCCGCAAGACATGGCGCAAGCTCCATATCCCCCTTGATCCGGAAACCGGCGATATCGCCGCTTCCGAGCTGGCCACTGAGCATGTGGGCGATGAAACGGCGCTGCCAGATTTGATGACTGTTGTTGATGCCGGCGTGAGCCTGTTTCTGGCGGATGGTGCGTATGACGGCCAGGGCGTGGTAGACTGTCTGGTGGAGAGGTTTGGGCCTGAAATGGAGATCGTTATCCCACCTCCGAAGAGCGCTGTCCATGGCGAGAATGCACAGCGCAATCAGCACATTGATGCCATCGCCAAACATGACACATTGATTTCATTGCCGGTTGAATATTCAATCAAATCACGGTGGCCTGTAGATATTCAGCAATAAAGGGATACACTGTGGTTGAGTGCAGGTTTGCGACAAAACCAACTCGCTAGCCTGTGCCAGTTAAGTTTACGGTGCCAATGCCGACGATTCTTCGGGTAGCAGAAGCTGGTGTCGGCCATGCGGTTTTAGATTAATCGGGGGCGCCCACTTTATCAGAACCTCCGTCGCTGCCCCTGGCCTAGTAGATTGCCACAACGTATCTTACGATCCGGTTGTTGTCGCTGTCTGCGAAGAAGTATTCTGCGCCACGGATCGCGACCCCTTCGGGATCATCAAAAAGGTTTGGGCCTTTGCCTGGCAAGCCCGTTCCGATCACGCCTAAGGCTTCGCCGCCAAGGGGTTCGATCTTCGCGATGCGATGCGCATCCTGATCCGCGACGACGAGAAGTCCGTCAGTGCCCACATCCATGTAGCGCGGGCCGACGAACCCGTACTTGGGACCACGCAGCGTGCGAATTTGCTTCAGCTCCGGTGTGAATTAAACCAGACTTTTCTAAAATTTGTCCGCAACCGACTGTGTTGCATGGATCAGGATTAAGGTGGATTTACCCTTTACCTCAAAACTTCTTGCTGCGCATCCGCGATCGGCTCCAGCCGCATGAAGACGGTTATGCCATTTGCGCCTTGCGTCTGGGCAAAGGGCAGCGTGCCAAGTTCGCCAGACTTCGGACCCATGGTGTCTGGAAATATCCAACTCGCTTCGGTCAGTGTCAGCTTGATCCGCCCAAGCGCGTTCCAGTAGCTTTCGAAATCCTTTAGCGTCTGTGGTGCGGGCAGATTGAGCGGAAAAACGTCAGAGACAAACTCGGTCCTTGGCACAGGCAAGAGCTGCATATCGCGGCGCTTAGGCTCTGCCAGTGCAGACCAGAGTGGTCCATTGGGGTCCAACGGGCCGATCTGTGCGCCCGGATTGGCCAGATCGAGCACTCCCTGTTGGAGCGGTAGGAGTGTCCAGGGCTGGCCTATACTCAGACGGATCGGGCCAGCGGCGTGATTGGACGGCATTTCGAGTGTCGTCGACTGATTACGCTTACCCCGGGCTGCGTTCTCTACCCACCCCGGCTGCCATCGCTCTATCACAGCGACGATTTCGGCAAGCTGCGACCGACCGGGGTTGATTTCTTCAAGCCCTCCCGCAGTCACGAGGATATAGGGTCCCACGCACGCTACGAGCAGCGAGAAATGGATCACCCTCAAATGCAGGACGACGGCCTTGGGGTCGATAACCGGGTCTTTCCTCGCCGCGCTAGTTTCTCCGTGCTCAAGCACTATATTTCCGGTCTACAGGCTGACAATTTCCGGGGATAGCACCGCAAGCTAATTCGCGATCTTTCACGCTACGGCTCCGAAGCGGACACGCAGGAGGTTAAGCCAAGTAGAGTGGCGGTTGTTGCTATGGCCAACAAATCCGCCCGCATGATCGGGGCTGTACTGACCCGGAATGAACCCTACAAAGTGAGAACCGTCTAAACACAGGAACCTACAACAGGAGTTTGCAAGACCAATGACGTGATGGAACTTTGTCAGCCCAAAAACCAAGACGCCCCACGCTTTGTCCAGAACGCTTGCTGTTCGATGTGCGGAATGGGACTTGGTTGGTGGAAACTATCAGGGCCAGCGGCCATGTGCGTCGCGCCAATAGGCCGAACACAAGACTGCTTCTGACAAAACCAATCACCGAAAAAGGGCTTGCAAAAAGGGAGCCATCCACACAGGGCAAAGCGGCCATTTGCTTCGAGAAAGCCAGTGACCGCATTACTCGTCAATGCACGAAGTGTAACTTTGAGAAATCCTTGCGCCAGGATGAGACTTCCCCTGCAATTGTCTCGCCGCTTAGGCCGCGCCTGATCAGCTGCGCCAAACGGTCTGCATCGCGGGATGTGAGGCCCCAGCGAACCAATTCAGGGGTGCCAATCCGTAAGCCATTCATGTCCCCGTCAACCGCAGAAACGGGCAGGCCAATGCCACACGCCAGGAACCCCTTCTTACGTAGCAGAATCGACGCTGTTTGACCGCCGCCGAAGGGCTCAGCCAGAACGGCGAACTGGTGGGAGTTGGTGAACCCATTCGCGCCGGCAAAGACAGGAACCCCCTGCGCATCCAGCGCCGCTGCCAATGCTTGCGACATAGCGATCATTTCCTTTGCATAGGCTTGGCCAAAACCCTTCCAATCCAGCATGGTGACGGCCAAAGCAGCCGTTTTTGCTGCATCGAAATTTGCTGTCATACCGGGGAACGCAATGGCATCAAGGGCCTGAGCAATCTCGGCATCGTTCGAAACGATTAACCCTCCCGCCGGGCCGCCGAGGCTTTTGTAAGTGCTCATCGTCATGAAATGTGCGCCCTCGGTCAAAGGATTCGACCACGCTCGGCCTGCAATAATCCCGCATTGATGAGCCGCGTCAAACATGACCTTCGCCCCAACCTCATCGGCAATTGCGCGCACCTCGGCCACCGGGTGTTCGAACAGGTTCAGACTGCCTCCGATGGTTATCAGCTTGGGGCCTTGTGACCACGCTAACGCCCGCAACTGATCTAAATCGACAGTATAGCCATCGGCGTTAACGGGGGCCTCGATGGTTCGCAGACCGTAGAGACCAGCACAACCCGCCAAATGGTGGGTCACATGCCCGCCAATGGAAGCCGGCGGCGCGATGATTGTGTCACCGGTTTTGCAGGTCGCCAAAAACCCGTAGAGATTGGCAATCGCCCCGGATGGGACCCGTACCTCTGCAAATTGGGCGTCAAAGACTTCAGCACAAAGCTGCGCAGCGATAACTTCGATCTCTTCAATCGCTTCCAACCCCATTTCATACTTATCACCGGGGTAGCCCAATGACGGACGTGAACCGATGCCCGATGCCAAGAGCGCTTCGGCTTTTGGATTCATCACATTGGTTGCAGGGTTAAGGTTGAAGCACTCTTCCTCATGGATCAGGCGGTTCTGCTCAGCAAGTTGCTCGATTCGGGCAAGAAGGTTTTCGGACGATGTGGACGCGGCTTTAGACGCGATGTCCTGAACCAGTGTTTCGCTGGTGCCGGGCACCCAGTTTCTTTGTGCAAGGGTCACTTTTTTCCTCCATCTTCGCCCCAATCTTGCAGGCTGGTCAGTGACAGTGCAAAGCAGATTTGCTATTTCTTGCCGTAGAAAAACTAAGGCTATGAAATGAGTGTCGCCCCGAAACGCCCCATAGGACCACCACTGAACGCCATGCGCGCCTTCGAAGCGGCGGCCCGTCACGTCAGCTTTGTCGGGGCTGCGGAAGAGTTGAACGTTACGCCGGGGGCAATTTCCCAGCACATCAAAACGTTAGAGAGCTGGGCGGATACGCTGCTTTTTCGAAGGAATGCCCAAGGGGTTGAGTTGACCCAAGGTGGGCAAGCTCTTTTGGCGGACTTCACCGCGGCGTTCGATGCCCTGTCGAACGCCACCCACACCCTGCGCAACCTCAAACCGAATGCCGATTTTCATATCGCAGCCTTGCCGTCGATTGCTCAGCTTTGGCTGCCCAAACGCCTTCGTAATATCAGAGAGCATTTCCCGCAAATCAACTTCTCGGTCACCGCGATGGAAAACCCGCCAAACCTGTCGCGCGAACTGTTCGATCTGTCGATCTTCTTTGCGATACCGGATGGCTCTGCGAACCAAATCTGCATTTGCCGGGACGAGATTGCCCCCGTCTGCGCGCCCTCGCTACTGAAGCGTATTCAGGTAGATCGGGACTTTGAGGGCATATCATTCCTGCACGACCAGACATGGGCACACGACTGGTCCATGTGGTCAAAGAACTCTGGCGTTCAAATTCGAAACAGCCAAAGCGGCCCGCAGTTTTCGCTTTATAGCCTGGCCGTTGAAGAAGCCAAGGCTGGAGCGGGCGTGCTAATGGGGCACTTGTGTCTGATCGAAGATGCGCTTTCGTCCGGGTCGCTGACCGCTATGCACAGCACATCCTGCAGCACAGATAATTCACTAATTGTCCAAGTGCCTCACGCGTCGCGACGGAGATCTGAAACGGACCAGGTCATGTTGTTGCTCAAAAATTGATTCTAAGCTGTTTCTCTGCCGTTCATAGAACACGCATCATCTGGAAATATGGGCTCGAAGCGGACCTTGGCCATCTGTAGGGTGCTGGCCGGGATCGCCCAGTTTGAGCGCGACCTGCTCAGTGAGCGTGTCAAATCCGGACTTGCCGCCGCCCGCGCCAGGGGTAAGAAATTGGGCCGCCAACCAGGACAGCGTCCAAAGTCCGACAAGCTCGCTCCGAAGGTCATTCAGGCCGTGACAGACGGCCGATCATATCGCTGGATTACCCGGGATCTCGGAATCAACAAGAACACAGTGCTCGAAATCCTGAAAAGGCACCGAAAAACCCCTTATGATACGATTCCGTCATCAGTCGGGTTCGACCGCAAATACGGATCCTGAGGACAGGCGTTGGACCCCCAATTGCGATAGAACTAGCGAGGTTGTTCAGCGATGACGGTCCAAAAAAGCATCCATTTCCAATTGACTTGGTGCCTCTCCAGCAAATATTTCCGCATAATGGCACCCCGCGATCGCGCGCTGCAGGCGAGGCTCTGACACATGCATCGAGTAGTAACCCGTTTGGGTCAAGATCACGGTCAGGGCGCGATAATGGGCGGCCTCACCAGTCCTGCCAAACCGCTCAAACAACGCCTTGACTGCTTCCAGTCGATCATCGTCTGACTGTTTGATCAGCGCCTGTAATCTGGCATCACTGCGCGCCCAGTTTCGGATCGCGAGATCGAGTGGCGCATCAAACAGGTTATTGTCGATCCAGCAATCAATCAGATTAAAAAGCGCTGCACAGAGGCTCTGAGCAGGGGTCTTGCAGCGTTCAATAATTATGCCCGTATTTCGGGTCTGCCATATGTCGATTATTGCGTCATGAAGCTCAGCAAGGTTTTTGAAATGCCAATAGAACCCCGTTCGTGTCAGGTTCAGCTTTTTGGCAAGCGGCATGATTTTTACCGCTTCGATCCCTTCGGCGACAAAAAGATCGTAGGCCGCATTCAGCCAAATCTCCCGGCTTGCCCGTGTTCGTGAGGGAGACGCATCATTCATATCGCCCTTGTTAAAGAACTTGACAGGTATGTCAATTGGAGAAAATATCAACCTGACACCCATGTCAGGAATGATTCGACACGAAGAGGATTCCGTATGCCCGCCGATCCGCTGCTACAGCCCTTTCAACTCAAACACCTGAAATTGCGTAATAGGATCATGACCACAAGTCACGAACCGGCCTACCCGCAAGATGGAATGCCCAAAGAACGCTATGCCGCCTATCACGCCGAACGTGCCAAGGCTGGTGTCGCGCTGGCGATGACGGCAGGGTCAGCTACCGTCAGCCGCGACAGCCCGCCGGTGTTCAATAACATCCTTGCTTACAAGGACGAGGTTGTTCCATGGATACAGAAGCTGACCGATGCGGTGCATGAACACGGCTGTGCCGTCATGATCCAGCTAACACATCTGGGGCGCCGCACGAACTGGAACAAGGGTGACTGGCTACCTTCGGTGTCTTCGTCCAAGCACCGCGAACCCGCGCATCACGCGTTTCCGAAGTTGATCGAAGACTGGGACATTGAGCGGATCATTAGCGACTTTGCCGACGCCGCAGAGCGGATGCAAGCAGGCGGCATGGACGGCATCGAATTGCAGGTATACGGCCACTTGCTCGATCAATTCTGGTCGCCATTGACCAATGATCTGATTGGGCCTTACGGGGCCGACACAATGGAAAACCGGATGCGCTTCCCACTGGATGTCATTGAAGCTATCCGCAAGCGCGTCGGGCCTGAGTTCATCGTCGGCCTGCGCTATACTGCGGATGAGGCACAAAAGGGCGGCATCACGCCCGAAGAAGGATTGGAAATTTCCAAACGCCTTGCTGCGACGGGTCAAGTTGACTTCCTCAATGTCATTCGGGGCCGTATCCACACCGACCCGGCGATGACCGACGTGATCCCCATTCAAGGCATGAGATCCGCGCCACACCTCGACTTTGCCGGTGAAGTGCGCAAGGCGACGGGCATGCCAACTTTTCACGCGGCCCGGATCCCCGATGTGGCAACCGCACGCCATGCGGTGCATGTGGGGCTGCTCGACATGGTCGGAATGACCCGAGCGCACATGGCTGATCCGCACATCGTGCGTAAGATTATCGAGGGCCGCGAGAATGAAATACGTCCCTGCGTCGGGGCGACCTATTGTTTGGATCGTATTTATCAGGCGGGTGAGGCGTTGTGCATTCACAACGCGGCCACTGGGCGCGAATTGACCATGCCGCACGAGATCGCAAAGGCGGAAGAGCAGAAGAACGTTGTCATCGTGGGGGCTGGACCCGCGGGACTGGAGGCCGCGCGCGTCTCCGCCGAACGCGGCCATGACGTGACCGTATTCGAGGCTGCGACCGACCCCGGCGGGCAAGTTCGGCTGACTTCCCAATCACCGCGCCGCCGCGAGATGATCGGCATCATCGAGTGGCGCATGGCGCAGTGTGCCGCGCGTGACGTGACCTTCAACTTCAACACTTGGGCCGAGGCATCGGATGTCTTGGACTTGAACCCGGATGTGGTGATCGTAGCCACGGGTGGTATGCCAAACACCGAACTTTTTGAACAGGATGGCGAGCAGCCCGATGTGGTCACCTCGTGGGACATTATCTCAGGCGACGCGAAACCGGCAGACAAGATACTGATATATGACGAAAGCGGCGACCACCCCGCCTTGCAGGCCGCCGAAATTGCGGCAAACGCAGGCTCGCAGGTCGAGATCATGACGCCCGACCGCACCTTTTCATCCGACGTGATGGCGATGAACCTGGTTCCTTACATGCGATCGCTTCAGGACAAGGACGTGACATTTACCGTCACGCGCCGTCTGATGGAAGTCGCACGAAACGGCAATAAACTGACCGCTACAATCGGCACGGATTACAGCGATCACACCTATGACCTCGAGGTTGATCAGGTTGTGGTGAACTATGGCACGCTGCCGCTGGATGATTTGTATTTCGATCTCAAGCCGATGTCGTCCAATGGCGGAGCTATTGATTACCACGCACTTCTCGACGGGGGCAAGCAACACACCGATCGCAACCCGGACGGCTTGTTCCAGTTGTTTCGTATCGGCGATGCCGTGTCGGCACGAAACACCCATGCCGCCATTTATGACGCCTTGCGCCTGGTAAAGGACATCTGACATGCGCAGCACCAAGACCGTTCACGTCGTATCCTGCCACGCCGAAGGCGAAGTGGGTGATGTCATCGTCGGGGGCGTGGCCCCGCCCCCCGGTGATACCCTATGGGACCAACGCACATGGATTGCGCAAGATGAGACGCTGCGCAATTTCGTCCTGAATGAACCACGCGGTGGGGTATTTCGCCATGTGAACCTGCTGGTGCCGCCGAAACATCCAGAGGCGCAGATGGGTTGGATCATTATGGAGCCCGAGGACACGCCACCCATGTCAGGGTCAAATTCGATCTGCGTCTCAACCGTGTTGCTGGACAGCGGAATAATTCCCATGACAGAGCCAGTGACGGAAATGACGCTGGAGGCCCCCGGCGGGTTGGTTCGCGTGCGCGCCGAATGCCGTAATGGCAAGGCCGAACGAATTACCGTGCGCAACCTGCCATCCTTTGCCGGTGACATGGGCGTGCCGCTGGAAGTGCCGGGGATCGGTCAGATTACCGTCGACACGGCATTTGGCGGCGACAGTTTTGTAGTGGTCGACGCCGCGGGCCTTGGGTTTGACCTCGTCGCGTCCGAGGCAAAGGCACTGGCGGATCTGGGTGTGACTATCACCAATGCGGCAAATGACCGGTTGACGTTTCACCACCCCACTAATTCTGACTGGAAGCACTTCTCGTTCTGCCTGTTCGCCGGACCAATCATGCGCGAGGGCATTCATCTCACGACGTCCGCAGCTGTTGCAATCCAGCCCGGCAAAATAGACCGCTCGCCAACGGGCACAGCCGTCTCTGCGCGCATGGCACTGCTGCATGCACGGGGAGAGATGCAGGTTGGAGAAACGTTTATGGCACGATCGATCCTCAACTCGGAGTTTCAAGGTCGGATTGTTGAAACCACCACTTTGGGCGAGACCAATGCGATCATCCCCGAAATCACAGGCCGCGCATGGATCACCGGTACGCATCAGCACATGCTGGACCCAGATGATCCTTGGCCCGAGGGCTACCGCTTGGGCGATACTTGGCCTGAATCGAAGAGGCGCTGAGGATGGCAGGTATGAACATCCCCTAGCTGTCACAGGACGATCTATCGGATTAGGGCTCAGCACCGCCCAGATCGTTGACAGCATCGGGCGCACCATTCGCGGCATAGAGGGCACCGTCTGGGCCGCGCCCAAGAGTAGTGCCGCAAACTTTTGGGTGAAGCGAGATGTGGCTTAAATTGGACACAGTTATCCAGCCAGTTCTGCGAATTGTGCAAACTCGGACTTCCCTGATCGGTCGAATTGTCCTTTGCGGATCATGTGGGCGGCTTCGATGCCTGCCAGCGTGGCTGCGGCCGAATCGAACGATTTGAAGGTCTACGTGGGGCGGGTGATTTTCTTGATGAAACGATGGTCCTGCTCGATGATATTATTGAGGTATTTCACCTGCGGGACGTCGATCAACCAACACCAGTTATGCATCACCAGGAGGCAATTCATGTTGAACAGAGCTGACGCATTGATCCGTTTTTGTCGATGACGATCTTGTCCGGCCATCTGATGCTGGCGATCACCCTGGCGAAGAATGCGGTCGCTGCCGCTTCATCACGTCGTTCAGACAGCATGAAATCTAGGGTTCTGCTGAATTTGTCGATCGCTCGGTAGGGATGATCAGCCCCACTTGAGTGGTCCAATTTGAAAGTTAGTGCATGACCGGTCTCTGGTCTATCTGGACGATGGTTTCCGGAGCCGGAGGGCGATATCCCAGAGCACTATGGGGTCGTTTGGTGTTGTAGTGTTTCCTCCATTCTTCGATCAGGATTTGGGCTTCTCGCAGGCTATAGAAGATTTCACCGTTCAGGAACTCGTCACGGAACCTGGCGTTGAAGCTTTCGCAATATCCGTTCTCCCAAGGCGACCCTGGTTCGATGTAAGCCGTCTTTGCACCGACGGCTTTGATCCAATCCTGCACGGCTTGTGCGACGAACTCCGGGCCATTGTCAGACCGAATGAACGACGGGATGCCGCGCAGGATGAACAGGTCGCTCAAGGCATCGATGACGTTGCCCGAGTTCAGCTTCCTGTCGACGCGGATCGCCAGGCATTCTCGGCTGTATTCATCGATGATGTTGAGCGTGCGGAACGCCTTTCCGTCATCAGTGCGGCAATGCACGAAGTCATATGACCAAACGTGATTCCGGTGTTCAGGCCGCAACCGAACGCACGATCCGTCATTGAGCCAGAGCCGCCCTTTCTTGGGTTGTTTCATAGGCACTTTCAGCCCCTCTCGCCGCCACAGCCTTGCGATCCGTTTGTCATTCACATGCCAACCAGCATCTCTCAGCAGCGCCGCGATCCTGCGATAGCCGTATCGGCCAAATTGTCGGGTCAGCTCGATCATGTCGGCCACCAATCGTTCTTCATCAGCACGACCAACCGGTACCTTGCGCTGTGTGGATCGGTGTTGCCTCAGAACGCGGCAAGCACGACGTTCTGAGATATTCAGCTCACTCCGGACACGATCAATGCAGGCACGGCGACGAGCGGGGCTTAGAAGTTTCCCTTTGCTGCTTCCGCCAAGATAAGCTTGTCCAGCGTCAGATCAGAAACAGCCTTGCGCAGCCGCTCGTTCTCTTTCTGCAGCCGCTTCAGTTCCTTCAATTGGTCCGTGCCCATTCCACCGTACTTCTTTTTCCAGCGGTAGAACGTTTGTTCAGTCACCCCAATCTGCCGGATCGCATCAAGACGCGGCATACCTTGCCCCGTCAGAACCTCAACCTGCCGTAACTTCGTGACAATCTCTTCCGGCTTCGGTCGCTTGTTTGCCATCGGTTTCCTCCATATTCCTAAACATAGCGGAGGACCACTTCAGTGGGGGAGGACCAAACCTTTGACTCAAGCGACAACCAAAACCTCAGGAAACCTGCAAATTGCGTCATTCAAGTCTGACCCAAACGTTAAGCAATTCTGGCCCAGCATAAAGGCTTTGTTGCACAAATCCGTTGATGGGCAGGCTTCCCCTATCCATGCTAATCCACTATTTGCAGAACAAAAGAGCGACTCATGACCTCAGCTAAACCAAATGTCGGCGCGCAGATCGAGCAATTGAGTTTTTTAAGCCTAGGGTTTGAGGAAAAGGTCACGATCGGTCAAAAAAAAGACCGTTGGACTATGCTGTTTGTCTATCGAGGTAAGCACTGTCCACGCTGCAAGCGCTTCTTGAACAAGTTGAATGCGGCGCTGCCGGCATGGTCTGACGTAATGGACGTTTTTGTTGTCTCTGCCGATACCAAAGAAAAGGCTGCGGCAGACAAAGCGGAATTCGGCTGGGATTTTGATCTTTGTTATGGAATGACCGAAGCACAAATGCGCGCGCTTGGTCTTTATGTTTCATCACCTCTATCTGATGCTGAAACGACGGGGCTATTTGCCGAACCCGGCGCGTTTGGTATCCGTCCAAACGGGACGTTGATGCTAGTCGATATCTCAAACGGCCCTGCCGCACGTCCCGATTTGGTAGAGCTTTTGGACGGCATGAAATTCAATATTGATAATGACCGTCCGGAACGAGGAACCGCCTGAGACCACCAGATCGCTTGTCCCCGGTTACTCGAAGTAGCCAGGGTGTGTCTTGTGAATGAAGTCGATGGTTTCGTCGAGGCGGGACAGATGCTTTCTGACAGAGGCTTGCGCTTGGCCATGGTCGCCTGCCGCCATGGCCTCTGCAATCTCTCGGTGATCGGCGAGGATGGAGTCTGCGGCACTGCCCTTTTCAAGACTGAGCATACAAAGCCGGTCAACCTTTTGCTTTGATTCTAGCATCACATTAAATGCCATCGGATTGCCGCTGAGCACGTAGATCAGTTTGTGAAAATCATAGTCCAGCGCGTGAAACGCCGGTAGATCACCGTCACTGATCGCCTGCTCTTGTAAGGCGAGATTTTCCGCAAGTTTTGCTTCACGTGTCGCGTCCCAAACTTCCATTGCTCGATGGATGATCTCTAGCTCCACCGCCATTCTAACCAATCGAGCGAGAGCCACACGCTCCATCGAAAATCCCCGCACTATGGTCGCCTTTTGCGGTCGTATGACGAGCAGATCTTCGTTGCCGAGCCTTGTGAATGCGTTGCGAACAGGTTGGCGTGAGACCCCGAATCGGCCCGCTACCTCAGATTCGGAAAGCTTCGTACCGGGAAGAATTTTAAGCGAAACGATCTCGTCGTGTAGCGCTTCATACACCGCATCCGTTGTGGTTCGTCTGACAATATCTTCCACGTTATGTTGCTTGCGCCCTCTCTCTTGGTCAGGTTTCAAGTTACCGATTCACTGCTAAGGCATTGCAAACAATATAATATTCCAGTGACTTCTGCTTGAGTGAACCAATGTATGCCTTTCGCCTATCAAATGCCCTGCGCTTTCGACTGTCAAGCAATCTGACATACTAGATGCCCACAGTTGACATAACTTGGATACTAGTGTCCCTATAGTAATAACAGCGATTCTGGTTCTTGGGGGAAATCGAAAGCTATGTGGCTTACGGTCTCCGAAATTCCATGAAAGCCAAATCCTGTCCAAAAAAATAATCGGGGAGGAGAACCCATGACTTTCACGAAATCGTTCTTTGCGACTGCAACCGCTGTGGTACTCATTGCAACTTCAGCTTCAGCCGACAACTGGCGCGCCTGGAACATCCACAACGACGGCCATCCCAACACGGCTGCGATGGACAAGTTTGCCGAACTGGTTGACGCTGCTACAGACGGCGAAGTTACCGTCGATGTATTCCACGGTGGTGTTCTTGGTTCCCAACCGGATGCCCTTGAACAGGTTCGTATCGGAGCAATCGAGGTCGGTAACTTCAACCTCGGTCCCATTGGCCCAATGGTAAAAGAAGCTAACCTTGTATCGCTTCCTTTCATCTTTAAAAGTGTGCCGCACATGTTCCGCGTGCTGGACGGCGAGGCCGGTGAGGTTGTTTCAACTGCAATGGGTGAAGCAGGCGTTCTGCCACTGGCATGGTTTGATGCCGGTGCGCGCTCTTTCTACAGCCAAAAGCCGATCAACACGCCCGCAGATGTCGAAGGTCTGAAAATCCGCGTGATGAACAACGATCTTTATACATCGATGATTTCAGCTATGGGCGGGAACCCGTCTCCAATGGCATTCTCCGAAGTTCAACAAGCGCTGAAAACCGGCGTTGTTGATGGTGCGGAAAACAACTTCCCTTCGTTCAAAAATGTCGGTCACTATGAAGTGACCACAAATTATTCTTTGTCCGAGCACCTGATTATCCCCGAGTGCATCTGCGTGAACACGGCCAAATTCAATGCGCTGTCTCCTGAATTGCAAGCCGCTGTGCGCGGTGCAGCAGAGGAAGCCGCATTGGTTCAGCGTGAGCTTTGGGCAATTGGCTCTGAACAAGCGCGTAAAGATGTTGAAGCGGCTGGCATCACGGTCAACGAAATCGCCGACAAAGGCCCATTCCAGTCCGCAATGGATTCGGTTTATGCAGACTACTTGGCTGCAAATCCTGACATGAAAGCGTTGGTAGAAATGGCGCAAGCCACTGAATAAGTTGTCTTAACAGTTCAGCTTTGAGCGCCCGGCTCCACCAATTGGATGCCGGGCGTTTTGTCTCGGAGGAAACCCAATGCAAGAGCCGGATACCCCACCCGCCGCCATGCGCAACATGGACAGGATTCTTGATCTGCTCGCACGTGTTTGCATGTTGCTGTCTGGCGTCGCCATTGTCGTTATGACAGCGATCTTTGCCTGGCTGGTATTCGGGCGCTACGTTCTGAACAACACGCCCACTTGGGTCGAGCAGGTTTCACTTCTGTTGGTCATGGTCATCGCGTTCCTCGGCGCGGCTGCGGGTGTGCACAATCACACGCACCTCTCTGTTGTCGTGTTCCGCAATATAGTCCCACCCTCTGTGCGAACGGTTTTCGTCGTTGTCTCTGATGTCCTGATGGCAGGTTTCGGTGGCATGATGTTTTGGTACGGAATCGAGTTAACCAAATTCAAATGGAACACCCTGATCCCGCTCATCCAATGGTCAGAGGGCTTGCGCTCCTTGCCTCTGACAATCAGTGGCGCGTTGGTGTTCCTTTTTTCCACTGGCCATCTGATCCGCCTGTTTCTGGGCAGAGACGAACGCCAAGACAACATAGATCAGGGATAGTCATGGGACTCATGATTCTGTTGGGGGTTTTTGCCCTATGTGTCATCATAGGCGCGCCAGTGGCATACGCCCTTGGTATCGCTGCATTGGCTTCCTTTTGGTTTGAAGGATTGCCGCTGTTTGTTGGATTCCAGCGTATCGTATCGGGAATTAACGTCTTTTCCCTAATGGCGATCCCGTTCTTCATCTTTGCGGGCGAGCTGATGTTTCACGGTGGTATCGCGATCCGGTTGGTTCGGTTCGCACAGGCCGCCGTAGGCGCTGTGCGCGGTGGGCTTGGTATCGTCAATGTCTTCTCGTCCATGTTGTTTGGTGGCATTTCCGGATCGGCAATTGCCGATATCTCGGCGCTTGGGTCAATCCTGATCCCGGTGATGAAAGACAAAGGTTATGATGCCGACTATGCGGTGAACGTCACTGTGACGTCATCAATTGCTGGGATCATCATCCCACCCAGCCACAACATGATCATCTTTGCCCTTGCAACAGGCGGTGCTGTTTCAATCTCAAAACTGTTTCTGGCTGGCGTTGTGCCCGGCGTCCTTATGTGTTGCTGCCTTGCAATTGCAGCATACGTCGTAGCGGTCAAACGCGGCTATCAGGCCGAGCAGTTTCCAGGTTGGACCGCACTTGCCATTGCTTTTGTGGGTTCGATTCCGGGTTTATTGACGGCCGTGATCATTGTCGGAGGGGTCTTGTCAGGCGTCTTTACGGTGACTGAATCCGGCGCGTTCGGGGCAATGTATGCCTTTGTCGTGACGCTTGTTGTCTATCGCAGCCTGTCCTGGGAAAACTTTAAAACTGCCGTTATCTCTTCGGTGCGCACAACTTCTATGGTGATGATCCTGATCGCCTGTGCCGGTGCTTTTGCCTATATGCTGACCTTCAACCGGGTGCCGACAAAAACGGTCGAATTTCTATTGGGTATCACAGAAAACCCGATCCTGATCTTGTTAATGATCAATGCCGTCCTGTTGCTTTTGGGGATGATCATGGACATGGCCGCGCTGATCCTTATCTGCACGCCGATCTTCCTGCCGGTGATGAACATGCTGGGTATCGACCCGTTGCAGTTCGGTATGATCCTTTTGGTGAACCTAGGTCTTGGTCTTTGCACGCCACCGGTAGGGACCTGTCTCTTTGTGGGATGTGCGGTTGGGAAACTACCGATGGAGAAAGCGGTCAAAACAATTTGGCCTTTCTACCTCGCAATTTTTGCAGCGCTCATGCTGATCACTTTCGTACCGGCGATTTCACTGACGCTGCCGAACCTGATCATTGGCCCGTAAATCAAAGGAGAATGTGGCGATGCTGACAATAAAGCGCCTGGACATCGATGACGCGGGCAAGTTGATCGCGGGAGCGCGAGCCAAAGCGCAGGAAATCGGCGTGCCGATGTGTATTGCCGTCACAGACGAAAGCGGCAACCTCATCGCGTTTGAGCGGATGGACGGCGGCAAGATCACCAGCATCAACCTAGCCATCGACAAGAGCTTCACCGCAACCGGCATCCAAAAAGGTACGGACGCTCTTGGTGAAGCTAATCAGCCGGGTATGGCCGCACATGGAATATCTTCATCGTTGGGGGGGCGCATGGTGACCGTTGCAGGTGGCCTCCCTGTGACGGTTGACGGACAGGTTGTCGGCGGGATCGGAGTGAGCTCGGGCTCACCAGCGCAAGATCTCGTAGTCGCGCAGGCAGCGGTCACGGCGCTTTGCGAAGTCCAATTAGAAAGAGTTTAAGGAGTCAGATATGACAAAACCCGTCATCGGTTTCATCGGCCTCGGTCTCATGGGCGGCAACATGGCAGAATGCCTGCAAAACAACGGGTTCGATCTGGTTGTCATGGGTCGCAACAGGGAAGCAGTGGCCGCCACAGTCAACCGCGGCGCTGTGGAGGTTAAGACGCCACGAGAGCTTGCTGCGAGCAGCGATATCGTGATGCTTTGCGTAACGACATCGGAAGTCGTCGAAAGCCTGATCTATGGCGATGATGGCATCCTAGCAGGCATCAAAGAAGGTGCTGTGGTCATTGACTTTGGTACATCCATCCCGGCGTCCACACGAAAAATTGGCGCTGATTTGGCCGCCAAAGGTGCCGGTATGGTTGACGCACCGCTGGGACGCACGCCCGCGCACGCCAAGGACGGTTTACTGAACATCATGGCGGCAGGGGATATGGACACCTTTGAGAAGGTGAAACCTGTCTTGGATGTACTGGGGGAAAATGTGTTTCATCTCGGCGAACTGGGTGCTGGCCACGTGACCAAGCTCATCAACAATTTCATGGGCATGACCACTGCTTGCACAATGAGCCAGGCGTTTGCCGTAGCTGATCGCGCGGGGATCAACAAGCAACAGCTATTCGACATCATGTCAGCTGGGCCATCCAATTCGCCATTCATGGGCTTTTGCAAGAATTACGCGGTGGATGGCGTCAGTGATCTTGGGTTCTCGATCAACAATGCCAACAAGGATCTTGGGTATTTTCTGAAGATGGCCGCAGACATGGGCACGCGGGCCGAGATTGCCGAAGGCACTGCGCACAACTTACAGGCCGCGGTCGACACAGGCATTGGGGATGGCAACGTGCCGGAAATTTTCGACTATTTTGTCAAGCGTTAACGCTGGGCACATGGCTTCGTTGCACAAATCAGGGTTTGACCGCACTTCCCCTTTCCCGGGACGGACTTATCCTACGGGCTCTGTGACGGGTATGCCAAGAGCTGTGTAGCTGTTGAGCACAGCGACGCGGGCCTGGATTTCCGCGACCTGTCGATCAATGTCTCTCGCCATCAGGGATTGGCCGAGAAGCTTGATGCAATTCATCTTGGTCTCAACACGGCTCTGGCGGTGGTATCCGCACCATCGTCGCCAGGTGGCAAGACCCAGGTATCGCGATGCGTTGACGGCCTCGTTGCGAGCAATGGCACCGGGGCTCGTGGGCTTCCACGGTTTGGCGTTCTTGCGCGGAGGTATGACGGCATGAGCGCCGCGCGCGGCAATCGCATCGTGGCATTTGCGTGTGTCATAGGCACCATCAGCAGTGACCGATCCGATGACTCGATCGGGTGGGATTTGGTCCAGCAGTTCAGGAAGCATGGGGGCGTCGCCGACATTGCTCGTCGTGACTTCTACTGCGCGAATTTCCAGCGTTTCCTCGTTTATCCCGATATGTAACTTGCGCCAGAAGCGACGTTTAGGACCACCATGCTTGCGGGCGTTCCACTCACCTTCACCTTCGGCTTTGATGCCTGTGCTGTCGATGAGCAGGTTCAACGGGCCGGTACCGCCACGATATGGCAGGCTCACGTTCAGTGTCTTCTGGCGGTGACAAAGCGTACTGTAATCGGGCGCGGCCCAGTCCAGCCCGGCTAACCGCAAGAGGCTCTCTACGAAGCCAATCGTTTGCCGCAATGGCATCCCGAATAGCACCTTCGTTGTCAGGCAAGTCTGGATCGCGGCATCGCAGAACTGTTGTTGGCGCCCGCGCTTGCCGCTCGGCGGCGGCACCCAAATCACCTCAGGGTCAAACCAAATCGACAGCGATCCGCGCTGCTTCAACGCTGTGTTGTACGAAGGCCAGTTCCTGGTCTTGTACTTCGTTGGGGCCCAACTGCTCATACCGCCCGGTTATCACTCTGGGTTCAAACAGTGAATCCCCGGCGTGATTTGTGCAACAAAGCCCGTCTGAGGGTGAAACAACGATCCTGCGCTATGAAGCGAAAACCGAGATTGGCGGCAAACTGGCAGAGCTCGGCAGCCGCCTGATCCAAAGAACGGCCAAGAAACTTGCGGTCAAATTTTTCAAGTCGCTTGCAGAGGTTGTGAATGAAGACGTCGCAGTCTGACGACGCCAAATGGCGCTGAGTTGGACGCTGCGAGTGATTTGATCCAAGACCGCCTGCGCTTCGCATGGATCACCTCTCTGTCCAAAAATAGGAGGTGCTCCGCGTGAGGTTGGCTCGTTTGCTATCATTAGAAAGGACTACAAGGTAGCGGACCAGCGGCTTTGTCGCAAACTCTGGTGTGGTTCAAAGCTAACGCTTTGATTGGGTGTAGATATCCAGCCAGCTCTGCAAACTGACGGAATCCGCCTGTCGAAAATCCCAACTGCCCATTGCGGATCATGTTGGCCGTTTCGATGCCAGCGAGTGTCGCGGCAGCGGCATTGAAGCTTTTGACGCCGAGCATCGGCCTCGTGAGCCGCTTGATGAACCGGTGATCCTGCTCGATAATGTTGTTTAGGTACTTCGAGCGAACGGTTTCGATCTTAACCGGTATCTGCAATCGCTTGAATATCTTGTTGTCTTCCTTGATCCCGGCCGCGTTGCTTCTGCTATTGTCAATGGTGATCCGTTTCGGGAGGCCATTGGTGCACAAAGCATTGGCGAAGAATTTCTTTGCAGCCTTGGTGGCGCGCTTCTCGGAAAGCATGAAATCAAGGGTTTGTCCGTCGCGATCTACGGCACGATACAGGTACACCCATTCGTCAAGGACCTTAATATGGTCTCATACATACGCCAAGAGTCAGCCGTATTGGCCTTCCTTTTCTGCGCCACGCGAGCAGCCTCGGATGAATATTTCACGACCCAGCGGTTCAGAGTAGGATGATCAACCGACATACCACGTTCGGCCATGATCTCTTCCAGGTCGCGGTACGAGACCCCATAGCGAACGTAGAAATAAACCGCAAACAGGATCACAGATCTTGGGTAGTGTGCACCATTGAAGTCGATCACCGGACATTCCCAAATAGCGTTACAGACCAAGCACCAGGTGGATCAAACCGCGCAAAAGTGCAACATGTCGACCAAAGTTTGCGACAAAGCCATCTGACGGGCGTCTTCGTGTTAGCCTGTGCTTTCGCTGCTATCGTCATGTTCTGGTTATGAATCCTGAGCCTAAGGTCATTTTCTAAGCAAGTGCTGGCCGTCGCGGCCCGCTCATTCTCAAAATTCTTGACCAAATGATAAAATTACGTGTTACTTGACGTCAATTGCCACGGGGAGGACATCATGAAAACATCACTATTTCTCAACCGCCGCCAATTTCTGATGACGACCGCAGCGTCGTCGCTTTTGCTTGGGGCTGGTCGCGTTGCTGCCGCAGAACCGATCAAAACCGCCGGGATCTATACCGTGCCCGTCGAGCAGCAATGGGTCAGCCGCATTCACAACGCCGCGCTGACAGCACAGGATCGCGGGGATATTTCCTATAGCTTCTCGGAGAACGTCAGCAACACAGACTACGCGCGGGTGATCCGCGAATATGCCGAGGCTGGCAACAAGTTGATTATTGGCGAGGTGTTTGGCGCCGAACAAGAGGCGCGGGAAGTCGCCGCAGAGTATCCCGACGTTGCCTTCCTGATGGGCTCAAGCTTCAAGGAAGACTCGGCGCTGCCCAATTTTGCTGTTTTCGACAACTATATCCAGGACGCCTCTTACTTGTCCGGTATCATTGCTGGGTCCATGACCGAGACGGGCAATATCGGCATGGTTGGCGGCTTTCCAATCCCGGAAGTGAACCGCCTGATGCATGCCTTCATGGCCGGTGCACGTGAGATGAACCCCGATATCACCTTCCAGGTCAGCTTTATCGGAAGCTGGTTTGATCCGCCAAAAGCCAAGGAAACGGCCTTTGCGATGATCGAAAACGGCGCAGATGTCTTGTATGCGGAACGCTTCGGCGTATCCGATGCCGCCAAGGAAAAGGGCATTCTTGCTATCGGCAACGTGATCGACACACAGCCCGAATATCCTGACACCGTGGTCGCTTCGGCGATCTGGCACTTTGAACCGACCCTGGACAAGGCCATTGCCGAAGTGCAGGCCGGAAGCTTTGCAGCCGCTGATTACGGGATCTATTCCTTCATGAACCAGGGTGGTACATCCTTAGCACCCTTGGGCACATTCGACGGCAAGGTACCTGCCCCAGCGCTTGACCTTGTCAAGCAACGCGAGGCCGACATCAAATCGGGCGAATTCACTGTGACCATCAACGACGACGAACCGACGTCGTCATAACCACCCATGGGCACCTCTGTTGTTGAGGCGCTGACCCTCGACGCCATCACCAAGCGCTTTGGCGCGCTGACTGCGAATGATGCGGTCAGCTTTTCGTTGAACGAAGGCGAAGTTGTTGCCTTGCTCGGTGAAAACGGGGCAGGCAAAACAACTCTGATGAACATCCTCTTTGGCCAATATACGGCTGACAGCGGCACTGTTCGGGTGTTCGGAAAAACACTGCCACCAGGAAACTCTCGCGCCGCGCTGGATGCGGGTGTGGGCATGGTCCACCAGCATTTCACCCTGGCCGACAACCTGACTGTGCTGGAAAACATCACGCTTGGGGTCAGTTCACTACTGAGCCTCAGCGCGGGGCGATCGGCAGCCCGCGACCGGATCAAGGCGCTGTCTCAAAAGTATCACCTGGCTGTGTCACCGGATGCCCGTGTCGGAGCGCTGACGGTGGGTGAACGGCAAAGGGTCGAGATACTCAAAGCGCTTTACCGAGACGTGCGCATTCTTATTCTTGATGAGCCGACCGCAGTTCTGACGCCGCAGGAAACGGATGATTTGTTCGCGACCCTCCGGCTGGCCATCGCGGATGGTTTGTCGGTCATATTCATTTCGCACAAACTGCATGAGGTTATGGCGATATCGGACCGAGTTGTCGTGTTGCGGCACGGTAAGATAACGGGCGGCGTTCGCACCGCCGATACTGACAAACACGCGCTGGCGACCCTGATGATGGGCGCGGAGGCGACACCACCTGAGGTACCCCAATCGAATCCCGGGCCTGTTTTATTGAAACTGGATCGCGTCGCAACGCCGGATGTCGGCAACGCCCCGGGGCTCAAGTCGGTGTCCCTGTCTTTGCATGCCGGGCAAATCATCGGCCTGGCTGGCGTCTCCGGTAATGGCCAAGCCGCGATCGCAGATGTGGTTGGGGGGCTAGTGAAACCCGCCGAAGGGCGGATCGAGATCGGCGGATCTGAGATCGACCGCTGGACCCCGCGAGAAGCGGTGAAAAGTGGCATCGCTCGCATCCCCGAAGACCGACACAAAACCGGGACGATTGCGGATTTTGATCTGACCGAAAACGCAATTCTTGAGCGCTACGGCTCAACAGGGTTCAGCAAGGCTGGTTGGCTGAACTGGCGCGGTTCACGGGCCTTTGCCGAGGCCATCATCAAGAAATACGATGTGCGCTGTCCGGGCGCAGACACGCCGATCCGGCTTTTGTCCGGTGGCAACATGCAAAAGCTGATCCTGGGCCGCGTGCTTGAGGCCGCGCCGCAGGTTATTCTGGCCAATCAACCCGTGCGCGGGCTGGATATCGGCGCGGTCAATTATGTGCACGGCCAGTTGCTGGAAGCCCGCGCCAGAGGCGCCGCGATCCTGCTGATCTCGGAAGATCTGGATGAGGTCATGGCCTTGTCCGACATCATCCATGTGATTGCCAACGGGTGGCTTTCACCCGGTTTTGGCCGAGGGGATATGACGCCTGCGGAACTGGGCCTCTGGATGGCTGGACAAGGGTTTGAAAACGAGACTGCCCATGCGTCTTGAACCGATCAACAACCCAAATTTCGCGCGCAAACTGGTCCCGCCTGCATTGGCGTTGTCTGCGACAATTGTGATCGCATCGCTTTTGGCAATGATCGCGGGCGCAAACCCCTTTTCGGTTCTGGGCCTGATCATCAAGGGCGCATTTGGGTCGAAATTCGCGCTTCTTGAAACGCTCAACCGGGCAACACCGCTGATCTTTACCGGGCTTGCCGTTGCCGTGGCCTTTCGGGCCAAGTTCTGGAACATCGGGGCCGAAGCGCAGCTATACGCCGGGGCCCTTATCACGGTTTTATTGGGGACCGGAACCTTGGCGTGGCCAAGTGGCGTGATCCTTCCTGTAATTGCCTTGGTTGCCGTGTTTGCGGGTGCGGTGCTGCTGCTGGTACCGGCGCTTCTGAAAACCCGGTTTGGGGTGGATGAGGTGGTGACGACCCTGCTTTTCAATTTCATCTTCCTGCTGTTCATATCAATGCTGCTGGAGGGGCCATTGAAAGACCCGATGGGGATGGGTTGGCCAAAGTCGGCCCGGCTGATCCCCGAGGCCCGCCTGCCACGGATCGCCGACGGGCTGCGTCTGCACTGGGGTTTCGCCCTGGCGATCATGTCGGCACTTTGCGTCTGGGTGATCCAGACCCGCAGTACCTTAGGCTATGAGATGAGAGCCGTGGGCTTAAACAAACAGGCCGCAGGTTTCGCGGGCATTCCGGTGAATTTGGTGCTGGTCAAAACCGCGCTGCTGTCTGGCGGGCTTGCCGCCTTGGGAGGCTTTTCCGAGGTCGCCGGACTGAAGGGGAGCCTGACCCTCGATCTGTCACCCGGATTTGGTTACACCGGCATCATCGTGGCGATGCTCGCCCTGCTCAATCCGTTGGGTGTGGTGATTGCGGCCCTGTTTGTGGCAGGTATTTTTGTCGGCGCCGACAGCATGAGCCGGGCCGCGGACGTGCCAACTTATCTGGCTGATATCATGCTGGCCGTCGCCCTTTTGCTGATGGTTCTGGCGATCATGCTGACGCGGTTTCGCGTGGTGAGGGACTAGCGCCATGGACATCATCGAAATCCTCTTCACTGCAAGTTTCTGGGCGGCAGCGATCCGCATCGCCAGCCCGCTGATTTTTGCGACCCTGGGCGAATTGATCTGTGAACGCGCCGGTGTCCTGAACCTTGGCATCGAGGGCATCATGGTTTCCGGTGCGTTCGCGGGCTGGATGGCGGTCTATTCGGGCACCGGGCTTTGGGTTGGTGTCGGCGTTGCAATGGCTGTGGGGATGTTGTTTGGGCTGTTGCACAGCACCCTGACAGTGCCCTTTGGCCTGTCCCAGCATGTCGTCGGTCTGGGTGTCACACTGCTAGCGACGTCCTCAACCTATTATGCTTATCGGCTGGCCTTGCCAGAGGTCACCAGCCCGCCCAAGATCGTCGCGTTTCAGCCCTATGAAATCCCATTGCTGTCGGACATTCCATTGCTTGGACCCGCTCTTTTCTCGCAAACGCCGCTGACCTATCTGGCCTTTGTGCTTGTTGCATTTGTCGGGTTGGTTCTTTACCGAACGCCCTTGGGTTTGGCCGTACGTGCCGCAGGCGAAAACCCGGCAGCGGTCGCCGCGCAAGGCCTTTCGGTAACAGCCATCCGTATGGGGGCCGTTATCGTCGGCAGCGGGTTGATGGCCGTCGGCGGCGCGTTTTTGACCATGTCCGCTTTTGACAGCTTCTTTTTTGAAATGGTTAACGGACGAGGCTGGATCTGCATCGCCCTTGTCGTCTTTGGGTCCTGGCGGCCGGGCAAGGCATTGCTAGGGGCGGTGCTGTTTGCTGCCTTCGACGCGCTGCAAATCCGGGTTCAGCAGACCAGTATCGGGGCGCAGGTCCCCTACCAGATCTTCTTGATGATGCCCTACATCCTGTCCATTCTGGCACTGGTGGTGATGTCGCGCCGGGCCGAGGTTCCCGCCGCTCTCATGGTGCCATTCAACAAGGGGGAACGGTGATGTTCGATCTCATTGTAAAGGGTGGCTGCCTGCCGGATGGCAGAGTCGCTGATATCGGGGTTGCAGGTGGCAAGATCACCGCCATAGATCAACTCGGCGCTGCCGAAGCCGGGCAGATCATTGATGCAACAGGTGATCTGGTCAGCCCGCCCTTTGTCGATCCGCATTTTCACATGGATGCGGCGCTGTCCTATGGCCTGCCCCGTATCAACGCCTCTGGAACCCTGCTGGAAGGCATCGGTCTTTGGGGTGAACTCAAACAGATCATGACCCAGGACGAGGTGATTGATCGCGCCCTGCACTACTGTGACTGGGCTGCCAGCATGGGGTTGCTTGCGATCCGCAGCCATGTCGACACCTGCGACGACCGGCTGTTGGGGGTCGAGGCGCTGCTTGAGGTTCGAAACAAGGTCAGAGGCTATATCGATCTGCAACTGGTCGCCTTCCCCCAAGATGGGTTCTACCGCGATCCCACTGCGCGCGAGAATACCATCCGCGCGCTGGATATGGGCGTGGATGTTGTCGGCGGCATCCCGCATTTCGAACGCACGATGCAGGATGGTGCCGCGTCAGTGACTGAACTGTGCGAAATTGCCGCCGGACGAGGCCTGCAAGTGGATATGCATTGTGACGAGACCGATGACCCTCTGTCGCGCCACATCGAAACGCTTGCGTTTGAAACCCAGCGGCTTGGGCTGCACGGGCGTGTGGCCGGCTCGCATTTGACCTCAATGCACTCGATGGACAACTACTATGTCTCGAAACTGATTCCGCTGATCGCAGAGGCTCAGATCAACGCAATCCCGAACCCTATGATCAACATCGTTCTTCAGGGGCGGCACGATACGTTTCCCAAACGGCGCGGTCTGACCCGTGTGAAGGAGATGCTGAGCGCCGGGATCAACGTCGGCTGGGGGCAGGATTGCGTGCTGGATCCGTGGTACTCACTAGGGACCGCAGACATGCTGGACGTGGCCTTCATGGGGCTACACGTGGCGCAGATGACCAGTCCCGAAGACATGCGGATCTGTTTTGACATGGTGACCGAGAACAACGCAAAGACGATGGGTTTGCAGGACTACGGGCTCCACGTCGGGGCCAAGGCCTCTCTGATCGTGCTTGATGCTGGCACTCCAACCGAGGCTCTGCGGCTGCGCGCAGCGCGTTTGCACGTCGTGGCAAATGGCAAACTCATCAGCCAGTCCACCCGCCCGGATGCAAGGCTCAACATCCAGGGCCGCCCTTCCACGTCACACAGACGACATTTGAGCGGGTAGCGGAAACGGCGCGCTCCGCGCGGCGCTTGCCCCTCGACCGGCACGGCGCAGGATGCGGGCGGAAAAAGAATAGGTCCGCCAATGCGGGCCACGCGAGTTCGCCAAAGGAAACTCAGGAAGTCTTGGTCACATGGACATTGTTGCATAGATTGCAGAGCCACAGTATCTCCTGCGTTCACTCTGACGCGAGCGACGGTAGATGCCTCACAAATTCAGTGATGCCCGTCGCGACAAGTTTCCCAAAGCAAAGTACCGGGTCACGAACTGCTCGGAATACAACGAAAGCCTCCGGCGTCGAGGTGACGTGACGATCTGGGTGTCTGATGATGTGGTGCAGAGTTTGGCATCGCCACGTCGCAAGACACGCGGCGGACAGGCGCGGTACTCTGATCTGGCAATCGAGATCTGCTTCACTCTGCGGGTCGTGTTTCGACTTCCGCTCAGGCAAACTCAGGGCTTTGTCCGGTCGCTTGCCAAGCTGATGGGCATGGCCCTTGTGGTGCCGGACTTCTCGACCTTGTCGCGGTGCGGTAAAGGGCTGAGGATCACCCCACACTGGCGAGCTGCAAGTAAGCCAATCACGCTCATTGTGGACAGCACGGGTCTGAAAGTGCATGGCGGCGACGGCTGGCATGCAGAAAAGCACCCCACCAGGAAAGCCCGCAAAACATGGCGCAAACTCCATATCGGGCTCGATCCGGAAACTGGCGATATCGTTGCCTCGAAGTTGACCACGGAGCATATGGGCGATGAAACGGCGCTGCCAGACTTGATTGCTGGAATCGATGCCGATGTGAGCCGGATTCTGGCAGATGGCGCCTATGAGGGCCAAGGTGTGGTTGACTGCCTGGAGGACAGGTTCGGGTCTGGGATAGAGATCATTATCCCTCCACCGAAGACCGCGGTTCGCGGCGAGAACGCACAGCGCAACCACCACATCGCTGCCATCGCTGAACACGGCCGAATGAACTGGCAAGCGGAGACGGGATACAACCAACGATCACAAGTTGAAGCCCAGATTAGCAGATGGAAACAAGTTATCGGTGAACGTCTGCAAGCGCGTGATTTCGACCGTCAGATAGCTGAAGCGCAAATCGCATCAAAGGCGCTCAACCGCATGACCGGTCTCGGTCGTGCGAAGTATGAGCGCGTCTTCTGAACCGATGGGGTAAGGGGCAAACTCGCCTCAATCCTGATCCATGCAACACAGTCGTTCGGATGTCGAACTGGTCATCGCACCCCCGAAGAATGCCGTTCCAGGCGATTGCCAAGCACGCAACGCCCATATCAAAATGATCGCCGGCAATGACGCGTGGCTTGGCAGAAGGCCACCGGTTATGGCCAGAGATCACGCGGTGCGGCTCAGATCGGACGCTATAAGAAAGTCATAGGGCCTGACCTGCGCAGCCACAAAATGGAGACCCAGACAACCGAAACCCGGGTCGCTGTCAAAGCCGTC
Organism: Ruegeria hyattellae; assembly: GCF_041537925.1. Lineage (NCBI taxonomy): Bacteria > Pseudomonadati > Pseudomonadota > Alphaproteobacteria > Rhodobacterales > Roseobacteraceae > Ruegeria > Ruegeria hyattellae. The sequence continues at coordinate 4,624 of NZ_JBGOSH010000018.1, read as the reverse complement.
AACCGCATGACCCGCCTCGGTCGTGCGGCCTATTAGCGTGTCGCATAATGAACCGAGGAAAGGGGCAAATACGGCCAAAGCTCTATTCATGCAACACGGTTCAAACTAGGCTACTCATAGAAGAGGGTGACTTACTTTGGGGGAATGAGTGCGTTTTCGGCAGATAACAGGTGGCAACCGGGGCATACCCCAGATATTGGTTCTGTGCCTGCTGGCACTTACTGTTGGATGCTATGAGGACAAGTCGGAAGAGACAACAATCACTGCGCCGAAGGTTGTCGTTGCAAAGGCGACGGCAGAAGACGTGCCGCTGTTTCTGGATTTGACCGGACGTACGGAAGCTCCCAACACGGTTTTCATTCGATCGCGTGTCGATGGTCATGTTGAAGCCCGCCCGTTCAAAGAAGGCGCTGATATAGTCAAAGGCGACACTCTGTTCGTTATCGATCAACGTCCCTACGCCACTGAACTCAAACGCCTCGAAGGCGAGCGAGACAAGAACCAGGCCAGCCTGGATTTCGCAATTAGGGAGAAGGAGCGGTTTTCCGCTCTGGCGAGTGACGGTACGGTCGCACAGGAGCAATTGGACCAAAAGACTACCAATGCGGCCGAAGCACAGGGCAATCTCGACAGCAGCCAGGGTGCGGTTGAGTCTGCTCGGGTCAACGTTGATTACACCACTGTATCGGCCCCGATCAGCGGGCGCATCGGGCGGGTTTATCAGGATGTCGGCAATGTCGTTTCGGCCAATGACACCGTGTTGGCTGAGATTGTCCAGATGGAGCCTCTGTATGTCTATGTAAGCCCCAGTGAAACGCAATTTCTGGAGCTGGAAAAATACAGATCGGCCAATCCTGATCTGAAGGTGGAGATCAATTTGATTGACGGAAGCGTGCATCCCCATTCGGGCGTGCTCGACTTCTCCGGTCCTAGTGTAGATCCCACGACAGGTACCATTGCCGTGCGAGCGGTTTTTCCCAATCCCGAAAAAACGCTGCGTCCCGGTCAATATGCGAATGTGAATATCCAGCTTACCGAACAGTCGGGGCAGGTGACCGTACCTTCAGAAGCCATTGCACAGGATCAGGCCGGGTTCTTTGTGTTTGTCGTCGGCAAAGATGGCAAGGCAGAAATGCGCCGGATAACCGTTGGCCGCACATATGAAGGCCGGCGCATCGTCATGACCGGGCTGAAGGACGCTGAAGTGGTGATCGTGCAAGGTCAGCAACGTGTCCGATCAGGCATGCTCGTTCAAATCAAAAAACCATCCGACGGCTCCGATGGCGACAAGGCTGATGGCTAAATGCTGAGCCGGTTCTTCATCTTCAGACCCGTCTTTGCCTCGGTTATCGCCCTGGTCATAGTGATCGCAGGGCTGATTTCCATTCCGCTGCTCCCCGTTGGTGAATTCCCGGAAGTTGTGCCGCCGACAGTTGTCGTCAGCGCCACGTATACCGGTGGTAGCGCCGAGGTGGTCGAAGAAACGGTAACCATTCCCCTGGAGGAGCAGATAAACGGCGTTCAGGGCATGGTTTACATGTCATCGACCAGTTCCAATGACGGAACATCGAATATTACTGTCACCTTTGAGGAAGGCTATGATCTTAGTATTGCCGCTGTGGACACACAAAACAGGGTCTCCACAGCGATGGCGCAGCTTCCGGATGAGGTTGTCGCCTCTGGCGTGACGGTCACAAAGGAGTCGGTTGACCTGACGATGGGGGTCAACCTGATTTCGCCAAGCGGACAGTTCGACGAACTGTTCATCTCAAACTATGCAGACATTCACATAACCGACCGGCTCAAGCGTATTCCGGGTGTTGGCACCGTCATGGTGTGGGGCGAGCGGGTTTATGCAATGCGCATCTGGCTTGATCCTGAAAAGATGGCGAGCCTCGGTTTGACCGCTTCTGACGTGTATGATGCGATTACCCAGCAAAACCAGCAAGTCGCAGCGGGAGCCCTGGGCGCGCCGCCGACAGGCGACAACCAGAAATTCCAACTCACCCTGACCGCAAAGGGACGGCTTGCAAGCAAGGAAGAGTTTGCGGATATCGTTCTGGGCGTAGGCGATGACAGCGCTGTCATACGGCTACGAGACGTGGCGCGTGTGGAGCTTGGCGCCGAAGATTACTCCTTCACCTCCACCTTGGACAGCAGCCCGACTGTGGGCCTTGGTATCATGCAGCTTCCGGGGGCCAACGCCTTGCAACTTGCGTCGCAGGTTCGCGAAACCATGGCGGAGCTGTCCCAGGATTTCCCCGAGGGTCTTGAGTACACGGTCATCTATGACACGACAAATTTTGATCGCGAGGCGATCCGGGACGTTCTTTTCACACTCGGACAGGCAATCCTGCTTGTCGTTTTTGTCATTGTCATCTTTCTACCCAACCTAAGGGCAGCGCTTGTTCCAGTAATCACCATCCCAGTCTGTCTGATCGGCACCTTCGCCCTGATGCTGGCGCTTGGCTTTTCCATCAATCTCCTGACGTTGTTCGGTCTCGTGCTCGCGGTTGGGTTGGTCGTCGATGATGCAATCGTCGTGGTGGAGAACGTCTCGCGCCATATCGAGAACGGCGAGACCGACGCAAAAAAAGCGGCAAGCCGGGCCATGGATGAGGTCACCAGCCCCATTGTCGCCACGTCGCTTGTCCTGATGGCGGTGTTCATACCTGTTGCATTGATGCCGGGTTTGACAGGTAAACTCTACCAGCAATTCGCTCTGACCATTGCGTCGGCGGTTGCCATATCAGCGATCAACGCGCTGACGCTCAGTCCCGCCCTATGTGGCCTATTGCTGGGTGGCGCCCGGCCAAAAGCCAAGATCATCCAACGCTTCGATGCCGGGTTCGCCTGGTTTACGCTGCGCTATGAGGCGGTGGTTGGATGGTTCATCCGGGTTTGGCAGCCGGTCGCGCTGGCATTCGCGGCTCTGTTGGCGGGTACCGTTTATATGTTTACCGTCGTACCGGCGGGATTTATCCCAAACGAAGACCAGGGGTATTTCATCATCAGCCTGGAGACGCCGGAAGGTACGGCACTCGGGCAAACCCAGAAGGTCGTCGATGAGGCCTACGAAATCCTGCATGATCTGCCGGGCGTCAAAGGGGTCATTACATTTGCCGGATTCAGTTTTCTGACAAACACCACTGCGTCCAACCAAGGCAACCTGTTCGCCATTCTCGACTCTTGGGACAAAAGGAAAGGCTCGGGCGAAGGCGTGACCGAGATCATGGCCAAGGCGCAGGCGCAGTTCGATGACCTTCCAGGCGGGGTGCTTACCACGTTTAATCCACCGCCCATCTTCGGCCTGTCCCCAACCGGCGGGTTCCAATTCGAACTGCAGGATACGACCGGAGGCTCATTGCAGGATCTTGAACAGGTGACGCAGGAGATGGTTGCGGCAGGAAATGCTCGACCCGAACTTTCCGGCCTGTTCAGCCCGTTTTCGGCAAGCACGCCGCAGCTCCATCTCGAGCTTGACCGGACCAAGGCACTGACCGAGGGCATTTCGGTCAGTGATGTGTTCGATGCGCTACAAACTTTTTTGGGGGGCATCTATGTCAACGACTTCAATATCTATGGCAGAGTCTACAAAGTCTATTTGCAGGCCGATGTGGATGCCCGGCAAGCCGAAGAGGATATCGGTCGGCTCTATGTACGAAATGACCAAGGCGACATGGTGCCACTGAGCGCGTTGGTGGCGGTGCAGCCCCAGATCGGGGCGCGTACCATCAACCACTACAACTTGTTCCGTTCGACCAGCATCAACGGCGCTGCGGGAGAGGGTCACAGTTCCAGTCAGGCGATCGCCGCCATGAACAGCCTTGCGAAACAGACATTACCGCAGGGCTACGGTTTTGAATGGACAGGCAATGCCTACCAGGAAATCAAGGCGGGGAATGTCGCTCCGGTCCTTTTCGCACTGGCCGTTGTCTTCGCCTTCCTGTTTCTGGCCGCGCAGTATGAGAGCTTTGTTATGCCGTTGATGGTACTGTTAGCGGTCCCGCTCGCGATCTTCGGTGCTCTCGTGGCGCAGTGGCTGCGTGGCTACGACAATAACCTTTACTGCCAGATCGGGTTGGTCATGCTGATCGGTCTGGCAAGCAAGGGTGCTATTCTGATCATCGAATTCGCCCGGCGTCGGCGCCAAGAGGGCCTGTCGGTGGAAGAATCGGCGATGGAAGCCGCGCGTATCCGTATCCGGCCGCTGCTGATGACGGCATTTGCCTTCATCCTTGGGGTTCTCCCGTTGGTAATTGCCAGCGGTGCTGGCTCTGCCGCTCGGCGATCCCTCGGAACCGCTGTATTCGGCGGCATGATCGTTGCGACGGCCCTGAGTCTCGTCTTGGTGCCGGTTCTGTATGTCATCATTGAACGGCTGCGCGAGCGCGACTCAGGCAAACGGAAAATCTCAAGATGAGACACATTTCTGCGCCGTAACCGAGTTCCAATGGGTGCTGTTGCAGAACTTTTTCTGCGAAGGATTCACAACGTGAATCCATATGGTTAAACGGGGTGAATGAGTAATCTATCATCCACCCGCTACCGCACCATGAACTGGTCTGACTACAATGCTGGGCTCAAGAAGCGCGGGTCACTTCTTATCTGGCTGGACAATGAC
>NZ_JBGOSH010000017.1:0-111676 GCF_041537925.1 Ruegeria hyattellae | reverse complement strand
GAATGGAGGAAACACTACAACACCAAACGACCCCATAGTGCTCTGGGATATCGCCCTCCGGCTCCGGAAACCATCGTCCAGATAGACCAGAGACCGGTCATGCACTAACTTTCAAATTGGACCACTCAAGTGGGGCTGATCAGACCGAGCAAGGACAGTTTAACTTTAATGATAGTGACAAGACCGTCGCAAAGCTGAAAGAGTTGCTGTCCGGTTATTTTGAGCATCTTGCCGAAGAGTTACCTGACGAGTGGACCCGACTTCAAAAGGACAAAGGCATACTGGCAACGAACGATGGGATTACGTCGGCAATCGCAATTCTTGGCGACATAATCGACCACATGGTCAAACATGAAGAGATTTCTACGCTTACTGAAAAGCCGACCGCAATCATCCAAAAAGTGAAGGGTTATTCGGTTGGACTGATAGAATACTATAAGGAACTCTCCGAGGCGGATAGAATGGAGCTTCGCCAAAAGTATGGACGTGGTGCACCAGCGAGGCTTCGCAGGATATTGCAACAAGCCATTCAAGATAAACGCGATGATTTTGAACCAGATGGATTGGCAGAATATTGGCGCGACCAATCCAAACAATTTAACACTGACGCTTTTGTAAAGATTTCAGAAATTGAAACTTTTCTCAAGGAGGAGGTCAAGGACCGCTTGGTTGACTTACACGGCAACAATTGGCTCAAAAAGGGGGTTAAGCCAAATATGTATGTTGAGTTAAATTCAGCTGCGGCGAAGAAAAACCTGTCGATAGAGAACGCGGAAGATGAAAAGGGCCCCTGGGATTGCCTCTACCTGATAAGTTACCAGGACATCATGACCACGGGTAGCCAGTGGAGTTCGACATTCCAAAAGGACTTCACTTGCCCGGGTACCGAAAGTAAGAAAAAAGAAGAAAAAACAAAGTGGCTGTCTACATTGAATGAGATCAGAAATCTGGTAGCTCATGGAGATAGCGTTTCTCAAGCGCAGTATGATTTCGCTTCAGCAATTTATGAGTGGCTGATCCTAGATGAGCCTCAGGCGATCAAGGAGATCCAAAAGGCGGCATCTCAGTAAGACTAAACCGGGTTGCGGAAACGACATCGTACCAGTGAAGACATAGTGGCGACGAAGGAATCTGGAACAATGACCCGCGCTGGCCGATCAATTGAGTTATACTTCGTGGATGGTGATCCTGGGGGCATGGTCACTGCGACAATCCCCTTTCAGTGGACTGGTCACGTTCTCGTCTCCAGTCGGACCCAAATCAAGGAAGCCCTCGCCCGGTTCGAGGCCGGGCGACCTGGGGTGTACTTGCTAGTCGGCGATAAGGACGGTGAACCTTTTCTATATGTCGGTGAGACCGACGAGATAAAAACCCGGATCACTGCCCACGCCGCTCAGAAGGACTGGTGGTCGACGGCCATATTGATCACTTCTAGCGGCGAGCCGCTGAATAAGGCTCACGCCCGGTACTTGGAGAGCCGGTTGCACGCCGGTGCGTCACGACTAAGGAAGATTTCCTTGGACAACAGCCAGTCTCCGACCCCGAGCCCGCTCAGCGAGGCTGCAAAAGCTCACATGGATGATTTTCTGGAGAACATCTATCTGGTGCTTCCTGCCCTACGTTTCGACTTCCTGACCGAAGACACTAAGCCAGACAGCCCTACGTCAGCCGAGCCAGTGATAGACGCGCCGGTATACTTTACATTGACCGTGCCGAGGCACGGCGTCAAAGCTGAGGCCCGTGTCGAAGGTGGGCAGTTCGTCGTAGAAGCAGGGTCAATTGCTCAGAAGGAATGGATCGGGACCACCTCAAGTGACAGTACTTATGCAAAGCTTTTTGGTGAATTGGTCAGCCAGGGAATTTTAGTTCCAAAAGGTAAAAACTCGACGTTCGCCAGGAGTTATGTCTTCAAGAGCCCTAGTGCCGCCGCTGCCGTCGTTGCCGGACGACCAACATCGGGACCAACACACTGGAAGTTGAAAGGCACCAAAAAGTCCTATGGCGAATGGGAAGCCGATAACCTAGCCCTATTGATCGGAGACATCGACATCGACCTCTAAGTATTGATGGATGACGCGATCCGTGGCTGAAGGTCGGCAAGAAGAGCAATCTGCGGAATTGAAACTTCTACCGCACCCAACTTGCCTGTATGAAGTTCACAAGCTGACATCTGTCAGGCATTCCGCGATATCGGAAAAGTTCGCTCTGTCAGAGTTCACGCGTCGCTCACTTTCGGCATTGCAGCGAATGGCAGGTTGATGGGCCGTTGACGAGGATATGCAGCTAGAGGCTGTTTCCGAGGCTTTGTATCGACCAGTTCCGGTGCATAGTTTCAAGCATCCTTGAACGGCAAAACTGTAGTTTGACCGTTTTGTCTCCTTTTGCTAAGACCGAACGAAACACAACTATCCCAACTCCGGATGTGCATTTCACATTAGGCACAAAATAGTTGCTCTGATGCACGCTCCCCAAAAAATAATCTAATATGAAGATATATTTGCACTGATCGAGCTACTTCAGCCGCTCTGACGCCGAGGATCAAAAGTCATGACTGTGTGTAGTGTCGCTGTGTTAGGCTGACGTGCCAGCAAGCTACCTTGGACTTCAAAGTCGGCGGGTAGGTTGGCGGGTATACAGCCAACACTACCGAATAGATCAATAAATTCAAAGTGTCGGGCGACACATAGTTTTGCCATTGCTGCGCGGCTAAGTCTTTGATTTTGAGCCAACTGGATTTTCCTCGGCGCACTAGATTTGCCTTTTGCGACTCAAAGGTTTTCCATCGCATCAGGAGCTTGGTAGCTGCCATTGGTCTCAGGTGCAGAGAAAGCACGGAAAGAGCCCTTAGCAACGGATGCTGCGCGGTGCATCAATGGGAACGATACATCGCCAAGCGGACGCGGTTGTAAATGCGGGAACAAACCTCATCAGTGGTGTGGTTGTAGCTGAATAGCGGAAGGTCTCGACCCACGAAACAGTCGACCAATTTCACCGACGAACGCTCCATAATTCAATGCTGTTTGGCGCATGTCTGTTCAATTGAGTGTCTCAACTCGAACCAGATGAGACAGTTTTTCCGTTGCCTCACTTCGCTGAGGGAAAACGCTACACAACCTACAAAGATTGCATCAGCCTTTTCTTCGACAAGGAGGAGAGGAACAATGCAGCCAGCAAAAGACACCTTGGCGTGGATGTATGAAAAGATGGTGACCAGCCGTCGGTTCGAAAACGCCATCGAGAAAATCTACATGGAAGGTAAGTCGCCGGTTTTCAACATGGCGGACGGACCGATCCCAGGTGAGATGCATTTGTCAGACGGACAGGAACCGGTGGCGGTTGGTGTCTGTGCCCATCTGAATCCCGAAGATGTCGTGACGGCGACGCATCGCCCGCATCATCAGGCCATCGCTAAGGGTGTGGATCTGAAGAAGATGGCCGCCGAAATTTTCGGCAAGGCGACGGGCCTGTCCGGCGGGCGCGGTGGCCATATGCATATCTTCGACGCCGATGTGAACTTTGCCTGTTCGGGGATTATCGCTCAAGGCATGGGGCCTGCGGCCGGGGCGGCGCTGTCGCGTCAGATACAGGGTAAGCCGGGTGTCGCGGTATCGTTTATCGGTGAAGGTGCTGCTAATCAGGGGGCCTTTCACGAGGCCATGAACCTGGCGGCGGTCTGGAAATTGCCGATGGTCGTTGTGGTCGAGGACAATGCCTGGGGCATTTCCGTGTCGAAAGAGGCCTCGACCGCGATACAGCGCAACTCGGACCGGGCGGCGGCATACGGTATTCCTGGCCATTACATTCCAGGCAACGATCCAATGAAGATCTACGAGGTTGCCGGTGAAGCGATCGCTCGGGCGCGTCGCGGCGAAGGTCCGACACTGATCGAGGTCGAAACCTATCGTCTGGCCGGACACTTTATGGGCGATGCCGAAGGCTACCGCCCAGACGGTGAAAAGGACGGGCTGTTCGAGAAGGACCCGATCCCGGCAATGCGCGCCAAGCTCCTGGCTGACGGCAACTTTACCGAAGCGGAACTGGATGCATTGGAAGCCAAGGCACAGGCCACTGTGGACGAAGCAATCAGTTTTGCGCGCGAAAGCGCCGATCCGAAACCTGAAGACGCGCTGACAGCTGTGTTCGCCTGATAGGCCAAGGGAGGAATGATAATGGAAAATGAACGTAAACTTACAATTGCCCGGGCAATGGCCGAGGCCACCGCACAGGAAATGCGCGATGATCCGAGCGTGTTCGTCATGGGCGAAGACATCGCGGAACTGGGCGGTGTCTTTGGCAACACCCGTGGATTGCTGGAGGAGTTCGGCAAGGAACGGGTCCGCGACACGCCAATTTCGGAGACGGGGTTTATCGGTGCCGCCGTGGGGGCGGCACAGGATGGCATGAAGCCGGTTGTCGAACTGATGTTCGTTGACTTCTTCGGCGTCTGCTTTGATGCGATTTACAATCTGATGGCCAAGAACACCTATTTCTCGGGCGGGAATTTCAACGTACCCATGGTGCTGATGACCTCGACCGGGGGTGGCTATTCCGATGCAGGGCAGCATTCGCAATGTCTCTATGGCAGCTTTGCCCATCTACCCGGCATGAAAGTGGTCAGTCCGTCCAATGCCTATGATGCCAAGGGGCTGATGACAGCGGCGCTGCGCGACCCGAATCCGGTGATTTACATGTATCACAAGGGATTGCAGGGTATGGGCTGGCTCGGCACCGAAGCGGGCGCCATCGTGCATGTGCCGGAAGAAAGCTATGAGGTCGAAATCGGCAAGGCCGCGATTGCCCGCGAAGGGCACGACGTGACCATCGTATCGATTGCGCAAGGCGTTCATCACGGGCTGAAAGCGGCGGAAAGGTTGGCCGATCAGGGTATCAGAGCCGAGGTGGTAGATCTGCGGTCTCTGGTGCCGCTGGATCGCGACACGATCCGCGCCAGCGTCGCAAAGACCGGGCGGTTGATCGTGGTGGACGAGGATTACCACAGCTACGGAGTGTCGGGCGAAATCATCGCGACCGTGACCGAAAGCAATATGGCGGATCTAAAGGCCCCCCCCAAACGCATCGCCTATCCGGATGTGCCGATCCCGTTTGCCCGCGTTCTGGAACAGCATTGCCTGCCTAATGCGGACAAGATCGTCGCCGCCGCGCGAGAGATCTGTGGAGCGCCGGTTCCGGCCTGACGTCGGACAAACCCATTACAAGCAGATGCCACCCTGGAATGACGGTGTGGCCGCAAGAGGAGACTGCCAATTGGCTACCGATATCATCATTCCATCCGACCTTTGGGACGGCGATGAAGAATGCGTCATCACCGCCTGGCTGGCCAGTGACGGGGCGCAGGTCACCGAGGGTGCGCTGATCGCCGAGATCATGACAGCCAAGGTCCAATACGAGATCACCGCCCCTGCTACCGGCACGCTAAGCATAGCCAAGGCGCAGGATGAGGTTGCGGCCAAGGGCGATGTGATCGGAGCGGTCTCGTGACCGTGCAAACCGTCACAGAGTCAACGGTGGTGCCTCTGCGCGGCGCGCGCGGCATGATTGCCGACAAGATGAGCGCTTCGCTGCGAGATGCCGCCCAGCTGACCCACCATGCCCGTGCCGACATGATGGCACTTCTGGCGACCAAGGCGCAGTTCAAGGGTGAAGGGAATTCTCTATCGGTCGAAGATTTGCTGATGGAGGCGACGATCCGTACCCTCAAAAATCATCCCGATATCAATGGCAGGGTCGAAGGGCGTGAAGTGCATCTGACTAATGCCGTCGATCTTGGTGTCGCCATTGCGCTGCCGGGCAACCTGCTGGCCGCGCCCGCGATCTTTGGAGCGGACCGCATGAGCCTGCCGGAGTTGCGTGCGGCGCGGCGAGATCTGGTGCAGCGGGCTAACACCAACAAGCTGACGGTGCCTGAAATGACTGGCGGCACCTTCACGATCTCCAACCTTGGGCTTAGCCGGGTGGAGCAATTCACCCCGATCATCAACACGCCCCAAATCGCCATTCTGGGTATCGGGCGCACCGTGGACACACCAGTACGGGATGGAGAAAATGTGGTTTGGAAGCCCTATGCTGGTCTTTCCCTGACATTCGATCACAGGGCGATCGACGGTGCACCTGCCGCCGCGTTCCTGACCGATCTATGCACAACGATCGAGGAATTCGTGCCATGATTGTCGCCCCATTTGCCAGTGCTGAAGATGGGATCGCACGTGAGGCGGCTATGTTTCAGGCGGGCAAACCCGCCATGCTGCTGTGGCAGGCTGATAGTCAAGCGCTTGTGCTTCCCGCAGCATTGGCACGGCGTGCGGCGATGAAGGCACATTTACACGACACCCGGACCGCTGGGTGCCAGGTGGTGACCCGCGGCAGCGGGGGCGGCATCGTTCCGCAGGGGCCATGTACGCTGAACCTTGCGATGGTTCTGCCCTGCCAACCGGACTTTACCGTGGAGGATGGATACGCTCTGATCTGTGGCACGTTGGCCGAGGCGCTCACCCGCTTTGACATTGATGCACAGACAGGTGCCTGCCCCGGTTCGTTCTGTGACGGTACCTGGAACGTGTTGGTAAAGGGGTGCAAACTTGCCGGAACCGCGCAAAGGGTACGGACCACACAAGACGGTCGCGTCGCGCTGCTGCATGCCGCGATCCTGTTGCGCCTTCCTGATCCAGGTCACTGGGCTGAGCTTTGCTTGATACATCAGGCGGCTTTTCCCTTTGAACCGCCTCTGCGGCCAGATGCCCACACCACGATCACCACCCTCATGTCGGGGGCACCCCTTCAACAAAAGAGCTTTCCCGGAGCATTGATCAGAGCCGCGGAGGACCGGCTGTCTGCATTAATGCCCCGTGAAGTAAAGGCGGCCTGACCGCGCAATAAAACCCACTGGGAGGAAGAAAATGACTATTCGTTTCCACCGGCTAGGCAAATCGGACGAGGACCGCGTGGCTATGAGCCGCCGCATGTTCCTGATGACGACAACCATGGCCGGCATCACCACTAATGCCATGCTGAGTGGCGCAGCTTTTGCGGCATCAAGCGTGTTGAACGAGGCACAGGGTGCAAACCTGCTGCGCATGGTGCAGGATATCTACCCGCACCCCGACATTTTGCAACTGTCGCATTACGAAGCCATTGCAACGACCATCATGACCAATGCCGAGGCAGATGCAGACATGGCCAAGGGCCTCACCGATGGTCTGGATCAGATCGATGCAAAGGCGCAGGAACTCTTCGGGGTTGCCTATGTCGAAATAGAAGATCCGGACGCGCGCGAGGGTCTTTTAAGGCATTTCCAGCATGAGGGCTTCTTCCAGGGTGTCCGCTGGACGGCCTATTTCGGCATTTACGACAACAAGGATGTCTGGCCTCTGCTGGGCTACGAGGGGTCTTCCGCAGAGCATGGCGGTTACATCGATCGCGGTTTTTCCGACATCACATTCGTTCCCGAGGGCCCGACCCTTGAAGAGCGCATGGCCGACGTTCAGAGCTAAGGGAGAGGTAGAATGGCACAATTTGATCTCAACGACGACAGCGTTGTCGTCATTATAGGCTCGGGCGCAGGCGGTGGCACACTGGCTAACGAACTGGCCCAGAAGGGCGTCAAGTCGGTCGTTCTGGAAGCAGGCAAACGCTTTGATCTGGGCGATATCGAAAACGACGAATGGGCAATGTTCCAGAAGATTTCCTGGCTCGACAAGCGCTATTCCGATGGCGGTTGGCACGGCGCGGTAAACCACCCCACATTGCCCACATGGCTGGTCAAAGGTTATGGCGGTTCGACAATCCACTGGGCGGGCGTGGCCCTGCGCTTCAAGGATTTCGAGTTCAAGACCCGCAGTACCTACGGTGAAATCGACGGTGCAAATGTCGAAGACTGGCCAGTCGATCTGGAGGAAATGACCCCCTGGTACGAAAAAGCCGAACTGAAGATGGGCGTCACCGGCAAGACCACCGGCATGCCACATCTGCCCTGGAACAACGGGTTTCGCGTGCTCGCCGAAGGCTGCCGCCGGACCGGGCGCAGCGATTACCGGTCGGGCCCAATGGCGATTAACTCGGTCGAGCGCGATGACCGCCCCGCCTGCCAGCAGATTGGGTTCTGCATGCAGGGCTGCGCAATTGGTGCAAAATGGTCCACCATGTATACCGAATTGCCGCGCGCAGAAGACACCGGCAATTGCGAGGTTCGCACCGATGCCATGGTGCTGAAGATCGAACATGACGATCAGGGCAAGGCCAACGCGGTTGTCTATGCTGACAAGGACGGCAATCAACACCGCCAGATGGCGCGGGTGGTCTGCGTAGCGGGCAATTCTATCGAAAGCCCACGGATGCTGCTGAATTCAGCGTCGAACATGTTCCCCGACGGGCTTGGCAATTCCTCGGGTCAGGTCGGCAAGAACTACATGAACCACACCACCGGTGGAGTTTACGCCGTGCTGCCCGAAAAGGTGCACATGTATCGCGGCACCTCGGTCGCTGGCATCGTTGGTGACGAGGTCTATCACGACGCAGGACGCGGTTTCAGTGGCGGATATTATCTCGAATTCCTGTCGCTCGGCCTGCCGTTCATGGCGGCCTTCTTGGAGCCTGGCAATACCGGCTGGGGCCGCAGCGTGGCAGGCGCGCTGGAAAACTACGACCGGATGTCGGGCGTCTGGGTGCTGGGCGAGGACCTTGCGCAGGAGCGCAACGCGATCACGCTTCACGACAGCGAGGTGGATCAATACGGGCTTCCGGTGCCGATCATCTCAAAGACACCGCATAACAACGACTACGAGATGACGGCTCATATGTACGAGACCTCGGCCCAGATCTATGAGGCCGTTGGTGCCACGGATGTGTATGAGTTGCCCGCCTATCCGGCGACCCACAACATGGGCACCAACCGGATGCATGCCGACCCATCCAAGGGCGTGGTCAATGCCTACGGACAGGCGCATGATATCGACAACCTGTTTGTCTCGGACGGAAGCCAATTCACGTCCTCGGCAGCCTGTAATCCGACACTGACCATCGTGGCCTTGGCCATCCGGCAGGCCGAATACATCGCGCAGGAGATGAACGCCCAGAACATCTGAGTGTCGGAGATTACCTCCCTGAATGCGGTCGGGCCCTCGTGCCCGGCCGTATTTGTTTGACGAGGATTATTCGGGCCGTTGCAACCCTTCGGAGGCAATCCAGCGATTAACCGTTGCACGGCTCTTGCCCAGCAAACGCGCCGCCTTGGAGACGTTCCAGTTGGTGCTGTCAAGTGCATCCTTGAGCGAGGCCCGCGTCAGGGTTTTGGTGTTTTCTTCGCGTGGTGTCAGCAGGCGCGCAGGCAAATCGGTTACATTGATGCGTCTTCCATTGCCGCAGATCACCGCCTCTCGTAATACGCTGTGCATTTCGCGCCGGTTGCCCGGCCAATGATATCCGACCAATACATCCCGGGCGTTGTCGGCAATCTCAACCGTGTCTGTAAAACCCTCTGCGACAACGTTTTCTAAGACAGTTTCAAGGTCCCGTTCCGCGATCGGAGGAAGTTCCACCACCGATTGACCCAACAGGTACAGAAGGCTTTTGGGAATCGTGCTTTTGCCCTCCAGATCAGTCCAGGTTTTGTCTGTCGTGAATAGCACCACAGGAGGTTCCGCCTTCGTTTGTGCCACCATCGGGTCAACATCAAGGAAGCGTTCAAGGGTGATCTGCGCTTGCGGCGGTAGGCTCTCAATACTTCGCAAGATTAATGTTGGAACCACGTTGTCGACGGGATATTCACTGAGAAAATCCAGACTGTTCAAGGCTTCTTTAAAGTCAGCCTCCGCACCACTATTGGCCGCATCGAGTGTAAGCCCCATCGGCGAGATCAGGGATTGTTCTTCCAGCAAGGCTCTTGCAAACCCATCCACACCAACACCCGGCTCACCACAGATAAGCAACGGCACACGATGAGCAAGCAGTTTGCGGGCGCGATCAGCAACAATTGCAAGACCGCCGCCCTCTGAAATCAGACGACCCAATGTTGTTTCTTTTTCCACCCGGGCTGAGATGCGTGGCATATTGGGTTGCGTTACCCGGCGTCGGGGTGGCACTGTGGCGGGCCCTCGGAGCGTGATTTCCAGATCTTTAAGATCGGATATGTGTTGCCCTGCCAGGTTCTGATGCTCGGAAGGGCGTGCGCTATCGCGCCATAGCGGCAAATGCGAGATCACGGTCCCGTCTTCGTCACATGCCACCAGAGTTTCGAAACTTCTCCGTGTTTTAAGATCGCGCGACAACACCCGACCCGTTAGCTTGTCGGCATGAAAATTTCGGAAAAGCCGCGTCTGAAATTGCCGCGACGCGCGCCTGACCACCTGTTCGCAAAGTGCATGCTCTTCCTGCCGACGGTGCGCGGACCCGACCAGAGTTATGGTGCCGATCAGGTTGTTTTCCGCATCGGTCAGCGGTGCCGAACTGCAGCTGAAATCATGAAAGCAGTTGTAGAAATGTTCATCACCCAGCACCGTCAGAACACGCCCGCTCTGCAACGACATCGCGATACCGTTTGTTCCGGCGACACGCTCATCCCAGACCCCACCCCGGACAAGCCCACTTCTTTGAAACTCGGCTTCCAGACCCTCCGGCGCATAGGATTCGATCACAATTCCATCGGAGTCGGTGATCAGTAGGCAATATCTCGAACGACTTGGCAGCAGGGCGGAATTGTCGACCTCAGACACAGCCCCGCCAATTTGATCAAGAAACTTCTCGTTGCGATAGGCAATTTCGTCAGTCTGCAATCGCAAGATAGGAGATTTGGCGTTTGAAGACAGGTTATGTTGTGACCGGCTCCGGTCCTTTGAGGATCGGAGCAGACTGTCTACCGACGACCTGTCCATATACCCTGACACGGCGAAACCCTTTCGATTGTCAGCCATTCAAAATGCTTCATCTCCACGGGCAATTGTTGTTCAAAATGGGCGCCCTGTCCAATTTGGCGCTTCTTCGGCGGGAAACTACGCCAAATCCTCAAGCGCTTTCAGCGCACGGCCGCCATAGACAACAGAAGGGCCGCCGCCCATCTCAATCGCAACCGAGATCGCTTCAATCACCTCATCCTGGCTGGCGCCATGGTTCAATGCTGCGCGCAGGTGGAACACGATGCAGTCTTCACATCTGATTGCAATCGATATTGAAAACGCCATTAGTTCTTTGGTTTTGCTGTCCAATACGCTGTCAGCGGAAGCAGCCTTAACGAGCTGGCTGTAGGGCGTCATGACTGACGGAGCGGCCTTGAAAAGAGCTCCCACACGTTTGTCGATTGATGCTGCGTTGTCTTTATAAGTCGCCGTCAATTTCAGAGTTCTCCATCAAACTTTAGGAGACGCACGATGCAAATGAACGCTGCATACGATCGCGCCTCGCTCTTGTCCCTATCTTTCTAAACAAGTATTGCCGGGCGCCGCGAAGCGCGAAACCTCTGAAGTGTTTTTTGCATTTGCTCGCTGGAAACTGTCTCATTCGGTACCAAATGAGACAGTTCTATAAAGCCACATTTGTATGCGGATGTTGAAACCTCGGAACACACCATGCTACGTCTTCAAGAAAGCACCACCTAAATTTGGCTCGCGCTAACGCAAGTTCGCGCAATGTCCGTCAGCCGATCGATCCAGCCATTGGTGGACACGCAGCGAAATAACGGTTTGTCCCGCCCTTCGAGAGTTTGATCCACTTTCAATGAATGTCTGCAAACTGAAATGGTGGAGCCACTAGCCCCACCACCTCCATCGTTAGAACATTGCATTCTTGGCGGTTTTTGCGGGTCAAAAAATTTACAGCCGGCGCACCCGCTATCAACCGCCCTGTCCAGCCATCTCCTGCTCGACGAGCGCGATAAGCTCTTCCTCGAGTTTTCTCGCGTCTTCTTCGCTCAGCGGCTCAGGATCATTGCGATGTCTCCAGTCTCGATCAAATTGTTCGATCTCAATGACCATCGCAACTACTCGGCCATCCTGAAACAAGGGGATCGGGCATCCCTGCGCCTCGGCAAGTAGACGAACCCCAAAATCTCCCAACATCTCGATGGTGATTTGTTGCTCGCGTGCATTTTCCAGATCAAACTCATCCATGGCTTTTCCTTTCATGCGCACCTATTTCGTGCCCGGCATGATGCCAGGTGGCAGGTGCACAAAAAGAAAAGGTCAGTCCGGCATCAGAATCCTCAAATCGCGTTTCATTCGAGAATATCAAGGGGCTTCATTTGTGCCAAGCATCCTTGGATGCAGATGAATGAAACAACGCATGGCAAAAGCTGGCGAATGTAACGAAGCCTGAACGTCGCTGAACGGGTGTTATGTAAACCGCCTTTAGGCTGTATTCTCACCACCTAAATCTTCATCACTCGAGTGTCCCAGATCATAAATACCCTGCTTCTTCATACGGCGTATAAACGCTAAGTAGTTAATTACCTGATCGATTTCATCCATTTCTCCTGTGGCATAAGCGACGACAATCATCTTAAACTGAGCCTCAGGATCGTCCGCAATTTTTTCGTCACGTCGAGCCGGACTATTTGCAGCCCCCAAAGAAGCAGTAGTTGTTTCGTCTTCGCTCCACATCTCATCGAGATAGGCCTTTAGATTAAGCTCGGGATTATTCGCGCCTAGCTTGCCCACGGCCTCCCATATTGGTTGAAGCCGTTCAATAAGATTTCTTCGACCGCTAGTCATGTTTCTTCACCTCGCAATACAGCAATTCAACGTAGTTGGCCCAATCGATAGACCGCCACTACTACTGATGAGCATGTGTGGCGGAGCATCAACCTTGCTCCGCCGCCTGCTTATCTTGGTTCCAACTGTCGTGGAGACAGTCTGTTTGGGTCGAAGTTTTGCCCCCCATCGTCATTTCCCGAACCACATCTCGTGTTTCTTTCGGGTAAGCGCGAACAAACCCAGTGTCACAGGGGATCGTCTCGATGTCTCTTCGGTCAAGTGCCGGACCCAAATGGACCGCTGCTATCTCAAACTGCCGCGCCATTTGGCCTAGCGTTACATAGTATTTTTCAAAAGCCTGAATACTCTCTTCAGTGATGTAGCAACGATAATGCTGGGTGTCCGGGTTTCGCAGCTTTACCTGCTTCAGGTATCCACCATCCCGCAATAGCCGGATTGACCCGACGCTAATTCTCAAGCGCGCCGCCGCATCCAGAAGCCACAGATCGCCGGAAAACACGCGCTCCGATTTCTCCAGGATCTCAGCGCAGTCGATAAGGATTCCAGCCAACCCCTCTACGTCCGGATCTCTCCAAACGCCGGTCAGTCGGCCTGCTGCCCAATCGGCGACAACGCGAGCCAGGGCCACCTTGCTCTGTCGGCTGTACTCCGAGAGACGCAACCTATGACGTGCCCGAGAGGCAATGCGTAGACCTTCAAGCCTAGTCAGCAGGGTCTGTACCGAGGACGATGGCACATAGCGCAGAGACGTTCCAAAACGATAGGCTTCCAGAACATTCTGCCGGATCAGCGCCTTCACCTGGACCGGATGGATATTCAGCTGGGTCGCGGTGGCATTGATATTCTGCAATCCAGACCAGAAGTCGAGCACGGCGGCCAGATCTTCATGGCTGACATCTTTCATATTTGAAAGGTCGCTCACGTTTTGACCGCGAAGATGGGCGAGAATGCCTCGCACCCGAACCTCGCCGACTCCATGTAGCTCCCGCGCGCGTTCAAGCGTGATAAGTTTGGGTGCTATGATCTTCGTGCCGAGGACTCTTGCGCCGGTCTGCAGCGGATAATTCTCCCGAACAAAATCCCGCACGCAAGCCCTGAGGACTGCTGTCGCCGGGTCCTCTTCTGTGTCTTTAAGCCAGGTGTAGAATTCGCCCATATCTGTCGTGAAATATGACCGCTTGGAGGAAGACTGGCACCTGGCACGCTCCAACTCAGATTTCAGGGCTTCCGGCCCACTCTTCAGAATCTCGAATCCGGCCGACATGGCAGTACGCTCTTGTTCGAAGTCCAAATCCGAGCGGCCGACGTCGCGATCCGTGGCAATCGCCATACCTAATGTCAGAGCGGCCTGATGAAGATGCGTCAGCTCCAGCGAGTCCAACCAGTCACCGGCGACCCCAAACTCGATACGGCGGCTCAGGTAGGTTTCAAACGAGGATCGCCCAAGCGATGTTGCGTCTTGAGCGGCTTCAAAGATCACATCTTGGTGACGCGTTACTTGTTCAACCACATCATAGGTGCGATGTACGTATGACGCGTTGGGAAGCTGGAGCAGCGGAACGCCGTGTCTTGCGCAGGTCCCAATCGGAAGCACCAACCACTCAACAAGTTGAAACGCGTTCTCAGGGCCCGACCTATCAATGACATCCACAATACACTTCGGACATCCGCGTTCGCCACGTGGCAGATCAGCAGGAACAGGCGCCTTCGGCGTCTGATCTGCAAATCAGCCCTGATTTTCCCAAAAGGGAAGTCAGGATCATGGAAATCGCTCTAGGGGCTGGATGAAGGAAGTGAGGCGAAAATGGCAACGTTCTGTCGCTGGTGGCAGAACTATGTGTCGCCTGACACAAAGGTGTCGGGCGACACAAAGTATTGCCATTTTCGGGAGGGCCTATGCTTGATTTTAAAGGGAATTTCAAAAACCCGACGCAGTAGTTTTACCTTTTGCGACTCGTAGACTTTCCATTCGGCGCTAAGGGCCTGAGTTCTAGATCGGTTGTCATTCTGCCTTTTGGTCGCACTCAGCCGCGCAGATAGCGTCCAAAGTCTTAAGAACGTCTGCCAGTTCTGCTTTCACGCGCTTGAGGCGTTCAGTCGTCATCGCTTCGTTGCGCCCAGCCAGTTCCAGTACAACAGCAAGCACGGTGTCTGAATGTCTCATCAGTTCGATCAGATACTCAGCCGTTGGCCCGTATGAAGCGGATATCCAGTTCTTAGCCGTTCGCTCACTTGCTCCGGTCCATCGCATGGTTGCCTTCGCTGCCTGGCCCGCACCGCCGAGTTCTTGGGACAGCGCTGCACTGATAGCTTGTCGGTATTCTGACGCGGAAACGCGCCCTTCGCATTCTCGATGAAACGAGTTGCCCTTTTTATGCAACATGTTTCCGCCCTCCTCCCGCTAGGATTGAGAAAGGAATCGCAGAATTCCCGTACATGATTGCGAAATTGATACATGGGGGCCGCAGCATTGGGTTGGGCAGAAAATGATCGTGGAAAGGAAGACAACCGCAAGGCTGCGCAATACGTCCGTATGTCGACAGAACATCAGCGCTACTCAACCGAAAATCAGGCGGATGCGATCCAGCGATACGCCGAGGAGCGCGGCTACCAGATCATCCGCACGTACTCAGATGCAGGTAAGAGTGGCCTACGCATTCAGGGACGCGCTGGTCTCACCCAATTGATCGAAGACATCGAAGCGGGCCAAACTGCGTTCAAAACAGTTCTCGTCTACGACATCAGCCGTTGGGGGCGTTTTCAGGACGCTGATGAAAGCGCCTACTATGAGTACATCTGCAAGCGCGCTGGCATATCGGTCGAGTATTGTGCTGAGCAGTTCGAAAACGATGGCAGCCCAATGTCCACGGTCGTCAAGGGGTTAAAGCGGGCGATGGCAGGAGAATATAGTCGGGAGCTGTCTCAGAAGGTTTTCGCCGGACAATCTCGCCTGATTGAATTGGGCTATCGCCAAGGCGGCGCGCCCGGATTTGGCTTAAGACGGATGCTGATTGATGAAGCGGGCAAACCGAAAGGCATACTATCGCGCGGTGAACACAAGAGTATCCAAACAGACCGTGTGACACTGGTCCCGGGACCGGATCATGAAATCGCCATTGTGAACAAGATTTTCGAGAGCTTCGTTCATGATGGCCAATCCGAGGTTGAGATTGCTGCCGAGCTCAATGCACGCAGGATCAAAACCGACTTGGGGCGCAGCTGGTCGCCTGCCGTCGTGCGCCAAATCCTGACAAACGAAAAGTACATCGGGAACAACATTTGGAACCGAAATTCCTTCAAACTGAAGAAACGCCATGTCCGCAATGATCCCAGCAATTGGGTGCGCGCGGTTGGTGCCTTTCAGGCCATTGTCAGCACAGATCTATTTGAGGCAGCGGGTGCCATTATCGGCGCACGTTCTCAGCGAATGTCTGACGAGGAAATGCTTGAGGGCCTGAAAGATACGTTGGAGCAGCACGGTTTTCTTTCGGGATTTGTCATCAATGAAGCACCGGCCCTGCCGTCAAGTGGTGCTTATCAAAGTCGGTTCGGCAGCCTGCTGCGGGCCTATAGTCTTGTCGGTTTCAAACCAGACCGAGATTATCGCTACATTGAAATTAACAAACGCCTGCGCGGGGTGCATGCCGACATCATCCGGGACACCATTTCTGGCGTTGAGGCCGTTGGCGGACAGGTCGATCACAATCCGCAAACAGACACTATTACCATCAACGAAGAGTTCACCGTGTCCGTCGTCATCGCACGTTGCATGCAAACTGGTGCTGGCGCTTTTCGATGGAACATTCGCCTCGATACCGGCCAGTTGCCCGACATGACCATCGTCGTCCGGATGGGACAGATGAATGAGTTACCACTGGACTACTATTTGCTGCCGACGTTTGACATGACCAAATCCAAGCTGCGCCTGTCGGAAAACAATGGCCTGTCCCTTGATGCATACCGATTCGACGACCTCACGCATTTTTTCGATATGGCGGCACGCGCACCACTTCTGGAGGTTGCGTGATGAGCAATACCGCTTCCGGACAGACGGTGCAGGTTCCGGTCGACGCAATCACGGTGGTGAATCCGAGGATCCGTAATCAAAAGGTATTTGAGGAGATCACTGCCAACATAGCCGCGCTTGGGCTGAAAAGACCAATCACGGTCGCGGTACGAGAACCTGAGAGCGATGGTGAACCAAGCTACGAGTTGGTGTGCGGCCAGGGGCGGTTGGAAGCCTTCAAAGCCCTCGGTCAGTCAGAGATTCCTGCCATTGTTATTAATGCCAGCAGTGAAGACTGTCTGGTGATGAGCCTCGTGGAAAATGTCGCACGTCGGCAGCACCATTCCCTTGATTTGCTGAGAGACATTCGGCGGCTCAAGGAAAGCGGCTATTCAGAACGAGAGATCGCAGACAAAACGCAGCTTTCCACCAAATATGTGCATGGCGTCCTTAGACTTTTGGAAGGCCACGAACATCGCTTGCTGCGCGCCGTGGAAAGCGGGAAGATCCCGGTGAGTGTCGCCGTAGATATCGCCGACGCGGATGACGTTGGTGTGCAGACGGTTCTTAGGCAAGCCTATGAGAAAAATCTCCTCCGTGGAGGGAGGCTTTTAAAGGCAAAGCGACTTGTGGAAGCACGCCAAAAGCATGGTAAAGGTCGCGCGTCATTTGACAGAAGTTCCCGCAAGAGCCTTTCAGTCGAGAGCTTGCTCAAGACTTACGAAAACGATGTCGAAAAGAAAAAAGTTCTCCTGCGCAAGGCACATGCGACACGCAGTGAAATGCTCTTTCTCATTCAATCACTCAAGACCCTGATGGCGGACGAAAATTTCGTCACCCTGTTGCGCGCAGAGGGTTTGGCGAGTCTGCCGAGAACAATTTCTGATCAACTGACATCCCTGGAGGGCACGCAATCATGACGACAACCCATCAAGAACGAACCGTCGCAGCGGCCTTTGAGCAGGAATTGGTGACCGTTCCGTTTTGTCATATTGCGCCACTCTATCTCGTAAACTCACAAAAGAAGGCCAGCATCAAGTTCAGGCAGATCGCAACTTCCATTCAAGACACCGGCCTCGTCGAGCCAATGGTGGTTGCGCGTGATCCGCAAAACCCAGGACACTACACCTTGCTTGATGGTCATCTGCGGCTTGAGGTTCTGAAGGATCAGGGGAAGACGGATTCACGTTGTCTGGTTTCAACTGACGACGAAGCCTTTACCTACAACAAGCGGATCAACCGTCTCGCGACCATCCAGGAACACAAGATGATCCTGCGTGCGCTGTCTCTGGGTGTCCCTGAGGCCCGACTTGCCAGCGCGCTTAACATCAACATCAGAACCCTGAAACAGAAACGCAAGCTCCTCGACGGCATCTGCACCGAAGCTGCAGAGCTGCTCAAAGACAAGCAAGTCGCTCTAACTGGGTTTCAAATTCTCAAGAAAATGAAACCTATACGCCAGATCGAAGCGGCGCAATTGATGGTCGCCATGAACAAGTTCACCATCAACTATGCGCGGTCTCTGCTAGCAGCGACACCGGAAAACCTTCTGCTGTCGGCCGCAATGCCCAAGAAGATCAGGGGCATTTCGCGCGAACAGCTCGACTTGATGGAACGTGAGTCAGCCAACCTGGAGCGAGAGGTGCGTCTTGTTGAAGATAGCTATGGCACCGACCATCTCGATTTGGTCCTGGCGCGCGGGTACATCTCTAAACTGATGAGCAGCGAGCGGATCACGCGGTATCTGTCGCTGCATCACGAGGAGTTCTTGCCAGCATTCGAAAAGATCACTGAGAAAGAGGCATTTGCATCCTGAAGACGTGCCACGCGCGGCAATTGGTTGGGGACCCGGACCCATAAAGCGCGGGGACCGCAGGAGACGCCGCACTGTGGGGCGGATCAAGTGCGGCGATGGGGATGGCGGCGAACCCGTCTGGGCCTATCCTGCCGGACCAGATGTCTGGCAACTTTTCAGCAGATCATCTGCGCGCGTCATTTGCCAAGCAAGGCGCGCGCAGATTTTTCAGCGCGGATCAGCCGCGATGCTCAATAAGCATTTGGAGGAGTTCTTCTTCGAAGGCACTGTCGTTCTGTGTATTGGGTTGGCCATTGAACACCCAATCACGGTCGAACCTTTCAATCTCAATGACCATCGCCGCCGCCTCGCCGTTCTTGAATATCGGCACTATCCAATGCTCCGCCTTCTCAAGCAAAATTTGCCCCATGGCACCTAGATCTTCGACATTCACCTTTTGCCTGCGGAGGTAAGCGCGTCTTTCTTTGTCCATTTGGTTTCCTTTCTTTTTACACACCTCTCCCGGGTCTGGCAGCATGTCAGACTGGTGGGTGTGAGGCGCGGAAACTTCATCAGGACATCAGCGAGACCTTTCGTTTTGGGCTTTGCTGAACCTTACGGCGCTGGAAGCGAGTTTCCAAGGCTGAGAGCGAGACGCACAACCTTACGCTGTTTTTGACGACTGTAACGAAGTGCGAACATCGCTGAACGGGTGTTGTGTGAACCACCTTTGGGTTGAATCACTCCGGTTCATCATCTTCAGAAACCGCAGCGATCCACTCATACATTCCCCGTCGTTTCATACGTCGTACCCAACTCACATGAGTGAGCACCTGATCCACCTCATAATCCTCGCCATCACGGGCATAGGCTTCTGTGATCAGTCGAAGTTGTGCCTCTAAATCATCGGCAAGTTCCATATCTGTTAGGTCGTTAGACATCTCAAAATCCTCATTGCTGGTTGGCTGAATCTGCGGATTTGGCGCGCGTGTTCACATCGGGTGCCCGTCCATTAGGAGGTTTGACACCGATTTTATGCAGCCTTGCTTCAAGGCCACGCCGCCGAAAGATCCAACTTATGCCAGGCGGCGTCTCGAGCGGGCAAATACCCTTGGCTTCCAGGTGACAGCCAAAAGGACCTGGAGGTCTCTTGTATCGACGTGCCATCAGTCCCAGCGTGTCGAACTCACCGAGAAACGCGTCAATGCTGCCGTCACATATGCCGGTAATGTATTGCCGTGATTTGGGATTGCGCATATGCGCTGCTCGCAGAAGCCCTTGGTCTATCAGATAGTTGATCGTTTGATAGGTTACGCGCAACGTTGTCGATGCATCCGTGCGTGTGATGCCGGGTAATTCCCAGTTCGGCAGCGCATATCGAACCTGATCGATGTCGACCTTGATACCTGCAAGGCCCGTTCGGCTAACATCACCGGACACGGTATTGAGCTTACCGGCCAGGATAAGCGCCAGGATTTCTGCAGATTTACATCTCAACCGCCGCGCGACATCCGCAACAAGCAGCAGGTTTGCTCCGCCAACTGGCACACCAGTCACTTTACCCGCCGCCGAATTCAACACGGCCTGCAGTTTTGCTCGATCATACTTTGGGCGCTGGTCCAGATTGTCGATCTCCTGCTCGACCAGTCCTAACTCGCAAAGATCCTGAAGTGTTCGATGCTTGATACTGAGCATTTCCAGGGCTTCTGAAGAGGTTACTCGCCCGCGCATTTCCTCCGAAATCTTGGCTACGTCTTTGCGGTCTATGGCGCGCTTCAAGGAAATGCCTTCGGCTGTCTTGTTGCGTTCAGCCGCACCGTCGCCGACGAGGTATCTACTGATGCGCTTGCGCTCAATACCAAGCGCTTTGCAAGCCGCCTCGACGGTGTAAACGGTCCGTTGCGCACAAGGGCGTCCGAGAATTTCGTAGCCGTCCGGAACCGGATAGTGCTCGAAGATGTAGTCCCGCACGATGCTGCGGATCGGCTCCATTTCCTCCGGAAAAGATGAGAGACGAAGCCACTCATAGAAGGCGCCAAGATCAGACCTCTGACGCATCGTTGATGTCGAGATCTCCGAGCGCAGCGAGTGCAACACCTCCAGCAGACTTTCCTTTCCGGCGCGCAATGCATCAAATCCGGCCTGCCCTGCCCGGTGCAGGTCCTCATCTGTTGCATCCGCAAGCTTTGATGCCGGGCCGAACAGCATCACAAAGCCAAGCACCTCACACAGGCGCGTTGCAATGAACATCGGCATCTGGTCCAGAAAGCCGTTGCGCGCTACCCCCTCCAGCCGATCAACAATGTAATGTTCCAATTCGCTCGAAGCCCGGTATGCGCCATCTTCCGAGGCCTCGTTGATAAGAGGCCAGTGGCGCTCCACCTGACCAATAAAGTCGTAGTTGTGAATGGTGTATTTTTCCGGAGGGATCGTCAGCAAGGGCATCGTGTGAGTGGCGCAAGTGCGAACCGATAAGAAATGCCAGAAGTGCCTGCGACAAACCCCAAGACGCCCACTTGCTTGTCTGTCTTCGACAAGGCATCTCGGGCACACCCGCAGCCGCGTACGCACCAGGGATGCCTTTGTTGCTCGCTGACCCGACACTTCAAACTGGTGCCGCCCGGTGGTTCGGATGGCCCAGCGTTTCATGTCATTGGCTGACGCACCACCTATTTCAGCGAGTTTGCCGAACAGGATGTCATCACCTCGGACAAAGTCCTGCCATCGAAAGCCGAGATCAAGGCACAAGTCGTTCGGTGAATACAAACCACAGTATCGGGTCAGACGAGAGGCGTAAGATGTCGCGGTTTCATAGTGTTTGATGGGAAAGGAAAGAGGATAGCAATCTGTCATCGTTTTTGCCCCTCCTCGCCTTGCGGCATGCCGCCCATAACCGCACGCGCGTCAATGGCCAGATAGTCCGCTGCAGCAAATGGATTTAGTCCAAGCACGCATCCTGATTTCCTGCGAAAGGCCTCGATGAAGTGGGCAACCCGCATCGTTTTGGACCCGCTCAAAAGAGCAAGTTCGATCCCCCTGAGGATCATCTCAATGGTCAGACCAAACTCATTGGCCCCAGCGTGGATCAGTCGAGGAAGAAAGGCATCCAGATCAAGTTGTGGGCAGAATTCCAGCTCAGCCTGCGCCGCGTAGGCTCGAAGGGCAGCCTCAGCCTCTTTGGCATGCGAACTCCAGGAAATCGCCGGCAAGTTAACGATGTCCACCCTTCGCTGCAGTTGTGCGTCCGAGTTCAACATCACCATCATTTCCGGGGTGCCCGACAAGATCAACCCGACCGGCCAATCATCACTGTTCAGCAGCGTCTTGAGAGTATTCACTACGCTCTGCCGCACGTTACGGTTCTGAGTTGAAAACAAGTGCTGTGCTTCGTCCATATGCAAGAACAGCGTCTCACGGTTTTGAAACAGGCAGCGGACCTGGTCCCATATGGCTCCAGACGATTTACTGCGCATCGTGTCAAACCCGAGCTTCTGTAGAATGGATGATCCAACGTCTTTCAGGGTCGCCGGCGAAGGCACCAGGATACGAACAATCTCGACTTTGTTTTCACCTGCTCGTGGTTTTGTGGTCTTCGGGTGATGTTCGATGACATGCTTAACCAGCGTGGACTTTCCGCTTCCCGAAGCGCCGACAACTGCGATGGCTCGAACTTCTTCGACGAGGCCAAGAGACAGCTCTGCTCGCCTGCGATTTAGGTGATCGTCAAATTCCATCCAAAGATGGTCAAATGCGTCGTTCTTGATGAATGCGGCTCGCAGTTTTGCGAGCCTTAGATGTACCTCCGACGCGTCAGTCAAAATCAAACCTCCAGGCAGAAAGCTCGGGGTCGTCTCCCTGGTCGAGCCCCTCGTCACCTTCAGGAACGGCCTCCTCCCTTCCCGCGACCGTCTGCGCATGCGGCACCTGATGACCAAACAGGTCGTCCTCGGGTGGCAGATCAAATCCTTCCGGATCGTCCGGCTGGATTGACAAGCCAAGAAAGAGATCCTCCTTGCCGCGCCTTAGACCGGCAGGTGTAACTGTCCGAAGCACTGCGCCAAACTTTCTCTGCTCGGCAGCGTTGATCTCCTCGATCTTGCGCAGGGCACGCGCGACTGTCTCTTCATGGATCAGGGCTTCTGCGCGACGCTGGTGGCGCAGTTGCAGCGCCGCCGCTTCCCAGACGTCAAAAGTTTTGCCCTCAAAGCACTTCTGCAGCGCCTGTGCCGGAAACCATTCTTCACCGACCCGCACCACAATCCATCCCAGATCGTTGAAGTCAATCCGAAGGTCCACCTCTTCCTCATGGCTGTGGATATGGAACTGGCGCAGAGCGGCACAGGTATAGTCGATGCCAAACACACGCACGCCACGACCGGTAACGCCTCTGCTGAGCAATCTCCCAAAAGCTCTCCGCCGCACACGTTCTGGAACGTCGGGCACGACACCTTTTTCTTTGGCCAGACGCTTCCAGCAATTGTTGGGTGTTTCACCTTGAAGGCCCCGATGGGGTCGGTTGTGATAAACATCGACGACATACAGGATGAGCATTTGGATCAGCGCATCATCTGTAATGGAGGCCATGTCCTCAGACGGGTAGTCGCCCCTCGCCTTCGGGTTGGAAAATGTCCGCCCGGCCAACCCTGGCAGCAAGTTGGTTCCGAACGTGCCGAATATCCGTTCTACCCGCGCTCGAAGCTGAGGCAGCCCACCTCTGGGTGTTTCAGGCGAGCCATGGACATCGAATATAGCTGTCCGGAAATTGTCATCTACGAAGGCAGCTCCCAGATCGGTTGCCACCGTTTTCAAGCCACCGTAATGCGCCCAGTCCGATTTGCATCCGGCCGCAATCGCGAGATCGGTCTTGTCGCGTGTGACGTCCGAGAGCAACGCCATTGCATCTTCCGCGTTTGGCGTGACCGCCAACCGCATGCCAACAACACATCGGGTTGCACAATCGATGGCGAGATAGAGCCACCGCCTGCCCCGCGGTAGTGCCGCAAGCTGTTCACGCGTCAGCCCGTCGAGTGCGCCGCGCTTTGCCAGGATGGTAATGAGATCAACACACCATTCATCAATCTCAATTCGTTCCATTGGATAGCTGGCGTCGATACCCTCTTCGTAGAGCATGAATTCGCGGTTCGCCGCTTCCACCCCATGCCGCTGCGCGTAGGTTGCATAGGGATCAAGCTTTGAGATTTCACGCTCAACCTTGCGTTTTGATGGCACCCTGAGCGGCGGTATTCCGTCCTTGGCACGCTTCTTATTCTCTTCATCGAACAGGGTTTTGCAGTTTTCCGCGACTTGACGTTTTGAGAGCTGGTCGCGGGTCAGGTATCCCTCGATGCACAGGCCCAGAAGACGCAACTCTTCCAGGCTGAACCGGGTTTTTCGATTGCCTGACCGATGCGTACGCGGAATGAGGCCGACAGGAGAAGCAGCCGCGGCCTCAAAACGCCTCACCCACTCCAGAAGCGTGCGCGCGCAAGGCGGGTCGCGGTATTCTTTCTTCGTTCCGGCGCGCTTCTTGACCCAGCCGCCTTGTACGGCGCCCGCCTGTTTGTTGACCAAGACCTCAATGCGTGGAAGGCACCGCTTGACCGACAGCTCCGTTCGCTTGACTTCACCCCGCCGCTCCAACTGATAGAAGAACCCAATATAGGCATCACGCCAAACGACTTCGGACTTCGCTTTGTCAGGCAATACTCCAACAGCGTCTACTTTCGTAGTTTTGCGCAGGGTTGCGCGTTCAACCAGGAAGTAGCCACGTTCCAACAAGACATCTGGACGCTTTAGTAAGTCCCGCAATTCCTTGAAGCCGTAGAAGACCGTGGCCTTCGAAGGAGACGTGCATTCAAACGAATACCCTTCATCCGTTTGAGCTCTGAATCGGTATGTCCGCCAATCGACAGTGAGCCGGTCAAAACTCGACAAGCGCAATGGCAATGTCATTGTACATCCCCCCGAAAAACAGGGGTATCCGCGTCGATCAGTGTCGCTTTGTCTGCAAAGAGCAGCCCTTCAAAGATTGCGATGACGACGGCTCTATAGCCCTTGCCGTTGCGGCCGACACGTTGTGCCAGTTTCCCGACCGTGGTTGGAAAGCTCGTCGATGCAAGGACATGCGACAGTGCCTTGTCCGCTTCCAAATCCCTGTTTCTACGGAATTCGTGATATCGCTCGGCATTTAGCGCTTCGGCTTTCGTAAAATCCTGGTCGGTGATCAGAACGATGTCATGGGCATAGTCCTTCCGCATTTCTTGGCGAATGCACCGCAGGTTCCTGACAAACCGCGACCGCCGAGCTATCTTTGCCGGTTTGACGGCAATAGCGACACGGCGACCAGACCGAAGCTCAATCAGGAAATCGAAGAAGTGATGCTTTAGCTGGCCCTGCTCATCTCGATACCTGATCATCGGAGGTTGCTCGCGCAGATCCACCAGGTCAGGGCGAGCAAGCAACAAGAAAAGTACGCGCTGTTCCAGCTTGCTTTCGAAATAGACGATCCTGGGCCTCTCCCAGGTCGGCAGTTGGGCGACAATGCCGCCGCGAGAACTGTGTTTTGATCGCTTCGATATTTTCCGGGTCGCGCGGCTCGGGAGAGGCTGCAGATCACTGCCTCCGTTGAAAGTATCCTCTTTCATGTTTGATCTTCGGAGCCTGGCAACCGATTGATGGCGACAAGACTCCACCCTCTGTTCTTCGTGAATTTGGGCAAAGCGAATGGGTATCGCCGCTCAATTGAGTGACGAAACAGTTGACTTTGCACGGGTATCGGAGGAAGAAGGGGTGTGTCGGATCGACTTCGACTAGCTAAATTACAGGCCTCGATGAGTTCCAGCTCTCGGGGCCTGACCTCTTCCAACTCATGAATTCGCTAGATCATTTGCGACTCTCCTTCTTCCGATAGCGCTTAGGCCAGAGCTGTTCTGGGTCCCGTCCGAGACGGTTTGCGATCGCGCGCTGAATCTTCCGCGAGCGGCGCTTGCCCATGGACACCGTAGACACCGAAGCCTGCGAAATCCCAAGCTCGCGGCTGATCTCCGCTAAAGACGTCCCCGCCAAACGCAGCTCAAACTTGATCCGCTCATGCTTTCTAAGATCGGTGGGAGTTGGCTGGTGCATGAGCTAAGTCCTAATATCTTTGGAGGTTGTTCATTCTTTCCTCAACCTTAGCCAAAAAATCAACTTTTTCCATTTATTTTCTGATGGTTACATTACGCACCCTTGATTTCGCGATGTTATAGTTTTGGAGTAAGAAATTGACAAAATCCGCCGAGTTTGATGTCGCTGACTCGTGCGGCAGCTTTGCCAGGCAACTTGGGAGCCATTGATTGCCCAGCGATGTGTCAGTGATGATTGAAGATGAGCGGAGGATGGTCGCAATCACTGTCTCTGAAGGCGAATGGCGCTGTTATCTGCCGTCTGAAATCAAGAAA
This sequence comes from Ruegeria hyattellae, assembly GCF_041537925.1. Lineage (NCBI taxonomy): Bacteria > Pseudomonadati > Pseudomonadota > Alphaproteobacteria > Rhodobacterales > Roseobacteraceae > Ruegeria > Ruegeria hyattellae. Next base: position 85,720 of record NZ_JBGOSH010000017.1, on the reverse strand, counting down.
ATCTATGAGCAGTCGGACACCTTGCGATCGATGGCACTGTTTCTCGGAATCACGCCCCTACTCGCCAGAAAAGCGCTACAAATTGCAGGTGTTGATTACCTTCGCGATCTCTATGGAAAGCGCCAATCCGGCAAATCCTACAAGGAAATTGCGGCCGACAATGGAATGAAGCGATCAACGCTGACAAAAATGATCAAGCAAAGGGGGTGGCCGGTGAAACCAGGACGGCCACGCCGTCTGTTTTCTCAATACCAGCTTGCCAAAGCCGCGATGCAATGCAAGACAGTCAATTCCGTCGCCCGAAACCTCAAAGTGCATTGGAGTACTGCCAAGCGGATGCTCTCGTCAGAGAAACTCCTGGTGAAGCTTACAAATAAGTACGTTCTGGTTGTTGGAGATGGGTATCTTAACCGCGCTCAGACGCAGTTGAGGATTTAGCTGGGTGTCAACATTGCGACGTTGACGATGACCACCGGCCCAGAGCCGACATTCGTCGCGTATGGTATTCAGCCAATCAGGATCCCCGAAGCGGACCTTGGTGCGCAGCGTGGCATCCAATGCCGCCGCGCATACCATGAATCCAGGAGGTCGAAAGATGGCAACAATAAACCGTGTCCCAAGTGCGGCGGGCCGATGTACTATCACGAGGAAGACAGGTCGATCGTTATCATCACAATCATTGCGATGGTCGTGCTTGCAGTGGTGATGAGTGCACTGACAGGAATCTGGTAGGCCCAACCGGCCCAACCGGCCCAACCCTGCAATTGCTCACGAAGTTAAGCGCTGCGATGCAGCGTCTCAAGAGCAGTTTTTTCGCCATTAGCTCCTCCAAATATGACACACCAATGACGCACAATATGTCAAATGTGCGTCATTGTGCGTCAGCTGCCTTGTGTGGCATTGGTGTGTCATGTCTCGAGATGATCTCCACTTCCGGCTCAGAATCCCACCAGAACTCAAGTCCAGAGTCCAGGCTGCCGCTAAACAAAACAAACGGTCGATGACTGCTGAAATCGTAAGTCGCCTTGAGGAGTCTTTCGACGAAGACACATATGAAAGTCTCAATGACCGAATTGCGGTCTTCGAGGCTCGCATTGAAGAATTGCAAGACGGCTTCGCCAAATTTAGCGAAGAAGCAAAAAGAAAAGAACAAAAGAGCCGCTGATGGCTACCTGGCAGAGTTAATTGTGGCGTGCGAGCGCCCATCGCAAACAAACCAACTTAAGGCGATCAAAGCACTCATAACGATAGAATTGGCAGACTCGTGGAACAAAAAGAAATACAGAAGAGGATCGCCAAAGAGGCTGCGAAAGACGTACCAGATTTCGTCCTCATCGAAGAACTTAGTGGTAAACTTGTGGACTTGGATCCATCACGCGTCAGGTTTTCCGTCGACGCCGGTCACATCCAGCGACTTGGCTTTGAGCTCGTTGCCAAGCAGGATACCGCCCTCTCCGAACTGATAAAAAACGCGTATGATGCTGATGCAACCCATGTTTCGCTGACATTCTCCGGGCGAGGAGAAGAAGGCGGGACTTTGGTAATTGAAGACGATGGCGTCGGAATGACCGAGGATGTGGTCAGAAACGCATGGATGCGCATCGCAACAGAATCCAAGGTCGAGAAACGAAGTTCTGCTAAGTTCGGACGCGCTTACGCTGGTCGAAAAGGAATCGGGCGATTTGCGGTCCAACGTCTTGGCAAGCACCTGATCATGGAAACAAGGGTCAAAGGGCAAGATAAAGGGGTTAGAGTAAAGTTTGACTGGGACAAAAATTTCGTGCCTGGTCAGACTCTCGGTGCGATTTTTAACTCGTTCGAGACCTATACAAAAGACCCAGACAGCCATGGCACCAAGCTTCAAATAATAGATCTTAGAGACGCTTGGAAGGACTCTGCGGTCCAAAAAGTCTGGAAATCCGTTCTTCTGCTCCAGCCGCCCTTCCCAGTCTCTGAACTACCATCCGATGATAGTCGTCCGAAGATCGATCCTGGGTTTAGAGTTACGATTGACGGCTCTGAATTGTCAGACATTCCTGAAATGTCGATCGAATCCACTTTTCTTTCAAACGCTTTGGCCACCATAACCGGCTCAATTGACGAGAGCGGGGCCGCCAGCGTTCGTGTAAAATCTGAGATACTTGATCTTGATGAAAAACTAGAGGTTGAGAAAGAGTTCTTTCTGACTGGAGAGCTGTCGTTTACGACAAAGTACTTTCTCTATGACGCTGAATACCTGTCTGGTATCAGCCAACGTGCCGCCGGGCAAATGGGTCGCCAGTTTGGTGGCATACGCATTTATCGTAACGGGTTTCGCGTCCTACCATACGGAGAGCCAAATGATGACTGGCTGCGGCTAGACTATGATACGGGCCGACGCAACATTTTGGTTGCAGGCTCGAACAGAAACTTCTTCGGTCATGTCGAACTTTCAGAAGAAAAAAACATCTTGTTCGAGGAAACCGCGAGTAGAGAGGGATTAGTAGAGAACGACGCATTCGCTGAGCTTCAGGAGTTCGTTCACGATGCGGTGGAATGGGCTGCGAAACGGATCGCAGCAGTGCGTGGTCGTAAGACAACAGCCCATCAGCCAGGGTTCGAACCGATCGCGCGCAAGCCCTCAGCAGTTTTCACTGAACTGAAGCAAAAGCTGAGGGACAGAGCCGATCAGCTGAGCGAAGCTGAAAGTGATGATGATTCATCGGTTCTCGAAGATATTGAAGAGCTAGCTGAAGAAGTCACAAAGTACGAAGAAGAATTAACAGTCTACGTTGACACGGTTGAGGAGAAAAACCGTGCGTCAATGGAATATGAGCAAATGCTTAGGTTACTTGCATCACTCGGGCTCTCCGTAAGTGTCTTCGGTCATGAAATCATAGGCGCACAGGATGCAATGAAGGCAAGACTTCAACTCTTGAACCGTTCGATTGCGAAACTTGAAAACTCCCCGACCCGAACTGCAATCGAAAACCACTTTGAAGAGCTATCTGCAAATAGCGCAAGGATTTTTGAGGTTGGCGGCTATGTTTCAGGTTTGGTTTCAGCTACCGAGAGCCGAGAACTCGAAAGCCTGTCCGTGAAAGGGGGTATTGACCGCTTCAAAACCCAATTCGGGGACTACCTCTCTAAACAGAATGTTGACATTGGTGGCAAGATTCACCCTCCAGGTCTTCGAACACTTCCAATGCACAAGAGCGAACTTGACTCGGTTCTACTGAATTTCCTGACGAACTCAATTAAGTCACTTCATTTAGCCAAGACGGATATGCGCAAGATCGCTATAGGGGCGCACCGAGAAGGTCGTTTTGCTGTGCTTTGGTTTGAAGACAATGGTTTGGGAATCCCTAAGGACCGCTGGGAACGCGTTTTTGACGCATTTTATACCACAACCTTTTCAAGTGATGAGGATGTTTTGTCTGGCCCTGGAACAGGGCTTGGCCTGCGCATTGTGGCTGATATCGCTGCCAACTACGGTGGGTATGCTCGCGTAGCGGATGCCAGTGAGGGCTATTCCTGCAAAATCGAATTCGCGGTCCCAGCAGAATAGGAGACCTAAGTTGTTCACAGGAATATTCGTAGATGATCTCGATGAGGTGTACGCAGAACTACTCTCAGATGAAAAAATATCGTTCTCTTATCAAGGCCTTGATGAGATCATGGAACTGCGTCGAATCCTTTTGGAGGCGAAACCGCATATTGTAGCCTTGGACTATCGGCTAGATCAGCATTTGGCGGGCTTCCCTGCGTCGAAAGCCTTTAAAGGCGGCCCACTAGCTCAATTGCTTCGCGACGCCGCAATCGATAATCCAGAGATCGATTTTCCAATTGTTTTGGTTTCATCAGAACAAAATATCAAACAGCGTTTCGCACCAGATAAGACCGCACACGACCTTTTCGACGAGGTCATGTTTAAGGAAGAGCTTCAAGCTTCATCTGAACGCGCCATCGCAAAGATGATCGCTCTTTGTGAGTCTTACACCGCTCTTGTACAGATGCAGGGGGTGTATGACATCACAGCGATGGTAGGTCTGCCAGAAGAACAGCACCACGTGGTTGATCACCAAGAGCTCACGGAGGCCGTAAAGGACGCAGCTGCACCACACATCGTAAGTCGTATCCTTTCAAAACTCCTAACGGGGCGAACTGGGCTATTGATTGACGATAATGAGCTCCTGGCTCGTTTTGGGGTGGCCTTGGGCTTTGCCGAACAAGCGGCAAAAGTGCTCACAGATCAAGGCGTTGAACCGTACAAAGGGCTTTTTGCGTCTGAGAGTCGGCGATGGTGGGCGCACCAGGTCGACGCGGTATTAAATGGGGTCTTTGGGAAGCGAGCAACAGGACTAACGAGCGCCAAAAGAACAGAAATTCTTAACCAAAAATTTGAGAACGGCTTTGCTGCGGCCGAGTCACCTTGGGTAGTTGGCGAGGGCTCGACCAACGAGTTAATCGCTTTCGCTTGTTCCTGCTGTGGCCGCGGGACAGAACTCCGGCACTCTTTAGCGGTATACGAGCCGCCTCAGCCAAACTTTATCGTGAAACGGCGTATTTGTTGGGACTGCATTCAGACGGACAACTATAAGAACGGAAGCAACACCTTTGAAATACAAGAGAGTGACAAAAACCTTATCCCTCAAATTCTAGCGGCAAGGCAGTAAAGTCAAATGACGGTTCTGACAGCCAAACAAGCAAGCGATGCGCTGAGCTCAATATGTGCGGCGCTCTCAGATGTGGGGATAATTCAAGACATTGGGGTTTCTGCGCTATCCCGTATCGCTGGTGAACTAAAGGGGTTCGGAAACAGCCACACGTGGAACTATGAAGTAGATAGAGGTCTGCCAATCCTATTTTCAGAAACCGTCGACACAAACAAGAACCCCATAGTTCCCAAGGTTGTTGCGGAAATGGTTGCGGTTGATCAGTCAGATGGAGTGTTGACCGCGTTCGATGCTCTCTGCGTAGCAATCGAATTCGACCACGTTTATGATAATCGCCCCACACCGCGGTGGCACTTGGACATGGCCAATCAAAAGGAACCTGGAAACTGGCAGCCTGGCCCTATGACGCATCTCCAGTATGGCGGCCATCTACATGGTGATCGAACACTAGATTGCTTTTTGAAAACCCCACGTTGGTGTCATCCGCCAATGGAAGTTGGTCTCTTGTGCGAGATCGTGGCTGCAAACTTCTACGAAGCTGAGTGGAATGAGCTGAGAGAGATGCCCAATTGGAACACGGCAATTTGCACTCTGCAGAAAATTTGCTTGCATGACTATGCTACGAGATTGGCATCAACGCTCAATCAAAGTTCAAAGTCCTTTTTGCACACCATGTGGGCGCAAGACTGGGCCGACGAAGCCGCATCTTAGGCCCAATAGGTTTTAAATCTATGAGGATCAACGATGACGGTGATGCTTCAACTGCTCCAAACCTGAGCGAAGTAACGCAAGATTTTCCGGAATATCTTCTTCGCCGAGACCCTTCATGATTAGGTCGTCAGCAAACTGTCGAGCTTCTTCAAGGTTGCCATCCCGCAGCATTCTGTCAACACGCGAAAATGCAGCCCTGATCGTATTGGGGTGCAACTGCGGCATCAACACTTCTATCTTTTCAGCCTCGCGAGGTTCATGCTTCAAAGCGCCGGAGCCGTAGGAACGGCCACATGCCTCTGCTGAGATCTGCGAAAACGTCGAAAGCAACGACAAGCAAAGCAGTTGTCTCTCACTCTTAGACACGTGTTCAAAAAAATATGCCCTATGGACAGAGTTTGTACAGTTGATTGAACTCGAATTTAGTACCAGTCGAGGCCCATGATGTTGCATCACTGGAAAAAAAGCGTCTGGGGGAGCGTTGTCTTCCGTTTGGCTCCAAATTGAACGCTTTTTGAAGGTGGAGCACTCTGCAATGTCTTCTTCGGAGTATTGCTCCAAGTAAGAACGCATCGCGGACGACGCTTCTTCAGTATCCGTTACGCTGACAAGGTGCCCCTTAGCGCCATGCTCGATTAAACACTCATGGTCCTCAGGTTTGAAATCAACCCCGGCAGCAAATTGGAACCTTGGCATTACCTTTCTAAGTTCAACTAGTTGCAAATCGTGCTTACGGCGATCGGCTTCCGAAAGGGTAAAAAAAGCGTTGTTGCCAGTCACGAGACCGATTTTGACGCCCAAGAAGTTACCAAGCGTCCTGCAGCTTTGGTCTTGGCGAAGGTACTCCATCAACCTGCGTGGACTGTCTGACAAGGCATCGAAGACTGAGCTTCCGCAAAGAGAGTTATGTTGAGCCAGGCCTTTGTCCCAGTCTGCAATTGCGACTTTCAGGTCTTTGACGCCGTTGCATCGTGTCAAAGGTATATCTGACCCACTGGCTTGCTTCTTTAAAGAAAGGCGGTTTTTGCAAAGCAAGACAACTGTCTTCTCTTCTGTTCCTTCTAGTAGGAATTGTCGTTCCTTTAATTCAAAGGCTCGGACATCGTCGAAGCTTCCCGCAATAAAAGCCCGAAGCGATCTTGAGTAATTCGCGTAGAGAAAACTGCTAGGTAAAACCCAAGCCTTCCGGCCTCCTGCTTTAGTATAAATCACCCCCAACGCACAGAAATAAGCCCAGAGACTTGCACGCCGGTCCAATTCAAGTCCAAACTCCCTGAGTTGTTCAAGGACTCGTTCCCGCTTATCGATAGGAATCTTTCGATACGGAAGATACGGAGGGTTTCCAACAACAGCATCAAACTTACTCGGCCAGGAAGCGCCAAAATCTTGGTCGAGGAAGTCGCCTTCATGGAACCTACTTAAGTCGACAGGGTGTTCAAAGACCTTTGACAAGTGGCCGAACGCATGCGTGTCGATATCGCAACCATATAGCTGCTTCAATGATGAGACTGAACCAACCTCGACTAGCCTATCTCTAGCAGATCTTAGAAACCCACAGCCTCCAAAGCTGGGTTCAAATACCGTACTTGAACTAGAGGTTATGGCCCAAGAGCAGATGACATCAGACAACCCTTGATGCGTGTAAAATGCCCCTAAATCTTTTTTTCTGCGGGCATCAACGGGGGCGGTCAAGTTCGGCCTCATTTCTCTTTTCGTTGTTGGCAAAGTAGCCTGCAGGACTGGGATTTGAAAGTATCTATTTTCATCCTGACACTCAGACATGACGGCAAGACGGCAACGCTAGCGACTACTGCTCGTGTGCCTTATATGCCCAATTTCACAACGCGAACATCAAGGTGTAGGTTTGAGCTTCTTTGGAAACCCAAATGCCAGGGCGTGTAGTAGGGCAGCGCCAAATATGTAAATTCTAAGGGGCGACATGTCATACGTGATGCCCCGCAATGTCTGCTTTGAAGATCCGCCAAGCTTTGTGCTGCAATGCGGCGAATTCACACTTTCCGTCCGACCTGCAGAACAGCAGAGCTAGGGGACTTCGTCCCCCCGCGCCCGCAATACAATTAGACAGGGCCGTGTCCTCGGCGAACGCCTGTGGGCCGCACCACCCTGTCGAATTGTATTGCACTTGCTACCCCCAACCCTCGCCGGGAGCAGGTTTTGGAGACGAGCGCCCTGAAGGGCTTCGCTCAAAACCAGTTTCTATGGGAAACATGCACAACGCAACCATTTGGCAGAAGGCAAAGCTATGCGGCGCAAAGGAAAAGTTCTGTCGCAAAAGGCAAAACTATTTGTCGCCACATAAAAGGAAAGTGGCGGACCGAGGAGGATTCGAACCCCCGACCCCTTGATTCGTAGTCAAGTACTCTATCCAGCTGAGCTATCGGTCCACTTGGTGAGGCGCTGTCTAGACCCAGTGATCGGGGGGTGCAACCCCATTTTCGATATCTGAGGTCAAAAAGTTCCGTCGCCGCGTGGCAAGCGAAAGTCGAAGCTTGTCCCGGTCTCATCTGTCTTTTTCAGGCACAAGTCTCCGCCATGTCCGCGCACCAGTTCAGCGGCAATCGCGAGGCCGAGGCCCGAGCCACCCTTGCGCATGCCCCCCTGAAATGGGGTGAATAGATGCTCTCGCGCCTTGGGCGGCAGTCCCGGTCCGGTGTCGCTGATCTCGATATGCCATGCCTCGTCAGTCTCGGAGGCCGCAATCAGGATGGTTCCGGGCTTGCCCGTGGCGGCGATTGCTTGGCGGGCATTGCGTACGAGGTTCATAACGATGCGGAACAGTTGTTCGGGATCGGCCCGAACGGTCATACCTTCGGGGATCTCCATCCCGAATTCGATTTGCGCATCGGCAACCGCCAGGGTTTCGCTTGCGACCACATCCGCGATTACATCAAGCAAGCTGACCATGGTTAATGTCGGCGCGGGCTCTTCCGCGCGGCCAAAGGCCAGCGTGCTTTCGCACAACGATACGGCGCGGGTGATCGACCCTACCAGTTTCGGCGCCATGCGCCGCACCAGCGGGTCGTCGCTTGCCTCGATCCGGTCGGTGAACAGCTGCGCACTGGTCAGGATATTGCGCAGGTCATGGCTGACCTTTGCCACCGCACCGCCCAGTTGGGCCAGCCTTTCGCGCTGTTTCAGCGCATGGGTCAGCTGGGTCTGCAGCATCAGCAGCGCGTCCTCGGCCTCGCGCAATTCGGTCACTGAGGCATTGGGGCTGATGATGCCGCGCGCATCCTCGGGCGCATTGGCATAGCGCTGCATATAGCCCACCACGCTGCGGATCGGGCGCACAAGAAGCGCGCGAACCGCTAGGAACAGCATCGACGCGGTGATGACCGATATGAAGAGCGACAGCGCGAGAATGCGCAACCCGTAGTCGATCATTGCCATGCGCAGTGGCTCGGTCTCCATGGTGATCTCGATCAGCAGCCCGGCATCGCGTACCGGTTGGCCAATCACGCGGATGATCTGGTTGTCCCGATCGCCAAGGCGCAGCATGGCGTCGCGGATCAACACCCAGGCGCTGGACATGCGCAGGTCATAGGTCTCGGCGATCTGGTCGGGGATCGGCGAGGACAGCATCAATTGCCGCATCTCGTCACGACGCAGGACCACATTGTAGACCCCGGCATTTTCGAGCAGTTCGGCCTCAAGCTCTTCGGCCAGCATGTCATCGGCCAGCAGCGCCAGCGAGGCGATCTGGGCGCGCTCCAGACGATTGAGCAGAAAATCCTCGCGGAACCGGGCGATCGACGGCACGAAGATCAGCACTTCGGCCAGCATGACAAACACCGTTGTCAGGATCAGAAATCTGCCCGAAAGCGAGTTCAGCATGTCACCTTTCCGGTCAGGGCATCCATTTCTGGACGAAACCGACCACGCGTTTCACTGTCCGGCTTTCAAACAGCCTTGGCGAGAAATAGGCCCCCGCGGCACGTTTGTTGACCTCTCCGATCGTCGGATAGGGCGACACCATTGCGGCGACCTGACTCATCTTCAAGTTATTGACCAGAGCGAGCGACCACAAGTTGATGAGTTCCCCGGCCTGATGACCCACGATCGTGACGCCAACGGGGCGGCCCTTGACCACCATCACCTTGATAAATCCGGTGGTTTTTCGCTCGGCGATGGCACGGTCATTGTGGTGATAGTCGAAGCGCGCGATCTCAAGGCGGGTGCTGTACTGGATTCGGGCCTGCATCTCGGTCAGCCCGACCTGGGCCAGTTCCGGGTCGGTATAGGTAGCCCAGGGAATATGGCCTGACTTTGCCTTCGACGGCAGGCCGAATAGAGCAGAACGGATAATGACACCAGCCTGATACCCGGCCACATGGGTGAATTGCAGCTCGCCCACCACGTCGCCGATGGCATAGACCTTTTTGTTGGTGGTGCGCAGGCTGTAATCGATCTTGATGCCGGTGGGTGTGGTTTCGACTCCTGCCGCCTCAAGATTCAGCCGGTCGGTATTTGATTTGCGGCCGACCGCCAGCAGCAGATGCGTGCCCTCAAAACTGCGCCCGTCCTGCGTAAGCACAATGATCGCGCCAGCCTGTCCTGCAATCTCGGACACCAAAGCACCTTCGACGATCTCGACGCCTTCGCCGCGTAGCGCGCCCAGCACGACGGCGGTCGCCTCAGGGTCGTCCTTGCCCAGCGCCTTCAACCCCTCGATCACGGTGACCTTGCAGCCAAGCCGCACATGCGCCTGCGCCATTTCCATGCCGATGGGACCGCCGCCGATGATGAGCAGATGCTCCGGAGTTTCTCGCAGATCGAACAGCGTCTCGTTGGTTTCATAAGGAACGGTCTTCAGCCCAGGAATCGGTGGCACAAGCGGAGAGGATCCGGTGGCGATCACCACCCGACGGGCTGAGATTACCTGATCGCCCGCCTGCACCTCGGTTGGTGAGATGAACTGACCATATTCACGGATCACCCGAACACCGAGCCCTTCGAAGCGTTCCTGACTGTCCATAGGAGTGATCTGGGCGATCACGTCATGTACATGGTCCTTGGCTGCAGCATAATCCACCTGCGGTGCCACATCCGCCACGCCGAACGTCGCGCCATGGGCCTGGTCATGGGCTCGTTTGGCGCTGGCGAGCAGCGCTTTGGAGGGGACGCAGCCGAAATTCAGGCAATCGCCGCCCATCTTGTGCCCTTCCAGCAGGGTCACATCGGCCCCCATCTGGCTGGCTCCGGCCGCCACCGACAACCCTCCAGAACCGGCCCCGATGACCAGAATATCCGTCTTGATATGGGACAATCTTCAGACCTCTTTCTTGCCGCGCAGGGCGCGGATGATGATCGGCAGGGCGGCCAGAACACACAGGCCCAAGATGGGCCCGATGATAAACGGCTCCCATAACAGCGACAGATCCGGCGTCTCGCCCCGGTCGAACACGCCGCCCAGACCGACGCCGATCCAGGTAAAGACGATTGCGCCCGGTATGATGCCCAGCGCCGTGGTCATGACAAAGTTCCGCAGCTTCACGCCGACTAGCGCTGGTACGAGATTGGCGACAAAAAACGGCACAGCCGGCACCAGCCGCAGTAGGAACAGCACCGAAATCTCATTCTCGCGCAGCCCGTCCCGCAGCTTTTTAATCGTGCCTTCCGAGGCATCCAGTTTGGCGGTCAACGTGGCCCCCAACCCCCAGCGCGCAGCCAGAAAAATCGCGGTTGCCCCGATGGTGGCCGACACCACGTTCAGCCCGGTGCCCATGGTCAACCCGAACAGGAATCCCCCTGTCATCGAGGTCACTGCCGCGCCGGGCAGCGAAAACGCCACGATCAGCACGTAGAAGCCGACAAAGGCTGCCGCCAGCGTTACGTAATTGCCGTCGCGAAAGGCCAGCAGCGCCTCGCGATTATCGCGCAATGTCTCGAAGCTCAGATAGTCACCCAATGTGACCGCACCGATGACGGCAACGCACAGCAGGACCAGCAGTGGGATGTGCCGCGCCAGTCCTTGGCGGGGCAGCTGGGAAGTGTCACCCATGGTTTTCGGCTTCTCGTCGGATTTCATCTTGCCCCCAACATGCGCCGCCAGGCCGCCGGGCAACAGGTGCATCACAGCGCCTTGATATTTTGTCCGCCAAATGTGAGGGAACGCTACGGAATCCGCCGGGATTGAAATCTTTCGCGGTCCAGCCGGACCATTTTGTTGCAAAAGACGTATCCGGGGGTTTGACTTACCTGTGAAGGGGCCGTAAAGGACGGGCTTCGAATAACAGACCGGGAGGCGATTCCGCGCCGCACCCGACCGCAAGAGATTGGAGACGGAGCGATGAAACGCACCTATCAGCCTTCGAACCTGGTTCGCAAACGCCGCCACGGGTTCCGCGCACGCATGGCCACCAAGGCCGGCCGCAAAATCCTGAATGCCCGCCGTGCCCGCGGCCGCAAGTCGCTGAGCGCTTAAGGCTCAACGACACCGCACATTGATTATGACACCGCCGGAGGCCCCCAAGGATGGTTCAACCAGCCAAGGGAACAGCCCTCCGGCGGTGTCCGTTTGTGTTCCGGTCACCGTGCTGCGCAAGCGCGCCGATTTCCTGAAGGCCGCCCAGGCGCGGCGTCAGGGCACCGCTTCGATGATGGTGCAGGCGCGTCAGCGCGGGGCCGGTGACGCCACAGGAACGCGCGTGGGCTTTACCTGTTCAAAAAAGGTCGGCAATGCCGTAGCCCGCAACCGCGCCAAACGGCGGCTGCGTGAGGTGGCACGTCTGGTGTTGCCCGAAAATGGCAAACCCGGCTGGGACTATGTGCTGATCGGGCGGCGCAACGTCACTGCCGACCGTCGCTTCGACCTGTTATTGCAGGACCTGCGCAACGCCTTGCGCAAACTGCACGCAATCAAGCCATGACACTGCTTGCCCATATCGTTGCCCTGCCGGTCCGGCTCTATCGCCTGATCTTCAGTCCCTGGGTCGGGTTCAACTGCCGTTATCAGCCCACCTGCTCGGCCTATGCGCTGGAGGCGCTTGAAAAGCACGGCGCGGTCAAAGGCGCGTGGATGGCTGCCAGACGCATCGCGCGCTGCCATCCACTGGGTGGCGACGGGTATGACCCGGTCCCCGACGACAAGAAGAACTGATCCGCTCAGAACAGTCCAAGATTGCCCTGTGTGGTGCGCGCTCTAGTCGGAATCACTTCGCGGTCCAGCTTGCCCATCAGGGTGTGGTGGAGATCCTCGTAGAACCGCGGCGCATCGAAATACCAGCTATGGCTTGCCGACTTGCCGTCATCATAGTCATCGCGGGTATTGTTGAAGAAAGCACCGCAATAGAGGTTCACCGCCTTTTCGTGATGGCTCGCAGGCATGCCCACACGACCAAGCCTGCGCGACACCCCGACGCGCTTGATCTCGGAGACCGAGAGAATCTCATCAAACGGGCTATAATAGCAGGTTAATCGTGTGCATCTGCGCATCAGCGAAGACGTCTTGGGGTCGCCGTCTCGGAAGCACTTCGACGACACATCTGCCGCCACAAAGGCGATCTGGCTGGTGGTCCAGGCATGCTGCGCAGTGACATGGTCGTCATCGGCATAATCCATCGCCTCGCGCACCAGAAACGTTCCCATCGAATGCGCCAGCACATGGATATTGTAGCGGCAATCCGACGTTTGCATCCGCGACAGTCGGGTTATGCCATGGGTAAAGAGCTTGTCCGCCGATCGGCGCGCATCGGCCCGGTCCGCGTTGTAGCCCAACACCGATCCGTCGCTTGGCCAGTCGAAGCTGATGACCACCCCGGTGAACCCTTGCTCCTCCAGCCCGGCGCGGATTTTGCGGTGGCGTTCCAGCATCTCGAACTGCTCGGTGTTGAACCCGTGCACAAAGACCACGATATGCCCATTCTCGTCATCGGTGGCTCCGGCCTCAGCCTGAACCTGCGCAACCCACTGGGAGACTGGCATTTCGTGCTGTCGGGCCGGCTGCGCGACATTCGGTGGAATCGCCAGATAGCGCGCGCCGCCCAGTCTGTTGGAATAATGATCGCCGCTGCGGGCGCGGACGGAAAAGAAATAATCCATGTCTTAAACCTCTCGAAATACAATACCTGTTCAGCATAACACCAATCGCGCCCCGGATCAGGTCTTTGCAGCGCGCCGCTTCCATGGCATATGCCCGCAAGCCTGAGGAGAGCCGCAATGCTGGACGATGACAGCGATATCCATCCCCTGTTCACCGGGGCGCCCTCGACCACCGAGTTCAAGAAGCTGCGCAAGCGGATCGTCCGCCATGCCCGCGAAGCGGTCGAGCAATACGGCATGGTTGAGCGTAGCGCGAAATGGCTGGTCTGCCTGTCCGGCGGCAAGGACAGCTATACGCTGCTGGCCGTTCTGCACGAGTTGCAATGGCGCGGTTTGCTGCCGGTCGAGCTGCTGGCCTGCAATCTGGATCAGGGGCAGCCGGGCTTTCCGGCAACCGTGCTGCCCGAGTTCCTGAAAAGCATGGGCGTGCCGCACCGGATCGAGTATCAGGACACCTATTCGGTGGTTAAGGACAAGGTGCCGCAAGGGCGGACCTTTTGTGCGCTCTGCTCGCGGCTGCGGCGCGGCAATCTCTATCGCATCGCGCGCGAGGAAGGGTGTTCCGCCGTGGTACTCGGCCATCACCGCGACGACATTCTGGAAACTTTTTTCATGAACCTCTTTCACGGTGGACGGCTGGCAACCATGCCGCCGAAACTGGTGAACGAAGAGGGCGATCTGTTCCTCTACCGGCCACTGGCCCATGTGGCCGAGACCGATTGCGAGAAGTTCGCCACCGCAATGAACTATCCCATCATCCCCTGCGACCTGTGTGGCAGTCAGGACGGGCTGCAGCGCCAGCAGGTAAAACAGATTCTGGACCAGTGGGAAAAGAACGCGCCGGGACGCCGCCAAGTGATGTTCCGGGCGCTGATGAACGCGCGCCCGTCGCATCTGCTGGACCCGAAACTGTTCGATTTTATGGGTTTAAGCCTGTCAAAGGGCGAATTCCGTGCAGATTCGGCTGAAATTCCGCAGCTGCGTTAACACATCACTCAGACTGGTTTTCTAAGGTCAGGCAGACACAGATGCAAAAGGCCCAGGAAAACCGATGCAGATCAGTTCGTTACCGACCCGCTTGAAAGACCGGATCGTGCCGATTCTGGCCGGCCCTCAGGTGCTTGCCTTCCTGCCGGCTCTTACGTTGGGGGCGTTCTGGCTCTGGGGGGAAACCGCACTGTTGCTGACGGCGCTGGGCCTGCCGCTCCTGTTCGCTTTTGCAGGTGCTTTGGGCAGATGGCCGGTTGAGGCGCGGGGGCCGCGCGACGCAGTCACCGGGATGCTGTTGCAAGACTGCTTTCTGGCCGCCACAGATGATGTCTGCACTGAGACGGCCAGGAACGGAATGAGATCGGCGTGTTTCCTGGTCGAACTTGACGACTACAGCGATCATGTCAGCCGCCTGGGTCAAAGCGCGGCCGATCACATCGTGCAGCGATGCGGCGAACGGGTTCAGGCTGTGTTGCGTGACAATGACCTTGTGGCGCGCATGGGCGACAACCGCTTCGCGATTTGCCTGGCGCCGGTGCCGCATCTTGATCTGGAACTCTCGATCCAGCTGGCGGGGCGCCTGCAGGAGGCGGTGGAAAATCCGATCTCGCTGGACGGATCAACCATTTATGTCAGCTGCTCGATCGGATTTTGTCAGTTCAGCAGGTTCGACGGGCACAGCGCCAAGGATTGGCTGGCCGCTGCCGATCTGGCGCTGGAAGAGGCGCAGCAGGCCGGTCCCTCTGCGATCCGGGCCTTCTCGTCGCAGACACGAAGGCGCCGCGGCACCAAACCGCTGCGCGATGAGATCGCATCGGCGCTTGATAACGGCCAGATTCAGCCCTGGTATCAACCGCAGATTTCGACCGAGACCGGTCATGTCGTGGGGTTCGAGGCGCTTGCGCGGTGGTCACATCCGCTTCGAGGCAACCTTGGCACCGACGTGTTTCTGCCGCTCATTGCGCAGGCCGGACTGCTGGACCGACTGGGGCAGGTGATGCTCTACCATTCGATGACAGCGCTCAAGGCCTGGGACAGCGCCGATGTTCGGGTCCCGCGTGTCGGCGTGAATTTCACCGCCGAAGAGTTACGAAACCCCGCGCTTGTCGAACGCATCCGGTGGGAACTCGACCGTTTTGGCCTGACCGCCGACCGGTTGGCGATTGAGGTTCTGGAAAACGTGTTCACCGACGCGGCCGACGACACCGTCACCCGCAACATCGCGGGTTTGGGACAGCTGGGGTGCCGTATCGATCTGGATGATTTCGGCACCGGTCATGCCTCGATCGCGGCGATCCGCCGGTTTGCCATCACCCGGATCAAGATCGACCGGTCCTTCGTCACCAAAGCTGATCGCGACCCCGAACAACAGCGCATGATCGGGGCCATTCTGACCATGGCCGAGCGGCTGGAACTGGAAACTCTTGCCGAGGGCGTTGAAACTGTCGGCGAACATGCTCTACTGGCGCAGCTGGGCTGCGATCATGTGCAGGGCTTTGGCATCGGCAAGCCAATGCCGTTTGACCAGACACTGGACTGGATCTCGGCCCATGAGGCCAAAGTGCAGGACGCGCCGCGGATCAGCCGCAAAACCGTTTGATCTGCCCCGACTGCCGCAGCGGATTGACCGTGCAAACTACAGAAACAGGGCGAATCCGCTTGACCTTTGGTGCTGCACTCTGTTGAACCCACCGGTGACTTTTCCTGCATATGGTGGCGGTCCCCGATGGACGATCAGAACAAGAACCTCATTCTCGCAACGGCGCTCAGTTTTCTGGTGATCCTCGTCTGGCTCGTGGTGTTTCCGCCCCCCGAGCAGGTCGCACCGACCGAAGAGGTGCCTCTCACAGCCCCTGAAAGCGATGTCGCGACAGCTCCTGCCGCCGCCGATACCGGCGCTATTAACACCGAGATTGTCGCAGAACCCGAATCTCCCGAAGCGCCGCGGATCAAGATCGACACCCCGCGCCTGACCGGCTCGGTCTCGCTCAAGGGGGGTCGGATCGACGAGTTGTCGTTGAAGGATTACCGCGTCTCGCTGCAGCCCGACGCCGATATCGTCAAACTGCTGTCACCGTCGGGTTCGGAGTCGGCTTACTATGCGCTATACGGTTGGGCCCCCGGCGCTGGTCTCGCGGCCGATCAAGTTCCGGGTGCCGCCACTGACTGGCAGCTTGCCGAGGGCGAAGTGCTGAGCCCCGATAGCCCTATCACCCTGAGCTGGGACAATGGCAATGGCCTGATCTTCACCCGCACCATCGCGATTGATGAGGACTATATGTTCACCGTCACGCAATCGGTCGAAAACACCACAGGTGCCGAAGTCAAGCTGGCCCCCTACGGCGTCCTCGCGCGTCACGGCATGGGTGAGGACGCAGACCTCCCCGGGCTCAAAAATTTCTTCATCCTTCACGAGGGCGCCATCAGTATGACCGATGGCAGCCTGGCCGAAATCGACTACTCCGACATGCGCGATTTCCCGGTCGAACCTAATGAACGTGCGCAGGCGGAAGTATTCCAGGTCCAACAGGATGGCTGGATCGGCTTTACCGATCACTACTGGATGACCACGCTGATCCCCGAACCGGGCAGCGCGTTCAAGGCGGCCGCCAAGTATGACGACCGTCGCAAGATCTACCAGACCGAAACCGTGCTGCCGACGCTGACCGTCGCATCGGGTGAAACCGCCGAAGTGCAAACGCAGCTCTTTGCCGGTGCCAAGGAATGGGAAACCATCCGCGAATACCAAAGCGAAGGTGTGCTGAAATTCATCGACAGCATCGACTGGGGTTGGTTCTTTTTCCTGACTAAGCCGATCTTCTGGCTGCTGCACAACATCAACGCGCTGATTGGCAATATGGGTTGGTCGATCATCGGCCTGACCCTGATCATCAAGGCGATCCTGTTCCCGCTGGCTTACAAATCTTACGTCTCAATGGCCAAAATGAAGGAGCTGCAGCCGCAGATGGAGGCCCTGAAAGAGGCCGCCGGCGACGACCGCCAGAAGATGCAGCAAGGCATGATGGAGCTCTACAAGAAGGAAAAGGTCAACCCGGCGGCAGGGTGTCTGCCGATCCTGATGCAGATTCCGATCTTCTTCTCGCTCTACAAGGTGATCTTCGTCACCATCGAACTGCGGCAGGCCCCCTGGTTCGGCCCGTTCCAAGACCTGAGCATGCCGGATCCGACCTCGATCTATAACTTCTTCGGCTGGCTGCCCTGGGCCGGGCCGCAGCCCGACACGATTATGGCGCTGATCTTCATCGGTATCCTGCCGCTGCTGCTGGGCATATCCATGTGGCTCCAGCAGAAGCTGAACCCGGCGCCCACCGACGCGACGCAGGCGATGATCTTTGCCTGGATGCCTTGGGTATTCATGTTCATGCTGGGCAGCTTTGCCAGCGGGCTGGTGGTCTACTGGATTGCCAACAATACGATAACATTCACCCAGCAATATGCGATCATGCGCAGCCAGGGGTATAAACCGGACGTGTTCGGCAATATCAAATCCGGCTTCAAGCGCAAATCCAAGGTCGACGAAAAGTGACCGCAACGGTCCAGAGCCTCTGGCGACACCCGATCAAGGCGCATGGCCGCGAGGCTCTGGATGAGGTGGCGCTGATCGCCGGGCAATGCCTGCCCGGCGACCGCGTTTGGGCAGTTGCCCATGAGGCTGCCGAGGTCGATGGCACCGAATGGGTCAAATGCGCCAATTTCACCCGCGCGGCGGGGTCGCCGCAATTGATGGCGATCTCGGCCCGCACGAGGGGCGACAGGCTGGTGCTGACCCATCCTGACCGGCCCGAGCTGCACTTTGATCCCGAAACCGATGAACCCTCATTCCTGGACTGGGTCATGCCGCTGATGCCCGAGGGTCGCGCCGCGCCCGCCCGCATCATCCGGGTGCCCGGCGTCGGCATGACCGACAGCAGCTGGCCGTCGGTCACGCTGTGCAACATGGCCACCCATCGCGCGCTGGAGCAAAAACTGGATAGGGATCTGTCGATCCACCGCTGGCGCGGCAATATCTGGTTCGATGGCTTTCCCGACTGGGCCGAGTTCGACTGGATCGGCCAGCAAGTGCAGATCGGAGAGGCGCTCCTGCTGGTGCGCGAACGCACGACCCGTTGCCTTGCGACAACGGTGAACCCCGAATCCGGCCTGCGCGACGCCGATACGCTGGGCGCGCTGGAACAACACTGGGGTCACAAGGATTTCAGCGTCAAGGCCGAGGTGATCCGCGGTGGGCGCGTCGGTGTCGGCGACAGACTGGAGCTGCTATGACCTCCCTTCCCTTCCCCCTTGCCGAGGATCCCGAACCGCTGGCGCAGGAGCGTGGCCGCAAACTGTTTGCCGGTGAATCGGAATTCGTAAAAGGCGTGGTCGCCATGTCCGGCCTGCCACCTGCGGACCGGATCGAGGTCTGCTTTGCCGGGCGCTCGAATGTCGGCAAGTCGAGCCTAATCAACGCGCTGACCGGCACCAAGGGGCTGGCGCGCGCCTCGAACACTCCGGGTCGCACGCAGGAGATCAACTTTTTCACCCAAGGGCCCGAGCTCTATCTCGTGGACCTGCCGGGCTACGGCTATGCCAACGCCCCGCTGCCGGTGGTCGAGAAATGGCAGCGGCTGCTGAAACAGTATCTCAGCGGTCGTCAGACCCTGCGCCGCGCCTTCGTGCTGATCGACGCGCGGCACGGGGTCAAACCGGTCGATGCCGAGATCATGAAGCTGCTGGACACGAGCGCCGTGACTTTTCAATGCATCTTGACCAAGGCCGACAAGGTCAAGGCGAATGAACGTGCGCGCGTTCTGGATCAGGTGCGCACCGCACTGGCCAAGCATCCCGCCGCCTTTCCTGAGATCGTGCTGACCTCGTCCGAAAAGGGCGACGGCATTCCGATCCTGCGTTCGATCGTCGCCTCATTGGAATGAGGCTGCGGCTCGTCATATGCCTGACCCTGATCGCGCTAGCGCTGAGCAGTTCGATCCCACAGGGCTGGATGCCCTCGGGCGAGGGCGACAGGATGCTGCTGGTGCTCTGTGTTGGCGATGGCACGATCGAGCGCTGGGTTGATCTGGACGTTGACGACCCGCTGCACGAGGAATCCGACGAGCGGACGCCTTGCGCCTTTGGCGCACTGCAAGCGGCGGCGCTTACACCGGATGGCCCTTTGGCAGCCCATTTGCCACCCACTCTGACCGTGCGTTGGGCGACGGCGGGTTTCACCCATCGCAGCGCCGGGTTTCATGCCCGTTATGATGCACGGCGACCGCCGCAAACTCTTTGATACTGCAAACGACCAAACCTGAAAGCCCCGTGCACCGCATCGACGGGGGCCGTTTGATATTCAAAGAGACATACAATGGACAACCCAAACCCGGCCGCAGACATCGGCGAGACCAAACTGGCACAGAAGTTCTATTTCGCCGCGTGGCGGTGGCACTTTTATGCGGGGCTCTTCGTGATCCCCCCTCTTCTCATGCTGGCGGTGACCGGCCTGATGATGATTTTCATCACCCAAATTGACGGCCGCGATGGCGAGCGGATTGCGGTCTCGGTGCAAGGCGCAGCGCTGGCTGTTTCCGAACAGGCAGAGGCCGCGGTGACGCAGGTGCCGGGCAGCATCGTGGAATGGATCGGTCCCAAGGCGAACGATCTGGCCACCGCGTTTCGGATCAAGACCGATGCGGGCCAGTTGATGGTGGCGGTCGACCCTTATACCGGTTCGGTGATCGAAACCTGGGACCGTCGCGCCGGATGGTACGATCTGGCCGACAACATCCACTGGACCCTGCTGATCGGTGACACAGGTGACCGGTTGATCGAGGTGGCCGCCGGGCTGGCCCTGGTTCTGGTTCTGACCGGCCTCTACCTGTGGTGGCCGCGCGGCAACGCGTTGGCCGCTTTTGTGCCGAGCCTGCAGGCACGCGGGCGCGCTTTGTGGAAGTCGCTGCATGCGGTAACCGGGTTCTGGATGTCGCTATTGCTGGTGTTCTTCCTGATCTCGGGCATGTCCTGGGCCGGTGTTTGGGGCGGCATGCTGGTCCAACCTTGGAGCAGCTTCCCGCCGAGAAATGGGACAATGTTCCGCTGTCGGATGACACCCATGCCAGCATGAATCACGGCAATCAGAATGACGTGCCCTGGGCGCTAGAACAGACCCCGATACCGGCCTCGGGCTCGGATGTGGGTGCAGAAGGTATCCCGGCGGACACAGTGATCAATGTCGACACGCTTGTGGCGCTTGGCATGTCTCTGGGCATGGAGAACCGATTTCGCGTCGCCTATCCTGGCGGCGACACCGGTGTCTGGACACTGAACCGCGACAGCATGAGTGGGGATTCCACCGACCCGATGGGCGATCGCACCGTGCATGTGGACCAGTATACCGGCAAGATCCTCGCCGGTGTACGGTTCGAAGACTACTCGTTGATGGGCAAGACCATGGCATTCAGCACACCTTTCCATATGGGCCTGATGGGCTTGTGGAACTTTATCCTGAACGTGGTGTTCTGTCTGTCGGTGATCTTTGTCTGCATTTCGGGCGTTGTCATGTGGGTCAAGCGGTGCCCGTCGCGCGCTGGCCGTCTGGCCGCACCACCGCTGCCGGCGGACTTGCCCTTTTGGAAAGGCGCGGTGTTCATCGGGCTGGTCACTTCGATGGCGTTCCCGCTGGTCGGGCTGACCCTGCTGGCGGTGCTGGCGTTCGACCTGCTGATGCTCGGCAACTTCCCGGCGATGAAACGAGCGCTGAACTAAGTGCCTGCGCCGCGCTGCCCTCGCCGGCGGCGCGGCGTGTTTTCTCCCATCTGGTCTTGGCAGCTTTGGCCAAACCCCATAACAGGGGATCAGAGGACCATTGCCATGAAGAAACAGAAAATGAACCGCGATTGGATTGCCACCGCCGCCACCCTGTCCAGCGCGCTGCCTTACCTGCAGCGCTACGATGGGGCCATCGTTGTCATCAAGCTGGGCGGCAACGCCATGGGCAGCGACCAAGCGATGGAGAGCTTTGCGCGCGACGTGGTGTTGCTGCGCCATGTCGGCGTGAACCCGGTTGTCGTGCATGGCGGCGGTCCGATGATCAACGCAATGCTGGACAAGCTAGATATCCAGTCCGAGTTCGTGAACGGCAAGCGTGTCACTGACAAAGCCACTGTTGAGGTGGTCGAGATGGTGCTGTCCGGCCTGGTCAACAAGCGGATCGTTCAGGCCATCAATCACCAGGGTGGCACCGCCGTGGGCCTGTCGGGTAAGGACGCGCATCTGATGCAGTGTGAGCAGACCGACGCCTCGCTGGGATATGTCGGCACGCCGTCCAAGATGAACCCCAAGCTGCTGAGCGATTTGTTCGCCAATGACGTGATCCCGGTGATCGCACCGCTGGGCGCGGGGCCCGAGGGTGAGACCTTCAATGTCAATGGCGACACCGCTGCCGGGGCCGTCGCTTCGGCGCTCAGGGCCGACCGGCTGCTGTTGCTGACCGATGTGTCCGGCGTGAAGAACGCCGCCGGAGAGGTCGTGACCGAGTTGAAAGCGGGCCAGATCCGCGAAATGACCCGCGAAGGCACTATCGCAGGCGGCATGATCCCCAAAACCGAAACCGCATTGGACGCTCTGCACCATGGTGTGCGGGCCGTGGTTATTCTGGACGGCCGTGCACCCAACGCGGTGCTGCTGGAACTGTTCACCGAACACGGCGCCGGATCGCTGATCCGCCCGGATTGATGGACCAGGCGGGGCTGCACCAGATCGAGGCATTGGCCGCCGAGAGCGGGCTGATCGTAATGGGCGCCTTTCATCCGCGCCAAGTCTACGGGCCGGACGATGAGGTCGGCACATTGGTTCTGCTCGGCACGGGACCAGCCTTCTGGCCGGTCTTTTTGCAATCTCCCGAATATCTGGGTGGCGACGCTCATCCGATCGATCGCTGGTCGGAACGTGTGGTCGGTGAGATTGCAATGCAACTGGGTGTCTCGTGCAGTTATCCATTCGGTGGGCCACCCTACATGTCCTTTATCGACTGGGCATTGAAATCGGGGCGGTGCTGGCAAAGCCCGGTGGGCATGCTGGTTCATGATACGGTCGGATTGATGATCTCGTTCCGGGGTGCGTTGCATTTCGACGAAGAAATACCGCTTCCTGTGACACCTTCCGCCGCACCCTGCACAACTTGCGATGCGCCCTGTACGACAGCCTGCCCCGTAGGGGCGCTGAGCGGGGACGCCAGCTATGATCTGGCCGCCTGTCACGGCTTTCTCGACACCGAGCCGGGTACCACCTGCATGACGCAAGGCTGCGCGGCACGGCGCGCCTGTCCACTCAGCACCGGCGCAGGGCGCAGCGACGCGCAATCCGCCCTGCATATGAGAGCTTTTCATCCAACATGACACGCACCCTCATCCTGACCCGCCACGCCAAATCCAGCTGGGATCACCCCGGCATGGACGACCATGCCCGCCCCCTGAACAAGCGCGGGCGCAGATCAGCCGAAGCCATCGGGCAATGGCTGTCCAAAAAGGGTTATCTGCCCGATGAGGTGCTGAGTTCGGATTCGGCGCGCACGCAAGAGACCTGGGACCGCATGAAACTGGCCGCGGCACAGACCACATTCACTCGCGCGCTCTACCACACCGTCGCGCAGGGCTTGATGCACGCGCTCAGCGGCGCGACTGGGCACTGTGTTCTGATGTTGGGCCACAATCCCGGCATCGCCGCCTTCGCGGAAGAACTGGCAAAGGCCCCACCGCCGCATGACCGGTTCTTTGACTATCCCACCTGCGCCACGACGGTGATGAGTTTTCCGACCACGGACTGGGTAGATGTCACTTGGCATGGCGGCACGGTTCTGGATTTCGTCATCCCGCGCGAATTGCTCGAATAAAAAAGGCGGGGCAAAACCCCGCCTGTTCATGTTTTCAGGATGGGGGTTCAGCCCATCTCAGTGCCCGAGGATCTGGCTCAGGAACAGCTTGGTCCGTTCGCTTTGCGGGTTGTTGAAGAACTCTTCGGGTTCGTTCTGTTCCACGATCTGACCGGCATCCATGAAGATCACGCGGTTGGCGACCTGACGGGCAAAGCCCATCTCGTGGGTCACACACAGCATGGTCATGCCTTCCTCGGCCAGTTCGATCATGGTGTCGAGCACCTCTTTGATCATCTCCGGGTCGAGCGCCGATGTGGGTTCATCGAACAGCATGATTCGCGGCATCATGCAGAGTGAGCGCGCGATGGCCACACGCTGCTGCTGACCGCCCGATAGCTGGCCGGGATACTTATCGGCCTGCTCGGGGATCTTGACCTTTTCCAGGAAATGCATGGCCCGCTCTTCGGCCTCTTTGCGCGGCGTTTTGCGCACCCAGATGGGTGCGAGCGTGCAGTTTTCCAGAATGGTCAGATGCGGAAACAGGTTGAAGTGCTGGAACACCATGCCAACCTCGGACCTGATCTTATCGATATTTTTCAGATCATTCGACAGGACCGTGCCATCCACCTCGATCCTGCCTTGCTGGTGTTCCTCCAGCGCGTTCAGGCAGCGGATCAAGGTGGATTTGCCGGACCCAGACGGCCCCGCGATCACGATCCGTTCGCCCTGATTGACGGTCAGATTGATGTCGCGCAGCACATGGAAGGCCCCGTACCACTTGTTCATGCCGGTGATTTCGATGGCGACCTCGTCGCTCACCTGCATTTTGGTGCGGTCGATTTCGCGTTCGATTGCAAGTTCAGACATTGGGCCCTCCTTAACGATGGCCAGTTTGGAGCTTGCGCTCCAGATACATGGAGTAACGGGACATGCCGAAACAGACGACGAAGAACAGCGCGCCGATGAAGGCAAAGAGTTCCCAATAGATACCGTTCCAAGCCGTATCGGCACGGATCGCGCTGGACAGGCCGATCACATCGAACAGGCCGATGATCGAGACCAGCGTGGTATCCTTGAAGATGCCGATGAAGGTCGAGACGATGCCCGGGATCGAGATCTTCAACGCCTGAGGCATGATGATCAGCCGCTGCGCCTGCCAGTAGTTGAGGCCAAGCGAATCCGCCCCCTCATACTGACCCCGTGGCAATGCCGCGAGGCCGCCCCGGATCACCTCGGCCATATAGGCGGCCGAAAACAGCGTCATCATGATCATCACCCGCAGGATGATGTCGAAATTCGTGCCCGGCGGCAGGAACAGGTTCAACAGCAGCGATGCTACGAACAACAGTGTAATCAGTGGCACACCGCGGATGAACTCGATAAAGCCCACGCAGAGATATTTGACGATCAGCAGATCGGACTGACGTCCAAGCGCCAGAACAATCCCGATCGGCAGTGAAACACCGATGGCGACAACACCTAGCAGAATCGCCAGCATGAAGCCGCCGAACTGACGGCTTTGCACAGCTTCGATACCGATGGGCAGGATCGCATCCATAGCTCCGACGAAGTAGCCCGATAGGACCAGCCACCAAATCACCGTTGCCAAAACGCCGAGGACGAGGCCAAGCAGACCGCTCAGTTGCTTGCTGAGGACCGTGTAGACACCCCAGCCGATGACGAAGCCCAGAGCGGCTGAGATCGGGCCCCAAATGGTGCCGCCCCACATCAGGAATGGCATCAGGAACGGATAGGCCGCGGTCAGATAGAGCAGCTTGGACGGCACACGATCCGAATAGAGGATCGGCGCGAGCGCCACCAACAGCAGCACTAGTGCCAGGATCGGACGCCAGTACAGATGATCGGGATAGAACCCGAACAGCATCTGCAGCCATCGGTCATTGATCACCGCCCAGCAGGCGTGCCCGTGGGTCGAGCCCCATGTCGCCATCATGATTTCCCGACACTCGGTCAGTGAATTTGCGTTCCAGACGGACTGGAATACCCACGGCAGAATGCCCGACAGAACGTAGTAGATCGCATAAAGCGAAATCAGCGTTAGGACCGAGTTGAACCAACCCGAAAACAGGTTGTGCTTGGCCCAGCCAATGACACCAACTTCGGACGCTGGCGGAGCTTGCTCTTGCAGCATCTCAGTGCGGACAAATGAAACATCACTCATATTACCGCTCCACCAATTTTACACGATTGTTGTACCAGTTCATCACCGACGAAATGCTCAGAGAGATGGCGAGATAGACCAACATCAGGAGCAGAACGCATTCCAGCTCGCGCCCGGTCTGGTTCATGGTGATTCCGCCAAGCGTGCCGGTGATGTCCATGTACCCGACCGCAATGGCCAGCGATGAGTTCTTGGTCAGGTTCAGATAGTTCGAGATCATCGGCGGGATGATCACCCGCAGCGCCTGCGGCAGGATGACCAGCCGCATGATCCGCCCCTGACGCAGCCCCAGGGCCGCAGCGGCCTCGGTCTGGCCATGGCTGATGGCAAGGATGCCACCGCGCACGATCTCGGCAATGAACGCCGCCGTATAGAGCGATAGCGCCAACCAGAGCGCGATCAGCGAGTTCCGCATATGTGTGCCGCCGGTGAAGTTGAACCCCTTGAGTTCGGGGTAACCAAGGTGGAAGCCCAGCGCGGCCAGCAGGATCAGCATCGGCACAAAGAGAAGACCCAGCAGGATGTGCCAGATCTTCGGACGGTCGCCGGTCTGCTCTTGGGTTTGGTTGGCCCAGGCGCTGACTTTGCGCATGGCAAAGATACTGCCCGCCAGAACGACGATGATCGCGATCAGGTCAAGCGAAAGGTCAAACCGTAACGCGCTTTCGCCAAAGAAATGAATGTCACCCAACGAGCGTGAGAACAGCGCCTCGGGGATGTAAACACCGCGATTGGTTACTGCCACCGTATTAAATAGGTCCATCGTTGCAGTTGGGGTTTCACCCCGGAACGCCCTTGGTGCAGGTAGGCTCTCGATCAGGATGGCCATCGCAAACACGATCCACAGCAGGACCGGCACGTTGCGAAACATCTCGACATAGACAGTCATGATCTTGGAGACCAGCCAGTTCGATGACAGCCTGAGCACCCCCACAAGGACACCGATGATAGTGGCCGTGATACAGCCCAGCACCGCAACGACCAGCGTGTTCAGCAAGCCGATAAGGGCCGCGCGCAGGTGGCTGTCGCGGGAATCATATTCCAGCAGGCGTTGGTTGATGTCGTAGCTTGCCGGCTCGCTGAAGAACCCGAACTCGACCGGTTTGCCCAGCGCTTCGAGGTTCTGGATCGTGTTGCTGAGCAGCCATGCCGCCAGCAGCATGAAGCCCATTAATGCAATAACTTGGATGGTGGCTGACCGATAACGCGTATCATAAAGGAGCATGGACAGCCGAAAATGCTCCTTTGGCGGGTCAGTGAGTGTCGTCATGACCTATGTTTTCCCCGTAACAATCCGGTCCTGAAATCGGCGGGGTTTGCCCCCGCTCGCAAATACCGGGTTTGTTGTTTGTGAAAATGAAAAAGGGCGCAGGATGTCCTGCGCCCTTTTTTGCGGCTTCTTAGCGGAACGGCGGCGAGTAGAGCAGGCCGCCATCGGTCCACTGCGCGTTTAGACCGCGCGCCAGACCAATTGGTGTGTCTTCGCCGATGTTCTTCGCAAAGATTTCACCATAGTTGCCACCGGCAGCGATCGCGCGCTGCGCCCATTCGGCATCCAGACCCAGCATCTCGCCGAGGGTGCCTTCGGTACCCAACAGACGCTTGATTTCCGGGTTTTCGGTGCTGGAGGCGATATCATTGATATTCGCTGAGGTCACACCCAGCTCTTCGGCCGAGATCAGCGCGTTGAGCGTCCAGCGGGCAATGTCGCCCCATTCGTTGTCACCATGGCGCACCAGCGGGCCCAAAGGCTCTTTCGAGATGATCTCGGGCAGCAGGATACTTGACGAGGGATCTTCGAAGGACGCGCGTGTTGCGGCCAGACCCGAGGCGTCGGTGGTATAAACGTCACAGGCGCCAGCCAGGTACTGCTGTTGCGCTTCGGCGTTGGTTTCGATTGGAACCGGCTCGTAGCTGATGTTGTTGGTGCGGAAGAAATCCGCCAGGTTCAGCTCTGTCGTGGTACCGGTCTGGATGCAGACGGTCGCACCGTCCAGTTCTTTGGCCGAAGACACGCCGAGATCCTTGGGAACCAAGAAGCCCTGACCGTCATAGTAGTTCACACCGATGAATTCGAACTTCAGGTCCACATCCCGGCTGAACGTCCAGGTGGTGTTCCGCGCCAGCAGGTCGATCTCGCCCGAAGCCAAAGCAGTGAAACGCGTCTTGCCGGTGGTGGGCACAAATTCGACGGCATTGGGATCGCCCAAAACCGCTGCTGCCACCGCACGACACATCGACACGTCGAAGCCTTTCCATTCCCCGTTGGCATCCGGCGCCGCAAAGCCGGCCAGACCGGTGGTCACACCGCAGTTCAGCTTGCCACGCGCCTTGACGTCGTCTGCCGTCCCCGCCATTGCAGCACCGGCTGCAAGAGTGGCGACAGTAGCCGCGCCCAAAAATACGGATTTTTTCATTTTTACCTCTTCCTGATTTTCCGTCCCCTTCCGGAACGGTTCGCCGGTCTGAGTTTAACCGGAGCATATACCGAAAAAGGGATCTCCCCTTCAGTGGGGCCAAGTTTGGGCGCATTCATCAATAAACGTCAAGGGTTCGATCACTGAAATAAATAGACAAGGCCCGGCATTCCCCGTGGTCAAGGGTTCGGAACCTCCCTAAATCTCAGGTTGAAAGGTCAAAGAACCGCTTTGCGTGCAGAAACGACTGACGCATTCGCTCCGCGTGTGCGGTGGCCTCGTCGTCGCTGCCCCACTGCTCTTCCTGCCAGTGCTCGTCGATGCGTGACAGATGCCAGACCTCGTCGACATCGCGCCAATCCAGGGCGGCGGCAAATCCCAGCAGCAGGGAACCGGACAGGCTCACAAGGTCGTGAAAGGCGGCCAATCGAAACGGATCCAATGCATGCACCCGCTGGGCCAACACCGCTAGCGCCTGTTTCGGTTGCGGGGTGTGAACGACGCCCTGTACCGCGCTCAGACGGGCACCAAGCGTTAAGGCAGCCCAATCCAGCACCGGGTCCCAGGCCTGCGCCTGCCGGTCAACAAGCGCCTGGGGATGCGCCGCGCGGTAACAGACTAGGTCGGAATCACCATAGGCCGCCAGCATATCCGCGACCTCGGCATGCTGAATGCGCACCTTGTCGATCGCCGCATTGGCCGAGCGTGTCATCGGCATCGACAGCGGGTCGATGCGGCCCTCTTGCACATCCCATTCCTGCGCGACCGCTTCGGCCATGGCGTGGGTGGGCAGATTCAACTCGGCCTTGGCCGGGGTCTTTATGCCGCGCCCGTCCAACTCGACGCGAAAATTGCCCTGCGCCCCGACAACGGCGCTTTCGCTCCAGAAACGCTTGGCTGCCCACTCACTCATGATCCACTGTCCAAAAGCTGCCCAATACGCTCGCCAGTTGAGCAAAATCTTCGACCACATAGCGCGCCGAATCCAGCGCGCTGCGGTCGTGATAGCCCCAGGTGACACCGATACCCGCCACGCCTGCTGCCGACGCCATCTGCATGTCAAAGCTGGTATCGCCGATCATCAGCGTATCCCCTGCTGGCACGCCCGTTTCGGCCCGTGCGGTGTCGATCATCGAGGGGTGCGGCTTTGACGGGTGATGATCGGCGACCTGCCGGGTCACAAACATCCGCTCCAGCCCATGCGCCTCGATCAGTGCGTCCAATCCGCGCTTGGATTTTCCGGTGGCGACTCCCAGCAGGAGGTCGGGCATCTCGAACAACGCGTCAAGAAGGCTGCGCGCACCCGGATAAAGCGGCGAATGCGCGGTCCCTTGTGATTGCCGTATGTCGTGATAGGCCTCTTTATAGCCCGCGACCAGCCGGTCCAGTGTCCGTTCATCCTGTTCGGGCACCAGCGCTTTCATCAGCACCGGCAGAGACAATCCTACACCGGACATCAGCTTTGATCGCGCGGGTGTCTCCAGCCCCGCCGCGCCGAACGCCGCGCGCATCGCCGCGACGATCGTGGCCTGGCTGTCGACCAGCGTGCCATCCACATCAAATAGGATCAGGCGCAACGGTGTGCTCATTGCAGCGACTCGAACGGGTCGTCGGCGGCAAGATCCTCGGCCCAGCCCAGCGTGTCCCAGCTGTCTTTCATATGCTCAGGCAGGGGAGCAGTGATCGAGATCGGTTTGCCCGTCACCGGATGCTGAAATGCCAGCCGTCGCGCGTGCAGATGCAGTTTCTTGCTGATGACGCCACCCAGCTGCGCGCCCCAGCCATCGCCCAGATTTTCCTGGCTCGAACCGCCGTATTTGCCGTCACCGATAATCGGATGCCCCATCCCGGCCATATGCGCGCGCAATTGATGGGTCCGCCCGGTAAGCGGCTCCATCGCAACCCACGCCGCCCGGCTGGCAACCCGGTAGAGCGTGGCATAAAGCGTATGCGCCCGCTTGGCGCCCGGTGTGTCGGAGATTTCGCTGGGGTGGACGACGATCATTTTTTCGCCTTCGCCCTTCGGGCCGTGCCCGCCCGCCTTTACCAGACCAGCCTTGATCTCACCCAAATAGGGGGTCGGAACGCCCGCCACCAAACCCCAGTAGATCTTGCGCGTGTTGCGGTGGCGGAAGGCGGCGGTCAGCGATTTTGCCGCCTCGCGGGTCCGCGCCAGCAGCAGCACGCCTGAGGTGTCCTTGTCCAGCCGGTGCACAAGGCGCGGGTTCTCGTCATAGCCGAATCGCAGTGCCTCGCCCAAGCCGTCCACATGCCGTGTCTGGCCGCTGCCACCCTGCACCGGCAAGCCCGGCGGCTTGTTAAGCGCCATGATGTGATTGTCACGATAGATCACGCTGGACTGGATTATCTTCGCATCCGCATCAGAGATGCGCGCCTTGACCTCGGCCGGTTTGTGATCGGATTCAGGCAGCGGTGGCACCCGCACGGTCTGACCAACCTCGAGCCGGGTCGACGCCTTGACCCGGCCGCCGTCCACCCGAAGCTCGCCTTTTCGGCACATCTTTTCGATGCGGCCCTGACTGACATGCGGGAATAACCGGCGCAGCCAGCGGTCCAGCCGCTGGTCGCCCTCATCCTCGCCCACGGTGATCATCTGAACGCCACTCATGTCCACATCCCTCGTGCCAAGTAGAGGCCAAGCATCAGCGCCCCGATCGATAATCCAACAGACAGCGCCACATAGAGCGCCGCATGACCAAACGCGCCCCGCTCATAAAGCGTGACTGCCTCAAGCGAAAACGCCGAGAAGGTGGTGAAACCACCCATGATCCCGGTCATGACAAACGGGTTCAGATGTGCCAACCCGCGATGCGCCGCCGTCACCACGAAAAAACCCATCACGAACGAGCCGATGACATTGACCAGCAGGATCGCCACAGGGAATTCCTGCGGGCCGAAGGCGCGGAACAGGCCCACCCCCGTCAGGAACCGCAGCGATGCGCCGATTGCGCCGCCAAGGGCCACATGAATAAGCGAAGATAACATGCGCGGTCTGTCGCGCGCGCGCGCCGGGATGTCAAGTTTCCAGGCGTTTGGCCCGCAGGTTCGCGAAATAATCCAGCCGCTTTTTCAACTCGCGCTCGAACCCGCGTTCGACCGGCTGATAGAGTTCCGACCGCTCAACCCCATCGGGAAAGTAATCCTGCCCGGAAAACCCATCTTCGGCATCGTGGTCATAGGCATATCCGGCACCGTATCCCTGATCCTTCATCAGCGCCGTCGGCGCGTTGAGGATGTGCTTGGGTGGCGGTTCGCTGCCGGTCTTCTTGGCCAGCCGCATCGCCGCCTTGTAGCCAACATAAGCCCCGTTCGATTTTGGCGCGAGCGCCAGATAGACCACCGCCTGCGCCAGCGCCAGCTCGCCTTCGGGGCTGCCCAACCGCTCATAGACCTCCCAGGCGTGCAGGCAGATCGACTGTGCCTGTGGATCGGCCAGACCGATATCCTCGACCGCCATGCGGGTGATTCGGCGCGCCAGATAGCGCGGGTCCTCGCCTCCGGTCAGCATCCGCGCCAACCAATAGAGCGCCGCATCCGGGTCGGAGCCGCGCACCGATTTGTGCAGGGCCGAGATCAGGTTGTAGTGCTCGTCGCCGGACTTGTCGTATTTTGCCGCCCGCCGCATCAGCCGGGCCGACAGCCCGTCCGGGTCCAGCGGCGCGTCGACACTCCATGCGGCGATCTGTTCGACGAGGTTTAGCAGCGCACGGCCATCGCCATCGGCCATTTCCAACAGGGATCGCCGCGCCTGATCCGTCAGCGGCAGCGCTGTGCCCAGATCCTGCTCGGCCCGTTCGATCAGGCGTTCAAGTTGTTCCGCATCAAGCCGTTCCAGCACGAGCACCTGCGCCCGGCTCAGCAGCGCCGCGTTCAGTTCGAACGAGGGGTTCTCGGTGGTCGCGCCCACCAGCAGGATCGTGCCGTCCTCCATATGCGGCAGGAACCCGTCCTGTTGCGCCTTGTTGAAACGGTGGATCTCGTCGACGAAAAGCAGCGTGCCTTTGCCGTTCTGCCGCCGCAGCTTGGCGGCCTCGAAGACCTTCTTGAGGTCCGGCACGCCGGTAAAGATCGCGCTGATCTGCACGAAGTGCAGGTCGGTTTCCTGCGCCAACAACCGTGCGACGGTGGTCTTGCCAACACCTGGCGGTCCCCAGAAGATCAGGCTGGACAGCGCACCCGAGGCCAGCATCACACCCAGCGGAGCATCGGGGCCAAGAACCTGCTCCTGCCCCACCACCTCGGCCAGGGATTGCGGCCTGAGCCGGTCGGCCAGTGGGCGGGGCATCGCGCGATCGGGTTCTGCCGCGCCGGTATCGAAGAGATCAGCCATGGCTCACAACCGGAACCGCAGCGAGACGCTCTGACCACGCCGGTTCAGCACCATCCGCACCCAGCGGCCCGGATCGGTCAGCGTCCTTTGAACATCCGGCGGTGCGTCGATCTCGTGGCCGTTGATGCTAACGACGATATCGCCGCGCCTGATCCCCGCGCGGTTACCCAGCGGTCCGGGGTCGACAACGGCAACACCCTCGGTGGAAACCGACAGCGCCAGACGCACAATCACCGCCGGGTTGGCGCGCGCCACGGTCAGGCCGGGCAGCACCGTATAGTCATCCAGCGTGGTTTCCTGCGCGGAGGGCTCGTCGGGGGCCGGGTGCATTGCCACATCCACCTGATCGGACGCACCGCCGCGATAGCGGGTGACCAGCGCGGTGCCGCCGATTCCGGCGACCGCCATGCGGAACTTCATCTCTGGCGGCGAGTTGACCTCCTGCCCGTCCATATGGGTGATGACATCGCCGGCGCGGAACCCGGCCTTGGCAAACGGGCTGAGCGGATGCAGGTCCGACAGGACAAAGCCGGTTGGCAGATGTAGCCCCAGCGACTCGGCGATGTCGACGGTCATCTGCTGCCCCGACATGCCGGCCCAGGGCTGCTGAAATGCGATCGAACCGTCCTGTGCCTGACGCAGAAATTCAGCCACCAGTTTGGCCGGTATGGCAAACCCGATGCCGTTCGAGCCGCCCGAGCGGGTCAGGATCGAGGTGTTGATACCGATCAGATCGCCATTCACGTCAACCAGCGCCCCTCCGGAATTGCCCGGATTGATCGGCGCATCGGTTTGCAGGAAATACCCCCGCGCATTGCCGGTCGCAGTGCCCGAGCGCGCCAGCCCGGACACGATGCCGCTGCTGACGGTCTGGCCCACCCCAAACGGGTTGCCAATGGCCAGCGCTAACTCGCCCACTTCGACCTGATCGGAATCGCGCAGGTCGAGGCTGGGCAAGCCCTGCGCCCCGAACAATTTCAGGATCGCGATGTCGTTTTCACGGTCGCCCAGAACCACCTCGGCCTCGAACTCGCGCCGGTCGGTAGTGACGACCCGGATTTCCGTCGCCATGCCGACCACGTGATAGTTCGAGACCACATAACCGTCCTCGGTCAGGATCACACCTGAGCCCAGCGAGTTTTCAACCCGTTTGCGGGGCGCGGCGCGGCCCTGAAAGAAATCGCGGAAGAACGGGTCGGAGAAAAGTGGACTGGCGCGGCCCTGCCGGATGATCTTGGCATAGATATTGACCACAGCCGGGGCAGCCTGTTTGACCACCGGTGCAAAGCCCAGCGAAATCTCGGCTTGCGACTTTGGCACGGCGGTTTCAGCCGAAGCCATACTTGCCGCGGCTAGTGAAAGGGCAATGAGCGTTCCGCGAAACATCATCGTATCCCATATTACCAGTTGCCCAAGCGATATGCGGCCATGACTACCGGAATGCAAGCGTGGCCGTCAGGACCGGCGGCGCAGGAACTTGAGGCCTGACCAGTCGGCATCGACGGCGCAGACCTTCACGTCCACCCAGCCCAATGGCAGGACCGCCATCCGCAGATCATCTTCGGTCACGCCCGCATGCAGTTTCGATGCTTTCTTGGCCCAGGAGAGCCACAACATGCCTCCCGTGGGCAAATCCGCGATCTGCGCAGCGGCGGCCTGATCCACTGCGTCAGGCCATGCAAAAATAAGTGCACAGCATCCGGCCGGGGCGCGTCCGGGTCGAAGATCACATCGACCGCGTCCATCACGAGATTGGAATACTGCGATGGCGCGTCAACGACGCGTAAGGTCCAGCCCGGCTTGAACCCAAGCTTCTGATAAAGCGGTTTGCCGGAATACCCGGCTGTCTTTGTTCCGGTCATGGTATACAGGCTAGAGTCCGGCGCGGGATGGGACAAAGAAAAACCCCGCACCAAAGGCACGGGGTTTGAAATCACACCAGTAAGGTGTCTTATTCGTCAGCGGCCTCGTCGGCGGCAACGCGGGCCTTGTCGGCGGCGCCTTTGGCGTCCAGATCGCGGTCAACGAATTCGATGATCGCCATCGGGGCCATGTCGCCATAACGGAAGCCGGCCCTCAGGATGCGGACGTAACCGCCCTGCCGGTCCTTGTACCGCGGGCCCAGAATGTCGAACAGCTTGGCGACATCCTTGTCTTCTTTCAGCTTCGACGCGGCCTGACGGCGCGCGTGCAGGTCGCCGCGCTTGGCCAGCGTGATCATCTTTTCGATGACCGGGCGCAGTTCTTTGGCCTTGGGCAGCGTTGTCTTGATCTGTTCATGCTCGATGAGCGAGCCAGCCATGTTGGAAAAGAGCGCTTTACGGTGCTCATGTGTCCGGTTCAGGCGGCGGTAACCACGTGCGTGACGCATTTTCTAATTCCTTCTTTCGACTTTTGCTTTGTCTGACCCCCGATGCGTGTCAGGGGCTCTCCTTGGGGCTTGATTGCCCGTACATTCCCCGGAAACCCGGGCATTGGGGAAGACGCGTTTAAAACGCGTCTTCGAATTTCTTCGCCAGATCTTCGATGTTATCGGGCGGCCAGTCCTCGACATCCATGCCGAGGTGCAGACCCATGCCGGACAGCACTTCCTTGATCTCGTTCAGCGACTTGCGGCCGAAGTTCGGGGTGCGCAGCATCTCGGCTTCGGTTTTCTGGATCAAGTCGCCAATATAGACGATGTTGTCGTTCTTCAGGCAGTTTGCAGAACGCACCGACAGTTCCAGCTCGTCCACCTTCTTGAGCAGCAGCGGGTTGAACTCCAGACCATCGTCTTCGTCCTGGCGTCCCGCCGATTCCGGCTCGTCAAAGTTGACGAAGATTGACAGCTGATCCTGTAGGATACGCGCAGCAAAAGCCACGGCGTCGTCCGGCGTGATCGAACCGTCGGTGTCGATCTTCATGGTCAGCTTGTCATAGTCCAGAACCTGACCCTCGCGGGTCGGTTGCACGTCATAGGACACCTTCTTGACCGGCGAATAGATCGCATCGATCGGGATCAGGCCAATGGGCGCATCCTCGGGCTTGTTCTTCTCGGACGAGACATAGCCCTTGCCGGTGTTGACGGTCAGTTCCATGAACAGGTCCGCACCATCGTCGAGGTGGCAGATCACGTGCTCGCGGTTCAGAATCTCGATACCGGCGCTTTCGCTGATGTCGCCGGCGGTGACTACCGCCGGACCCTTGGCATTGATCGACAGGCGCTTGGGGCCTTCGACTTCCATGCGCAGCGACACGCCCTTGAGGTTCAGGATGATGTCGGTGACGTCTTCGCGGACGCCGGCAACGCTGGAAAACTCATGCAAAACGTTGTCGATCTGAACGCTAGTGACGGCGGCGCCCTGCAGCGAGCTCATCAGGATACGACGCAGCGCGTTGCCCAGGGTCAGACCAAATCCACGCTCCAGCGGTTCGGCCACAACGGTGGCCTGACGCGCGGGGTCGTTGCCCGGCTTGACGTCAAGCTGGGTCGGCTTGATCAATTCTGCCCAATTCTTGTGGATCATGTAATCCCTCCATTCCTGTCTGCGCCCCATGACCAACAAGGTGCAGACGCCCGAGGTTCAAAATGACGTACTGGGGCCGTGTGAAAACACCGGCCCCAGCGGGTAGTTCTGTCGTTTAGACGCGGCGGCGCTTCGGCGGGCGGCAGCCATTGTGAGCGATCGGCGTCACGTCACGGATCGACGTGATGTTGAAGCCAACAGCAGCCAGTGCGCGCAGTGCCGATTCACGACCCGAACCGGGGCCCTGAACTTCGACTTCCAGCGTCTTTACGCCGTGATCCTGCGCTTTTTTGCCTGCGTCTTCAGCAGCAAGCTGAGCGGCGTAGGGTGTTGATTTCCGCGATCCCTTGAAACCCATGGTGCCAGCGGACGACCATGCAATGGCGTTGCCCTGAACATCCGAGATCAGGATCTTGGTGTTGTTGAACGTCGAGTTCACATGGGCCACGCCCGTTGCAATATTCTTGCGCTCTTTTTTCTTGGTACGAGTCTTTTCGCGTGCCATCGGTCAGACCCTCCTTATTTCTTCTTGCCAGCAATGGCCTTTGCGGGGCCTTTGCGGGTGCGAGCGTTGGTGTGGGTGCGCTGACCGCGGACCGGCAGGTTGCGACGGTGGCGCAGGCCACGGTAGCAGCCCAGATCCATCAGGCGCTTGATGTTCATCTGCACTTCGCGGCGCAGGTCGCCTTCGACGCTGTAATTGGCGTCAATATGCTCGCGGATGGCCAGAACTTCGGCATCCGACAACTCATTGACGCGACGGGTCGCGTCGATGCCCACGGCGTCGCAGATCGCGTTGGCCGAGGTGTTGCCGATTCCGGTGATATAGGTGAGGGCGATAGGGACCCGCTTTGCAGTCGGGATGTTTACGCCGGCAATACGTGCCACGTGTCACTTTCCTTTTTCGTTGCGGTTCCGTAGCTCCGGAACCTTTTTTCACAACGCTTTACCTTGGCAGTGAGGCCAGAGGGTCCAGCATTTTTTCGAGGTGGTCTTTGGGCAGACGAATCTGCCCGAAGGAATCATGTCCCCTTAGGGATGGGCGTGCGTAGAGGCTTTTAAGAGGATCGTCAAGCCCTTAGCGTGGCAGGCCGCAAGAAGCTCGGCGCGATGCCTCTGACACAATATATCTGCTGCTCGAGGTATCGCTACAGAAATCAATTTCCACAATCTAATTGCCGCCTCCAAACCCACAAACATGCCGGCAAAAAGCCCAACTAAATAGCCAAGGAGTAAGCCACTGATGAAGAGGGAAGCTCTCTTCATTCTGACGACCGCAACTATCCGACTTCCCTTACCCCAGAACGGCCTCGACCGAAGCAGTGACTTCGTCGATATCAGCCAGGCCGTTTACCGGGCGCAGATCGCCCTTGGCATAATAATATCCGATCAGCGGCGAGGTCTTCTTGTAATATTCCATCAGCCGCGTACGCAGGCTGTCGGCATTGTCGTCGGCGCGGTGGACCATGTTGGTGCTGCCGCAATTGTCGCATTTTCCTTCAACTGATGTTGGCTTGGTTTTGACGTGATAGACCTCGCCGCAATCGCCGCAGGTGAAACGGCCCGAAATGCGCGCAACCAGCGCCTCGTCATCGACGCGGATCTCGATCACCGTGTGCAAAGATTGGCCCAGCTTGCTCAGCAGCGCGGCCAGCGCGTCGGCCTGCGCCAGCGTGCGCGGAAAGCCGTCAAAGATGAACCCCGAACCGCTCTGGGTGGTCAGTTGTTCTTCGATCAGACCGATGACGATCTCGTCTGTGACCAGCTTGCCCGCATCCATGATCGCGGCCACTTTCTGGCCCATCTCGGTGCCGCTGGTGCGTGCCGCGCGCAGCATGTCACCGGTACTGAGCTGGATCATGCTGCGAGTATCTACCAGATGCCGCGCCTGGGTGCCTTTGCCCGCACCCGGCGGGCCCAATAGAATAATGTTCATCGACGCGAGGGTCCCTTCCTGCTGCGTTTCTTGCTTTTGCCACGCAGCTGGGACTTTTCGATAAGCCCTTCATATTGATGCGCAAGCAGATGGCTCTGAACCTGCTGGATCGTGTCCATAGTCACAGAGACAATAATGAGTACCGAAGTACCGCCGAAATAGAACGGGATCGCGAATTGTCCCCGCAGAATTTCCGGCAGCAGGCAGACCAGCGCCAGATAGGCCGAGCCCATGACCAGCACGCGGTTCACCACGTATTCGAGGTATTCGGAGGTTTTCTTGCCCGGGCGGATGCCGGGAATGAACCCGTTCTGCTTTTTGAGGTTGTCGGCCACGTCATCGGGTTTGAACGCCACGTTGAACGTGTAGAAATAGGCAAAGAACACGATCATCGACGCGAAGAACAGCAGATAGAGCGGCTGACCCGGTCCAAAATTGGCCAACAGCCAGGACATCACCGGACCGCTGGCAGCCCCGGAAGAAAAGGTCGAGATCGTGACCGGCAGCAGCAGCAGTGAGCTGGCAAAAATCGCCGGGATCACACCTGCGGGGTTGACCTTGACGGGCAGGTGCGACGAGCCGCCATCATAGACCTTCATCCCCACCTGACGGCGCGGATACTGGATATGGATCTTGCGCAGCGCACGCTCCATGAACACCACGAAAGTAATCGTCACGATCACCATCAGGATCACCGCGATGATCACCGCGGGGCTGAGCGCGCCGGACCGTCCTGAGGCCAGG
The DNA here is from genome assembly GCF_041537925.1 of Ruegeria hyattellae. Taxonomy (NCBI): domain Bacteria; kingdom Pseudomonadati; phylum Pseudomonadota; class Alphaproteobacteria; order Rhodobacterales; family Roseobacteraceae; genus Ruegeria; species Ruegeria hyattellae. Next base: position 47,298 of record NZ_JBGOSH010000017.1, on the reverse strand, counting down.
AACTGCGCCAGAGCGGCGGGAACCTCGGCGATGATGCCTACAAAGATGATCAGCGAGATACCATTGCCGATGCCACGCGCGGTGATCTGTTCACCCAGCCACATCAGGAACATGGTGCCGCCAACCAGCGTGATCATGGTGGCAAGCCGGAAATAGAGCCCCGGTTCGGTGGCCAGATCGCCCGCCTCCAGCGAAACCGCCAGCCCATAGGCCTGTACGGTGGCCAGAGCCACGGTGCCAAAGCGAGTATACTGGTTGATTTTCTTGCGGCCCTGCTCACCCTCTTTCTTGAGTTGCTCAAGCGCGGGGACCATTGCGGTCAGCAGCTGCACGATGATCGATGCCGAAATATAGGGCATGATGCCAAGGGCGAAGATACCCATCCGCCCCAGCGCGCCGCCGGTGAACATCGACACCATACCGCCGATGCCTTGCCCCGCTTGCTCCATGAACTGCTGCAACGCGGCGCCATCGATACCGGGCACCGGAATGAAGGTGCCAAGGCGATAGACGATCAGGAGGGCAAGCGTGAACAGGATGCGGTTGCGCAGATCGGTGGCCTTGCCAAGGGCGGACCAGCTCGTGTTGGCCGCCATTTGTTCTGCTGCTGATACCATTAATCGGTCTCTCTTGTGAAAACGCCGCCCGGAACCGTTTTCCGGCTCGGGCGGCGTCTTTGGAAAACTTGAGGCACTATGTAAGCGGGTCGGTGCCCGCTCACAAGCGGTTACTCTGCCGCGGCAGCGTTTGTGACCTTAAGTGAGCCGCCCGCTTTCTCAACTGCTTCGACAGCAGCCTTGGACGCGCCGGTCACTTCCAGGTTCACCTTGGCCGAAATTTCGCCTTTGGCGAGGATACGGACACCGTCCAGCTTGCGACGCACCAGACCGCTGGCAACCAGCGCATCCTCGGTGATGGCCGCCTTGGCGTCCAGCTTGCCGGCATCGACGAATTTCTGGATCAGGCCCAGGTTCACAACGGCGAATGCCTTGCGGTTGGGCTTGTTGAAGCCACGCTTGGGAAGGCGCTGATAAAGCGGCATCTGGCCGCCTTCATAGCCATTGATGGCCACGCCCGAACGCGATTTTTGACCTTTGATACCCCGGCCACCGGTTTTACCAGTGCCCGAACCCGGACCACGGCCAACACGTTTGCGGGGTTTGGTGGCGCCAGCGTTGTCGCTCAGCTCATGCAGTTTCATATCGCTTCTCCTTAGCCGGATACGACCCCCGAAGCGTTTGGGTCAACCACGGCATTTCTTGATTGTGATTCTCATGGTCATGCGACCACCGCGCGTGGATAGTCCCAATTCGCCGGTGACGCAACACCCGGTTTCCAATCCCGATTCCCCTCAATTTGCAAGAAACGCGGAAAGTGACCCTCTTGACCCCATGCCCTGCCACAGCGCCCATTCCGAATGGCATTGGGTCCTTGCAGGCCAGGTACAGGGTCTAACGCCGCCGGATATCAATATCCGCAGATGGCAAACCCGCTACAGTGGCCCGTAAGACGCTGCGTTCAGACGGGTCAAGCAAAGACGCAAGTGAAAAGAAGTACCGGGCGGGCTCCGGGCTCTGAGCATTCGAGCAGGACAACCGGATCGCATTTGAACCGTTCCAATCCCGACGAAGAGCATGGGGCTGACTTGCTACGACGTAATGGTGCCGCCTGAAATGCAAAAGACCATCCATCCGGATGAGAGCATCGCGTTGGCCTTCAACATTATCAAAGGCAGCCGGGCGCGATTTCTGCCGGTGGTGGACGCGGACGGAACCTATGTGGGCGTGTTTACCGCCCCCACGCTGCTGAAGCTAATCTTGCCCAGGGCCACCACGATCGGGTTGAACGACGACGTGATGCGGGTTTCGATCGAGTCGCTGAGCTTCATGAATCTGACGCGCGACGATTTCGAGCAGCAGTTCGACCGGCTGAAAACCGAAAAGGTGCGCGATAACATGTCAAGGCCGACCAACATCCCCGTTGTGGCCCCCGATACACCGGTGATGGAAGGCATCTTCCTGATCTACAAATTCAAGCGGCACGTGATCCTGGTCGAGCCCGAAACCAATCGTTTCGTCGGCACCATCAGCGCCAATTCGCTGCTGGATCGCGCCCTGAGCTGACCCCCCAAAGAGACCGGAACCAAAGCCGTGGCAGAGCATTCTTCACCACACGGAGGGGCATCATTCTCCGCACCCGACCTGTTGGGTATCGATCCGGTTTGGATCGCGACCGGCATTCTTGTCCTCGTTTGTGTGGCGTTGATCACCGAAAAGGTGAATCGTGCCATTCTGGCAGTGCTGGGCGCGTCGCTGATGGTGCTGTTCGGCATTCTGAGCCAGGAACAGGCGGTCGCGGGCGTCGATGCAAATACGCTGGCCTTACTGATCGGAATGATGGTGATCGTCGGCATTACCAGCAAATCCGGGCTGTTCCAGTTCGTCGCCATCAAAGCGGCGAAAGTCGTCAAGGCCAACCCCACGGGCATATTGATAATGCTCACCCTGATCACGGCGGTTTTCTCGGCGCTGCTGGACAACGTCACCACGATGCTGCTGATCGCTCCGATCACATTGCTGATCACCGAAGCGCTGGAAACACGGGTCTTTCCGTTTTTCATCGCCGAGATCCTGGCCTCGAATGTCGGGGGCACGGCGACACTGATCGGGGATCCGCCCAACATCATTATCGGCTCGGCCGCCGGGCTGAGCTTCAACCAGTTCGTCATGAACCTCGCCCTAATCTCGGCGATCTGTCTGGTGGTGCTGACCGGCATCATCTACCTGATGAACCGCAAGGCACTGGCCGCCATCCCGAAATCGGCCAGCGAGCGGATCATGGGGTTCAACGAATCCGAGGCGATCACCGATTCGGCGCTGATGGTCAAGTCCCTGGGCGTGCTGGCGCTGGTGCTGGCAGGTTTCACCTTGGGCCACGGCTATGGCATCCAGCCGGGGACCTCTGCGCTGACGGGGGCCGGATTGCTGATGCTGCTGGCCTATGGCCATCAGAGCGGCGAAGCGCAGTCGCAACCGGTTCACCAAATTTTTGGCGAGGTGGAATGGGTCACCATCTTTTTCTTCGGTGGGCTTTTTGTGATCGTCGCTGGCGTCGAACATGTCGGACTGCTTGAGTTCCTCGGCCAGAAGGTGCTGGAACTGGCCCAGGGTGACATGATGTGGACGGCGTTCTTCATCTTCTGGGCGTCGGGCATTCTGTCGGCCATTCTGGACAACATCCCCTTCCTCGCCACCATGATCCCGCTGATCGAATCCACCGCCGACACATTCGGCGGACCCGACGCGACCGAGCCGCTCTGGTGGTCGCTGGCGCTGGGTGCCCGTCTGGGCGGGAACGGCACGCTGCTGGGCGCAAGCGCTAACCTGACCGTGGCCGCCTTTGCGGAAAAGGCCAAGCAGCCGATCGGCTTCATCGCCTTCACTAAAACCGCCTTTCCGATCATGATCCTGACGCTGATGATCGCCAACGTCTATATCTGGCTACGCTACTTCTGAACCGTGCGCTGCTACAGCCGAAAGGCGCGATCCCGATGACCGCCAAGCCAATTGCCGGTGAAAACAAACAGAGAAGGTTTCTGAAAATCCGGCGCTTTTCCTTTCTATTTCAGGAGGTTCGCACAGTCGTGCAAAAAAATGCATCCTTGGCGGAATTGGCCTTGTATTTCCGTTGTTTGCACGGATATACCCGTCGGCGGAGACGTGGCCGAGTGGTCGAAGGCGCTCCCCTGCTAAGGGAGTAGGCGAGGAATCGTCTCGAGGGTTCGAATCCCTTCGTCTCCGCCACCCACCATTTTCATTCAATTCTGTTGGCAGTCGTTCAACCCCTTACGGGGCTGTTTTTATTTGTTTATATGTAGTCATTATTGCTTATGGTTTTTCTTCGACTAGGCCCGCTTCTATTCGTTACATGCTAGAAATCGTGGAATAATCATAGCTGCGCTTAGCGGCAAGTTAACGGGAAATTGGTCCGATCCCTCGGCCCCGGTCGCCACGGCGACGGAAGCGGGTTGTACCTTGTGGTTGATCCATTCGGGGCGAGACGCTGGATTGAACGGGGCACAGTGAAGGGTCAACGCAACCGCGAGGGCAAGCCCTTAGGGGCCGACTTTGGGCTTGGTGGGGCTGACGTCGTGACCTTGAACGAAGTACGTGACCGCGCGTTGGAATATCGACGACTGGCAACGCAAGGTATCAACCCGCGCTATAACGTACGTCAGGAAATTCCCTGTTTCGAAGAGATCACACGACAGGTCCACATTGAGCGGTCGCCAACATAAAAATATCCAATGCATGGCCAGTAGTGGGTTAACACCTTGGCTGAGAACGCGTTCCCGGAAATTGGGCGTTTGCCAGTTTCGGAGGTAGGCCAGCCTGAAGTGATACAAGTCTTGTTACTACGGAAACCGCTCACGCGTCGGTTAGGCGACCGAGCGCGCGTTGTGGGAAATGAACAACGTTTACCGCAACGCGCAAAAACACGCTTGGTAGACCAAGCCTGAAGCCCAATGCGTGACTTAGTTTGCAATCGCCAATATCAAATTCGTTCATTCAGGAGAGAGGTTTGGCCGGAAAATTTCGATTTAGCTAACCGTCAAGAAACGGGTTTGGCCGCGTCATCTGCATCTAAGAACCTTCGGAAATCGTTGCGTTGTGGCGGGAAATCACAATGGACAGATGGCAAAAGAGCCATATTTTATTGGTGTTTTGGACCGAAATTTCTAGACTGACCCATGTGATGACGTTAGGTTAACTTGCGAACATGATGAAATCATGCATGACGTGGCGATCCTCTTGGTCCCGCGGCATGTATGAATTGCATACCAACCTATGGAACGAGCGACAGCTATCTGGCTTTGAAAGGCGGACATGGTTGATATTTTTTCGAAACGCGAGCGCCCCCGGCGCGAGGATGTTGCTGCCAAACGGATCATAAGCGAAAATCGATCGACGATTAGCCGCCTTGCCGACCAGATCAGCGGAGGCGAATTTTCCCGGTCTCGCGCGGCAATGGCGAAAACCAAAGAAGAACCCAAGCCTGAAGGACTTAGCATCCATATTTTGGGCGGGGCATCGAGCGCCTCGGCGCCAGAACCAGTGGTTCGCGTCAGCTTGAACGGCCGTGTGATTGTGGTGAATGCCAATACTGGCAAGCAGATCCGGCTTCTCGGGCAAATGCGCGCTAAAGAGGGCCATAAGTTTTTTGCACTGGCTACTATGGAAAACGGATTTGTATCGCCGTTAGACGACGATACTGAACAATTGCTTGGCGATCTGAACGGAATCATCATCGAGAACGACGACATTGAGGAGAAATTCGTCCACGTGATCACGGATCGTCTTGATCTATGAACGTGAGCGACGCCATCTGCTCTCTTTTGATCGGCGAGAATTTGCCACCCCATTCAAGGTGACACATGCGAACAACTTACTTTGACCCAAAGAGACGATTGAAGACCGAGGTTGCTACGCCTGAGTTAAAACAATCGCAGCGTGCGACGACGCATGCCTGGGAGAAGTTTGTCGAGTGCGGACGGGCAGATGAGGAAATGGCACAGACGGTTCGTTCTGAAATTCTGGAATCCTGGGCCCGGTGCACCGATTCAGGGATTAGTGCGTTGGCTATTGCCACCCCGGAAAAAGTGGACAAAGAAGATGTCTTTGTGTTGCGCCGAAAAAATCGGTCACTCTGTCAAGCAGCACATGCCGCGTTCTTGCGGTTGGCGCCACATCTGGCAGATTCTGGTGCAATCCTCATCCTGACAGATCAAACGGGTACGATCATAGACGCCACAGGCGATCCTCAAACGCTGGATGCTGGCCTCGAAATCCAGTTGGAGATTGGCGGTGTCTGGAACGAAGATGTGATCGGGACAAACGGGATCGGAACCGCCTTGCGAACCGGAAAGCCGACCTATGTTCATGCAAGCGAACATTTCTGTCAGGGCATACAATCCTGGACATGTGCCGGAGTTCCCGTATTTGACCCGTTGGACAGATCCATCATCGGAGTCGTCGACTTGTCAGGGCCGCCTGACATTTTCCAACCACATAATGTTGCACTTGTCGTTGCGGCAGCGCGTGAAATTGAAATCGCACTGGCCGAACAGCAGCGCGAAGAGCGCACCAAGCTGTTGGAAGCCTACATCGATCTGCCCAAGACCCATGACAGCGACGAAGCGATCGTTCTTCTGAATGGATCCGGGAGGATTGTGTTCAGCCGGAATACCGAAAAGGCATCAGATCAAAGTCAGAACAACCTGCCGATCGGAAGGCAACTGTTAAACTTCAACCCTAATATGACAGATGGCGAACTTGCCGCTGCTTTGCCGGCCAATCTTACCGCCAAGGCGATTGATATTCTGAAATCCGGCGGAAAAGTCCAAGGGGCGGCACTTATCTTGCCTGATAATTCCGCACCCCTGACCCGGTCCAAGCCCAAGGGTATTACCATCAAACCCCGTGTCGGAGTTCAGGAGGATGAAATTACCATTCTCGGTGAATGCCCGAAAATGTTGGAAGCCCTTGAATTTGCCCGTCGAGCCGCATTGGCCAATGCAACGGTGCTGGTTCAGGGTGAAACCGGTGTTGGAAAAGAGCTGTTTGCACGGTTGATTCACAGCCACCATACAAAGAAGAATGCGCCCTACGTTGCGGTGAATTGCGCCGCCATTTCCGGAGAGCTTATCGGGGGAGAGCTCTTTGGCCATGTGGCGGGGGCTTTTACCGGCGCACTACGCGAAGGGAAGGCCGGAAAATTCGAACAGGCGAATGACGGTGTCTTATGCCTGGACGAAGTCGGCGATATGCCTCCCGAATTGCAAACTTACCTGTTGAGAACGCTGGAGCAACGCGCCGTCTACCGGATCGGGTGCGACAGGCGCCGACCCATCAACGTTCAACTGATTGCTATGACCAACCGCAACCTGCGCCAGGATATTGAAGCTGGGCGGTTCCGTCGAGATTTGTTCTATCGCATCGGAACGATCGTCATTGATGTCCCTCCCTTGCGCGAACGCGGCCGGGATATCGATATTCTAATTGACCATTTCAATCTGATGCTTTCGGAGAAGTTCAGCCGTGCACCGCTCAGGTTTGATCTCGATGCCTCCAAAGCCTTTCGAGAGTATTCATGGCCGGGCAATGTCAGGGAACTTCGCAATACAGTTGAACGTCTTTGCCTGCTGCATAGTGGCGATACAGTTACATTGGCAGATCTGCCAAGCGAGATTTCGCAACCGGAAAGCAACGTGTTTCTCTCCGGAGATGTCCAACCGAGGACGAATACAAATCTGGATTTGAATGGCGTCGAGTCGATAGCAATTCAACGAACCATCGATCGAGAGCACGGCAATCTGACAAAGGCCGCGGCGCAGCTGGGGATATCGCGACCAACGCTCTATCGCAAAATTCGGCAGTACGGACTGGACCGTGGCAAGTAACCCTGAGAAGTCTCTGCTGTCTGAACGAGGAGTGCGCCGAAGACGGCTGAGCGACACCTAGAATATCGAACGTCGTTAGTTGGTCCCAGAATTGATCGCACCTTATCCACCTGAACAGGAGTTGTTGGGGATCAAAGGTCGAAAGGCGTCAACAAGTCCAGATTTCCACAGAGAGTTCGCAGTGCGTCTAGTTCAAATCTGATTTCTTGGTATCTCAAATGTTTCCATTGATCCGGCCGAAGGGGAGAGCTCCGACCAGATCAATGTCACCGGTCCCTTCAGGGGACAATGACACCCCGACCTGTAAAGCGTCGGTTCTTGAAGTCGTCGATAGCTGCGTTGATGTTCGCAAGTGAGTACTCAGTTTGGTGCATCTTCACCAATCCATCCGCGTTAAGCTCCATCAACTCTACAAGCTCAGTATAATCGCCAACCAGACTTCCGCCGATTTTGATCTCGTTGACCACAAGCTCAACGGTGGGCACCTCGATCGTTCCGCCATATCCAACGACAATCAGCTCCCCGCCCTGCCGCAGAAGTTTCCAACAGATATTCTCGACACCCAGTTCACCTACGAAGTCAATGACCACATGGCTACCTCCGCCGGTGACTTCCTTGATCTGCTCAATCAGGTCCGGCCCGCCGTCCAGTACGATATCCGCCCCAAGCTCCTTGGCCAGCGCCTGAGCGCCCGGTTCACGATCAACAGCAATCACACGCGCACCACATAGGTTTTTCAGGCATTGAAGGGCTATGTGACCAAGGCCCCCAACGCCCAGAACCGTGACATATGCCCCGGGGTAAACTAGGGCAGCGGCCCGTTTCGCAGCACGGTAAGCCGTTATTCCGGCATCGGCCATTGGTGCGACTTCAAGGGGGGTGATGTTGGTGTTCAACTTGATCAAAGAGCTTTCGTTGGTGACGAAATATTCTGCAAATCCACCATCAAGGCCAAGCCCGGGAAACAACCCATGATCACAATACATGTCATGCCCATACCTGCAATTGAGGCAGATGCCACAGCTACGGTGAGGGTGGCAGATCACTGCATCACCGGGTTTGACAGACGTGACATTGCTGCCAACATCCTCAACCCAACCCGCGTTTTCGTGGCCCATAACGTACGGCAGGAGGCCGCCTTCCAAATCCATTATGTCTTTCCACACGCCTTCGATGATGTGCAGGTCCGTTCGGCACAGCCCCGCCGCTCCGACCTTTACGATCACCTCGTCCGCCGAGTTGATAGTGGGTGCCGAGACCTCCTCGATCTTGAGTTGGACGTTCATCGCGGGATCGTATTCGTATAACCTTGCCGCCTTCATATGAGATTCCTTCCGTTCCTGTTCCTGTTGCGCTGCAGATCTGGTCAGGCCCGACCAAGAAGTTCGGCTCCACCGCCCAACGCGGCTCCTGCGGTCGGATCGGCTTCTCCTTCTTCAAGATCACCAACCAGAGTTTCTGTCGTCAGGATAAGCGTTGCGACTGAAGTTGCGTTCACCAGGGCGCTGGCCGTCACCCGCGCCGGATCAATAATCCCTGACTGGAACATGTCGCGAAACTCGCCACTATTAGCGTCATATCCGTGGCCCGCCTGGGCAGAGATTACCGAGGCCACAACTGCACAGGGGTCAGCTCCGGCATTGCTGGCTATCCGTTCTACCGGGCGGGTCAAAACCGACCGCACCAGATCGACGCCTTTGCTGACGTCACCTTCGTTCGCCAAAGTCAGATCATCCAAAACAGAGCCGATCTGGGCCAGCGCCGTGCCGCCGCCAGCTACGACGCCGTCTTCTGCGGCGGCTTGAACCGCACAAAGCGCGTCTTCGATCAGCTGAATTTTGCGCTTTTGTTCCACGGGTGTGAAGCCGCCCGCGTAAATCACCGCAGTGCCGCCTGACAATTTCGAGATCCGCTCGCGCAATTTGTCCTGTTCAATATTGGGTGGGGCGACATCGTGTTGGCGTTGCACCTGATCCCGGCGCGCTTTGATCGTTGCAGGGTCGCCTTCGCCCCGAATGATGCTGGTCTGGGACGCGCTGACCTTGACCTTCTGCGCGCCGCCCAATTGGCCCAGCGTCACATTTTCGATTTTTTTGCCGAGATCGCGGGCCAGAACCTCGCCGCCCGTCAGGATGGCCAGATCATCCATCATCGCCGCCCGCCAATGGCCGTATTCCGGCGGGTGAACAATCAGGTACTTTCCCGCGCCGCCGCCGTCCATCAAAGTGATCACCACTTCAGGCGCAATTTCCTCGGCGACAATCAATAGCGGTCGGTTTTGCTTGTTGGCAATCGCGCAGGCGCTTTCTAGAATGTCAGGATGCAGGATTTTCTGGTCCGTCAACAGGATCAGCGGATTGTCCAGCACAGCTTCCATGTTGTCCTGATCGGTCACCATGTGATGTGAAATATACCCGCGCTCAAAGGACATGCCTTCGACCACTTCAAGGTTTGTGTCGATCGTGACCGAAAAATCGGCGCTGATTACACCTTCCTTGCCGACGCAATTAAACGCTTCCGCCACCATTGAACCCAGTTCTGGGTCAGTGGCTGAAACACGTGCGACCGCCGCAAGATAATCCGGGTTGTCGTCACAAGACCGTGCCGTTTCATCCAATCCTTGGATAATCCGTTCAACGGCAATTTCGATACCTTTGCAAAGATCAACCGGTTTAACGCCCTGTTCGGTGATTTTCACACCCTGCTGAACAAGCGCGTTGGCCAATACGATTGCCGTAGTCGTTCCGTCGCCAGCAACTTCGTTGGTCTGCATGGAGACTTCACGCACGACTTGCGCACCCATGTTTTCAAACCGGTCCGGCAATTCGATTTCCGAAGCAATCGTGACCCCGTCCCTGGTGACCAACGGCGTCCCGACCGGCCGGTCAATCATCGCGTTCAGACCCTTGGGGCCGAGTGTGGGCTCCACCGCAGCGGCAAGCTTCAACACGCCTTGTGCCAGCGCCTGCCTTGCGGTTCCGTTATGAATAAGAAGTTTGGCCATGGAGATCTCCTTGTCAGGCACATAGGCCCGGTCATTTGAGTTTGCTGTGCCTGAAGCGCGGAAATCGATCCGCTAGATCATCAACTTGAGGTTTCTGTCGGTGTCTTGAACAGGCACGCGCTTCTGGATAAAATCGATCAAAGTTGGCCCATCTTCGCCAATCTCAACCTCTTTATATCGGGTTGATTGCAGCCCCCTGCAAAGCGCACCGTTGAATTCCATATTGATCCGGACGCCACGTAGCCGGGCCAGATAATCTTGAAGCCCGTCTTCGGTTAGCCTATCTCCGTCCCAAGTCACAAAAGCCAGATCGCCGGGATTTTCGGCCAGTTTCCGAGACATCAGAAGCGCCCGGTATCTGGGCTTTTGCTTAGTTTCCTCAGCGCCGCTGAAACCAATTGCGTCAAAGTTTTGCAGCGTCATGTTAACGATATCTGCCGCAGAAATTCCCTTGGTCTTCAGGCCCAGAAGAACGGATTCCTGACGCCGCATGAATGCCTTTTCCAGAAATTTAGCGCGCACGGCAATCAGGTCTTCACCGTCACAAAACTCAGCGAAAACACTCCTGAATTCGCGGCCACCGTTCACGCCTTCGTTTACGCGATCCGCAAAACAATGGTCATTCAGCGTCACTCCGACGTCCTTCACCCACGGCAAGTTTGAAATCGCATTGTGGATGTCAAACGCCATGAGGAAGGCAAAATTGGGCGAACACCAGTAGGTTGGAAGCCTAAACTCGACTTCCAACCTGCTTTTTTGCTGATCGACCGAAATATTCTCGATAAAACCCATCTCCGTCACGGGCTCATCAAGTTCCGGATCTGTGACATGATCCAGACAGTCCCATATCTCGGTCACCAGCTCAGTTTCTTGAAACTTCAGAAACATCCGCTCATTCCGCCGCTATCTGAACAGGCGTACCGCTCAGCTGTTTCTTCTTGGCTTCGACATCAATATCGTAAAGTGCTGCGGCATTCAGACCGAGGATCTTTTCCTTAATTTCATCGGTCAGTTGCACACCACTGCGTTCAGCGGAGATATCTTCGGGGATCTGATATTCCCAGAATTGCTCGACCAGCCATTGCGGGGTCCAGATGGCGTAATCAGACCCGAACAGGATCTTGTCTTCGCCGATCCACCAAAGAAGTTCCGCCATCACCTCGCCAAAGTAGCGCGGACGGGAAAATATAAACGGCATTGCAACAGCGAGACCGGCATAGACATTGGTTTCCTGCGTCGCGATCCAGCAGAAATCATCCAGGCGCGGCAATCCGCAATGTTCGATGATCCAGTTCAGGTTCTGGAAATCGGTGGCTGCGTGATCAACGTCGTGTACGTCAAACGCGTCTTTATTCAGGGGTATGATGGTTGGGCCTTTGTGGACATGAATGTTCTTGATGCCTAGCTTGTCGCAAAGCTCGAAACACCTGTAAGCCGCCGGATCGTTCAGCGCCCATCCTTTGCTGTCTCCGTTCCATTCGGCGGTGTACATTTTAACGCCTTGGATATCGAAGTTTTCCTTCATGTAGTGGATGTATTCCAACGCCTTCTCACCATCCCGCGGATCAAAAGATCCATTCACGATAAAGCGTTCAGGATGACGGGACGCCATCGATGTGCTGCGCTCGATGCTGGAAAAACCGTTCTTGTAGAAATCCCGAAGATACGTCGATTGGATGATTGCGATATCGTCTGGACCGTCGATGAAGAGATCGCGATAGACATCATCTTCGGAATACTTTTCGAACCGGTCTTTTTCCCACAATTGCTCGGGCGGACTCAAGTTGGTGTGATAGGCATAGAAGCAATCGATGAACTGTTTGCCATGAACGTTGCTTTGGTTTTCCGGGCTGCCATCCCAGAAATGGGTGTGCCCATCGATTATGAAGATTTCCTTGCCGGATTTGGTCTTAAACATTTTTTTCCTCCTAAGGTCGTTGAGGTTGTTCGGCATTGAAAATTGAATGCACCCCCGGGCTAGACCCGGGAGCGTGATGAGAGGCTGCTATTCAACGAATTCGAGAACATCATCCATGTTGCCAAACAGAACCACCGTATTGTCATCAACACGGACCATCCGCCCGTAATGAGTTGACGTGTTCACCTCGAAGGTTTCCGCCGTCATTTCGCGACCCAGAAAATCGCTGATCTCATCCATTTTGAAGGTCAGCTTGCCTTCACCATCGATGCGAATGGTTGCCGGATTATGGGTGATGGTCACTTTGGGGTCTTCATTCATGAATTCAGCAATCGCTCTCGCCTCAACGGAGTCGTTCATTGTCACGCCGCACTGGTGCGAAATGGTTTGCTCGAATTTGATATCCTTCATCGACTTGAAGATGTTCGTGTTTGTTGCGTCACGCGCTACATTTGACATTGGCGTTTTTCCTCTGAATTAACGGGTGAGTCCCAGTTCGGTCAGAATTTGACCAACACGTTCGTTCGAGACGGCTTTGACATCTTCGAACGAGACAGGTTTGGAGTGAGGTTGCGACCAGATGGGTTGCAGGCCCAACGCCGCATTGTCAGCCAGGGTGCCATGCTTTTTGACCCATGACTGGAACAGCGCCTTGTTGTGCGCACCGTGCTCTTCGTCGTTTACCAACAGGTACATTAAGTCGATGGTGTTGGCCAAATTCCGTTCGTAGTCGGCCTCGGCGGCCGAAATCACAGGTGGCGTTATGAAGTCGTTATTTGCAGCTGCCGCCTGCATCAGGAACCCGGACCGGAACAATTCGCCAACCAGTGGCTCAAAGATCAGGTTGATCGCGAAATATTGCTCCAGATAGTCCTCTGAACCCATGATCGTTTCAATGGCTTCGCGGGTTGCCTGCCACATCGGGTCTTCCAGCCAGGTTTTCTTGCCCAGTTCATCATCCCAACCTTCGATATCCATGCCAATTTCAGCAAGATAGAGGGTGATGTCCTGAGAAAGCCGCAGCTTGTAAGAGGAGTTGGTCAACGTCGCGTTGTTGATCATCTGGGTATAGCCATAGCGCTGTGCTTGCATCAGCGATGTGCCCAGACCGAATTCGGCGTGCTTCCAGGCGCCCAGATGAGCCTGCAGGATACGGTTCCAGGATTTGTCGAATGCTGCGTGCGCACCCGCTTTGCGGGCGTTCGCAATCACTGCCTGGACCATCGTGCAGATCTTCGATTGACGCTGGTAATGGGTGCGCTCCCATTCTTGGTCAGGCGCTCGGAAGGCGTGCCAATTCGAACTGAGAGCCGCAGTAAAGTTCTTCTGGTAAGCGCCACCACCTTTGCCGCCGTCGAACTCGATAATCCAGTTCTGGATCAGGTAGCGCTCGGGATCGGGTTGCACGTCGACAGTGACATCTTCGTAATGCGTCGCTCGCTTTCCCCGCGGCTCATAGTAATTGTATTTGCGGCTGTTCGATCCGACAAATGTTGCGGCACCCGCGGCACCGGAACCGACAGAACTTGATGTAGCTACCATTGTAGCCTCCCTTGGTTAGTTTCATTCACATGACTAGCGATCAGCCCAAAAAAATCAGTGGGCCGATGAACCGGAAGTCGGTGTGAATTTGTCGTAGAAAATGCGCTCCAATTCGAAGTCATGCATGAAAAGCACTGGTGTCAGGGCATCGATCATCGGTGGCGGACCACAGGCGTAAACGTCGCCCTCGCCGTCGAGATCCATTTCCTTAAGGCGGGTGTCCACGCATTCGTGCACAAAACCGCGCTCACCGGTCCAGGTGTCGTCATCATCGGCGTGACTGAGTACCGGGATAAACTCGACTGACGGGTTTTTCCCCGTCACTTCAGCAATCTCGTCCAGCTTGAACAGATCATCCTGTGTCCGCGCGCCAAAGAAGAACATGATCGGCCGATCTTCTCCGCTGGCCAGTTGGTCGTGCAGGATTGACCACACCGGCGACATGCCCGATCCGGCGCCAACCAGAATCACGTGTCCTTGTCGCTCTTCGCGTCGGAAACACGTTCCGTAGGGCCCTCTGAGTGTGACCGCGGCACCTTTTTTGATCCCTCCCGCGTCGAGCTCGTTTGAGAACTTTCCTTCGGGGAATTTTTTGATGATGAACGAGAGTTTTTGGGCTTCGCTCGGCGAATTTGCCATGGAGAACGAGCGTGTAATCGCCTTCCCTTTTTCGGGGGCAACCGTGATGTCGACATATTGACCCGCCCAAAACTTGAGCGGTGTATCGATTTCAATCTCAACACCGCGAATATCATGGGTTAGTTTTTGGAAATCGACAATTCGACCGTCGAACACCTTGACCGGAATGGATTTTGAAAGAACTTCTTCGTCATAGTTCAACAGCTCGATTTCGACATCACTGTAGGCCAGAGTGCGGCACATCAGAATTTGCCCGCTATCGCGTTCGAAATCGTTGAGGGCAAATGTCGAATACTTCAGTAACTCGGTCTCACCGTCCAACTGAACACATTTGCAGGCCGAACATTGACCTTCCTTGCAGCCATGCGGCAGCGCAATGCCCTGTCGGAACGCGGCGTCGAGGATGGTTTCATCTTCTTCCACCTCAAACTCTACGCCTACCGGCTCTAGTCGGACGTTGTATACGTCACTCATCTACCATTGCTCCTGTGGCTTTAAAGCTTTGCGGGTTGCAGAAAACCCTTGTGCAGGGGTCGTTGCCGACCCCTGCGATTGGCTTAGTTGCACGGATTGATCGTGAACCCGGCACGGTACTCGGCCAGATGAGCCTCACGGTCTGTATCCGACATGCCCCGCAGCGCATTGAGCGGCGAACCAAGGGTGTGGCCACGCACATGATCGAGCGTCCACATATCCTTGTCGTCGAAACGTAGATGCGGTTGCGGAACCAGAGTTTTGCCGTCTTCGCGGACAAAGTTGAGATCCGTAATGGCATCCGCCAGATCCCAGCCATCATAGACGGTTTCCCATTCGCGCTTGCCCGAGAACTTGCCCATGGCCGGCGTTGGACGACCTTGATACTCGTCCGCGAATGCCTCTACGGCTGTCCAGCGATCCAACTCATGCGCAAAGGTGTGCAACTGACCGTCGATTTCATCAACAACCATGTCTTCGCGGATCAGGCACGGCACCAGACACGACCAGCAGCGATGCGGATAGACGTATCCGACGTCTTCATTGAAGGTGATTACCTTCTGGCCGGGAACACTCAGCTTGGCATACCACTTCCAGAAGTCGCCGAATTCTGCATACCATCCTGGGTACTTGTGCTCGAACCACTCAAAATCCTTCTCGGTCTGAGCTTCGATCCTCCAGAAATTAACCGGCCAGCCAACGGCGAAGAATTGAGCCACTTTGTGCACATAGTTCTTTTCCGTTATCCGCTTCCAGGCTTCCTGCACATCGTCGTGATGCACTTTGACGCCATATTTTTCGAGCGGCAGCATGTAGGTCCGGTAGTAGTCTTCGAAAATCCACCGATGCCACATTTCCGCGTAGGATTCTTTCTCCTTGTCACGATTGGTTGTGCCATATTCGATGAAAGTACCGATCGCCGCATCGACGATGGCGTGGTTCTGCCAGAATGCATAGCGCAGGTCGCGTTCGAGCAGCAGATGGTTCTCTGGCTCTTTCAGCGCGGCCATCAGCAACGAGTGTCCATTACCGATGTGGCGGCTTTCGTCCGATTGAACTGACAAGAACACGGTCGGAAGCGCATAGTCGCCGTTACGAGCGGCTTCAGAAGGCATCGCAACGAACAGCGTGTTGGTGAATGCGGTTTCCGCAACGACGGTCAGGTACATGCATGCGGCCGTCATCGTATCACCAGTGAGGAACCCTTCGCCAAACTGACGTCCAATTGTCGTCGCGTAGCATTTGCCGAAAGCTTCTTCCGTGATGTCAAACCCCGCTGGGTCGATGTAGTTTTCCATGTACCACTTCTTCAGATTCATCTGAATCGTGGAGTGGCGGAATTCATCGACCATCTGCATCGTAAAACCAGTGCGCAGGTCTTCACCGGGAGCCAGACGCGCAACCATCGCCATCGAACGGGCGGCCGAGATTTCCGGGAAGGGAATAATCGCAAGGAACAGCTTCATCCATTCGATCCAACGCGGCTCGACATTTCGGAACATGTCGCCACGAAGGGCCGCATCCAAAGCGCCATATACCCGGTTGTCTTTTTCTTCTTCCATCGGAAAATAAGACCGCAGCACCTGTTTCATAGGGTCACGAGGAGCTTTGGTAATTTTGTAGTCGGTCGGAAAGGTGCTAGCTTCCTGCACATAGGTAGGGTTCCAGCCAAGATCGGAAATTTTCTTGGTGGCCGCTCCCACCGATATCCCCCGCTGGGACGTTATTTTGTTTAGCGTAATCGCCATGCCATGAGACTCCTTTAGCTCTGACCGGTCCATCGGTCTGTTGAAGGCAGCAGATGCTGCCAGTTCGTTCGACAAAGTCATGGCGCGCACGATAGTAATTACAGCCACGGGCCATTGTCGGTCGGGTCACGGCAAAGGTTTGAAAGCATGGGTCACCGCTTTGCAGAGCGGCAATTCCAGCCCCTCCGATCTAACTGCGGTTGTCCGCTCCCTGTTCCTTCGTTCTTGATGGTTTCCGAATTTGCGGAAACGCGGCGTTATGTCTTGGTAGTTGCAATTGCCGTGCCACAATGGGCGCGTGAGAGAAGAAAAAACCGAGAAATACGGAATTTAATCGTAAAATTCTGTTTTTAAATGATTAAATTTTCATACTGATGTATGAATTTTTCAAAACCGCTGAGGATGAAACGGCCGTGCATTTTTTCCGTCAGCAAAAAGTGTTCCATTTCGTTACACTTTTACACATGCGGCGCCGTTACAGGCATCCGACAGTTTTGCGGCGTTACGTTTTTGGTCCCGCATTCGCCTTGATAAGGCACAATTGATAACGCAGGAAATCAACCGCGTGCCCATGCGCAAATGAGAACCGTCGGAATGGCTTGTCCGGATTCTCGAAACCAAGCCTCAGCAGAAGCGCCGCCGCAGTTTTGTTGTCCTGCATGCAGCAGGCAGTCACGGATTTGGTTGTTGCAGGCAGTTCATCAAGGAACCGTCGCACTGCCCACAAACCCAGACCTTCGCCGCGAAATTCCCGCTTGATCCAGAATGAGAGTTCTGTTCCCAGGCTGACAAGGCCCAACGGTCTTTCATCCACGCATAGAACGCGTGCGCAAACATCCGGATCGCCAAGAAACCGCATGTATTTCTGGCCAGCATACTGATCGATCGGGATCGGCAATGCAGCAAGCCAGCGCAACAGATCGTGATCCTGAAGCGCGTGTAGAACAAACCCCTCGTCTGTCGTGAAAAAGGGTCTCAGCGCCGCTCTTTCCTTCCAGGCTCGGGCTCCGATATTCTCAGCTTTTTGGCAGCCTGATATGTCAATCATCCTGACCACTAAGCATGCCTTTTGCGGTGTAAGCTTCAACAGCTAAGCTGCGCTCTTCCAAGTCTGTCATGGAACGTCCTTCTCAGATAGTTGGCGCCTAAAACCCGGTTCTGGTTTGCGTCAAGCTCTAGGCTACGTGACCTTGAGGTTCCAAACGCGGTTAAACACGCTCCTGATTCAACAAAAGAGAAAGCTCTGCCTTCTTTCGGCGCGTGGCAGGCGGACCCAGCCCAAGAGATTGCCGGTATTTTGTGACAGTTCGTCGTGACACCCTAAGACCGGATTTCTGCATCAAACACGTGATCTTACGGTCATTGAGTGGTAATTCCTTATCTTCGCCGGCGATCAGTTTTCGGATCATCTGCAGTGCCACATGTTTGGTTTGTGGCTGATCACAGTATGAAACCGGGTTACAGAAAAGCGACTTCATCGCAATCGATCCAAGCGGACATTGAACTGATAATCCAGACGATATCCGGCTAACGGTGGCCTCGCTGACATCAATATCGTCCGCTATTTCACTCATGCGCATCGGTGTCAGAGCCGGGTATCCGTGGATCAAGAAATCACGCTGGCGGGCAAACACTGCCGCGACCAGATCCAAAGTCGTGGAATTCCGGGTTTCAACGGCAGTTTGCAACGCTCTAGCTTCGTGGAACAGTTCATGTAGCGCGCCGTTTTGTGAAGGCTTGTCTGACGCGTAACTCTCGGCGATGGGTGACAGACGAATGGTGGGATAGCTGGATCTATTCAGCTCAATGCTCAGCCCCTGATCGATAACGTTCAGCACCACATCGCTGCTGATTTGACGCACTTCTTCGACCCCAAATACGCTGCCGGGCTTTGGATCCATTCGGCGGATTTGATCAATTCGGCGAGCTAAACTTTGCGTATCGGTTTTTAGCCGCCTCGCCAAGGCTGGCAATTTGCAGGTCATCAGTTGGTCAAGGTGCTCGATGAGTGCTGCCATGACATCGTCAAGCAAGTCTCGCTCTATCGCCTGAAGTCGAAGACATTCCTTTAGATCGCGCGCGAATATTCCTGCCGGTTCCAAAGTTTGCAACCGCGCCAAGACGTTATGACACGCCTCAATGTCAAAACTGTTATCCTTGGCAATACGTTCGACAGGAACGGTCAACCATCCGCTGGGTTCAATTTCCTGAAGGAACGCCAGAGCGATCCGCGTTTCATGGCCCAAGCGGAAAACCCGGGGAAATTGATCGGCCGTGTTTTGATAAAGACTGATCTGGGTGTCGCTGGGCACTTCCGGAGTATCTCGGTTGTCTGAATGGGTCCCCAAAAACTGTGCGCCGCGATCAATTTCGACGAAAGGATTGCGTTCAATGGTCTGTGCCAGAAATTCGTTCAATTCCACCCGATCCATCCGCATTATTCCGACGGCTTGAACCATCACATGATTCAGCATTTTGCCCTGTCGAACCGAATGGGAAAAACTTGTTTTCATCGCGTTCCCCAGGTGCAGATTTCTGGCAACGCGAAATTGGCTTTCTCATGCTCAATCCCGCAATTTGGGTATTTCAGGCATTGCCGGACCCCTGATCGCTGATAGTCTTGGAACATCGCAACAGGATCAACCGCGCCATGGCTACTCGTTTTGCCTCTTCGACCCCTATGCCATTTGAGGCCAACTATCCCGGCGTGTCTCCGCAACTCATGGCTCGCACCCGACAAATGTGGTCGGCGCGTGGGCTGGACCTGGACACTGTGTGGCGCGACACGATTGGTCGTTTTAGAGGACTCGGCACGGTTGGCTGGCCGAACTTTGAAGAAAACAGCGGTCCGGTCGACCAGTTCTTTATGTTCGAGCAGGCTGCAATCTGGGTGGCATCGCTGAACGCCACCGCCGCAATCGCAATCGACATGTCCCTTACCCGGCTGACCACCCCACAATGGCGCGCACTGCACGCCCTGACATTTCGGATGATTGAACAACTCGATGCGTTCAGGCTGTTGTTCCTGACCGAATTGCCGACACCGTCGATGCAAATCGCACGCACAATTTCCGAAGATATTGATATGGCTTTGGCGTTTGTTTCCCGGCCCAAACTGGCCGCACGGTTTATTGAATGCTCCACAATCGAAGAGGCCAATGAGTTCTGGCGCCGCCATATTGCTGGGGGGCGTGCTTTCAAGGCGGTAAGCGAACAGCTCTATCGCTCTGGCCTGGAATTCGACCAGAGCGGAGAATACGCGGCATGGCGCAAGAACGTGAAAGCAATCCTTGGCACAGCGGTGCACACGTCGTTCAGATCGCCGAGATCGGCAGACGCCAAACACCCGCAAGGACGGCTCCACGACGGCTGCGATTGCCTTTATTTTGTGACTCTGCGGCTGCAAGAGATGTGTGCCTACTCTCATGGTTTGACGAAAAGTTTTGGTGAAGATCTGGAAAGCATTCATCAGCAAAATCCGTCAGCAACTGATGAAGGTTTGGGTTGTCTCACGGCGCGCATCTCCGAAATCACCGTTGATCAGCTGCGCTGGACGCTGACAAACAGTGAGGCTCAAAGCGCACCCCTTTCACAACAGCTACACTAGTGTTCGGTCTGGTTCTGGGCACCCGCCTTTCCTTGCGCGATCCATTGCGCGGCCATGATCAGCGCCCCGGTAGCAAAGTCTTTGCCGTGCTCTTCGATCATCTCGGCGGAAATCGTGGACAACTGCATAAAGAACTTGTCTTTACTCAACTCCTCGGCGGTCAGTTTATCAGCCATATTGGCTCTCCTCGATTTTGTTTGATTTGACAGGGTCACTTAAACATTTGCGCGGGGAAGGTAACGATTGCGACCTTTCCCGACGTATACCCGATCGCAAGATGCTCGCCGGTTTTCGACCAGCAGATGCTGCTCACTTCGGTCGCGTTTTCATGATGGAGCATCATTTCCTGCGAGGTGCCGATGCTGGCGATTGTCACCAGACCATTGGCATACCCGCTTGCCACCAGACTGCGCTCCGGATGGGCTGCTATTACACTGATCGCGACAAAACCGGCCTTGCCCGTGGTTAGCGGTGTTCCGGGCAGATCGTTTTCAGGCAAATCACTGCAATCCCACCCAACTAGTCGAAACGCCCCAGATGCAACCAGTGCATTGCCCGTTTCGCTAAAGGCGGTGTTTCGAACCGGTGTTGGAAAATCTTCGACACGTTGTGCGGTTCCGGTAGTGCGGTTGATAACGTAAAAGCTGTTGTCAGCCGAAGCACAGGACAGATGGCTTCCCGATTTTCGCCAGCTGATTTCGGTGATGTTGCCACCGCATTCAAAAACCTGCGGGGCGGCAGTCGGGGATTGGACGTCGATCACGCTAAGCGTGTTGCCACCCCAAGCCGCCAGCGCCTGAGCATCGGCAGAGTACGCCTGACAGGTAACGGGATGATCCAAACCAATCTCGGCCTGAACCTGCATGTCATCGGTATCATAGAGCACAATCCGACCTTGCCGGGCCAACGCCAGGACATTCCCCGAAACGCTGCTGCATAGCGACGTCACTCCGGTGCTATCGGGCTTGAGCCGTAAAACGACATTCCCCCCGCCGGTGACCTGCTGCACCGCGCCATCCAAGTCAACAACGGCAAAGCCCTGGGTGCCGAACCTTGTGGCTGGCAAATCAGTGTGCGCGGTGACTTCAGCTATCCTGAGAGGAGATACGGCGTTTTCGCGGGGCCGGATCGTCGTGCGCCCGGTTTCAAGGTCCATGCGCGTCCGGATTTTTGGGCTTTCGGCATCTTTTGTCGATGCCAGTGCTAGCTTTCCTGATCTCGACCTGAAAAGTACGCCGGTGTCATCGTGATTGAATACTGTTTCTGTAACCTCGTCTTCCAGAGTCCAATCCCGGGCGAGCAGGCTGAACAACGAAAGCCCTGATGAACTGTTCTCGACCATTCTAGTCCTCCTTTTCCGCCGCAGTTTCAATCTCTTCGTCGATCCTGGCCATCTCTAGCTCAAGGTCATCAATGCGTGACTGACAGGCTGCCAACTCGGTTTCGGTAGAATTTTGGATATCGTTCACTTCCGTAAGTTTCGGATCTTTCATCCGCAAGATATCGTGCCCGCCGGAGAGTTGCAGAAGGCGCAGTAACTCTGTATTTTCTTGCGAAATCCGGCCGATCACTTGCATGCGTTTTTCGAATAGCTCTGGGATATCGTTGGAGTGACCGGGCATTCAACAATCCTCTATGGATCGATTGATCCGCTCAAAACCTGCTGGCAGGAGGCCCGTCAGAAGTTGAAGAAAGACCCAACCCTGCAATTTTTTTCCGCATTGGAGCAATCTAGTTCGGAGCTGGTCGGGGCCGAAAGCGCCGTCACACGCGCGGCCAGAAATGCGGCCCAAACCCCTGGCCCTGCCGCCTTTGTTCGAGCGCAGGAAGAGTTGGCGAAACTTTCCGATGACTTGCGCGACGACATTTTGAGAAATGTCCACGCTCGAATGCGAAATGACGTTGAGGCGATCTGGGACAACCTGCCAGGCGCCCCAGAATCCAGCCGCCCCAATTGATTGCCGGCCACGCATTCTAAGATCTGTTGTTTCAGGTCGGTTCTGGCCCAGTTCTTTCATTCCATGACCCCTTTCCCGAAGGCAGTTTCGGTGGCCTTCCCGATGTGGGCTTTGGATCAGCATAGCCCCTCGCCTAGGGCAGCTTCAGACCCCAACCCGGTTGCTCACTGTCAGAGGCGAAAAGAATAACACCTCACAGGCGTCAGAAAACATAAACTCCCTAAGATAATCGATTTTTCGTTGTTTTCCTGGGCCAGAGCCTTGGTTCGTTAAACTTCGTTACAGGAGTGTAAACCGAAAGGGTTTCATAGTTTTACAAGGCTGCAATCCGGCTCTGATGCGCCGTTTCGGAAAACCGAATCGGGCGGCATTCTTGATGTAACCTACCCGATCAAAGTGATACTCATGATCAAGTCAAAAAAATGCACTCTCTGTCTACGATTTATCTCGTCGCAACAGCGACTACTGCTCCGCCCGATGCCGTAGCGGTTAACCGACTTTCTGACCGCACCGTCTTGAGAGGCATGATGGCCTGCCAGTGAGCAACAACGATACGATATAGGCATAATCGGTCGCGCAAGGCTCATCGATACCGCGGCGAATCTGGGCTTCGGATGCGCAGTATCTATTGATGATATGGCGACCCGAGCGGGCATGAGCCGCGCTGTGTTCCATCGCAGGTTCAAACAGGGCATGACGGTGAACGAAGCGGCGATGGATGTGGGCTACGTCTGCCCGTCTCAGTTCAGCCGCGAGTTCAAACGCATGTGTGGGCAGTCGCCGCGACAATGGAACCACTCCCAACGAGCACATGTGGGAGCTGCTTGAGACCATGGAAGGCAGTTGCGACTTTATTGACAGCAGACATTGGTCGAAGCAATTTCAACAGCAGGGATGTCCCGCATCGTTCCAGTTCGATCATTGCGCAGCGAACGGTCGATCATCCCAAACCGGATATTCATGAATCTTACGACAAGAGAGGAGAGAGAGCCCTTAGTACCAAATGCTGCAGGTCTCACAAACGGGTGCAAAGTGAGGAAAGCGGGCATAGTCTGAGAACGGAAAATTTACCTGTCTCCAAAGGCTTGCTCCAAAACCAGATGAATCGCATTGGGTTCAAGCGGTTTCGAGAGACAATGGAGTTGCGAGCCTTTCCTTGTCGGAGCCATTTGATGTTCAGGAAGGCGACCGGATACCACAACAGCTGGTTTATCTGGATACCGCTTGTGAAAATGGTCCATTAGTTCCCAACCATCAATGCCGCCTCCGAGATCCAGATCTGTAACTATCAGATCGAATGCACTGTTGTTCATAAGCGCCTTTGCATCCTGACCATTTCCGGCCTCTGAGACGGTGATCCCACATGTTTCCAAAAGCCGCCGTGCATGTGTACGCGCCTCAATACTGTCCTCGACAAGCAGCGCGGACTTGCCCTGAAAGTTTGGCATGGTTTGCTTGGTTGTTGCACCCAGTGGCAGTGTTATATTGATCTGAGTGCCCTTTCCTACCTCGCTTAGAACGCTAAGATCTCCGCCGGTTTGGCGGAAAAAACCGTAAGCCATAGACAAACCCAACCCTGTTCCACCATCGTCTGTTCTGGTTGTATAGAACGGTTCCAATACTCTGTTCAGTACATCGGGCGGCATGCCTGCGCCGGTATCCTCGATTAGGATATAGGCCGATTGATCAGCGGTAACCCCCAGCTCGAGAGAAATCCGCCCCGACCTATCAATGGCCTGATTGGCATTGAGCACGAGGTTCAGGAGCGAGCTTTCGAGCTGACCCGGATCTACAAGGACCTGAATGGGGTTTTCCGAATACTGAACCTGAAACGTCACCTCCGGCTTGAGGCTAATCTCAACAAGATCGACCATGCCGGCGACAAGCGCATTCAGTTCTGTGAGTTCAGGAGCGAGATGCTGCTTCTTTGCAAACGCGAGTAGCCGCTGGGTCAGAGACGACCCAAATTCGATCGCATTGTTGAGTGCGACCAGCGTGGCCTTTGAACTTTCGTCCCCTCTTGCATCAAGAAGATGAACATGTGTGTTGATCGTGGAAAGGATATTGCCGAAGTCATGCGCTGTATCTCCCGCAACTTTTCCCAGAGTTTCAACACGATCAATTTGTGCCAAACGTTCGGCCAGTTTTCGTCGCTCCGTCACATCAGCGCAAAGCCAAACGCGTCCATCATCAGGTAGCCTGCTGGCCCGAAGCTCAATCAGTTTGCCGTCGTCACTAAACAATTCGCAATGGCCACGGTGGTCGTCTGACAGACCTGCCAGTTTTGCCGCTTTTCCAAACCGCCCCTTGCCGAGCAACTCAGCGAAGGTCACGTTTGTGCCTGCATCAAACACGATTTCCAGGATGCTCTCCATTGCCGGATTCTGCGCGGTGATCCGGCCTGACATGTCGGTAATGGCGATTCCGTCCGAAATGTTGGTAAACACCTTCTGGAATAATGTGTTTTGCTGATTTAACTGCCGGTTAGACCGGTCTAGCCTCAAAGCGTTTGCCCGAAAGCTGCGAAACGAGCGGAACAAGTCACCGATCTCGTCTCGGTTGGTGAATTTGCGCGGCAGGTGACTGCTTCTGTCGCCACCCGCAAGCTGAACCATCGCAGTTGAAACGAGAGCGATGTTGTTGGTCACATATCGCGAGACAAAAAGGGCTGAAATCAGAGCCAGAAGCAGACTTGCCAAAGCAATCAGTGCGACCACCAGCTTGGTCAATTGAATCGTCGATGAGGACGATGAACGCTCTGCTGCAAGATATTGTTCGGCGTTGGCCGCAAACTGACTTGCCGAGGCGCTGATCTCGCTTGCATCGTGCCGAATACGAAACAGAGCATTCTGAGCATTCAGATTTGTGGAAAGCTCTTGTCGGCGGAGTTCAAAAACGCCAGTTTCCGTGTCAACGATCCGGTCAAGCTGGATCAGGAATGTGACCTGTTCTTCGGTTAGCTCCGGCGTATTGAGACTTCGACGTTGGCCAAGATAAGAGCGATGCTCTTCCCCCACTCCGATCAGGTTTCCGGCGAATACTGCGTTGAGAGCATCCGACGTCATGCTTTGCAAAGCCCACCAGGTCAATCGCTCCTGGTCATCGACAGCCGGATTGGCGATCTTTGCGGCGGCGCGTTCCCGCAGGTCGCCAAGGCTGGCAACAAGTGAGCGTAGCTCTGCCTGGATCGAATCCAATGCGGAAGATGCAGCAATCAGATCGGTTACACCTGCAGTCAGCTGTTCGGTGGCATCTGCAACGGCATGATTTCCTGCGTCGCTGGACCCAAATTCAAACGTCGGCCATTCGACGCGGACCTCATCTAGCGCCTCTATCAGCTTCTGACCTTCCTGATTAATCAGAAAGTTGGACCGCTGGTTGAGTAAATATGGGGCAGAGGTCGCCAGATCAGTTGATCTTTTTGACAACTCAAGCGCCTGCGCAACCTGACTAAGTGTTTGGCGATGCAGCTCCTGAAGCCGCTTGTCCACACGTTCCAACGAAAACCACGTCACTGCGCTGATCACGATGACTGCCAGCGACAAAAGCAGCAGCGCGGCCCACAGCCGCGCTCTGACACTTTGAAGCGGAAGCCATCTCATGTGGTCCGGCTCGGTATGCCTGTAACAAAGATGTAGCCCTGCCCTCGGCGGGTCTGGAGGTGAATCGGTTTGGAGGGGTTTTCTTCGATCTTTCTGCGTAGCCGCAGAATTAACACGTCAATCGTGCGATCCATATAGCGCGTCAGATCACTTCCAATCTCGGCAAGAAGCTCCACGCGCGGAATAATCTTGTTGGGACGTTGTAAAAAGTAGTCCAACAATCGGTATTCGGCGTTGGTCAGGGCTATCTCTGTACCGTCCTTCGTGCTGACGGTCCGCTGGATCCGGTCAACAACAAGGTGCCCAAAGCTAACATGATCTTCGTTTTCGGGCCCATCGGGCTGAGCAGCCTGAGTGACATTGTAACGGCGCAGAACCGCACGGATGCGCGCGATCAACTCGCGCGGGTTAAATGGTTTCAACAGGTAATCATCGGCACCGACTTCCAGGCCGACAATCTTGTCGGTCTCGTCGCCAGCACCGGTCAGCATGACAATGGGTAGGTCTTGGGTGTTTCTGATTTTTTGCGCCAGTGACAGTCCGGATTCTCCACGCAACTTGAGGTCAATCAAAACCAGATCCAAATTCGGCGGCGTGCCAAGTGCGTCAAAATCAGCGCTGCTTGTCATCGGAACAGGGTCGAACTCGTTGTCGCTGAGAAGCGCCGCAAGGGCCTCTCTGACCCCCACCTCATCATCAACGATTCCAACCCTTGGGCGGTTCATTCTGTCGATTTCCCTCGTAGTATGACCCCAGTTTAGACAGGAAGGTTGCGCACGTCTGTCTGATTTGCGTTACGAAAGTTACAAGATCAGCCCTTCGCTGTAATAGTGTTAACCTGAATCCAGTCCGCGTGTAGCATTGTTAATTGAGCACGTCTGAGGTTTCGCTCTGAATCGGAATAGCTTCCTCTCACTGGCAAGGCGCCACTTGACGCACGCCAGAAACGGCATTTTTTGGGAGGAAACCAAATGAAGAAAACGAATGTTATCTCTGCCGCGATCCTATTAGCGACATCCGCCATGGGAAGCACCGTGCACGCGGAAGAGTTGAACGTTGTCTGTAGTTCTGAGCAGGATCATTGCGATCTTGTTGCACAGACCTTCGAGGCGGAAACCGGAATTGATGTATTGATGGTTCGCAAATCTACCGGCGAAACGCTTGCTCAAGTTCGTGCAGAAGCGGGTAACCCAAAAATTGACGTCTGGTACGCTGGAACAGGTGATCCTCATATTATCGCTGCCGAAGAAGGGTTGACCCAGCCCTCTGGAGCCGACACGTCAGAGCTTCTTGGTTGGGCACGCAACATGGCTGACATCACCAATGGCCGCGCTATCGGAATCTACGCGGGTGCACTCGGCATTGGTTACAATTCCGAAATTCTTGAGGAAAAAGGCATCGCACCGCCGGAATGTTGGGCCGATCTGGCAGATCCACGATTTGCTGGCGAAGTTCAGGTGGCAAATCCAAACAGCTCAGGTACCGCCTACACCGAACTGGCGACCTTCGTTCAACTGTTTGGCGAAGACGACGGATTTCGTCTTCTGGGCGAAATCGGTAAAAACGTGAATTCCTACACGAAATCCGGATCAGCCCCGACAAAGGCGGCCGCGCGCGGTGAGACAGGTGTTTCGATTTCGTTTATGCACGGGATGGTCCAGCAAACCGTAGCCGGATTTCCGATTGTCACTGTCGCTCCCTGCGAAGGAACGGGATACGAGGTTGGCGCTGTCAGTGTCATCGAAGGCGCCCGCAATTTTGAGGCTGCTCAAAATTGGGTTGAGTTCGTTCTCACCCCTGAAGTTCAGGCCTTGGCCGCACAGGTTGGATCGTACCAGGTACCGTCGAACTCCAATTCGGTTATGCCCCCAGAGGCGCCCGATCTCGCTTCGATTAAATTGATCGACTACGACTTTGCCACCTACGGTGCGAGCGACACCCGTGCTCGTCTGTTGGAGCGCTGGGATACAGAAGTCGGCGACCCTAATCCACAACAGTGAGTATGATCTGAATCGCCGGCATTTTTCTGGTGAGCAGATCCTCCCCGCGGCGCCCGATGCCGGGCGTCGCATCCTCTAGATCTGGGCGCGACATGAAACGAATGATAGCAATCTGGCTGATTTTCGGGTTGGTGGGATTCACCCTGCTTCCCTGGTACATGACGGACAAAGGTCTTACCTCATTTGAATGGATACGGGACGAAGCCCCTTCAACCGGTCTCTTGTTAATTCTAAAGGCGGGGCATTGGTGGCTTCTTGCGCCGCTTCTGTCCGGGGTGGCTGCAGCGTGTGTTCAATTGACAATCAACTCCCCGGTCAATCGTTCGAAACTGACACTCTGGATCGCGGCTACAGGACTGTTTCTGACGGCGCTACAAGGTCTGGTGGTCGTTCGGTCTGGACCACGTGTATTTCAGTCCTTGTTGACAGGTGAAATTGTGAACAACGGTCAGCCGGGATTCGGCGTGGGGGCTGGGGTCACACTGATCGCACTTTTGTTCGTTCTGACCGTGTCGCTATCCCAGACCGGGAAAGGTCGTGGCGACGCATTTGTCGTCAGCGTGATTGGTCTTATCATCGCCCTGGTCGGTGTGTTTGTTTTCTATCCGGTGTTTCACATCCTCGTCCGCGCCTTCGAGGTCAAAGGTGGCTATTCACTGACCGAGTTCTTTCCCCGCTTTTTCGACAATGACCTTTGGGGGTTGGGCTGCCTGATCAGTTCTGCATCCTGCGGCACGGCCATAAATTCGCTGTTTCTGGCAACATTAACGGGGGCCGGGACCACTTTGCTGGGTCTTGCTTTTGCACTGATCTTCACCCGGACCGATTTCCGGGCCAAGAAACTCCTGCGGCTTCTCACCGTCATCCCGATTATCACACCGCCCTTCGTGATCGGACTGGCGCTTATCCTGCTCTTTGGCCGCAACGGCACCGTCACCGAACTGGCCGCCGATCTGTTCGGCACAGAAAAGACCCGCTGGCTCTACGGCTTCTGGGGGGTCTATTTCGCGCAGCTTCTATCCTTCACGCCGATCGCCTTTCTCGTTTTGATTGGTGTTGTCCAAGGTGTCAGCCCATCGATGGAGGAAGCCTCCCAGACCCTTGACGCCGATCGATGGCAAACGTTTCGATATGTCTCTTTGCCGTTGATGCGTCCCGGATTGGCCAATGCCTTCCTTCTGGGCTTCATCGAAAGTTTGGCGGATTTCGGCAACCCCTTGGTTCTGGGCGGCAACTTCGGCGTCCTTTCAACCGAGATTTATTTCGCCATCGTTGGTTCGGTCGCCGACCCCGCCAAAGCGGCCATCTTGGCGATTGCGCTGCTGACACTGACGCTTTCTGCATTTCTGCTTCAGCGCCAATGGGTTGGAAAGAAATCCTACGCGACGATCACAGGCAAAGCAGATTCCGGTCAGAATGCGGCTCTCAGCCCAATGGTGCGGACCGCTTGCTATGCGACCGCTCTGCCTTGGGCTGCACTGACAGCAATCGTCTATTCCATGATCGTCTTCGGCAGCTTCGTGAAGCTTTGGGGCTATGATCATACCTTCACCTTCGCCCACTATGTGCGCGCCTTTGGAGTAGACTTTTCCAATGGCTGGCGGTTCTCAGGCGTCGCTTGGGACAGTTTTTTTACCACGCTCACAATCTCGACAATCGCGGCACCTCTCACCGCGTTGGTTGGCCTGTCCACCGCCTATTTGCTGGTCCGCCAGAAATTCGTGGGAAAGGATGCGTTCGAGTTTTCAACGATGCTTAGCTTTGCAATTCCCGGCACAGTTATTGGTGTCAGTTACATCATGGCCTTCAACTTCCCGCCTATTGAGCTGACCGGCACGTCGATCATTCTGATTATCGTCTTTGTGTTCCGCAACATGCCGGTAGGCGTGCGCGGCGGGATCGCAGCGATGTCCCAATTGGATAACAGTCTGGACGAGGCATCAGTCACACTCGGCGCCAACAGTTTCACAACAATGCGTCGGGTAATTCTGCCGCTGATGGGTCCAGCCATTCTGGCTGCTTTGACTTATAGTTTCGTGCGGGCAATCACTTCTGTCAGCGCAGTAATCTTTCTGGTCAGTGCCAAGCACAACATGGCCACGTCCTTTATCGTTGGGCGGGTGGAGAATGGAGAATTCGGCATCGCGATTGCGTATTCCACAGTTCTCATCATCACGATGCTGGCTGCCATCCTATTGCTACAAGTATTGATCGGGGCACGGCGTTTGCGTCGGACGGATCGCGTTCAACAACCGGCCTAATGTTGGCTGATCAAGGAGACTAACATGACATCACCTACGCCCGGTGCCGTCCATTTCGATGGAGTTGTTAAGAAATATGGTACGGTAACCGCACTCAAACATCTCGATCTCAAGCTTGATCCGGGTCAACTTGTGACGCTGCTGGGGCCCAGCGGTTGCGGAAAAACCACGACGCTTCGGCTGGTCGCGGGGCTTGAGATGGCGACGGAAGGGAAAATCTGGATCGGCGGCGAAGATGTCACCCATCTGTCTGCGACCTACCGCAAAGTCTCGATGGTATTTCAATCCTATGCGCTGTTCCCACATATGACGGTGCGCCAGAACGTCGCCTATGGCCTGACCGTCAAATCGGTGCCCAAAGCTGAAGCGCACCAGAAGGCGGATCACGGATTAGAACTTGTTGGCTTGTCAGGCTTCGGGGACCGGTTGCCCAGTGAACTTTCCGGCGGTCAGCAGCAGCGCGTGGCGGTTGCTCGTGCGATTGTATTGGAACCTGAGGTTCTTTTGTTAGACGAGCCGCTCTCAAATCTTGATGCCAAACTCCGCCGACATGTGCGTGAAGAAATTCGCCTGATTCAGCAGCGGCTTGGCCTAACAGCCGTCTACGTAACCCATGACCAAGAAGAGGCCATGGCCGTTTCCGACCGGATCATCGTGATGAAGAACGCCGAAATCGCGCAAGAAGGAACGCCAAGCGATCTTTATGAGGCACCTAAATCCGAATTCATCGCCGACTTCATCGGCGATGCCAACCTAGCCGCATGTGAAATCAAAGTTGTGGCCAATGGTCTGGCCTCGGTCCAGATGGATGGCCTGACCTATCAGGTGCCCGCTGGGTGTCTAAGCAAAGGGGCTGCGAAAATGGTCTTGCGACCCCATCATCTTCACCTGCACTCCCCCAACCAGCCCGGCATCAAAGGTGAAATCAGCTACGCGTCTTATCTGGGCAAAGAAGTTCAATACACGGTTGAGAGCCCGCTCGGTGATCTCTTCGTTATCAGTGGCGTGGTCGATAAGCCGTTTGCTCAAGGTGATTCAGTCACTGTTCGATTTGACGCCAATCAAGCCCGTCTTGTAGCGGCCTAGACGATGACCCAATCAGAGAAGAGCCCCGAGACAGACTATCTTGTTGGACAATCCGATGTGCGCCCATGGGGCCGTTGGAAGGTCGTCGAAGCAACACCAAACTTCACCCTCAAGACGATTGAGGTTGATCCCGGCCAAAGGCTTTCACTTCAGTATCACAACCACAGATCCGAACATTGGGTCGTGGTGGCTGGCAGAGGTATCGTCACCATCGGAGGCGACACCCTACGCGTTGAGCCAGGCAGCCATGTCTATGTCCCGCGCGAGACAAAACATCGCATCGAGAGTGACGACGACCAGAAGCTAGTTTTCGTCGAAGTCCAGTTCGGGGATCGTCTGGAAGAAATGGATATCGTGCGGGTCGAGGATGACTATCAGCGTTGAATCAGGGAGACTTCAGCGCGGTCACGCCAGCCTGGAAACTGCAGCGATCATGAAATTGGCGACTGCAGCACAGAATCGCAAACGCCACGCATACAATCACCGGCTCACGAGTTTGAAAGCTCCCTGTAAAGGCCCATTTGCGCCGTTATCGGTCGTCAAACCCGCAATGCTGAAGGTCAGTTTTTGTTTGCGTCTTTCTAGCTCGATCACGGGCAGCGATCGGCCGATCCTGCCAAACCGTATATTCGCAAATCTTGCGGCAATAGAGGACAGAGATCCCACACCAACCTGTCGATACTTCGCTTCGTGCGCTCGCAGCACGAAAACTCCTGCGGATGCGCGATGTCCCTTGCCACTCTACTGCAGTGAGAATTGCTGGTAATGCTGAGCGCAGCGAAGTTATGGTCGCAATTTCACAAATCGCGGGACACATGCGGCATGCTCCCAAGTTGTTTCGGTGTTCTGGCCAGACAAACAACGCTCCGAAAGCAAATATGGCCAGCACAAGCGCCTAGAAGAAAAGGCTGAGACTCCTACGTGTCATAGCCGCCATTCAAAGATAATCCGCGCAGAAGGCTTCAAGCTGGTCCCACAAAGCCGCGGCTTTCTTGACATCCAGGCCGGCATCCCGTTCAGGGAGCTCCATCATCCCGCAAACATTGTGCCAGTAGGCACCGCTTGGCAGATCCTGCGTCGCGGCGATCAGTGATGCCTGTGCACCTTGTTCTTCATTGATGGCCATTCTTTTGAGCAACCAAAGCGCAAGCCCGGTGGGCTGTTGGCCACCAAGGCCACTCATTATCGCGCCTGGGTGAACAGCGGTTGCGTGGATTTCCGGAAAGCGCTTTGACAGCCCAAACGCCTGCCACAGATTGCCCAGCTTGCTGCCACCGTAAACCTGCGGCATGCTGAATTTCGCCGGGTTTGCCTCGCATTCCTTGGCGGCGACATAGGCATCTCCGGTTGTCATAACGATGCGCGGAGCGTCACCAAATAGGCCACGCTTCGTGAGTAGGCGGTAAAGCAGGTGATGCCCGAGAACATTGATCGCATAGGTCATCTCGATATTGTTGGCAGCCATCTTATGTTCGCGCAGCGCAACACCGGCATTGCAGATCAGGATATCAATCTTCTGGTCGTTCAACTCATCTACTGCCTCCCGCACCGAGGACAAGTCCGATAGGTCGCATCTGATCTCCTGAACCTCGGCCAGACCACCCGTGCCTTCGGACACACCACGCGACATGGAGATGACTTTTGCCCCCCGTGCAAGCGCTCCGTGCGAGATAAACTCGCCGACGCCAGCAGTGCCACCAGTGACAAGGATGGTTTTGCCATCCAGTCGCGGAAGATCGGGACACGCCCGCGTGCGTGACTGTTGGCGATACATACATCTGAACATGCGGGGGACCATTCCACGGGCTGCACGGTAGGGTGTCAAATCAAGAGTCATTTCGGTTTCCTTGGAAATCTGTCAGGATGCGGGCTTTTCGCCCGTTACCATTTGTTTGCGATCCATCATTATCAAGATGAGCTGAGACAACAGGCTGGTTGCGAATGTCCCAAAGAACAGGGGGGCTACCGTCATGTTGAAAGCACCGGCGATTACTGACCCAATCGCCATGGCAATGCAGCCGGACAGAAAGCTGATGGCTGAGTTGGCCAGCCCGGCAATATGTCCGAGCGGCTGCAGGGCGATTGCGTTCATATTGCCCATCGTCAGTCCAAAGCAGAAGAAAACGACCGAGATCAAGGTCAGAAACCCGTATAAGCGGAGAGGCACAACGAGGCTGATGGCATATGCCAAACCGCTGGCCAAGATCACGCTGTACAGGACGGCCCGGCAAACCAATTCCGGGCTATAGCTTTCAACCAGACGGGCGTTGGCAAGACTGGCGATACCGATAAAGCCTGCGCCCACCCCAAAGTAGAGCGCGAATAGGTCACCTGATTCAAAGACATCTCGGTAAATCTGCTCGGCCGACATGACATAGGCCATGAAGGCCCCCATCATCAGCCCGCTGGCGATCGTGTAGGCACGCGTTGTCCGGTTCGACAGGGTTGCAACAAGTCCGTCGCGGATCGGAGTGAGACTGCCCGCGCTGCGGTGCTCGACTGGAAGGGATTCCGGCTGGCGCGCCCAAACCCAGAACCCTGAGCCGCAAGTCAGCGTCAGCATGAACCAGAATATCGCCTGCCATCCCGCCAGCTTCAGAAGCCCCTGACCAAGCATCGGAGCGATGCAAGGTACAATGATGAACACCGCCATCGTCAAGGACAAGATGCGAGCCATGGCGGCCCCTTCGTACCGGTCGCGAATAATGGACATCGGCACGATCCTGAGCGCTGCAGCCCCCACGCCCTGAAAGAACCGGCCCATAAACATCACAGCAAGACTATCCGCCAGAATGCAAACCAGGCTGCTCAGCACGAAAACCGCCATGCCGATGAACAGGATTGGCCTGCGTCCAAAGCGATCGGACAATGGCCCATAGGCCAGTTGCTCGATGGTCAGTCCCAAAAACAGGACGACAACGATCTGCTGCAACGCATTGCCATCTGCGATCCTGAAGCTCTCGCCGATGTCGAGCAGCGCGGGCAAAACAGCGTCAATCGACAGTGCTCCAAGCGACGTAGTCAGTGCGACAAGCGCAACAAATTCAATTTCACTCTGCCTATGCGTTGCGGACATATCCGGTCATCCTCATTGCAAGAGCGCCAAACGGGCCGATGTTGCGAGGAATATCTTTCTCGTTCATAATATAAACAAGACGCATTTCATTGAGGTCATATATGAAAAACTCTGATCTAATGAAGGTCGATATCAAACTGCTGACAATTTTCTGTACAGTTGCGAAAGAGGGGTCGATCTCGCGCGCGGCTGAGCGGTTAGGCGTTAGCCAGCCGCTGATCAGCCATGCATTAGATCGGTTGCGGCTGGTGTTTGGTGATCCTTTGTTCGTGCGTGCCGGGCGCGGTATTACGCCAACGGAACGCACCCTTTCCCTCGCGCCCGAGGTCTCGGAAATCCTTGATCGATTTGAGGCACTTGTATCGCCAGAAACTCTTGAACTAGCGGAGATGACGACCCGATTTTGCATGGAAGCGCATGACTACGAGCGTCAGTTGATTGCCCCCAGTCTGCTGAGTAGGTTTTCACAAGACGCTCCGCAGGCCAGACTTCGCTTAAACCCGTCTGACCGGAATTATCTGGATCGGCTGCGCATGCGTGAGTGCGACATTGTCATCACTGCGCTTCCCCCGTCGGATCAGCTTGATATCCATAGCACTCCGCTGTTTGAGGATAGTGCAGAGTGCTTCTTCGATCCTAACGTCGTTTCAAAAGATGAAGTGCGTGACAATTTCAGTTCATTGCCACACGCCTCAATTCGTTTCTCCCAGACTGGAACGCCGTTCGAAGAACGCATCTTTGAACAACATGGTATTGAGCGTCAGTTGAAGGTTGAGGTGCCGAGTTTCGAGGCGCTTCCGCAATTGATGCGCGGGTCACAGCTCATAGCGATATTACCATCGCGTTTGGCGAAAGGGCTTCTTAAGGAATTCGCGCACATAAAGCCGCCCTGCCCGTTTCCAACCGTTCAATTCAACATGATCTGGCATAAATCCACGCACCACTCTGCAGCGCAAAAATGGTTTCGTGATGCAGTTCGGCAGACGGTAGAGCAGATTGCGTAAACCGTAGGTACCAACCTCGTGCCGATTTCAACATCTTCAATGATTGCCTGGATGCGTGCCAGACATTACGAGACCTACGATCAACATATCAATTTTCGACATATATCACCTCAAGGAAGTGCGCCTTGTTGATGTAATTTCCGATGAATACCTTGCGGGTAGCACAGCAAAAATAGCTGAAAATCTGAGAAGGCATTTCACATGAGTATGAAAATCTACCGCAACGACAGCGTTGAAGTCTCAAGGATTGGCTTGGGATGCATGCGCATGTCGATGATGCCGGACCAACAGAG
Organism: Ruegeria hyattellae; assembly: GCF_041537925.1. Classification (NCBI taxonomy): domain Bacteria; kingdom Pseudomonadati; phylum Pseudomonadota; class Alphaproteobacteria; order Rhodobacterales; family Roseobacteraceae; genus Ruegeria; species Ruegeria hyattellae. The sequence continues at coordinate 11,627 of NZ_JBGOSH010000017.1, read as the reverse complement.
ATCCGAAAGCATAGCCACCATTCACGCGGCGCTGGAGGCCGGCATCAATCTTCTAAACACAGGGGATTTCTACGGTCAGGATGGCCACAATGAAACTCTTATCGGTGAGGCGTTGAAGGGATATGACCGGGACAAGGCGTTCATTTCCCTGAAGTATGGAACTTTTCAGAATACCTTCAAAGGCAGCAACAAGGTCGATGTTGGCCCTAAGAATGTGAAAACCTACATCACCACTTCATTGAAACGTCTGGGCCTCGACTACGTGGACCTGTATCAACCCGCCCGCGTAGATATCGGTATCCCGGTTGAAGAAACGATTGGTGCGATTTCTGAACTGGTCGAGGCCGGATATGTGCGCAATATCGGGCTATCAGAAACCAATGCCGAGACCATTCGCAAAGCGCATGCCACGCACCCCCTCAGCCTAGTGGAATTTGCATATTCCATCACTGATACCAGTGCCGAAAAAAGCATCCTGCCCACGGCACGTGAATTGGGTATTGGCGTTGTGGCCTTTGGCGTTATGGGTATTGGAAAAATGTCCAATGCTGAGGGCGATCCGCTGATGCATACGCTTCGGAATATGGCCGCCGACAAGGGCATTTCTATGGCGCAACTTTTGCATGGCTGGTTGTTGGCCAAAGGCGAGGACATTATCCCACTGGCTGGCGCGCGTACGACAGCCCAACTCGAGGATACACTGCAGAGCCTAGATGTGAACTTTTCCGAAGAAAATCTGGGCAAGATCGAAGCTGCTCGAAATACAAGCGAGCTGGTTGGTCGCTCGATGCCGGATATGGTCATCAAGAATGGCGTTCTGCTGGAGCATAGTTGAGCAGCGTTGAAAAATTGCTTCGACAAATCGAGCCGCGTCAAGTCGTCAAGCGGTTGTCCACCGAAGCCTGAACAGCGCCGGTTCGGTTTGAAATCTGTCGGGGTTTCTACAATTGACCAACCGGTCTGGGAACTTCCATTACGGCGCAAAGCGTCCCGTGCCGCAAGTGCAAGGGTTTTCTGTGTTGGCTACAGCCGCAAGAGCAAAAGGCGACTTGGTCAATTGTGGAATGCAAATGCTGCACGACGTTTGAGTGTTCGCTTCATCGTAAGGGCGCCGAGTGTTGGCTAACGCGCTTTTGGGCAATCGACCCGGGCAGACGTCCAGCCACGCCTTTCGGCTCGGTTCGTATGTGTTTATTGAAGCCGACCATAGAATGTCATGCGCGCTTTTTCCGACAGGCTCACGCCGGGCTCGGTGTTATAAGCGAGGACAGCCAATATCCGCGTTTTCAGACCTTCATTCGGCGCTACCCGGTGGATCGAATTTCGACCCCGGAAAAACACAAGCGTACCTGCATTCGCTTGAACTGTGCTGACCTTGGTGCGCCCATCCAGAATGTCGTCAACGGCGTCAAAGCCCATCTCACCCGAATCCGCATCACGCACTTCGTCGACGTATTCGAATTCTCCACCTTTTTCCGGTGCCTGTACCATCAGAGTGATTGCAAAGGATGAATTGTCAAAATGCCAGCCGAGCTCTTGGCCGGCCTCTGCAAAATGCAGGTTGATAGACGACAATTGATCCGCATATTCATGCACCGCTTCTTCGCCCAGAACATCACACAAGAAGCTGCGGAAGACAGGCGCATCGTACAAAGTCCGCAAGGCCGAGTCCTGAGGCATCAGGTCATCGGTGATGCAGCCCTTTGAAGAAGTGACCAGCCTATTGCGGGCATGGTCTGCGGGATAGTCAGAGTCCGAGGGGCTCAGATAGACGTTGTGCTGCGTTGTACTGGCAAAGACTTTCTCTTTGTTGGCTTGCCCTTCGTCTCGGATCGCGTTTATTGCGTGCGCGGTGACAAATTGAGGCATGACGAAAACACCTGCTTCGTCGAACTTTTTCTTGCAGGCGGCACGGAAGTCGGTATCGGCGATGGGGAAAGTTTCCATATCCACAATGTTGCTTAATTCCATCGGATGCTCCTGTTCGTTGGCAAGTTAGCAAGTTTCCGACGGCATGCTACGCCAGCCTGAAGATAACAAAAAACTTTTTTATTGATGCTTAAAGATAAGAAAAATAACATCAAATTCTATGGTCAACTTTACGCTCAAACAATGCACTTACTTTCGCGCCGTAGCTCGAAGCGGGGGAATCGCGTCCGCGGCCCAAACTGTCGGCGTATCACAACCGGCAGTCGCCCAGGCGATATCCAAGCTCGAAGATATCACCGGCCTCGTGCTGTTTCATCGACTACACGCCCGCGGCATGGAGCTGACGACCCAGGGGGCAGAATTTCTGCGACATGTGGATCAATTGTTGAACAACGCCGCCCAAATTGATGCTGCTGCGCGAAACATTTCGGACAATCGGGCTGGGACAATACGGTTGGGATGTTTCCAGTCGTTGGCCCCGTTTTTCCTGGCTCAGATCATCAATGGCTATCGCACTCAAATGCCTGAGGTCGCGTTGGACGTCCGGGAAATGCTGCAACAGGACTTGATCGATGCGTTGCAACAAAACGATCTTGATATAGCCATTATGTACGACCTTGGGCTTGATCCAAGTATGATCGCCAGCCAGCCGCTTTCCTCGGCACGGCCTTACCTAATCGTTCCCAAGGGGCACCGGCTTGCTCACAACCACACAGTCCCCATTCGGGAAATCGACAGTGAAGATTTCGTCCTCTTCGATGCACCGCAAAGCCGAGAGTATTTCTTTTCCCTCTTTGCAAAACACAACGTCAGCCCACGGATTGCGTTTCATTCAACATCGATTGAATCCGTCAGATGTAGTGTGGCCAACGGCCTCGGCGTTTCAATTCTATCGATGCGGCCAGCGTCCAATGTGACGTATGACGGCAAGCGGGTCGTTCCAATAAAATTGCATGAAAACCTAACGCCAACACGAATTGTCATAGCGACCAACACGAAACGCCCTCTAGATGGTCTTGCAGAGCCCCTGATTGCCTACTGTAAGGAGGTTTTCAAAGACTCACCACATTTGCCACGTGATGCCGATTGATCGCCCGGGCCAAACTAATATTGCAGTGCGATGGTCTCTCTAAGCGGCCGTTTGGATCTCCTGATCCTCCCCAATTGAACTGGTCCACCGCTATGTTTAGGAAACGGAGGATCAAAAATGGCAAACAAGAGACCGAAGCCCGAAGGGATTGTCTCGAAGTTACGGCAATTTGAAGTTCTGATGCAGCAAGTTTATGGTATCGACTTGCCGATAAGCAAAGTTCCGACGGCCTCGCTCCCCTTCGTTTTACCACAGGCAATGCGCAAACGCTTGGAAGCCTAATTCTAAACTCCTGCCCAAAGTCTGCGTTGGCGAAGCTGCACTGAAGCGTCGGTGACAGAGGTCAAGGTCCAGATTGGGCCGGACAGCACGCGACTGTCCACGCGAGAACGACCCATGCCCTCTTTCCATTTTCCAGGGCAAGGCCGCGGTATGTTCAATCATTCAGTCCCGCAAACCAGTCGAATGCAGCAGCAGCCCATCCTAAAGGCAATCCGTGTTTCCCCTTGTACAAGATACCATGACCTTCTCGCGACTTTGGGTCGGCCTGTGCGAAACGTCCAACGCATTGCTGAGGCCCTTATGTGCCGATGATCCGTATCTGGCGCCAGAGCATAGATTGGTTTGACATAGCTGGGCGGCCTGTCGGTGACGACAAGCCTGGGATGGCCGAAGCGGGCGACCAATCCACGAAGGAAACGCCTTGCGGCATTCCTCTGGCGCAAATGCGTCGACAGTTCAGTGACTTCGACACCGGCATCCGCACAAATCCCTTTAACTTCATCACAGTAGGTCTGACTGTCCGCCGCCTTATCCAGATCAAATAGTAGCGCGTCGAATGTTGGTATCTGCACACCCTTGTACCTCAGCCCAGCAGCCCATTTGGCAATATCGGATAGGGAGTAAAACGGCGCGTCATCCCCGGCGAATTGGGCTGGAAACAGAGTTGGCCCTTTGATCTGAGTGCTCACGTCAGGTCCCCATTTCAGGCACGTGTCAGAGGCTGCGAAGTGCATTTATGTCGGGCACTTCAAGACATTGCATTGGCGAGATGTCCGGTTTTTGAATGGCCTGAATGGTGGCTCTGGCCAAAAAAGCACCGGTGATATCAACGTTCTCGTGCACGACAATGATTTCGGGACGCACGAATTGAAGCAAAGGTATGGCTTCCTTGGAAACGATGTCGAAATCCTTCCCGACATAACGTCCCAGGCTTTCCATCCCGGCCACAACAGCCATTGTCGCGTTCGTCGATGCGCAGATGAATCCGTCGATATTCGGGTCCGACGCCATTTTGCGTGTGGCCCATTCTCGAGTCTCCAGTGTGGTTGCGTCACTATCGACCTGTTGCGCAACATGCAGACTGGCGGAGTGTTTGTCCGCAGCTGCCTTCGCCCCATCCACCATTTCCATCGCATAGTTTTGATCAAGCGGCGGTGCGACCAAAACTATGTTACGACGACCTTTGCGCACCAGTTCATCCACACCCAGCCGGGCGTAGGTAAAATTGTCGAAATCATAGTAAGCATGTTGCCCCGCCCATTTGGTACGCCCATGCGTGGCAAACGGAAAATTGCGGTCCATCAGATATCTAGCGCGCGCGTCCTCGGTCCGGACCTGATTGAAGATGATGCCGTCTGCAGTCTGATTTTCGACGATATAGCGAACCGCATCCATCGGATCATCATCGGGAAGGACCGGAACCACGTTCAGGTGATAGGTCGTCTCACGCAGAGAAACACCAATCGATGTCAAAAGCCGGGCGGTAACATTCATCATCTCGCGTTCGGTCGACATTACGAGGGAGATCACATTCGTCCGTCCGGTCCGCAAGCCGACGCCCGCGCGATTAGGGATATAGCCAAGTTCTTTAGCAATCTGCCTGATCTTTTTCTTCGTCGATTCGCTGATATCCGGCGCATCCGCCAGAGCTCTGGACACCGTCGGAACAGCCATCCCGCTTTGTTCCGAGATGGTTTTCAGGGTTGGTTTCTCACGACCGGCTTTTGACGCGGGGGCTTTTTTAGTCATCAATTATAACCTTTGCGCGCTGGTTACGTTTTCAAAGATGGCTCGCTTTGGACTGCTGCATCTCTATACGGAAAAAAACTTGTTGCAACTCCATTCTAAAACGTTATAGAAAAATCTACAACGATTTAGTTGGGAGGAAACAACATGAACATCAAAGCTGCATTTGCATCCACCGCAGCGATTGTTAGCGCTAGCATGGTCGGCGCCGCAGATCTCGAGGTCACTCACTGGTGGACATCAGGGGGAGAGGCCGTTGCCGTTTCAGAATTCGCCAAGGCCGTGAATGAAAAGACGTCTCATAATTGGGTGGACGGGGCAATTGCTGGATCCGGCGGCACAGCGCGCCCGATCATCATCAGCCGAATTCTGGGTGGTGATCCAATGGCAGCCACGCAACTGAACCACGGCCGTCAGGCCGAGGAACTGATCGAAGCCGGAATGATGACCGACCTCACAGAACTAGCCGAGGCCGAAGGCTGGCGCGACTTCGTCAACCCCTCGTCCCTTTTGGACGGCTGCACATACGAAGGCCGCATCTATTGTGTTCCGGTTAACATCCACTCTACTCAGTGGCTGTGGCTCAGCCACGACGCTTTTGAGAAGGCCGGCGTAGACGTGCCCGAGGATTGGTTCGAATTCGTGGCCGCCGCACCAAAGCTGGAAGAAGCCGGCCTGGTCCCGCTGGCTTTGGGTCAACAAGGTTGGCAGCAGGCGATCGCATTCGGTGCTCTGTCGATTAGCGTTGTGGGCATCGATACCTGGAGCAAAGTTGTTGTAGAAAAGAACGCTGACGTCGCAGGCGGTCCGGAATATGCTAAAGTATTCAACACTATGGCCGATGCTCGGGAACTGGCACGCAACAGCAAAGTTCAGGACTGGAACCTGGCGACCAACATGGTGATTACAGGCAAAGCCGGTGGGCAGATCATGGGTGACTGGGCGCAGGGCGAGTTTGCAGTTGCCGAACAGGTAGCCGGAGAGGATTACACTTGCCTGCCCGGTCTGGGGCTGAACCAGGTGATCGATACAGGAGGCGACGCCTTCTACTTCCCCGTCGTTGATGACCCCGAGTTAAAAGCCGCGCAATTGGAAATGGCCTCGATCCTGATTTCGAAAGAAGCTCAGGTGAGTTTCAACCTCGCCAAAGGGTCTTTACCCGTCCGTGGCGATATCGACCTTTCGACAGCGAATGACTGCATGCAGAAAGGTCTTGCAATCCTGAAGGCGGGCGGTGTCTTGCCGAACGCGGATCAAACCCTGTCTGCTGACACCCAAACGCAGATCAAGGACCTGATGGCCGAGTTCTGGGCTTCGGACATGACTGACGCAGATGCGCAGGCCCGGTACGCCGCGATTATCGCAGACGCCGACTGAGCCTGACACTTCGGGGCGCGCCCTCCTCCGCGCCCCGAGTCCTGAACGGGGATTCCCATGACACTTGCTGACACACTGCGTGCGGCCGATGATCCGGTGCGCCAACCCAGACAGATGTTTCGCAACCGGAGTGCGAAATTCGCTTCGATCCCGATGATCCTGACTGCAATGGTTGTGTTTGTTGGCGGGACGGCCTGGACAGTCGCCCACTCCTTTACCAAGTCGCGTCTGCTGCCTAAGTGGGATTTTGTCGGACTGGATCAGTATGAAAGGCTTTGGAACAGCAACCGCTGGATCATTTCGGTCGAGAACCTGCTGATCTACGGCGTCTGCTCCTTGGTCCTTACGATGGTCATGGGATTCACCCTCGCTGCACTTCTGGATCGCAAAATCCGGTTCGAGGGCGCGTTTCGTACAATCTTCCTATATCCGTTTGCCTTGTCCTTCATTGTGACCGGCCTGGCCTGGCAATGGATACTGAACCCCGATTTTGGCATTCAGGGCGTTATCCGCAATATGGGCTGGCAGAGCTTTACGTTCGATCCACTGAACAACCCCGACATCGTAATATTTGGCATCCTGATCGCAGGTCTGTGGCAGGGCACCGGGTTTGTCATGGTCATCATGCTGGCCGGATTGCGCGGCATTGATGAAGACATCTGGAAAGCCACGAGGGTGGACGGGATTGGCGTCGCAAAAACATATATCCGCGTAATCATTCCCATGATGCGCCCTGTTTTCGTGACCGCTCTGGTGATCATCGCCAGCGGTATCATCAAGCTCTACGACCTTGTGGTCGCACAGACCAACGGCGGACCGGGTATCTCATCCGAAGTGCCCGCCAAATACGTCATCAACTACATGTTTGAGGCGCAGAACCTAGCGCAAGGCTTTGCGGCGTCAACCATGATGCTGCTCTCGGTCATCATCGTGCTCGTCCCCTGGGCCTATCTGGAATTCGGAGGAAAGAAACGTGGTTGATCTGACATCCCATAGCTCTGGCCGGGTTCTGGAAGGCCCGCGCGGCAGCAAACCGAAATCCCGCTTCTCGCGCCGAAACATCTTTCTCTACGGGACTTTGTTGCTGGTTTCGATCTACTACCTGCTGCCGCTATACGTGATGGTTGTCACCTCGCTTAAGGGCATGCCTGAAATCCGGCTGGGCAACATTTTCTCGCCCCCGGTAGAGATCACATTCGATCCCTGGGTCCGTGCCTGGGCCGAGGCCTGCACCGGGATCAACTGCGAGGGACTGAGCCGCGGGTTCGGAAATTCGGTCAAAATCCTGATCCCTTCAGTCATCCTGTCCATCTCCATCGCCAGCGTGAATGGCTATGCCCTTGCTAACTGGCGGTTCAAAGGGTCCGAGGTGTTCTTCACCATCCTCATTATCGGGGCCTTCATCCCTTACCAGACAATGATCTACCCGATAGTGATCATCCTGCGGGAAATTAAGCTGATGGGGTCGCTCTGGGGTCTGGTTCTGGTCCATTCGGTCTTTGGGATGCCCATTCTGACGCTGTTGTTCCGCAACTACTTCACTTCGTTGCCCGAAGAGCTGTTCAAGGCCGCACGTGTGGACGGGGCCGGGTTCTGGGGCATCTACTTCCGCGTCATGTTGCCCATGTCGATCCCGATCTTCGTTGTTGCAATGATCCTGCAGGTCACGGGTATCTGGAACGATTTCCTGTTCGGAGTAATTTACACCAAACCTGAAACCTATCCTATGACGGTACAGCTCAATAACATCGTGAACTCGGTGCAGGGCATCAAGGAATACAACGTCAATATGGCTGCGACCCTGCTGACAGGGCTGGTTCCTCTGGTCATATATCTTGTCTCCGGAAAACTCTTTGTGCGCGGTATCGCCGCCGGCGCCGTGAAAGGTTGACCCCTATGAACATCCACTCTCATTCTGTCGAAGTCCGCGATTTGGACCTTCATTTCGGCGACGTCAAAGTCTTGCAAGAGCTGAACATCGACATCCACCAAGGCGAGTTTCTGGTTCTTCTGGGATCGTCCGGCTGCGGAAAATCCACTTTGCTGAACTGTATCGCGGGTTTGCTGGATATCACCGACGGCCAAATCTTTATCAAAGGTCAGAACGTGACATGGAAGGAACCGTCGGACCGGGGCATCGGTATGGTGTTCCAATCCTACGCGCTCTATCCACAAATGACCGTCGAAGGAAACCTGTCCTTTGGCCTGAAGAATGCGCGTCTGCCGAAGGATGAGATTGCCAAACGGGTGGCTCATGCGGCGGAAGTGCTTCAGATCGAGCCGCTGTTGAAACGCAAACCCGGGGCACTGTCCGGAGGTCAGCGTCAGAGGGTCGCCATCGGACGCGCCCTGGTTCGTGACGTCGATGTGTTCCTATTCGATGAGCCGCTCTCCAATCTCGATGCAAAGCTACGGACCGACCTGCGCGTCGAATTGAAACGCCTGCACAAGCAGCTGAAAAACACCATGATCTACGTGACCCACGATCAGGTTGAAGCAATGACTCTCGCCGACCGGATCGCCATCATGAGAGGTGGCAAGATCATGCAGCTTGGCAGCCCCGACGAAATCTACAACCGCCCGCAAAACATCTATGTCGCGGGCTTTATTGGCAGCCCCGCTATGAACATGATTGAAGGACGTGTTGAAGGCGGCAATTTCGTTGCTGACGGGCTTTCGCTGCCGTTGGATGGCTACGAATTTCAGAACAGATCCCACATAAAAGGCAACGTTGTCGTCGGAATCCGCCCCGAACACGTGCTGACCGGCGACGCAGTCGAATCCGCAGTCTCCAAAGCCGATATCGAAGTTCAGGTCGTCGAGAAACTGGGTTCTGACACCCTGGTTCACGCCACACTTGGTGCCCATAACCTGCGGTTTCGCATGGACGGGCTGAGCCGTGTGAAGGAAGGCGACCGGTTGCGGGTTGGGTTCGATACCTCCCGCGCGTCACTCTTCGATGCATCAACCGAAGCGCGTCTGTGACTCGCCGCAAATGAAAGGACAGAACATGCCTGCAATTTCTTATCAGCTCTACGGATCGCGGAACTGGCCTCTGCCCGGCACGCTGGCCATGCTTTACGAAACCGGATTTAACGAGGTCGAAGGCTATGGGGCCTTGTTTGCTAAGGCACCCACACTCACGGAAGACCTCGCAACGGCGGGGCTGAAGATGCCCAGTTTGCACTACAGCCTCGGTGATCTTCAACGTGACCCCGATGCCGCGATTGAACTGGCTCGTGCGGCTGGTGCCGAAGCTGTGTTCGCACCCTATCTGGACGCCAAAGACCGCCCAACGGATCGTGCCGGATGGGAAGCCTTTGCCACCCGTCTGGTTGCTGCAGGCAAACCATTGCAAGAGGCCGGGTTGATATTCGGCTGGCACAATCATGACTTTGAACTGGTCGATCTGGGTGGCGGCGTGACCCCGTTGGATATCATCGCGGAAGCCTCTCCGGATCTGAAGCTCGAGCTTGATCTGGGCTGGGTGGTCCGCGCGGGTCTGAACCCGGTGAAAGTGATCCAGGCCTACGGCAATCAGATCCATTCCGCCCATATCAAAGATCTCGCCCCCAAAGGCACATGCTCCGATGAAGATGGCTGGGCGGATGTCGGCTATGGCGTCATGGACTGGGCATCCATTCACGACGCGCTGCAAAAGGCAGGCGTCGCTCGCTACGTGATCGAACATGACAACCCAAACGACCACCACCGTTTCGCTTCGCGTTCGCTGGCAACCGTTCAGTCATTCTAAGGATTTCCCATGACAAATCTTGGTGTTGGCATCATCGGATGCGGCAGTATTTCTGCGGCCTACTTGAAACTTTCACCCCTTTTCAAAGGACTGGAGATACGCGCCGTCGCGGACATCAACAAGGAGGCGGCCGAGAAGCGCGCAATGGAATTCAATGTCCGTGCCGAAACGGTGTATGCTCTACTTGCGGCGGACGACATCGACGTCATCGTCAATCTGACCATCCCCGAGGCTCATTTTGATCTGACCCAGCGCATCCTTGAAGCGGGCAAACACGCCTATTCGGAAAAACCGTTGGTTTTGACACTAGAACAAGGCAAAGCACTGCGCGATCTGGCCGAGGCCAGGGGGCTGCGCATCGGTTCCGCTCCCGATACATTCCTAGGTGGTTCACACCAGCAGGCGCGTACGGTGATTGACGAAGGACAGATCGGACGCGTGATCGGAGGCACCTGTCACGTCATGTCGCGAGGCATGGAACACTGGCACCCCAACCCTGACTTCTTTTTCCAGCCCGGTGCTGGTCCAATCCTTGATCTCGGCCCTTACTACATCACCAATCTGATCCAGTTGATAGGCCCGGTCAAAGCTGTTTGCGCGATGACCGCAGCAAGTTTTCCAACCCGTACAATCTCAAACGGTCCCCGTAACGGAGAACCGATTCCTGTTAACACGCCCACCAATATCCACGCGATTCTGGAGTTTGAAAATGGCGCACTTGTGACCCTGGGGGCCAGTTGGGATGTCTGGACGAATAGTCACCCGTATATGGAGCTCTATGGTACTGACGGAACCCTCCAGGTGCCTGATCCCAATTTCTTTGGGGGCAAGGTTTGCAAATCTGAGAAGAATGGTGATTTGACCCCCCTGCCCATCTCTGACCACCCTTTTGGCATCCCCAATGAGGTTCACGGCGACGATGAACATCAGGCCAATTATCGGACAGCAGGGCTCGCTGACATGATACAAGCGATCGCAGAGGGGCGTCAGCACCGGTGCAATATCGATCTTGCGGTTCACGCCATCGACGTCATGACCTCGATCCTCAGTGCCGGAGAGCGCCGCAGCTGGGTTGAAACAACGACGACCTGCATCAAACCAGCACCTCTGTCGGCGGCCGATGCCCGCGCTCAGTTAAATTAGGTGGCTTTGTCGCAAACACTTATTCAACCGAAGAGCACCCTATTGACTGGACACAGCTATCCATCGAAGGCCGCAAACTGCGCGAAGCCATCGCGACTTGCGTTCGACCATTCGGACAAGCGATGGATCTGCCCCGGTTCTTTTTGTAAACGCCACATAACAACGCTGTTGGCGCCGATAATCAGCAACCGCCTGAGCGAACGTTCTCCCATCTTTGTCGTCGCCTCGAGGCGCTGCTTGCCGCCGGTAGAATGTTGCCTGGGAACCAATCCAAGCAAGGCCGCGAAATCCCGGCCACGACGGAGT
>NZ_JBGOSH010000016.1:0-126138 GCF_041537925.1 Ruegeria hyattellae | reverse complement strand
CAGCCCAACAGCCGGTAGACCAATCAAAGACCTCAAGTAGCGTAAGCGATAGGTCACATAAAGTGTCGCGGGATGGAGCAGCCCGGTAGCTCGTCAGGCTCATAACCTGAAGGTCGTAGGTTCAAATCCTACTCCCGCAACCAGAATTCCTACATGATATCAAAGACTTGAAGTCGGCTTCGGCCGATCAAGTTTTTGATGTCGTGTTTTACATCAACGCCACATCAACGTTTGCCGAGTCCTCTTAGCGATGGAACAAAGTGCGTTGTAGGCGAAGTCCTGTGCGCTCCTTTACTCTTGCGGCAATGACGCCTTGAATACTTCGAGCAATTGCTCAGTCTCAGGTCGCAGGTTCTCGATTCCGGTGTAGGGAATGCCCCGGCGGAGTTCCCGGTCGGGATATTTCTTCTTCATCGCCTGATGACGCACGATCATGTTTGCAAACTGGCCGCCGGCCCAAGGTCCGTACTTGATTGATTCCTTCGAGCGCTCTTCCCTTGGGTCGCGATAGAGATCAAAGAAATGAGAGAAGAGGATCGGATTTGCGCCTGCAGGTGCGAGGTGCATCTTGTATTTGTTTTTGACCACAGACTTCAGCTTTGAACCCTCGTAAACAAAGACATAATCGCGACGGCCATGGGTGTCGCCGTTCAGGAGTAACGAGCTTTGATCCAGCCCGTCGATGATACGGTCGGTCGGGACTTCCTCAGACGCGTTGGTGAGGCGGGCAAAAGTAGTAAATAGATCGCTGACATGAATGATATCCTCGGCATAGCTGCTTGGTTCGATCACACCTTTCCACCTGACATAGGCATTCACGCGCACGCCACCTTCCAAGTGATCGCCCTTGGCACCGCGATAAATTCGATCAGAAATCCCGGTCGCTCCAGCATATTTCATGAAAGGTCCGTTGTCCCCCATGATCATGATAACCGTGTTCTCGGCGATACCGAGCTTGTCAACTTCAGCAACCAAGTCACCGAGCCACTCGTCGACTTCGACAATCGTCTCCGCAATTGTTCCACCGTTTAACGTTTTGAACTCCTTGATATCCTGGCGCGGGAAGTTCAGAGGAAAAAGGGGCCAATAGTTCAAGAAGAAAGGCTCATCCTGTTCCGCCAACGTGCGTAGTTGGGACAAAGCGCTTTGTTGGTAGCGTTCATTCATTGCCCGATATTTCGCCTGACTCCATGGCTCACCGGGCTCCAGGTCTACTTCGTAGATCTTGCCGTCCCGCAATTCGACACCTGTCACCATATGACTCGGGTCCACAGCAAAATGCGCGTCCAATGTATAGGTTTGAAGGCTTCCATCCGGGGTCGTGCCGCGGATGACATCTGCATCTTCGGCGTCGGCATGCATGATTGCCATTTGGCCTTGCTGATGGATCGGAAATTCAGCATTCATGAAACCTTGCTTGTGAGCATAGGCCTCCTCGATGTCACCCATGTGCCACTTGCCAACATGCGATGTGGTGTACCCTGCCTCCTTCAGCACTTCGGCCAGTGTCACCTCCTCGGCCGGTAGCCCTTCACCGGCCAGCGTCGCCTTGGCATCAACAAGGCCGGTGCGAGTGGGGAGACGACCTGTCATCATTGCCACACGTGTCGGAGTGCACGAGGGTTCCGTGTACATCCGCATCAAACTCAGGCCATCTTTGGCAAAGGCATCGATGTTGGGCGTGTTGTATCCCCGGATCACGCTCAACTCATGCATGCCGATTTCTCCAAAACCCACATCATCCAGCAGGACGTAGATGATGTTCGGGGGCTTGCCCCCATTTGCAGCTCGGATCTCGGCCAGCCTTGTGTCGATGGCCTCGTCTTCCTTCAGCCATCGCTCACCATTTTGAGCCTTCAGAATTCCATATTCGGCGTCATGGATTAATTCGTTTTCCTGCGCGGTTACCCAACCCGTGGCGCACATAAGTGCCAGAGTTGAAAGAGATAGTATTCGTTTCATGTTTGGTCCCTGCTGTGTTTGCTTTGTTTTCTGACGCCTTCAAGGATCAACTGATGACACAAGGTCGACAGGGAAAGGGATCTGGAGGCCGCGAGTCTTCCCAGTTGCTCTCGCTCCGTTTCCGTCAAAAGGGTGACAACCCTCGCGGAGCGAACCTCTTCGCTTGGCAAGCGTGGTCGCCCGGTCATTGGAGGGCGCTTCGTCTTTCCATCGACCTTCGACAGTTGCCCAAATCCTCACTTGACGGCTAACATTCCATGAAAAGTGCCAGAGGCAGAAAATGGACCACATCAAAAATCGCTCAGTGGCGAAGAAGCGTGCGCCACCGGTGACGGTTCTTCTGAACGATCCCAACCAGTTCAAAGACCTATCAGGTTGGGACATGGAGCTTCGACAGATTGAGCCCGGCCCCTTGGACGCACGGGTATCGGTCTGGTCAGGTCGGGATCTGACCATGATTGATACCTCCTTCAACCGGTCAATGTACCAGGCCGGAGTGTCCCAAAAGGGGATGCTGGCTTTTGGCCTGCCTGATCCGGGGGTGCTCAGTCACTGGCTTGGCCGCAGCCCCCGGGCAACTTCCGTCATGACTTTCGGGAATGAAGACCCGTTCGACGGAGTGAGTGTGTCGGATTTTTCGGGAGTGTCATTCGCGGTCGAAATGGGGCGGGCAGAGCAGGTTGCCCGGAAAATCGGGGTCGAAATTGCCGAGAACCTGGAGCAATCGTCCCTCACAGAAGTCGATGATCCCGGAGGGTTATACGCCAAGCTGCGGTTTAGGGCGAGGCAGTGCATTTCCGGCGGGTCCGGCCCCCTTTCCCAATTGGAAGAGGAAGATCTTATTGTCGATTTTCTGGAAATGTTGGCTTCTCTGGGGCCTCAAACCCACAAGGGCGACGACCGAAACAGAACGCGCTTGGTCAAGAATGCCGTTGAAGTGATGAATGCGGCGTTGACGGACAATGTGCCGATAAGTGAAATTTGCGCCGAAGTTGGTGTGCCCGTCAGCACTTTGCGACGCGCATTCCAAGAGGTCTATGGTGTGGGACCCAAACAGTTTTATCTCAAGTCCCGGCTCAACAAGGTGAGGAGCGAATTGGCCAGGCGCCCTCAGGGTGTGGGCATTTCCGACGTCGCAAACGCGCATGGCTTTTGGCACATGGGGCAATTTGCCAAGGACTATCGCCGCCTGTTTGGAACGCTACCTTCCAGTACTGTCGGCCTAAGCTGATCCGCATTTAGACTTTGAAACTCGGAACTCCGCACTCCAGCGTTGAGCCAAGGCACAATGACGCTGGTGTTTGTACATGCCAGATCTGTCCAGCGAGTTGCACGAATTCAGTTCTGCTCCAAGTCCGAACGACCTGTCTGAAGATACTTCGTTGCAGTGATGGTCTCGGCCACTGAAGCCAGCTAGTCGGCGACGAAGTTCGCACCGATGCCAACCAAGTTAACGCCTCTCTGCGCGTGACTTCGATCGACAGGTTGCGGAAATCCAAATCCGCGCCGCGATCCTCAACGACTTCACGACACTTGGCATTCCAAAGACAGCGGCCGTAAGCTAAATCCGTCCGGTGTCAGGGGAGGTCGGAACTCAACCCGACTTGTGAAACAAAGCCATGGACACCCATCTCCAACCCTGCTACATCCGCGCAATCTTGCGGCCTCGGATTCGTTCCGGGGCTGTTGATATTTGGAATCGGGGACCTTCGGGGCCCTATACATCGGGCACCTACGGGGGCCTCACACATAGCGGGGAAACCCCGCATTGCTAAACGGAAGACAGAAAGCATGGCACTCAAGTCGTATAAGCCGACGACGCCGGGCCAGCGCGGGCTGGTGCTGATCGACCGTTCGGAGCTGTACAAAGGACGTCCTGTCAAATCCCTCACCGAGGGTCTGACGAAATCGGGCGGCCGGAACAACACCGGACGTATCACATCACGTCGTCGCGGCGGTGGCGCAAAACGCCTCTACCGGATCGTTGACTTCAAACGGAACAAATTCGATGTGGCGGCAACCGTCGAACGGATCGAGTATGACCCGAACCGGACCGCCTTCATCGCACTGGTTAAATATGACGATGGCGAGCAGGCCTATATCCTCGCTCCTCAGCGTCTGGCCGTTGGTGACAAGGTTGTCGCCAGCCAGAAAGCCGACATCAAACCGGGCAACGCAATGCCGTTCTCGGGCATGCCGATCGGTACCATCATCCACAACATCGAGATGAAGCCCGGCAAGGGTGGTCAGATCGCGCGTGCCGCAGGCACCTATGCCCAGTTCGTGGGTCGCGACGGTGGCTACGCCCAGATCCGCCTCAGCTCGGGTGAACTGCGCATGGTGCGTCAGGAATGCATGGCCACCGTTGGTGCCGTGTCCAACCCCGACAACTCGAACCAGAACTACGGTAAAGCCGGTCGTATGCGCCACAAGGGCGTGCGTCCGTCGGTCCGTGGTGTTGTCATGAACCCGATCGACCACCCGCACGGTGGTGGTGAAGGCCGGACCTCGGGTGGTCGTCACCCGGTGACCCCATGGGGCAAGCCAACCAAGGGCAAGCGCACTCGCAACAAGAACAAAGCGTCGCAAAAGCTGATCATCCGCTCGCGCCACGCCAAGAAGAAGGGGCGTTAATAGATGTCTCGCTCTGTATGGAAAGGTCCTTTCGTCGACAGCTATGTGCTTAAGAAAGCTGAAGCTGCGCGCGAGTCGGGCCGCAATGAAGTGATCAAGATCTGGTCGCGCCGTTCCACCATCCTGCCCCAGTTCGTGGGTCTGACCTTTGGTGTCTATAACGGTCACAAGCATATCCCCGTCAATGTCTCGGAAGACATGATCGGTCAGAAGTTCGGTGAGTACTCGCCGACCCGGACCTATTATGGCCATGCCGCCGACAAAAAAGCGAAGCGGAAGTAAGTCATGGGCAAGGAAAAGAACCCCCGCCGCGTGGCAGACAACGAAGCAATGGCGAAAACCCGTATGCTCCGTACCAGCCCGCAGAAACTGAACCTGGTGGCACAGATGATCCGTGGCAAGAAGGTTGAAAAGGCCCTGACGGACCTGACCTTCTCGAACAAGCGGGTCGCGCAGGACGTGAAGAAATGCCTTCAGTCCGCCATCGCCAACGCTGAAAACAACCACAACCTGGATGTCGATGAACTGATCGTCGCCGAGGCTTGGGTCGGCAAGAACCTGATCCTGAAACGCGGCCGTCCGCGGGCACGTGGCCGGTTCGGCAAGATCATGAAGCCGTTTTCGGAGATCACCATCAAGGTGCGTCAGGTAGAGGAGCAAGCCTAATGGGTCATAAAGTAAATCCGGTCGGCATGCGCCTCCAGGTCAACCGCACCTGGGATAGCCGTTGGTACGCCGACACCAAGGACTACGGTGATCTTCTGCTGGAAGACCTGAAAATCCGTGAGTTCATCAAGGATGAGTGTAAGCAGGCGGGCATCGCCCGTGTGATCATCGAACGTCCGCACAAAAAGTGCCGCGTGACGATCCACACCGCGCGTCCGGGTGTCATCATCGGCAAGAAAGGCGCCGATATCGAGGTTCTCCGCAAAAAGATCTCGTCGATGACCGACAGCGAACTGCACCTGAACATCGTCGAAGTGCGCAAGCCCGAGCTTGACGCGCAGCTGGTTGCCGAGTCGATCGCTCAGCAGCTGGAGCGTCGGGTTTCGTTCCGCCGCGCGATGAAACGCTCGGTTCAGAACGCCATGCGTATGGGCTCCCTGGGTATCCGGGTGAACGTCGCTGGTCGTTTGGGCGGCGCGGAAATCGCACGGACCGAATGGTACCGCGAAGGGCGCGTGCCTCTGCACACCCTGCGTGCCGACATCGATTACGCACATGCCGAAGCGAAGACCCCTTACGGGATCATCGGGATCAAGGTCTGGATCTTCAAAGGTGAGATCATGGAGCACGATCCGCAGGCACGTGACCGTAAAGCACAGGAACTCCAGGACGGCCCTGCACCTCGTGGTGCTGGTGGCGGTCGTCGCTAAGGAGAGAATGAGATGCTTCAACCAAAGCGTACTAAATTTCGCAAGATGCACAAAGGCCGGATCAAGGGCGAAGCCAAGGGCGGCTCTGATCTGAACTTTGGTGCCTACGGTCTGAAAGCGCTGCAGCCCGAGCGTGTGACCGCGCGTCAGATCGAAGCTGCACGTCGTGCGATGACCCGTCACATGAAACGTCAGGGCCGCGTCTGGATCCGGATCTTCCCGGATACCCCGGTGACCTCGAAACCGACCGAAGTCCGTATGGGTAAAGGTAAAGGTTCCGTGGATTTCTGGGCGGCCAAGGTCAAACCCGGCCGGGTAATGTTCGAGATCGATGGCGTCGATGACGACATCGCCCGCGAGGCCCTGCGTCTTGCCGCGATGAAGCTGCCGATCAAGACCCGCGTCGTGGTTCGCGAAGACTGGTAAGAAGGCGGGGTAACTACCCACCTTGCTAAAATCGCCCCCGCCGGGAAACCGGCGGGGGATTCTTTTTGAGTGCCTAGCCACAACTGTGCAAAGCTAAAAATGTGCTGATTTGTTTCAATGGCGGTCGAGGCGGGCGATATGAGTGAGGTTCCATTCCTTCCCATCGTCGTCAATGTGCTGCTGTATTCGACGTTGCCTGTATCGCTGATACTCTTCGTCCTTGGCGTACAATGGCTATTTAGAGTTTTTGCGCTTCTGTGCGCCGCGTGCCTAATTGGCTTGATTTGGTTCTTTGCCATTTCCTCAGAATGCTGCCCGACCGGAATGGAGGCTTTGGCATTGGTTATATGGCCTTCATTGTTATTTGTGACCGGGCTCTGGAGTTGGATTTGTTACGCAGTTTTCTTTAGCTTGGGGCTTTTGCCACACCAGAGAAGCTGAGGTTAGGCTGATAGTTCCACATACGCAGAATCAAAAAAGGGCCACATCCCAACATGCGGCCCTTGGCAATTTCTAAGACTGACAGATCAGCCCAGCAGGCGACGGGCGATAACCTGCGCCTGAATCTCAGCCGCACCTTCAAATATGTTCAGGATGCGGGCGTCGCACAGCACGCGGGAGATCTTGTATTCCAGCGCAAAGCCGTTGCCGCCATGGATCTGTAAGCCATTGTCCGCCGCCGCCCATGCCACGCGGGCCCCCAGCAGCTTGGCCATGCCGGCCTCAAGGTCGCAGCGGTGACCGTGGTCCTTTTCCCAAGCCGAGAAATAGGTCAATTGCCGCGCGATCATGATCTCGACAGCCATCATCGCCAGCTTGGACGATACGCGGGGGAAGTCGATCAGCGACTTGCCGAACTGCTTGCGGTCCTTGGCGTATTGCATGGCGATGTCCAGCGCGCATTGCGCCACACCAATGGCGCGGGCGGCGGTCTGGATGCGGGCGGATTCGAAGGTTTCCATCAATTGTTTGAAGCCTTTGCCCTCTTCACCGCCCAGCAGGTTCTCACCCTTGACCTCGAACCCGTCAAAGCCCAGCTCGTATTCCTTCATGCCGCGATAGCCCAGAACCTCGATCTCGCCGCCGGTCATTCCAGGCGTGGGGAAGGGGTTTTCGTCGGTTCCCGGCGTCTTTTCGGCCAGGAACATGGAAAGCCCGCGGTGATCCTTGGTGGTGGAATCGGTGCGCGCCAGCAGCGTCATCACATGGGTGCGCGCGGCATGGGTGATCCAGGTCTTGTTGCCGGTGATCTGGTAGTTGCCATTCTCGTCCTTGACTGCGCGGGTGCGCAAGGAGCCCAGGTCGGAACCGGTATTGGGTTCGGTAAAGACGGCGGTCGGCAGAATCTCGGCGCTGGCGATCTTGGGCAGCCAGTTGGCTTTCTGCTCGTCGGTGCCACCCGCGATGATCAGCTCGGCGGCAATCTCCGAGCGGGTGCCCAGCGAGCCGACGCCTATATAGCCGCGCGACAGCTCTTCCGAGACCACGCACATCGAGGCTTTGGACAGGCCGAAACCGCCGAACTCCTCGGGTATGGTCAGACCGAACACGCCCATTTCGGCCAGTTCCTCGATCACCTCGATCGGGATCAGTTCATCGTTCAGGTGCCAGTCATGGGCAAAGGGTTCGACCTTTTCGGCGGCATAGCGGCGGAACTGGTCGCGGATCATCTCAAGCTCTTCGTCCAAACCAGAAGTGCCGAACATGGCCGAGGCAGTCTGATCCTGCATCAGTTCCACCAGCCGTGTGCGCGCGGCCTGAGTGTTGCCGTTCTGGGTCAGGGTCATGACGTCGGGTGCCATCATGGCGCGCATGTCGTCCTGGCTAAGGCCCAGATCCTGCAGGCGTACGACTTCGCCTTGGTTCATCTGAATGCCACCATAGATCTGCCAGAGGTATTCTCCGAACGCGATCTGGTGGAGCAGTTGTTCCAACTCACCGAACTTACCGTCGCCTTCCAACCTCTCGGCCCAGCGCTGCATCTGGGTCAGCGATTGGCGATAGGTCGCCAGCCAGGCCAGCCCGTGGGCGGCGGTTTGATTGGCCTCAATCAGGCCGGACGACACACGGCCATCGGCGCTGACGGTGGCGCGTACTCGGTCGCGGGCCAGTTCGAATACGGTGTCCACGGGAGCGAGTGCTGCGCGCGTGACCGAAAGGAGGTCGGGGATCAGAACGGTGTTTTGCATCGCTGAAATATCCTGTCCATCATGGGGCATATGTGATTCCTCCTAGCTTCGCACGGTGATATCACTTTGCACGTGCAGCGCAATTAAAATACGCAAAAACCTCGGTTATTGTGCGATAGTTGCGTGATGTTATTTGCAGTGCAGCAACTGACGGACGTGAAATTAGGGGCGGCATGGAGCCGCCTTTTCGATTTAGTCGCCGTATGAATTCATGCTTGTTCTGGCCATCGCGATGCTGGCCGGGATGGTCAGGGGCATGGTCGGGTTTGCCATGCCGATGATCTTTGTTTCAGGGCTAAGCACGTTGCTGCCACCGGACTGGGCGTTGGCTGGGCTGATCCTGCCGACGCTGGTGACTAACGGGATGCAAGCCCTGCGGCACGGGGCCGAGGCTGCGGTCAGGTCTATCCGGCGGTTCCGGGTGTTCCTGCTGTTCAAGCTGGTCTGGCTGCTTGCCACTTCGCAATTGGAGACGCGGATACCGGCGTCGATCTTTCTGCTGCTGATCGCGGTTCCGGTCGTTGCCTTCGCTGCGATTCAGTTGCTGGGGGGCCGGTCCAGACTGGGTCACGCTTCATCGCGCAGTGATGCATTGGTGGGCGCATTTGCGGACGGCGTCGGGGGCATGTCGGGTGTCTGGGGGCCGCCGATCGTGGCGTATCTCAACGCGCTCAATACGCCCAAGCGTGACCAGATGCGGATTCAGGGAGTGATTTATGGGCTGGGCGCGGTGGCGCTGGCGCATCTTGGCTCGGGCGTGCTGCGGTCCGAGACCCTGCCGCTGTCGCTGGTGCTGATTTTGCCCGCCGCGATCGGCATGTGGCTGGGCGGGCGGTGGCAGGACCGGATTGATCAGAACGTGTTCCGCAAGCTGACCTTGATCGTGTTACTGCTGGCGGGGCTGAACTTGCTGCTGCGCGCGCTTATGGGATAGGGTCTCAGGCCTTCGGACTGCGATTGCCGAAGAACCGGAAGAAATAGAGCAGACCCAGCATCAGAAAGAACAGCCCGGCGACGTCACCGATCAGGAAGGCGATGTATTCGGCGGTGGCACTGCCGAATACCATGTTGGTTAGGCCCGAGATCAGCAGCGAGGTCACCACGCCCACTCCCATGATGCAGATCCAGCAGGGGTCTTTGTCGGCACGCGGAAACAGATTCCAACCGGCGGCTTTCAGGGCGTAGAAAACCACTGGCACCACCGTGACCGCGATGGCGATCGCTGCAAGGCGGCTGGGCATGAATACGTTCAAGCCACCGGCATGCAAAAAGACCAGAAATACGCCGGGCAGAAGGGCCGGGATTGCCCGCCATCCCAACAGCCACGCGCTCAGAACCCGGACGCCGTGCGGCAGGAACAGCAGGCTGGCCTGACTGGGATAAGCGGGAAAAAACGCGTTCTGAAGCGGCATCAATATCTGAAACGTCACCAGATAAGCCACAAAATACGCTGTTGAAGCCACCAAGGCTTCGCTCAATCTGGCACGCAACATGAAATGTCCGAGGTTTCCGGTTGATCAGGTCCTAGGTTGGTTGACCAGGTACCGGCCCCGGTTCGAGGCCCGGCCCTGCGACAGGTACCCCTTGTTCACGAGAGATTTGAGCGCCCGGAAGAATGTCGGTCTCGACACCGTCTGCAACAGGCTGTGTTCGATCAATAGGACCGTCCGCACCTCTTCGTCAGATTTCGAGATCTCGCTTGCCGCGTAATAGACGTCGCGCTCGACCGGTGAGAGCTCCTGCAATCCGAGTGACCGCTCCATGCTTTGCAGCAGTTTTCTTAGTTCAGCCAGTTTTGAAATTTCCATCATTGCCTGCGTCGCTACCTGTTCCGTTTTAATGCGGGTCCGAGCCTGTCCGTTTTCCAGCCCGGCAGTTTGCAAATTTCCAAGTGTCATATTGACACCGCGTGATATTTTCTTAGTGTTTGCATACTTGGGGCTGTCCGTGAGTGAGTGGTGGCAGCCAAAAGCCCTTTTTATTGTGTCGCCCGGTGCAAATCTGCGCCGGGCTTTTCCCATTGTTACGACAATATGTCCAAAAAAGGTGATTGCAGCAATTAAAATGTTACATAACTCGTCGGCATTTAAGGCCCGGTAACACTTACCGTAGCGTCAACCTCCGTCGCGCGGGCCCAGAGGTCCGCTTTATTCGTTTTTTTCGAATACAGATATAATCAATGCTGAATCCAGATAGATCGTCAGTTCGCGAATCTGCTTGTCGCCACCGAAATGCATCACCCGGCAAATCTCGTTGTTGTATCTGCGGCCATTCAGTGCCGTGCCGCGGGATCGAAGTTCGGCAATGGCGTCCGTGCCATCGACAAAGAAATCGGTAACCGACATCGAGACACCGCGTGCAGCACCTGCGGCAGACGACCGAAGGCCCGATCCCGAAGATCGGCCATCCCGCTCTACCGCCTGGTCAGCGGGTGAGTCCCCATCACCGTCCAGGCGACATCCTCGCGCACCGCCGCGAAAAAGGCGTCCGGGTTACCGGACGCCCATTCCTGAAACAAACCTCGCACTTAGCGTGACCTATCATTGCCGCACCGCCGGACGGGTCAGCTAATTGAGACGGCTTTGACGTCGTCGTCGATGAAGGGCAGGTATTGCTCGAAATTGTCGGCAAACATCTGGACCAGCTTGGCGGCCTGCTTGTCGAACGCGGCCTGATCGTCCCAGGTACGGCGCGGGTCCAGCAGGACCTCGGCCACACCTGGCGCGGACACCGGCACGTCAAATCCGAAATTTGAGTCCTTGCGGAATTCCACCTCGGTTAGTGACCCATCAAGCGCCGCGGTCAGCAGAGTACGAGTGGCTCGGATAGGCATCCGGCTGCCCACACCATAGGCGCCGCCAGTCCAGCCAGTGTTGACCAGCCAGCAGGTGGCGCCATGCTGGGCGATCTTTTCGCGCAGCAGGTTGCCATAGACCTCGGGGCGGCGCGGCATGAAGGGCGCGCCGAAGCATGTCGAGAATGTCGGCTGTGGCTCGGTCACGCCGCGCTCGGTGCCCGCCACTTTCGAGGTGAAACCTGACAAGAAATGATACATCGCCTGCGCCGGGGTCAACCGGGCGATCGGCGGCAGCACGCCAAAGGCGTCGCAGGTCAGCATGATGATGTTCTTGGGATGCCCGCCCAAGGCGCTGCTGGACGCATTCGAGATATATTCCAGCGGGTAGGCGCAGCGCATGTTCGCGGTCAGCGAGTCGTCGTCGAATTCCAGTTCCTTGGTCTCGGGGTCGAACACCATGTTTTCGATCACGGTGCCGAATTTCGTAGTTGTGGCATAGATCTCCGGCTCGGCCTCGGGGCTGAGGTTGATGGTCTTGGCGTAACAGCCTCCTTCGAAGTTGAAGGTGCCGCGATCGGACCAGCCGTGTTCGTCATCCCCGATCAGCGTGCGCTCGGGATCGGCCGAGAGCGTCGTCTTGCCGGTGCCGCTCAGGCCGAAGAACACTGCGGTGTCGACCGGGTTGCCATTGGCATGATTGGCCGAGCAGTGCATCGGCATGATGCCTTTTTCCGGCAGCATGTAATTCAGCAGGGTAAAGACCGATTTCTTGTTCTCGCCAGCATATTCGGTGCCGCCGATCAGGATGAGCTTCTTGTCGAAATTCATCGCGATCACGGTTTCCGAGCGGCAGTTGTGGCGTTCGGGATCGGCCTGGAAGCTGGGGCAGTTGATGACGGTGAAATCAGCCACGAACTCGTTCAGGTCCTCGCGGTCGGGACGGCGCAGCAGATGGCGAATGAACAGGTTGTGCCAGGCCATCTCGGTGATCATGCGTACATTGATCGAGTGGGCCGGATCGGCACCTCCGACCAAATCCTGAACGAAATAGTCGCGGCCCTTCATGTGTTCGAGCATGTCGGCGTGCAGCGCATCGAACCCTGCGGGGGTCATCGCGGCGTTGTTGTCCCACCAGATGCCTTCGGCGACGCTATCGGTCTTGACCACGTGCTTGTCCTTGGGCGAGCGGCCGGTGAACTTGCCGGTTGTAACCAGAAAGGCGCCGCCATTCCCCAGCGTGCCTTCGCCCCGCTTGAGCGCTTCTTCGATCAGCGCGGGTTCCATGAAGTTGTAATAGACATTGCCCAGACCCTCGATGCCCTGATCTTCGAGGCGGAATTGCGGGTTAACCCGTCCAGATGTCATTCGTTCAGTCTCCTGTGGTGGCCCGTGGGCCATGCGAGCGCCTGCGCGCTAAGTGGGCGAATTCACCGGCAGTTTAACCGGTATGGGCGGTCTTAACACGGCGCTTTGGGGCATGAACAGATGGCCAGCCCCTAGTTAGCGCAACCAAGTTTGAGTTTAGCGCAACCATCCATGGCGTGACTTAACGGCATAACAGCAGGCGGCCTAAGGGACCGCTTTTTTGCAACCCGACACGTGAAAGGCCCGAGTGATTCGCACTTATTGATTGATTCGGACCGGTAAAACAGCCATGAATGTAAGAAAAAAAGGCAATGCAGAGCAGAGTAGGGATAAAAGCATGTCGAAAATTGCGCTCGTAGATGACGACCGAAACATCCTGACCTCGGTGTCCATGACCCTTGAGGCGGAAGGGTTCGAGGTCGAAACCTACAATGACGGTCAGGCCGCGCTTGATGCGTTCAACAAGAAGCTGCCGGATATGGCCGTGCTTGACATCAAGATGCCGCGGATGGACGGGATGGACCTGTTGCAACGCCTGCGTCAGAAGTCGCAGATGCCGGTGATCTTTCTGACATCGAAGGATGACGAGATCGACGAGGTTCTGGGCCTGCGTATGGGCGCGGACGATTATGTAAAAAAACCGTTTTCGCAGCGACTGCTGGTCGAACGCATCCGTGCGCTGCTGCGCCGTCAAGATGCCATCGCGGGTGACGAGGCGGGCGAAACCCCGGTCGAGGCCAAGGTGATGGAGCGAGGTCAGCTGCGGATGGACCCGCTGCGCCACGCGGTCACCTGGAAGGGCAAGGACGTGTCGCTGACAGTTACCGAGTTCCTGCTGCTGCAGGCGCTGGCGCAACGGCCCGGCTTCGTGAAAAGCCGCGATCAGTTGATGGACGTGGCTTATGACGATCAGGTTTATGTGGATGACAGAACCATCGACAGCCATATCAAGCGACTGCGCAAGAAGATGCGCACGGCGGATAATGACTTTACCGCGATTGAGACGCTCTACGGCATCGGGTACAGATATAACGAAGAATGACCGTCTTGACGGTTCGGGTCCCAAGACTGGGGGGCATCGTGGGCGATTCAGGTGCGCCTGAGACGAAACTCCGTGGCGACGTTGTGCTTGGGGATGACTGGGTCACCCCCAATGATGACGTGTCGCAGGAACTGCGCGTCAAACGATCGCGCCGCAGTCTGTTTGCTCTGCGCAGCTCGCCGCTGACGCGCAAGATCATCACCTTTAACCTGCTGGCGCTGATCATTTTGGTCGCCGGTATTCTGTATCTCAACGACTCGCGGCACGGGCTGGTCCAGCAGCGCGCCAGCGCGCTGGTTGGCGAGGCGCAGCTTGTCGCCGATGTGTTCGAGGTGCAGCTGCCCGAGGGATTCGCAGTCAATCTGGCCAACCGAGGCGGGGTCAATGTCGAGGATACTCTGGCCGGGCTCAGTTTGCGACCGGGGGTCGAGGTGCTGGTCTATGACGCCACCGAACGTCTGGTGGGCCGGGCCAAGGCGGTTGAACTGTCGCCCGAGGCGCAAGCGAAACAACAGGGTCAAACGGTGATCAGCGATACGCTGGCGGCGGTTTGGGGCATGGTCTCGTCGGTATTTGCGCAGGCGCCCAAAGTGGTCGCCCCCGATGTTGAGCGACAATTGCGCAGGCTATTGCCTGCGGCGCTGTCACAGGGCACCCGCGTCGACACATTGATCGATGCGCAGGGCGGGACGGTGGTTGCCGCCGCAACACCGGTTCTGCAAGGCACGACACCTGTAGGTCTTGTGGTAATGCTCAGCCCTGCGGGCGAGATTGATGCGCTGGCACGACAGGAACGCGAACGCGTGCTGCAGATGTTCTTGGTGGCCTTGCTGGTCTCGATCGGGCTCAGCCTTGTGCTGGCCTCGACCATCGCGAACCCGCTTGCCGATCTGGCCGCAGCGGCAGAGCTGGGCCGCGACCGGGATACGCGCAAGATCAACCCCGGACGCATCCGCATTCCCGATCTGACCGCGCGTCCGGACGAGATCGGGCGCCTCAGCGGTGCGTTGCGCGGCATGGTTGGCGCTCTCTACAGCCGTATCGACAGCAACGAGCAGTTCGCGGCGGATGTTGCGCATGAGATCAAGAACCCGCTGGCCAGTCTGCAATCGGCGGTGGGTACCATGCGCATGATTAAGCGTGATGATCAGCGCGCCAAACTGCTCAATGTGATCGAACATGACGTCCGTAGACTGGACCGCCTTGTCAGCGATATTTCCAACGCCTCGCGGTTGGATGCCGAACTGGTCAAGGAAGAAGAGCAGGCCTTTGACTTGATGACCATGCTGGGCAACCTGAACCGGCATCTAGGTGAAGAGGCGCGCACCAAGGGTGTCGATTACATCGTCGACATGCCGTCGGAGCCGATCTTTGTTTTGGGGCTTGAGGCGCGGCTGGCGCAGGTTTTTGTGAACCTGATCACCAATGCCATTTCTTTTTGCGACGAGGGTGACGCGATCCGGGTCTGGGCCCGGCACAGATCGAACCGCGTGCTGATCGTGGTTGAGGATACCGGGCCGGGCATCCCCGACGAGGCACTCAGCAAGATCTTCAAGCGGTTCTATTCGCAACGCCCCGAAGAGCATTTCGGCAACAATTCGGGTCTTGGGCTGGCGATCTCGAAACAGATTGTCGAGGCGCATGGCGGTGTGATCTGGGCCGAGAACATCCGTCCGACCGAGGCCGACATCACTTCCGAGCCTCTGGGCGCACGGTTTGTCGTGGGCCTGCCGGTCTGATCCGGTGTCTGATCCGACCGGCCCAAGCGCGCTTGCCCCTTTTGCCGAGGCAACCCAAGCGAACATCCACGGCAGTTGCGTCGCCATGGGTGGCGGCGCGCTGCTGATCGTCGGGCGATCGGGCAGCGGCAAATCGGCACTGGCGCTTGAGATGATGGCGCTTGGCGCCACCCTGGTGGCCGATGATCGCGTCGACCTGACCCGTGATCGGGCACAAGTTCTGGCCTCAGCCCCCGACCCAATTGCCGGATTGATCGAGGCGCGCGGGATTGGTCTGCTGCGCGCCTTGCCGTCCGCGTCCATGCCACTCAGCTACATCCTCGATCTCGATTGTACCGAAGCGGCCCGGATGCCCTCACAGGCCGAAACAGTGCTGCTGGGTTGCCGATTGCCCTTGCTTGGCGCGCCAAATGCCCCAAATCTTGCGGCAGCGTTAGTACAACTACTCAAAGCGGGGCGGGTGCCGCCGGAATGGCCGAACAGATGAACGGAAAGCAGCGGATCGTGCTGGTCACCGGCCCATCCGGCGCTGGGCGCGGCAGCGCCATAAAAGTGCTCGAGGATCTGGGTTATGAGGCGATTGACAACCTGCCGATGCGGTTTCTGAACCGGCTGCTCGACAGCCCGGCCAGCGACCGACCCATGGCGCTGGGCCTTGACCCACGCAACCGTGATTTTTCGACGCATGGCTTTCTGGATATGGTCGCGAAACTGTCACGGACCGAGGGGCTGGACCTCACCACGCTCTATCTCGACTGTAGCGAAGAGGTGCTGCTGCGCCGGTTCTCTGAAACGCGTCGCAGGCATCCGATGTCCCGCGGGGCCAGCCCGCTGGCCGGTGTGCGCCGCGAAACCGAGCTGCTGCGACCGATCCGCGACATCGCTGATACCCTGATCGACACCACCGCGCTTAACGTGCATCAGATGCGCGACGAGGTCGAACGCTGGTTTGCCAAGGGTGAGGGGCGGGAACTGGCGGTTTCGGTCGAGTCGTTCTCCTACAAGCGCGGGCTGCCGCGCGGGGTGGACATGGTGTTCGATTGCCGGTTTCTTGCCAACCCGCATTGGGACCCTGATTTGCGAAGCCAGGATGGCCGCGATCAGTCGGTAGCCGACTATGTGGCACAGGACCCGCGCTTTGATCCGTTCTTCGACCAGGTTCATGATTTGCTGCTGTTCCTGCTACCCGCCTATCGCGATGAGGGCAAGACACACCTCTCGGTTGCATTTGGGTGTACCGGAGGGCAACACCGTTCGGTTACCTTGGCCGAAGCCATGGCAAAGGTCCTTGCAGAGCAAGGCCAGCAAGTGTCAATAAGGCATCGCGAACTGGAACGCCGCATAGCGGGTGAGAGGCAGCAGGATTGATCGGGATCGTGATCGTGGCGCATGGGGGGCTTGCCGGGGAATACCTGGCCGCGACCCAGCATGTGGTCGGTAAACAGCCGGGGTTGGTCGCCGTGGCGATCGAGGCCGATCACGACCGCGACGAAAAGCAGAACGAGATTTGCGCCGCCGCCGATTCCGTGGATACCGGGGATGGCGTTGCCGTGGTGACCGATCTTTTTGGCGGATCGCCCTCCAACCTGAGCCTGCGCGCCTGCGCCCCTGCCAATAGGCGCATTCTGTATGGCGCGAATCTCCCCATGCTGATCAAACTGGCAAAGAGCCGCCATTTGCCGATTGCCGACGCGGTGCGGGGCGCGCTTGAGGCCGGGCGCAAGTATATTAACGCGCAGAACGTGACGCTGGATTGAAGACAAATGGGACCGAATGATTCAACGCAACCTTAAGATCGTGAACGAAAAGGGCCTGCACGCGCGGGCTTCTGCCAAGCTCGTGGAGGTGGTAGAAGGGTTTGATGCCACCGCAGAGGTCTCGCGCGACGGGCTTTCCGCCGCCGGTGACAGCATCATGGGTCTTTTGATGTTGGCAGCGTCGCGCGGAACCACTATTGACGTTGAAACGTCCGGCCCCGATGCCGAGGCGTTGGCAGATGCGCTCGAGGCTCTTGTGGCCGACAAGTTCGGAGAAGGGTTCTGAGCGCCGCCGCGATGGCGCATAGGACAGGAAGACCAGAACGTGGCCGACACCGCGCATAACGATAAGACAGGTGTGTTGCCGGAGGCAGAGACCTCCCAGGGCGAGGTCTATGACCGCCGCACGCTGACTTATGCCAATTCCTTTGACGACCGCTGGACTTCGACTGCGATCCGGGCCATCGAGTGGGTGACCGGAAAGATCACCATCCTGCGCATGGTCAACAAGTTCGAAAAGCAGAACGAGTATTATCGGGGTCAGAAATTCTGGCGCGGCGCGCTGAACATCATGGGGATCGAGTTGCAGACTCCCTCTGAGCAGATCGCGCGCATACCCACAGAAGGACCGGTCGTCGTGGTGGCCAACCATCCGCATGGCATGGTCGATGGCATGATCTTTGCCGACCTGATCGGGCGCGTGCGGCTGGACTATCGCATTCTGACCCGCTCGGTCCTGACTGGCCTAGACGAGGCGGCGACTTCGTTCATGATCCCGGTGCCCTTCCCGCACGACCCCGAAGCGCAGACCAAGATGATGGAGATGCGCGGTAAAGCGATGGCGCATCTGAAAGAAGGCGGCGCGGTGGCGCTGTTCCCCTCTGGTGTCGTGATGTCCTCTGACACGTGGTTTGGCCCCCCGATTGAACGCGAGTGGAGTGTCTTCACCGCCAAGATGATCCGTCGCTCGGGCGCGCGTGTCGTGCCGATCTACTTCCCCGGCTCAAACTCGCGCTGGTATCAGATCGCCAACCGCCTTTCGCCGATCCTGCGGCAGGGCCTGTTGCTGAGCGAGATCGTGCGTTCCTGCAACAAACCGCAGGCGCCGGTGATCGGCGAGCCGCTCAGCGACGAACAAATGCAGCTGCTGGAAGAGAACCCGCGCCAGTTCATGTCCTGGCTGCGCGACCATACTCTGGCCCTGGGCAAGCAAAACTGATCCGCCCTTCATCTGGCTGATAATATCCTGTGGGTGCACGGAGGCTCGGAAACCGTCCAGTGGACGATTTCAATCGCGAACGGGCGGACCCCCGGCAACGAGCCACAAGTCAAGAAAGGGCTGGCCCCTTGCTTAACGTGTCGGCACCGGGGTTTCGCCGCGATAGTCGTAGAATCCGCGCTGCGTCTTGCGCCCCAGCCACCCGGCCTCGACATATTTTGTCAGCAGTGGGCAGGGGCGGTACTTGGTATCGGCCAGCCCGTCATGCAACACGTTCATTATAGCCAGACAGGTATCAAGACCGATGAAATCCGCCAGTTCCAGCGGCCCCATCGGGTGATTGGCACCCAATTTCATCGACTGGTCGATCGACTGAACCGAGCCCACGCCCTCATACAGCGTATAGACCGCCTCGTTGATCATTGGCATCAGGATGCGGTTGACGATGAAAGCGGGAAAATCCTCGGCGCTGGCGGCGGTCTTGCCCAGCCGGTCGACGACTTCTTTGCAGGCCTTGAACGTCGGCTCATCGGTGGCAATCCCGCGGATCAGTTCGACCAGTTGCATGATCGGAACCGGGTTCATGAAGTGGAACCCCATGAACCGCTCGGGCCGGTCGGTGCCGCTGGCCAGCCGGGTGATCGAAATGGACGAGGTGTTCGAGGTCAGTATCGTGTGCGGCAACAAATGTGGTTGCAGATCCTCGAAAATCGCCTGTTTGATCGTCTCGCGCTCGGTTGCGGCCTCGATCACCAGATCGGTCGCGCCGATCTCGGGCAGGCTCAGCGTGGTGTGGATACGCCCTAGCGCCGACTGCATGTCACCTTCGGTGATCTTGCCGCGCGACACCTGTCGCTCCATGTTCGCCTCGATCAGCGCGCGCGCGCCGTCCAGCGCCTCCTGGCTGACATCGGACAGGATGACTTCGTAATCGGCCAATGACAGTACATGGGCGATGCCGTTACCCATCTGACCCGCGCCGATCACTCCAACCTTGCTGATGCTCATGCCGTCCGCCTTTCGCCCGACTCTCGCCCGGACCATATCGGCATTGCTGCCTGGGCGGAAGAGGGCGGGACCATGAGGATTTGCCGCAAATTGGCGCATTAGCCGAATCGCAACTTGTGTGACTGCACAGTGGCTATCGGGTGAAGACGAAACAATTAGGTGGGTGATATGAGCTATCAGGCTCCGGGCGCGCCGTCGCCGGAAGACGTGACGTGTTTTTATGGAAATTCAAAACTGCCAGTGCGCGGGCCAAGGCGCGCGTTGGACGCGCGCTATCTGGCTTGTCTCGGCGGAACGGAGACCTTTGGCCGATTCGTGCCAACCCCCTATTGCGAGCTTCTGGAACGGCGGCTGAGACGTAAGACGGTCAATTTGGGGGGCGTGAATTGCGGGCTCGATGCCTGGCTTGGCGATCCCGATCTGATCAGCATCGCCAAAGGGGCTGAACTTTGCGTGCTGCAACTGTCCGCCCTGCACCAGCTTTCGAACCGTTTCTACCGCGTGCATCCGCGCCGCAACGACCGGTTTTTACGGGCCTCGGACGGGCTGCAGGCGTTGTTTCCCGATGTGGATTTTACCGAGATCCACTTCACCGGACACCTGATGCGCCATCTGCAAGCAGCGGATGCCGAACGGTTCGAAACCGTGCAGACCGAGTTGGAGCGCGTCTGGCTTGACCGTATGCAACACCTGATCGCGGTCTTGGACACAAACGTGGTTCTGTTGCGGCTGCAGATAGAGACCGAAAACTTGATCGGCGATCCGGCCCCTGTCAGTGCCAGAATGCTGTCCCGGATCGCACCGCAGGCGCAGGCGACTCTCGACATTCCCGTTCATCCGGCGGGGCAATCGATGGAATTGGGCGACATGATTTTCGGCACGCTGCAGCAGCCAGCGGCTGAACACATGCTGGGGCCTGCCGCGCATCAGGTCATCGCCGACAGGCTGGCCCGCAGCATCCGCGATCTGGACTGAGCGACGCCGCCCGGCGGCTTAGCCCGAAAGCCGCGCCAGATCGGCGCTCAGCGCCTTCGCGTCGGCAATGCTGCGTTGCAAGGAGGCCAGTTTCTCGGCATCGGTGGACCCGGTCGGGTTGGAATTCAGAACCCGGTCGATGCGCTGCGCGGTGGCTGGGTCCGTCCCGCCCAGTCCGTCGCGCTGTTGCAGGATCTTCAGCTTCAGCTGCGCCAGCTCAGATTCCCGCCCCCGGATCTGTGCCGCAAGCGCATCATTGCGCGTCTGCGCGCTGGCCACATCCGCTTCGGCAGCGTCGATGCGGTCGTCATAGGCTCCGGTCGCAATGCCCGAGACGCCGTTGAAAAACCCGCCTTCGGCCGGGTCGGTTGTGGTTTGACACCCCGCAAATGCGAGCAGGGTCAGGGGAAACAGGGCCCTCATGGCATCCTCCTCAGATCGCAGTGGCCAGGTCATTGGCGATCGCGCGCATCTGCCCGATCTGGTTCTGCAAAGCGGCCAGATCGCCGTCGATGGGCGAGGCGCTTTGCCCGCGTTTGACGGTCAGGCTGCGCGCTTCGGTGAACTCGCCCTGCCGCTTGGTCGCGCCGTCAACGGCGATCTGCATCTGCGCCAGGTTGCTGTTGGCCTCGGTGATTTCCTGCTGCATCTGCGTGCCCGAGATTTGCCCGGCTGCCGATTGCGCCTTGAGCGCATCCAGTTCGGCCTTTTGCGCCGCTAGCACCTGGTTCATCACGTTGATCGTGGTCTGCATTTCGACAGCATTGGCATCCAGATCCTTCTTGATCTGCCGTAGCCGCGATTCACGCCCGATATATTTTCGTTGGACGAAGGCCACATAGGTTCCCGCCGCGGCACCCGCACCCAGCCCGATCGAGATCCCAGTGCCCACATCATCGCTGCCGCCAAGGCCTAATCCGATCAAACCGCCGGTCGCTCCACCGGCCACGGCACCTTGCAATACCGTCTTCTGCAGCGCCGCAGCCTGCTCGGCAAGTTGCTCTTCGGCCTGACTGTCACCGGTCTGCACCGCCGTTAGTGTGGTGGATCGCGTGTCGTTCCCGCCGTCGCTGCAGGCCGACAGGGCCAGCGCCGTTGCCAGCATTGTCGCGATCACTCTTGGGGTAACAGGTCTGCCAGCCATTGGTAGCTTCCTTTCTTGCTGTCATCTGCCTGAGCGACATGGGCCAGAAATAACGCGGCGTCTTCGTTCAGGTGGTGTCCGGTCTGTTGCAAGTCCCGGAACCGGTCGTCGCCACCCACCCAGGCAATGGTGGCGTCGGGCGGAAAGAACAGGACCGAACGGTTCAGGACCTCGTCATAATAGCTGCGACTTTCGTCCAACCGCCGCAGGATGATGCCGCGTGACCGGTGGATGTCATAGACATCGTTATGGGCCTGCCGCAGCACCGGCAGCGCGTCGGCATTGGTCTCTGCGATTTCTGCGATTTGCTCAAGCGCGACCTCGGCGATGGCGAGCGTGCGCTCGACACTGCGCAGCGCCACCAGATCGGTGCGCAGACGTTGCAGCGTCGTGGCCGCCAGAAACATCGAGACCTGCGCCGCATCGCGATAAAGCGCTTCGGTGCTGATGTCGTCCCCGTCAGAGAGGTGCCTGCGATAGCCCTCCAGCGCCGAGGCCAGATCGGGAGGGACCGCGCGCGCCCGCCCGGCATCGAACAGTCCAAGTGCGGTCAGCGCGGCGGCCATTCGCCCTGGATCAGCCGAAGCGAACAGCGGTTGAGAAGGGGCCGCGGGCGCGGAGGTTGCCTTTGTCGAGAGCATTCGCGTCCTTTCCTGAGCGATGCTACTGAATAACCCGTTGGGATAGTCGCGCAGATAGGCGTCGAAATCACGCGAATCGTCTGAAGAGGCGATGCTGCGCCAGCGGGCCAGCTCGCTGGCAGTGGCGTCATCGGGCGTGTCATCAGGTAGGGCGGGGGCAAAAGCATGCTCGCTCAGCACCGCCTCTTCGACCCAGGGCACCTGCCGCCCGTCGGTCTGCATCACCACCTGCTGTCGTACCCGCCCCAGCATCAGCCGGGTATCGAGTCCGGGCGTTGCGATATGATCAAGCAGTCCGCTGGTGAAAACGCTGTTCTCGCCGGTGCCGTCATAGGCCACGTTGCCGGGATCGGTGGCATAAGCGATCAGAAGGCCCGCGCCGCCCTTGGCCCGAACCAGCCCCTGTTCCACTAACCCGCGTTCAGCAAACGGGTTGTTGCGGCAGGCATCCAGCAGCACGATCCCGATCTCTGGCCCCGCGCGCGAGATTGTGTCGCGCACTCGCGCCATGGTGATCGAGCTTTTCCGAAGGGCGGCGACATCGCTGCCTGAGAATTCGGTTCCGATCAGATGGTTCTCACCGCCGATCTGCACCCCGTGACCGGCATAGAAGAACACCGCCATCTCGGCACCCTGCGCCGCTGCACCAAAGGCCTTTAGGGCGGTTTCCATGCCCGCGGCATCCTGATCGGTTGTTTTTGCCACGACAAATCCCAGATCCCTCAAGACTTGGCCCAAGGCGTCGACATCGTTCGCCGGGTTGCGCAGGCTCATCTCGGGCGTGGCATAGGCGGAGTTACCGATCAGCAGAGCTACCCGCTTTGCGGCCTGTGCGAAGTTGGCCGTGGTCAGCAAAACAAGGCTCAGACAGAGCCATAAGAGTGGGAATTGACGAGATCTCGACCTCATGCGGTGACGTTACCGCACTGGTGAGGGAAGTACAGTTGAATTGATCAGAACGGATTCATCCGGCGCAACAGGCGTGCGCGCCGGGTAAGATGCTATTTCCTGCCCGCTATGATCCGGTCGAGAATGAGCGCGCAGAGCAGGATCGCAAGGCCTGCCAGAATTGCCTGTCCTGCGGCGAGTTATTGCAGCGTCTCAGGCACGTTCTCGCCCAGGCCCTAAACCCCGATCAGCGAGGCGACGACAACCATCGTCAGCAACATCAGGGCGGTCTTGTGCGCCAGCGGCAAGTCCACTTCGTTCCAAGCGAGCAGTGGACCTGTCAGGATTTGATGCCGCTCCGATTGCTCGTTTCGATTGCGCACCCCGGTCAATCGCTGAGTAGGTCTAAGGGTTTTTAATGAACTAGGGTCTATCAGCAAGTGGCGCGTGGCCGATCTTTGCTGATCCTCCGAAGAGCGAGGAATTCCGATGTCATAGTGCGAAACCACTTACCCGTTCTACAAGCCAGTAGGTTGCCAGGCATCCGATGCTGTAGCCGGTTGCTGATTTCGCAATCGATTTGACAGTCGGCGTGGTGAGGTGTCTGGAACTCCGCCCAAGCAAAAACAAAGCAAAGAGCGCTGCGATGAACGTGAGTTGCCCTGCCTCAACGCCAATATTGAAGGCGATTAGTGCAGCCGGGATTTCCGTCGGTGGCAGCCCGATTTCCGACAATGCCCCCGCAAATCCGAGCCCATGCAACAGACCGAAGCAAAAGCAGACGATCCACGGGAATTGTTCGGACAGCCTCATCTGCCCGTCCCTCTGTTTGAGTATTTCCAGCGCAAGAAAGACGATGGAAAGAGCGATCACCGCCTCGACCGGTTGCCCGGGAACGCGCAAGACCCCAAGTGTCGCCAAAGCCAATGTGATCGAGTGCGCCACCGTGAACGCGGTAATCGCGCCGACAAGACGCCAGGGGTCGCGAACCAGAACGAACAGGGCAAAGACAAAAAGAAGATGATCCCAACCTTCCAGGATATGTTCGAATCCAAGGCGAAAATAGCTGGCGAAGACCGACCAGATTGTTGGTGCTATTGGGACAGTCAGAACCGGCGTTTGAGGTGTGAAACGCAAGGTCGTTGGCTCACCATCGAGGGGTTGCAGACGCAGCAGGACGTCATTTCTCTGCGCTTCGAGCCCTTTGACGGTGATCGGGTGGCCGGCAAGTCCTGAATCGCATTCCGCGACCCAGACTGACAACCAGGCGGCGCCATCAGATGTCGGATCCGGGCCGCGTGCAGGTGAGCAGTGCTCGGGCAATACGGCCTCGATCTCCATGGCTCGGCCGTTCACGTCCGGCGTGCGCCAGAGCACTTGCCAGCTTTCAGCCGTCAACTGTCTTATGTCGAGATACCCCGGATCCAGGGCATGGGCATGTCCGGCATTTGCCGCAAAGGCCAGACACATGGACAGCAAGAAAAACCAGGCCGACCTCATTGGGCCATCGCTCCTAGGTCGGGCATGGTGATCTGGTATTGCCCTGCCAGTTTCTCGTATTGCGCTTGCGACAGTTCCACGCTGACTTTGCGGCGCCACTGTTGCACGACGTTCTCGCGGATGCCTTCCAGTGGCGGCAGCTGTGCTGGCCGCGTTTCGGTAATCCGAACAAGGTGTTGCCCGTACCCCGAAGGGACTGGGCCTGTCCAGATACCGGGATGCATCGGTGCAATGACCCCCGAGAAACCACGACCGAAAGTGGCGTCGACAGTGCGACCTGCGGACAGGGGCATCGTCGCGGGAAGCAACGATGGCGTGCCCACCTTTGACCGGTCGATACCGGAATTCAGTGCAGAAAGTGCGTTCTGAACTTCATCAGAGTTTGGTGCATCGCCCAGAAAGACCTGTTCGAATGCAAACTGAGGCGCAGACAAGAACTGCTGGGGGTTGTCTTGCAGATAGGCGGTCAGAACGTCATCCTCTGGAACAACCGAGGAGGCGATTGCGTCGGTCAGAAAGTCCATCTTTTGCGCGAGCCGCGCGCGAATGACCTGATCACCACGGTTCAACCCAAGTTTGCGCGCCTCGCGAACAAGCACCTCTTCACGGATCAGCGCGTCGACCAAAGCCTGCAATTCCGTCTGGTTTGGCGGGCGGTTCCAGCTTGTCTGAAACCGGGTGATCAACAGGTCTACATCGCCTTCGTCCACAATTATCAATTCATGTGGAGCCGCCGATGGGTTTTCAGGTTCAACTCGGGCGAACCAAACAAAGATGGCTATTCCAACCAGCAGAAAGTGAAGCAGGGGTTCTTTGAGAATGCGCATGAGCGATCCCGACTGAGTTCAAGGCAGAGCGTAAGAGTGAGTAACACACCTCAAGAGATCGGCGCAGACTTCCGATTTTCTCTCTGTTACCGGAGCAGAGGTAACCGGGCGGTCAGGTCCGCCCGGTGAAGCATGAATTCGCCGACGGATCAATCACTCGCTGGGCGTATACCAGATTGGCGATGAATAGGCGCGCTCCTGATGGGTCAATTGCGCCTCTTCCGGCAGATCGACACCGAACCGAACCTTGTCATAGAGCACCCAGCGCGGTGACGGGATTTCGAGAACTCTTGCGTAGTAGAACGCTCGCTCCGCAGGGTCGAATTCCGGGTCTGACCAGACCGCAACCAATTCAGACGCACCGATTGTGTTGCTCCAACTGGCGGTTTCCAGGTCAACGGTATTCCCGACGTCGGGAAGCGTGCCGTCGGCTTCGAGAGCCCGATCATCCGACCAAACGACATTAAAGACCTTCTCCTGAAGCGCCCCTTCCGCGTCCAGCCAACCCTTTACAACCTGCACCCGATCAAGATTCGCCCCGATCGGGTCGCGCAGTGCGCCAATCAGGAAAGTTGGCGCGCCATCACCTTCACGCGGGCGCAAATCACCGCCCATCGGCACACCTTTCGTATATCCTACGTCAGCCACGAGACGGGTCAGCAAATCGTCTTCGACAAAGTCCCACCCACCGAAGAAACGGAGCCCGATCCTTGGGCCCGTAGTGGCGTAGGTTTCACGGCGCTTGAACGCGTCGAAAATGGCCGTTCGCGTGTTCTCGGAGGCCCAAACCGCAGTATATCCCGAGGCAACCAGTGTGTGGCCTTCGAACGCGCCCAGGTCACTTTCGACGAAGGGGTGCTGCACCCGGGTCGCAGAGGGTTCGGCGCTGACGGACTTGCCGAAATAGTTCTCTTCCTCGGCGGTTGCCAGGGACGTATGGCTATCTGTGGCGCCGCCCATGCCGAACTTGTAGGGGTTTACGCCAAACTTCTCTTCCAGTGCCAGGCCACGCTTCAATGCTTCGCGCGCGTACTCTCCGGCCAGCATTTCGTCGGTCTTGAGTTCGGTAATGTCGAGGTTGCCAACATCCCAGTTTTCATAATCGGCAAAAGCGTCATCTGGGCTTAGGAAGGGATGTGCCTCGCCGTCACCCTTGATCTGTGTGACCTCGTAATGGGGCTCCCATTTTGCGCGGTTCTGAACGTATTCCTCATCCACTTTGCCGCCGTGATAAGTATCCTCGGTCGGGAACATCCAGCCGTTGGACAGGTTCCCGTTATGGGCAAACGCCACGGCGCGGCCGCCTGTCTTAGCCTGATATTCCTCCAGCCAGGCATATAGCGCTTTTGGGTCGGTATCGCCATATGGCGGCTGGGTGACCGGGGGCACCATCTGAAGCGCCCTGATCGGACCGTCCCGCAACATGACATTGCGGTGCAGGTTGAATCCCTTGGGTACCGACGTCCATTCGAAGCCGATGAATGCGGTGAAACTTCCCGGATCGTTGTGACGCTCCGCCGCCATGACGATTTCTTCCCATGTGAACGAAAACGCATCCGCGCCGGGGCTGTAGGACTCCAGCAAGATCTCAGGAAGGGTCATCTGGGAAAAATTGGTGATGATGTCGAACGCTGCTTTGGCCGCATCCGCGCCGCCGGCTTTATATCCCTCGTACCACTCCAAACCTTTGGGATCAGCAAGAACGCCCGGCTTCCCCGCCTGCAGGTCAGGGGCAAATCCCATCAGGTCAGTGTGATCCGTCAACACCATCCAATCCAGCGGCCGCGCCAAACGGACAGGCTGTCCGGTTGACGAAATCACCTGCTCTCCCTTCGCAAAGCGCCACGCTTCGTCAGGCAGCAGGGTGTTTCCGAATGCACCAGCATCAAGCGAAAGACCGGTGTGCAAATGGGAATCGCCCCAAAGCGGCCGCTCTGGAAATGTCCGGTTGGCATAGGGTGAGTACGGCCGCCCTGCGAATGTGCCCTCTGCCGCTTCCTTGCTGGGAACGGCGTCTGCAATCGCTGACAGGGGCAAAGACAGAAAGGTGACCAAAATTGCGGATTGTCGAAGCATCAAAACCTCCAGAATCAACGGTGCTCAAAACGCCGCAAGGCGCTCACTTTTTCGTGAAATCCTCCTGCATTGATACCATAAGTTAGTGGTTTGACGAGAAAAATACTGCCAACCAAAAAGTTTTTAGGGTTGAACCCGCCTACCTAATGGTAAGGGACAACCGCCACGGAGGAATACCCGGACCCTTTCAGGCGATCGGTCATCGGAACCAGCGTAGGTCAACGTTACTCGATTGGGCCCAGCCAAACTCAATATCCGCATGATACCATCTGGCCTTGCCCCACAAAAGCCGAGGTAGGGGTGGCAATTATCGCGCATATTGGAACGCGTTGATGGCGCGAAACAAAATTGAGCATTGCATGGTCGGGCTGCGCTTTCGCAGTATGGCGGCTGAAACGAGGATAATTTGATGCGACTGCTCGGGTTTCTGACGGGAACCTTCTTCCTGCTTGCACTTTGTTTGCTGACCTCTACTGCGATTGCGCAGGAAGAGGCGCGACCGCCTGAAGTCGTCGCTGAAGACGCGGACACGCAGGAACATTTCTTTGCACCGGTAATCGTTGACGGAGAAGAGCTGTTTCGATTGCGGGGCTCTAGTGCTTTGCCAGCGTCGGAACGGGTTCTCGACGTACAGACGCGCATCATAGATGCGGCAGAAGCGTCGGACCGGAACACGGTCGAGATTACCTTTAAGGACCATGATCTGGGCACACTCATCCTGGCTGATGGCAGCGAGATCACCGTGGTCACCGAGGCAGATTCCGAACTGGAGCAGATGGATGTAGCGGTACTGACGCATATGCAGGCTGAGGCTATCGAACTGGCAATCTTGACATATCGTAGTGATCGAACGGATGAGGCACGGGTTACCGGCGCATTGGAAGCGCTGGGTTGGACCCTGGGTTTTGGTCTGTTTTCCTACGCAATACTCTGGATCAAGAAACGTCTGAAACGCAAGATAACAGGCCTGGTACGCCGCCATTTCGCAAATGTGGAGTCAGCGACAAACGAGCAGGTTCAGGCGGATGCCATCGCGTCGCTGATCCGCTTTGGCGTCAACTTCGTGCTGCTGACGCTCTTCTTCCTCGGTTTCTATTACTACCTCTCTTTCATCTTGCTGTCCTTTGCGGAAACCCGATATATCGCGCAGCTTCTGCTGACCTACGTCACCGAGCCTGTTTTGCATATTGTGCTCGGGTTCATCAGTTACCTGCCAAATCTGATAACCTTGGCGATCATCGCTCTCTTGACGCGTTACGTGATCAAAGGGCTACGCGTGTTCTTTGATGCGGTTGCGGCAGGAACATTCGATCTGGGTGATTTCGAAACTCACTGGATCAATCCAACCTTCAATATCGCCCGTGCCGTCGTCATCCTGCTCGCATTGGTGTTTTCGTTTCCCTACATACCTGGCTCTGACTCCGCGGCCTTTCAGGGGCTCACAATTCTGATCGGCGCGATGCTGTCGCTGGGTTCGAATTCGGTGGTCGGCAACATCCTGGCCGGTCTTTTTGTGATCTACAGGCGATCAACATCCATCGGGGACCGCATCAAAGTGGGCGAGCATATCGGCGATGTCGTGCAGATCAAGCTGATGGAAACGCATCTGAAATCGATCAAGAACGAACTCATCTCGATCCCCAATGCGCAACTGCTGAACTCGGAGGTCATAAATTACTCCAAGAAGATCGACGGGAGCGGGCTGCTGCTTCATACAACGGTGGGAATTGGCTACGAGGAAAGTCCCGAGAAAGTCGAAGCGATGTTGATCGAAGCCGCGCATCGCACGAAAGGGCTCAAGAGCAGGCCCGAACCATTCGTGCTTTGGACTGCTTTGGCGGATTACGCGATAAATTACCAGATCAACGCCTACACGACACGAGGCGCATCCATCCCACGCATTACGTC
The DNA here is from genome assembly GCF_041537925.1 of Ruegeria hyattellae. Lineage (NCBI taxonomy): Bacteria > Pseudomonadati > Pseudomonadota > Alphaproteobacteria > Rhodobacterales > Roseobacteraceae > Ruegeria > Ruegeria hyattellae. The sequence continues at coordinate 96,665 of NZ_JBGOSH010000016.1, read as the reverse complement.
GGATTTGCATCGAAATATCATGGCGGTCTTCACCGAGAACGATGTGCAAATCATGACGCCATCCTACATTGCCGATCCGGAAGAGCCGAAGATTCCCCGGCAACCGTGGGAAGGACATCTGGCCCATGATCCGGGCGACGCTGACGCAACACCCGATCGATAGCCAAATCCTGCCGCGGTGATTCAAACCGATCGGCGTCAGTTCAGGAATACCTTCAGTCCGAAATAGGGCCCCTGCTGTGTCACATCATAGGCGAAATCGCCAGTATCGAGCGTGTCGCTGTAATCGATACTGAAATAGCGATAGCCGAATATGAGCGCCGTCCTGTCCCAAGGCTGATAGTCAAATCCCACATTAGCCCCGATCTGAAGGTCATTGCCTCCGGCCCCGAACCCGCCAAGCTCCAGCGACGCGACGGTGGTCCATCGCTCGTTCAGACGCCACATGCCGCGACCACCGATCACCGGTTCGATCCAGTCTTGATCGCCGCCAAGCACCGGCGGCATACCGGGCCCGGGTGTTGTGATTGTGATCTCCTGCCGGATCGAATTGTACCGCGCGCCTCCGTGGATATCGAATGTGTAACGTTGATTGTTCGCCCCATAGGTGCCGTCCGCAACGCGGTATGCGGCCATGACCCCGAACCATTTCTGCCGGACATCGACATTCACCCCAGATCCAAGCGGGCCGGGAAGCGTCGTGTCTTCTTCGATCCCCACATAGTTGGCGTCAACAATGAAACCGAGATCTCCGTTCCAGGCCTCATATCGCCCGGCTGCCGCAAAATCGAGGACGTCCAACACGTCTCTGAGGTTGAGATCGAGATCGACCGATCGGCCAGCGACCGTCGATGTGCCGCGGGTTCGCAACGGCGTGAAAAGGTAGAAGCCCAGCGTATGCCGCCACCCGTCTTCGCTCTGCCCCGGCGCGGGCAGTGACTGGGCGGAAGCGCCGCCCGCAAGCAGGCAGCATGCGGCAACGATACATGCGGATCGCGCGCAGTTTCTTGTGGCCATTGATTGGTCTCCTAGTGTTTGTTGCAGCTACGCGGCGTGCGCGCGCCCGGATCAGCCAGATGCTCGCCTTAGTTTCGGTGTACGACGGTCAGATCATTTACTGACGGAGGATTGTTTGAGCAGGAATGCCTCAACCGCAGCCTGACTCTCGGGACGCAGGTTTTCAATCCCTTCGTAGGGAATGCCGCGCGCCGGTTCGGTGTCGGGGTATTTTTCCTTGCGTTTCAGGTGGCGGCCAAGGATGCGCACGAACTCCTGTCCACCCCAGGCACCAACTTCGGTCGAAACAGGATATTTTTCATGGGTGTCGCGATAGACATCAAAAAAGTCCGCAAGGATCGCGCTTTCACCTGAGCCCGGAATTCGCAGCTTCAACTGATCCTTGATGACCGCCCTAGGTGTATGCACCGAATAGACGATCAGGTGATCTCTTCTTCCGTTCGTCTCACCCAACAACAACAGCGCGGACTGATCGACACCATCGACCAGCCGGTCCCGAGGGATACCGCCATCTGCACCCGCGAAACGGGCAAGCGTCGTATAAAGATCGGAGACGTGGACAATATCGCCAACAATCCCGTCAGCCTCGATCATACCGGGCCAGCGGATGAAACTGTCGACCCGGATACCGCCCTCGGATACGTCGCCCTTGCCCCCTGCAAACACCATCGGGGTGAAACCGGATTGCGGCGAATACTTGGTGAAATGCCCATTGTCGCCCATCACAACAACGATGGTGTTGTCGGCGATGCCCAAGGCCTCCATTTCGGCAAAGATGTCCCCGAGCCAGCTATCGAGCTGCTGCATCTTGTCAACATAAAGACCACCATTCGGTGACTCGGGCCCGTCGCGACCTGCCCGGGTATTGTCCAGCGGAATCAGCGGCCAGTATTGGAGGAAGAAAGGCGTCTCTTCACCAGCGAGCTCGCGCAGCTTTAACAGCGTCTGATCCTGGTAGCGCTGGTTCATCTCGTCATATTTCAACGCGTCCCATCGCTCGCCCGCGGCAATGCCGACCTCACGTGCGAGCGTGCCTTTTTCGGCTTCCAGCCCCGTGACCATTGCAGCCGGGTCGGGCCTGAAGAAATCATCCAGAATATAGCGCTCTTCGAAATCCGAAATCCCGACCGACACCTGCTCTTTGATGGCATCGTCGTTGTAGATCGTCAGCTGTCCTTGCTGATGAACGGGAAATCCAGCCCAGTCAAAGCCTTGATTATGCGGCCATGCCTCGGGGATGTCGCCCATATGCCACTTCCCGACATGGGCCGTTGCGTACCCTGCATCGGACAGGACCTCGGCCAGCGTGACTTCGTCGGCGGGCAGTCCGAAGCCTGCTATATCTACCGTGGTGTCGCCCATGCCCATCCGGACCGGCAGCCGACCTGTCATCATCGCAACGCGCGTTGGAGTGCAGGACGGTTCGGTATACATGCGCACCATTCGCATCGCCTCATCCGAAAACGCGTTGATGTTGGGGGTCGAATATCCACGCACGGCATTCAATTCAGGAATGCCCAGGTCGCCGAAACCGATATCGTCAATCAGAATGTTGATGATATTGGGCGGCCTGCCCCCATTCGACTGTCTGAATGCCTCAAGCCGTTGATCAACCTCAGCATTGTCGGCGGTCCACTTTTCGGCGTTCTGGGCTTCGAGGATGTAGTATTCCGCATCGTGGATGATCGGCGCGTCCTGCGCCATCACGACATTGGCGGCAAGGCAAAGGCATGCCGTAGCGGCGCTCAAACGTTTCATATCGATCCTAACTTTTGATTTTTGCTCTGGTGTTGGGCGGCGCGTTTTGTGTTCGATCAGCCTGGTCAGCGACTCCGGAATGCAAATCTGAATGCTCATATTGTGACGCCTTCCAAGGGATCTGATCCGCCTTCCTCTACAGTTGAGTTCATCCGGTTGATGTCTGTCTTGGGAAAGAACTCGACCCAGACATGCCAGAACATGCCCGAGCGCAGGGTTTCGACCCGTTCGAGCTTCCCTTGATCCGAGTTGCCAAAGAAATCGACCTGTGCGACGGGCGTCCCGCTGTCATTGTACCAGACGCCGACACTCTCATAAGCCGGGTCATAAGACACGACGAGGCCTCGGCCGCCAACCGTGGCGTTGATCAGCCCGCGCTGCTCGGCAATGAAATCATCGGTCCAGCACACCGCGTCATCGCCGATTGTCACACCCCATACATAGGTCTTGTTGGGCAGGCGATCATCATAATGGCTCATATTGTCCATGATCGGCGCGGCCTCTTGATGCTGGCGCGCGATGCCTGACGAGAACACGGTCTCGGTAAACATGTCGAAGAGGCGCAGAAGCGGGTTCGAGGGCGGCTTGTTCAGAAAGACTTCCCCATCCGGATAGGCTTTCTGAAACCCGCGAAAGCTCATCCGGAATGTGGGCCAGGGCTGCATTGCCGATTGCTTCGTCGCGTCGTTGTCGTAGTGGCCGTAAATGTGCTGGATCGGTTCCCCGGTGTTGTTGTCCCGCAAGATCAGATTGTTGCCATGCTGGGCCATCACCTCGAGGTCCAGCCGCTTGCCATCTATGACGGGCTTATAGGCAACCCCCAGGTTCGCCATTGCGCAGTAGGTCATCACGATGTCGTCGCCGCCAAGACCCTGCTCGTCCCCGGCAAGATGTGGACGCATGAGTTGCGCGTCCGAGTGCGCCCGAGCGTGGCCGTTGTTTTCGATCACCAAAACACTTGCGGCGGGATTGATGAAATCCTTTGCCTCGGAAATCGGATAATATTGCGCGCTGTTTTGCTGGTTTCGCAGACCGACATGTACCCAGACCCAAGGAAACAGGAAGAGGAACACAATAAGCAGCGTCACCGCTGGCGCGCCCAGAAAAAACAGCCAGCCGGGACCACCACCCATCACATGACCGACAAGCATCAAAGCCAGCCCGCCGATGCCAGCCGCGATGTATGTATTTTCCTTTTGGATGAAGCGGATCATGTTGTTTCGCTTCACCTTCAGCACCATCTGGCTGATGTCGCCAAGGTCGCGGAAATACATGAAGCCAATGGTCAAGGAAACGATCAGCCCGACGTAGAACAGAATATTGGCCAACATTTGGATCGCCTTTTCTCTTTACTGTACCCTTCAGCGGTCGGTGCGGTGCCGTGTCGCCGCGGTTTCAATGCATTGCCGGATTTCCTCTTCAAGCCCGTGGAGGCTGCTGACAATGTCGGAATAGGTCGGGTCGCTGGCATCGCGAGGCAAGAGCGCCGTCAGGCTTTCATAGTCGCTACAAATCTGGGCGAAGACCGTGTCAGAGCTTCGCAGGCGTCCGATTTCATTCAGGTGATCGGGAAAAGATCTTGCAAGTAAATCCACCTTGGCCCTCAAGATTCGTAGATCTCGGAATTGACCCCACTGCGACGAAGCAAACCCCTCCTTTCAAACCGACTATCGCCAAATTTAATTTCCACTATCAGGTTTCTTGACGTATGTTGCTACGTAACACGTTTATTTTCAGGAGCTTACGGGCACCCGTAAGTCGTCGAACCGATGACGTCGAAGACTCTGAAAGAGCAACCAAAGCCTGATCCGGTTCGGGAAATGCTGACGGACGAAGACATTCGGCAGGCGTTGGCAGCGATTCTCGGCAGTCCCGAATTCGAAGGGGCCGAACGCCTTCAGTCTTTCTTGTGTTACATCGTAGAAACACTTTTGGCCGGGCATTCCGATGACATTCGCGCCAAGTCAATTGCAGAAGACGTATATGGCAGATCGCTCGGAGAGCGCGGCGATCCGATGGCTGTTGTACGCGTAGACGCGGGTCGAATGAGAAGACGCTTGGCCGACTATTACTCCAATTCCGGCAAGGACGAGGTTCTGCGCATTCATGTCGATCCAGGCGGGTACATCCCCCGGTTCGAGATTCTCGAGACCGAACAGACCAAGCGCCGTTCGAAACTTGTTTCGAAGGCGTGGCTGCGTGGGGCCGCTACCGTCTGTTCCCTGGTCATTATCGTTATGGCGGTCTGGGTGGCCTTTCTGAAACAAGAGCCGCGTGCTGCATCTGGCATGTCGCAGAACGACCGGAAGCAGCAAGCGATCAGAGAGGCGTTGTTTTCGACCAACCCGACGAAACTGCAGGCGGTCAATCTGGCCACCGAGGCGCGGCCCCTGATGTTTCCGGTGCTGGATCGCGAACGGCTTCTGGCCGTGCGCGGGATGTTCAACCGGGCGATCGCGCTGGATGACAGCTATTTCGGCGGACATGCAGGTGCCGCGCAGGTTCTGGGCATTCTGGCAATCACATCGCCACCTGGAGACGACAAGCAGCAGTTGCTCGAAAAAGCGCGCGCGCGTGCCAATCGGGCGATCGAGATAAGTCCGGACGAAGGCTGGAGCCATTCAGCGCTGGCTCTGGTGTCATTTGCGGATCGGGATTTTGACAACGCCATTGCGCAGTCGACCCGTGCAATGGCCCTTGCCCCCGATGATATACATGTCATGTATTTTGATGCGCTGTTCGCATTGTTCTGCGGGGAATTTGAACGCGCGATTGCATCAGCAAACAAGGCGCAGGCAAGCGATACCAGCAAAAGCAGGTTTCCGTACCGAAGTGTGCAGGCATCGGCCAGCTACCATATGGGATATTTTCAGAACTCGGTGGATCGGTTCAACGAAGCTGTAAGACGGGGCGACCCGGTAAGCGCCATTTCGATCGGGTATCTTGCTGCCAGCTATCAAAGGCTCGGCGAACGCGACAGGGCAGAGGCAACGATACTGCTGCTGAATGAAGCGTGGCCCGACTATCCGCTGCATTCCCTTTTTCGGACGTTGTTTGCGGATCAGCGCAACGCAGAACAGATCCTATCGGCACTCAACGAACTCGCGGTATCACCGGCCAGCCAATGATTGGATTCTACCGCCGCGCCTATTCACCAATTCCACTACTTTACATTTGAAATTGTGGCTGAACACTTATCTTGCCTTTTAGAGATCCCGGTTTCATGGACACATTACGTTGGTTTCCACGAAGTTGGCAGCATGCCACACTGACGCTTCAATACAGAGCTCGGTTAAGCGTGATATGGACGGGCGATCCCGGCTGAAATTGCGTGCTGCCGCGCGCGAGGAGCCAGCCATCCTCACGCTCTAAACGCGCGACGATCTGCAGGGTTGGCGACGTCATCAGGCTTGTAGGCCAAGAGAAAGCAAAGGCTCTGACCTTGGATTTGCCATCGCTTTCAATGTACATATTTGGGGTGATAGCGCGCGTTCTTTCTTGATTGGCGGGGTCGTTGAGGTAGATGGAGATGTGGCCGTCCGGAATAACTGCACCGCCCTCATACTTGACCAAACCACGGATATCGTTTGTTTGCGCAGCGGCTGTATCGACGAACGCAGTGATTGCGGCGGCTCCAACGGAAACCAACAATGTGCGTCGGTCAGTGGGGTGCGTCACTAGTCACATCCTTTTTTGTCTTGGTGAATATGTTGGTTCAAATGCCCAGTGCGGCCCACGCGGTCGAGAGAGGGGCGCCCGAAGGCGCCCATCCCGTTTGTTCGTGTCAGATGACAAAGAAGTCTTCTGCTGAAAGCTCCAGATCTTTGTTCAGTTGCGCGAACTGAATCGCATCAACGTCACCGGAACCATCGGCGTCATAAGACAATTTCCCAGTACTGGTGTCGTAGATGATGCGGTCGTCGCCATCCTGACTGACACCCGCCGCACTTTTGTGGAATGCGCCGAAGGAGAGAACGCCTTCGCCGCCCAGTTCGGTGAAGATGATGCTGTCCAGAAGGACAACATCGTCCGCTGTACTTAAGTCCTTGATCCGGTCGACATTGCCGTTCCCGAGCTCTGTCGAGAAGCGGAACGAATCCTCGCCCGCGCCGCCATGCAGGGTGTCCGCCCCAAGCCCGCCATCCAACAGGTCGCTGCCCTTGCCACCGCGAAGCTTGTCGTCACCGGCAACGCCCGGCTGTGTGGGTGCGGCAGGGAATTCGACGGAAACGTTCAGCTTATAGGTCGAGCCCTCCGGCACGGCTTCTTCCCATCCACCGCCCGGTGCGTCAGGCGACCAGCGACCTTCCAGAATGTAATAGGTTCCTGTTTCCTGAACCACGAAGACCGTACTTGAATCCCGATTGGTTGTTGAGCCAGGGTCGCCGCCGCCATCGTCGTTCTCAGCGACGATTTCACCATCGCTGGCCAGCAGTCTGACCCAGCTGTCATGGACATTGGGATCGGCAATGCCGTCTATGTCGATCGAGATGACTGTCCCGGCTGCCAGATCGATGCTGTAATAGCCGCCCATTCCGTTCCCGGTAGCACTTACTGTTGAATGAAGAACACTTGTCGAGTCGAAGATATCCGGGTCTTCGACGAGCGAGAAGTTGTCCGAAATGTCAAAGGCGGTTTCGATCGAATTGTTCGCCGCGTCCGGTCCAAGCGTGGCATAGCCAGTGCCCATGCCTGGTCGCGGAGGCGCATCGCCTTCATAGGCAAAATCACCGAGCAAGGTGTCATCGCCGTTGCCACCACGGAGCGTATCATCGCCGCCCTGACCGGTCAGCAGATTGGCGGTGCGATCGCCCTTCATGCGATCATCGAAACCGGATCCAGAGAGATTCTCGATCGATATATAAGTGTCGCCCTCGTGCTCACCGCGCGCCAGATTGAGTTCCACGCCGCTGCTCGCGTTGGAGTAATCTGCCGTGTCGCTGCCCGACCCGCCATTCAAGATGTCAGCGCCATCTCCACCGGTCAGCGTGTCTTCGCCCGCGCCGCCAGAAAGCTCGTTGATCTGGTTGTCGCCGATAAGATGGTCATCGTAGAAGGATCCAACGGCGTTTTCGATCTCGGCGAGGATGTCATGCCGGATGGCGGTGCCACGCCCCACGATCTGCACCGGCCCATCGGCGTCTCCGCCACTGGCCGTGCCATTGGCCAGATCAACGGTGACGCCGCTGGCGCTGCCAGCATAGACGACGGTGTCGATTCCTGCACCGCCATTCATATAATCTTGCTCAGAGCCGCCGATCAGCGTGTCGTCGCCGTCTTCGCCATAAAGGATGTCGCCATCACGGCCGCCGTCCAAAATGTCCTCGCCGCCACCGCCACTGAAGTAATCACCGCCACCCTGGCCCCAGAAATGGTTTGCCGCGTCGGTTCCGATGAATCGGTCTATGCGGTCATCGGACCCGATCAGGTTCTCAATGCTGTAAAAGGTGTCTCCGGATGCCGTGCCACCGCTGGCAACGTTCGTTTCAAGGTTGACGAGCAGTTGAAAGGGGCTCTCCATGCTATAGTCGACCGTGTCGATGCCCGCGCCGCCCCTGAAGATATCAACGCCGTCCTGACCCCTCAACAGGTCGTCGCCATCACCGCCATCGAGAAGGTCGTCGCCTGCGCCGCCATTGATAGTGTCGTTCCCGTCACCGCCATAAAGCGCGTCATTGCCGTCATCGCTCTCGGTCTGGTCCTCAAGGTCTTCGACGTTGATCGTGTTGTTGATGTCGCGGCTGGCAAGCGAGTCCCGGCCACCGATTATGAGGTCATCGCCGCCCAGACCAAAGATCGTGTTGCCGCCGGCACCACCATCCAGCGTTTCGTTCCCGTCGTTGCCGAAGATAATACTGCTCAGCGCATTGTCACCCGCGCTGGATTGGACTTCGCCCGCCACATTTTCGGATTGGAAAGGCGACCCGTTCACATAAATAATGGTCTCGACATTAGCGATTTCATCGATGTCCAGATCTGCGGACAGCACCACCACTGTGTCGTTGCCACCATCTGCTTCCTCACGAACGATGTCATCGGCGGAATCGACGAAGTAGATGTCGTCGCCACCATTGCCAGCCATTTTGTCGCCTCCGCCGCGACCGTCCAGAATATTGTTTTCGTCATTGCCGATCAGGATATCGTCATACGCGCTGCCGATTCCATTCTCGATATAATATGCGGTCTGGTCGGCGTTGTGCCCGGCAAAGATCGACACATTGTTATTGTGGCCATTGACGCTGGAGAATTGTCCGGCACGCAGGTCGAGGATCGTACCCGCGGTCGAGCCGGAAAAGTCGACTGTATCAATCCCACCGGTGTCATGAATTACAAAACCGATATCGTGCTGCATGCCCGAGGCGGTGAGTTCGTAGCCATATTCCGTGCTGTTGAAGCCGTAGATATTGTCGCCTGTATTCAGGTCAATGGTCTCATATGTTCGCACGCCGTTCTCGTCGACCGTCGAGAAATAGCGGCGGATGACTGCTTCGATATCCGCCGTGAGCGGTGTTGACGCCGACCAGCGACTGGTTTCGCCTACATCGATCCCATCGAAATAAGACATGACGCTGTATTGCTGACGGTCGTAGATCCAAGTCGCATTGTTCAGGTAATTGATCTGCACGCCGCCGGGACCGCTGTAATTATAAAGGCCTGGATGGTTCAGACCAAACTCGTGACCAAATTCATGAATAAAGGAATCAAACACATAGCCGCCAATATCCGTCTTGTTGGGCTCGGTGTCGTGAAAACGTTGACCGATGCTGACATAGCGATTGCTTGAAAAGGCGCTGCCGTCGCTGGGTTCGCCCAGTTCCGGGCTGACAACCTGCATCCACTGGGTTTCGGAATCGAATGGCGCGTCGTCAACAATTTCGAACTCAAGCGGGGTCACGGAAGACCACATCTGCAATGCACCGATTGCAGCCGCCTTGTAGTCGGGGTGGTCATTGAGCTCCTGCACATTGATCACCAGCGGCTCTGCCGCGATCTCGGGTGTCAGGCTGCGGTTCAACGCCCCGACATAATCGAGGAAGGCCTCGTAGTCGTTGCTCTTTCCATATGGGTTGTCGGGTGTCTGGTCGTTTACCCACCATTCGTCGCTGGTTTGCATTTGAGAAGGCATCATAGGAACTCCCTGTAACAACAACCCTAGGTGGTTGTACCACATAGCATTGGTGATGCCAGCTACCGACCGGCATTGTGTCTATGATCTGTGGAACTTGTCACCGTCATCGGGGGTGATGAGGTGTTTAGGGTATGTCTTTGATTCTGTTTATTGGTCTTTTGTTCGAGATTTATGTATTAATTTCAACATCAAAAATTGAAGAGTGGAGCAATCAGCGGAATTTGGCTTGAGATCTGGATTGCATCTCTGGGCGACATAACCAATCTTCTGAAACTGGATCGGGCAGGATTGGCAAAGCATCCACTCGGTACGTTGGCTGATGAGGAAGATCAACCAAGAGATGTAAATCATTCCGAGACTGAATGGGAGTCCTGGCAGACAGCCCTCCTCCGCGACTGAGGCGTGTTGCACAGACAATCGCGATGCCAAACGCACTCTTGCGATGCGGGCTAGCTATTTGATCCCAACGTTTGATGGTGCGATCCGTTCGGTTGAATGGAAGCAAGCGCTTACCGATCATCGGTACGTTGCCTAAGATGTGGACCCGGCGCGGGATTGTGCCGCTCCAAATCAAAAAGAGGGGCTGCACCTACTGGGTTAAGATGTGGGCCGAGAATAATTGCAGGCCAAACCGCCGACTCCACGCGTCTTTGTTCATAACCTTTGCGCGCAAGGATGGACTAATCGCGGTTACATTTGAACTGAGGACGCAACCAATCTGCATCACCCCAAGCGCGAAAATCAGAAATTCTCATTCATTGCGGGGCGACTGCTACCTATCGAGTTTCTTTCAATTAGAGAATCCAAAGTGTCAGTCCCGGCATCTGGTGGACCGGATTTAGGATGAATTGATTGGTCGTTGCGGTCGTCAACCATGTAGTTCGGAACGCAGATGCTGGCGCCCGCCATGCATGGCCGCGAAGATAACCGCATGAACACCCGGCCCATAGCCCACATCGCCGCCCAGACGGGTTCGATGCACTGGTCGATCTCCGGGCACATGATCTTGGCACCCGACCAGTTCGGCTCACCTGACATGACCCTGTCCTGTGCCAGGCACCACTTGCGCCGGTTGGCCTAGGCCAGCGTGGCGGCGATAAACTTGAGGCGTTTTTTGTTGGCTCTCTGATTGAGGCTTCTGTCCGCGCCCTTATGCGCGGGCCCGCTTGCGTTGCGGGTCGATGAAAGGAATGTCGGTGACAATGCCGCCCAGCCGCTTCATTCGCCCGTCAAGCTGGCCTATCTCCAGCTCGGTGCCTGAACCCGCGTGCTCTACCGACAGGCGGACCATCGCGATGGCGCATTCCAGCATTGGCGAACGTGTGGCCGAGGTGACCAGGCCCACTTGGCGTTCGCCGGCAAAAACCGGTGCGCCATGGGCGGGTATGTCATCGCACCGCAGCTTCAGGCCTTTCAGGATCCGGCGCGGGTCGCGCGCATTGCGCTCCAGCGCTGGTTTGCCGATAAAGTCGGCCTTGGTCAGGTCGACGGCAAAGCCCAACCCGGCCTCGAATGCATCCACGCCGGGTGCGAATTCCGCGTTGGCGGCGGCAAGCCCGGCCTCGATGCGGATAATGTCCAGCGCTGCCGAGCCCATGGGCACGATGCCGAACTCGGCCCCGGCCTGCATCACCGCGTCCCAAATCGTCAGCGCATCACCCTTGGCGCAGAAGATTTCGTATCCCAGCTCTAAGGTATAGCCGGAGCGCGACAGCATGAATGGTGCACCGTCGCGGTCGTTCAGCCGCGCCACCGTGACCCCGAACCATTTCAGGATGTCGAGCGACGGCACCTGCGGCTGGGTGAAGGCGATCTTGCGCAACGGCTCGCGCGATTTCGGCCCCTGCAAGGCCAGATTGGGTAGCGCATTGCGCATCTCATGAATGCGCACCTGCAGCCCACGCGCGTTGGCCAGCGCATTCAGCGCGCGCCCGCTTTCCTCGCTGCCGCAGCACCAGCGGAACAGGTCAGGGCCAAGACGGAACAGTGTGCCGTCATCAATGACTGTGCCGCTCTCGTCACATATCAGCGTGTAAGAGCCGCGCCAGACCGGCAGCTTCGCCACATTGCGCGTGGTTGCCAGTTGCAGCAGTTTCTCGGCATCGGGTCCGACGACGTCGTATTTTCTGAGCCCGCTCATATCCTGCAGCGTCACCGCCTCGCGGCAGGCCCAGTATTCGCCCAGCGTGCCGTGGCCGGGAAAGCTGACCGGAGCCCATAGGTCGCGCGCAGGTGCGAAGTGCTCGGTCAGCGGTGCGAACCGGTCGTGAAACGCAGATTCCTGACTGATTGACATGGGGGCGTCTTCCTTTTCGCGATAGGCGACTGCGCGCCGGATCGGGGTATCGGGGCGATAGATGCGCACATGTACATCGGTCGGGTTCCAGCCATTGATCGGGTCGATGCCGTCAGGGCAGGCGGTCGAGACGCAGACCAGATTCTCAAGCGCGCGCATCGCCACAAAGTCTCCAGGTCGGGAATGGGATTCAGCGGTCATCAGATGATGGGTCGCCGGGTCGATCCATGTGTTCCAGAAGAAGTTGATCGCGGGCCAGGCCGACCGCTGCGCCACCCCATAAGGAGCAAGGGCGGAGGACATGTTGTCAGAGCAGTTCACGTGACCCGGAAATCCACGCTCTTCGTAGCCGCGTGCAGTGCAGGCCAGCCCGAACGTGTCGTGCCGTCCGCAGGTATCTTGGACCACGTTCAAAAGCGGTCGCATTTCGCGGTCGAAGAACTTGTCCAGCAGGCCCGGGCAGGAAAGGCCCGGCGTACCATCGACCGCGTCGCGGTGGAATCAATCATCCATTCTTCATCCCGTTCCAGACCATCTGCGCGGAATGCCATGAAATCGGAACATTGCTGGCCTTCGATATCGATGATTTGCAGGATTTCGCCAGATTTCACCTCATAGGCAAACCCGGTGCCACGCGGCACGGTGAATTCGTCGCGCAGTTCACCCAAAGGCTCCGGCAATAGCAGACCACCCGTTTGCGCAGGTTTATGTGTCACCACGATGCTGCCGCCGCCGTCACCTCGGACAAGTGCCGATGCATCGGCTTGCCGGATCAGCCAGATACTGATCGGCTGGCTGGCCTTGAGGACGAGGGGGGAAGAGTCACCGATCAGGCAATGGCAGGGCGCTGCGCTTTCCAGGTATCCGCCATTGGCCGCAAACCAGCCAATGAACCGGGTGCTGTCAAACGCGTCAGTGGCAAGCCTTTCGCTCGCTGTAAGCGAAAGCGCGGCCAGCGCCGAGGACCTTGCGCGTCGAACGCCGCCAGATGCAGCGGGATTTCAAGGGAGAGTCCATCGATGGCAATCAGGTCTCCCGGCTGCGCTTCGAATTTGACCGCCTCGCGCGCGGCCAGCATATGCGTCGTCGCCCCCGTCTGCGCGGGAAAGCCCGGAAAGCAGCGTCTGGGCCCTGTAAAACCCACGTTTGAGGAGTCGCGCAGGATGGAAGAGTGTGGCATAGAATCGGACACTGGCTGATTTGTACCTAGTTATACAGGTTGATGTAACTAGTTACATGATTCAAGTTTTCCTGAATCCGACGCCTGAAATACGAGAAAATCAACCCATGACGGATGATCAAAACAAGAAACGCGCAAATCTGCGGGACGTTGCCAAATCGGCGGGCGTTTCGGTCGCCACCGTGTCGCGCGTTCTGAACGCCCCCGACGCGGTCCGCCCGAAGACACGCGAAAAGGTCGAGTCCGCCATCCGCACCCTGCGCTTTGTCCCGAGCGCTGCTGCGCGGGCGATCAATTCGGGACGCACCCGGTTTGTCGGCGCGCTGGTTCCGACGCTCGACAATGCGATCTTTGCCCGGTTCCTTGCCGCGCTTGAGCACAAGCTGCTGGACCACCGGCTGTCGCTCGTTGTGGCCAATACCTACAATGACCCCGCCATCGAGGTTGAGAAGGCAAAAACGCTGGTCGACGTTGGGGCCGAAGGTCTGATCGTGTCAGGCATCACTCATGACCCGGCGCTGGACGACCTGATCGAGCGCTGTCAGTTGCCGACCATCGCCACCTCCTACCATGACCCAAGCTATCATTTGCCGACAGTGGGCTATGACAACATGGCCGCAACGGCACTGGCGCTGGACTATCTTGCAGGGCAGGGGCATCGCGATATTGCCGTCGTGCACGGCCCGCTGGCAAATAATGACCGCACCCGCGCGCGCATGGCCGGGCTGGATCCGGTCGGGCACGCGGCCCAGTTGCAGTTCTTCGAAACCGAAATTGCGATCCTCGGCGGTTGCAGGGCCGCCTCGGCTATTCTTGCTGCGCCCAGGCGGGTCAGCGCGATCTTGTGCTTCTCCGACGTGCTGGCGCTGGGCGTTCTGTTCGAATTGCAACGCAACGCAGTGCGCGTGCCCGATGACCTGTCGCTTATGGGGATTGACGATCTTGCGGCTTCGGCGCATTCCGAACCGGGGTTGACGACGGTACATCTACCGGTCTCTCGCATGGGGGAGACAAGCGCGAACGCGGTTGCCGGCTGGATCGAAACGCAGGAACGACCTGCGCCCGTGCTGCTTGTGCCTGACCGGGTTATTCGCGGCTCACCACGCGCTGTCGAGCCGGGCTGACCCGGCATTGGGGATTTTCGCCGGAAATCCCCAATAATCCCCTTGCTACTTGGGCTCGAGTTGCGTACATGGCGGCTCTTATCGCGTGGCCGGCCGGAAGTGGCATGCCGAGTCGCGTGCGAACCGAACCCGAAGAACAGGAGACGGAAATGCCCAAGATGAAGACGAAATCGAGCGCCAAGAAGCGCTTCAAGGTAACCGCGACCGGCAAGGTCCTCGGTGGTCAGGCTGGCAAGCGCCATGGCATGATCAAGCGGACCAAGAAGTTCATCCGTGACGCCCGCGGTAATACAACCCTTTCTGCCCCCGACGCCAAGATCGTCAAGGGCTTCATGCCCTACGACCGTTAAGAGGAGATACCAGTATGTCCCGCGTTAAAGGTGGAACCACAACCCACGCCCGTCACAAGAAGATCATCAAGGCTGCCAAAGGCTATTATGGCCGCCGCAAGAGTACCTTCAAGGTGGCAACCCAGGCCGTCGACAAGGCCAACCAGTATGCGACCCGTGACCGCAAGAACCGCAAGCGCAACTTCCGCGCATTGTGGATCCAGCGGATCAACGCTGCTGTCCGTTCGCATGACGAGGCGCTGACCTATTCGCGCTTTATTAACGGTCTGAACCTGGCCGGGATCGAAGTGGACCGCAAGGTTCTGGCCGACCTGGCCGTGCACGAGCCCGACGCGTTCGGCGCCATCGTTGCAAAAGCACAGGCAGCACTGGCGGCCTAATTCGGCGACACGCCACTCAGATTTCAAAGACCGCCCCATTCGGGGCGGCCTTTTTCATTGCGCCTTCCGTCTGCAGCGCCGATGGGGTCCTAGGGCGCTGCAGGGGCAGGAAGATGGCCTGGTTGATCACGGCCCCGGCATGCCCCGTTTGATAGAGCGGGCGCGGTGGCTGTTGGCTGGTGTCGATCTCTCTTTCCATCCACTGTTGCGAGCGGAGGCACTGCAGCGACGCGGACAAGCGCACCAAACAGGATGGCGGCTTTCGATGGCGGAATCAGGGATTCCAGAATTGTTGCGGATGCGGGCAGAACGATGACACAAGACTTCGGATGGCGCATCAAGCTCCGCGGGGTCGTCTACATCTTCAGAACCGGTCAGGTGACATTCGCCCACCAAATGGCTCCACTTCAACCAGACATGAATGCGCGACGGGCCCCTGGGCGAGCTTTGACGTTCCTTTGTCCAAGGTAAGCGCATTTGGATTGCCCTGAACGCACGTGCTTCCTTCACTATCGAACCAGGCACCGGTAGCAATCTGGATAACACCGGGTCGGATTCCGTCGCTGATCCTAAGCTCGGCAAGACAGGCACCACGCGTGTTGTGAACACGTAGGATCTGTCCGTCGCTCAAGCTGCGGGCGGCGGCATCATCGGGGTGCATCGTCACCAGCTCAACGCCATTGGGACGATCCGCGCGGCTGACCGGTCCGTGGTCAAGCTGGCTGTGCAGTTTATTTTGAGGTTGGTTGGAGATCATGTGCAACTGACCCGGTCTGGCACGGCCCAGCCATTCGACCGGCTCCATCCACGCGGGATGGCCGGGACAATCGTCATAGTCGAAAGATGCGATGGTCTCGGAGTAGATCTCGATCTTTCCGGAAGGCGTATCAAGCGGGTTGGAATCCGGGTCGGCGCGGAAGGTTGCCATCATGATCGTTGGTTTTTCCGGCACCGGCACCTTGACCCATCCAGCGCGCTGAAAGCCCTCCCAATCGGGCAGTTCGATGCCGGCCTGTGCAGCCTGCTGCCGCGAGACATCCCAAATCCAGCGCTGCCATTCCTCCGGGCTGCGGCCTTCGGTAAAGGCGTCTTCCACGCCCATCTCGGCGGCGATTCCCCGCAAAATCTCGTGATCGTCGCGCGCCTCGCCCACTGGGTCAATGGCGCGATCCATAACCACTTGATAGGGATCCTTGGGTGTCAGCGCGATGTCCGATCGTTCCAGCGTCGTGGTGCAGGGCAGCACGATATCGGCATGTTTCGCCGACGCATTCCAGCACCATTCGTTGACGATGACCGTATCAGGCCGTGCCCAAGCCCGGCGCAATCGGTTCAGATCCTGATGGTGGTGGAACGGGTTGCCGCCCGCCCACCAGACAAGTCGGATGTCAGGGTATTCATAGGACTGCCCATCATAATCGAATGATCCGCCGGGATTCTCGAGAAGATCACTCAGGCGCGCGACGGGAATAAAGTGCGGAACCGGATTTCGCCCCTGCGGAAATGTGGCGTAGTTGACCGGCTGGCGGTTCAACCCGACATTGTTCATCGCGGCGTAGCCAAACCCCAGACCGGTTCCCGGCAAACCGATCTGACCCAGCATCGAGGCCAGGGCGATGGCCGCCCAGAATGGTTGCTCGCCGTGATCCTGGCGGGTCAGCGCCCATGCCACCGATATCTTCGTGCGGCTTGACGCCATGCGATGGGCGAGATGACGGATGGTTTCGGCGGGCAGATCGCAAAGGCCCGCCGCCCAGTCGGCCGTTTTGGCCACCCCGTCGATTTGACCTGACAGGTAGGCTGCGAAGGGATCAAACCCGGTGGTGTAGCGATCAAGGAAGGCCCGATCGTGCATGCCTTCGCTCAACAGCACATGCGCCAGACCCAACATAAGTGCCACATCGGTGCTCGGGCGGATAGCAAGCCAGTTCGCGCCCACCTCGTCCATCAGATCGGACCGCAATGGCGAGACATTCACAAACTGCACGCCGGCTTGGTGCGCGGCCAGAACGCCACTTTCCTGGACATGCGCACCTGTACCGCCCTGGCTGATCTGCCCATTCTTGAGCGGGATGCCTCCAAACGCCACCATAAGCTCGCAATCCGAGGCGATGCTTTCCCAACTGGTGGTCGTGTCCAGATGCCCCCGAAACGTACCCAGTACATGCGGTACCAGCACCTCGGCGGCGGCAAAGGAATAGGTGTTTTTCGAGGAGGTATAGCCGCCAATGCAGTTCAGAAACCGCTTGAGCTGGCTTTGCGCATGGTGAAACCGGCCCGCGCTGGCCCAGCCATAGGACCCGCCATAGATAGCGCAGTTTCCATAGGTATGCCGCACCCGGTTCAACTCATCGGCAACCAGCCGGTTCGCCTCTTCCCAGGTGACCTGAACAAACGCGTCTGCGCCGCGCCTTTCACCCGCACATCCCGGTCCGCCCTCCAGCCAGCTTTTGCGGACCATCGGCGCGGTAATCCGCAACGGATCATCAAGCACACCGACAATGCCGTGGCCAATGGGCGAGGGGGCGGGATCTTCCTCAAAGGCGTGAAGACCGACGACCCGACCATGCTCGACCTCT
This sequence comes from Ruegeria hyattellae, assembly GCF_041537925.1. NCBI lineage: Bacteria > Pseudomonadati > Pseudomonadota > Alphaproteobacteria > Rhodobacterales > Roseobacteraceae > Ruegeria > Ruegeria hyattellae. The sequence goes on along the minus strand of NZ_JBGOSH010000016.1, from coordinate 78,852 downwards.
ACCCGATAGGTGCCCCAATGGGCGCTTGTCAGAAGGCCGCGATCATGGGGTTTCATGGTCAGTCCCGATCAGAAGTTTCGGCGATCAAGGGCCCACCTGCCTTGTTCCAGGCAGCGATACCGCCCGTCAGGTTCACGACCGGTGCAAGGCCCATCTCTGTTGCCACCTGTGCGGCCAATGCCGAGCGGCCACCAGAGGCGCAGTAGAATATATAGGTCTTGTCCTGATTGAATGCTGGCATGTGGGCCGGGCTTTCAGGATCGATGTGGAATTCCATCATGCCGCGAGAGGTGGCCACAGCGCCTGGAATGGTGCCGGTTTTAGCCTGTTCGGTGCCGTCGCGCAGGTCGACAAAGACATGTGCATCGCTGGTCACAAGCGACAGCGCGTCCGCGACACTGATTGCGGGGACAGCGCTCAGCGCGGCCTTGACGAGCTCCTTAGAAGAGCGGGTGATGGTCTGGGCCATTGGATTTCCTTTTCTATTGCCGCGTCGAGGCATCCACATGCAGCGCTCATGGTCTTCCGGGTCAAATCTTGAGATCCAGCCTCGGCTTCCAGAACGGTCGGAACAGTTCGATCTTGGGGCAGCGGTTCATGACAACCTTCAGCCCGGCCGCTTCGGCCAATGCCGCGGCCCGGTCATCATAAACACCGATCTGGCCCCATAGCACCTTGGCGCCTATTTTGATCGCCTGCTCCGCGATCCCAAAAAGCTCCTCTTTCGGGCGGAAAACCTCGACCATGTCGATGGGCCGGTCGATGTCTTCGAGCGCATGATAGACCTTGATGCCGCGAATTTCGGTGAGTTTCGGGTTCGGATTGACCGGGATCATGTCGTACCCGGTTTCGTGCAACACCCGCAGCACGCCATAGCTGAACTTGGTCTTGTCGGCGCTGGCGCCCACCAAGGCGATGGTTTTGACCGATTTCAGAATATCGGCCAGATCCGCCGGATCATAGTCATAGAGGTCGTCCAAAGCGGTGGCGGGCATGGTTCAGGGGTCCTCCGGTGTGGCAATATCCGCCTTCAGCTCATGCGGCTTCAGGGGATCGAGGAAAGGGTTGCGATACAGCGTGTCGTGGCTTTCGACGCCGATCTCCAGCGTGAGGTCAGAGACGGGCCGCGCGACGCACAAGATGACATAGCCGTCACTGATCTGACGGTTATTGAGCGCCACCTGCCTCCGCTGATCCACCTGTCCGGTGGTCAGTTTTGCCGCACAGGTGATGCAGCCGCCGTATTTGCAGCCATAAGGCAGATCGACGCCGTGGTCGCGCAAGCTGTCCAGCAGCGGGCGGCGGGCATCGACCTCATAGCTGGCGTAGTCGCGATTGGCCAAAGTTACAATATGGGTGGTCATAGCCAGATATCACTGGTGCAGTCTCCGCCGGGATAGCGTGCCTCGTGGCAGCGACTTGGCCCGTTCGGTTCCTGGCCGAAATCGACGATGAAATCGGGGTTGAGCGTCATGCCGCCGTTCTCGGGATCGCAGTCGATCATCACCATGACACCGCCGCGTTCGCGGATTTCGGGATAAAACTGGTTGTCCCAGGTGGAAAACAGCGAGGTCGTGACATAGAGCCGCCGGCCATCGAGCGAAAGCTGGAACATCTGCGGTCCACCGGCCATGGTCACGCCATTGACCACCGGGGCACGGCCCAGAAGCCCGCCCATCCAGACCTGCCCGGTCAGCACCGGATTATGCGGATCGCTGATGTCATACTGGCGCATGTCGCCATGAAGCCAGTTGTTGAGATAGAGGTATTTGTCATCCATCGACACTAGGATCGCCGACATCACGCCGGGAACGGGGATCGGCCATTCGGGATGCGGCTCGTTTTCCACGTCGATGATCTTTTCCCATCGCCATTTGCCCGCACCGTCCTTCCACCAGTGAATGACGTTGGAGCTGAGCGCCGCGCCGCAGAACCCATGCGTGCTGTCGGGGTCATGGTGGAACTTGACCTCAAGCGGAATGAGGCCATCCTCGCCCAGATACATGCTTTCCATCGGTTCGCGTTTCTCGAAGTCCCAGAAATGCAACTCGCGCCCGTATTTCAGGTGGCCAACCTCTTCCAGATCAAACCCCGGCATGAAGGTGTTGGGGGCGGCCCACTCGGAACTGACCATGATGTTGTGGCGCGGCTGGTACCAGAAATCGTAGCCGAACTTGATCGCACCCATCGAGTTTTCCCAGCGCCCGACGATCTCGAAATCCTTGTTTAGATGCAGATAACCGCCCGGCGCCTCGCCTTTGGCGTCGCCGAGAAACGAGATAATGATCTCGGACCCCAGGCAATGTACCGTATGCGGGCCGCTGAGATCGGCCTTCGCCTTGATCTCGGCCCCGTCGATCACCTTGTGCAGGCGCGGGGCACGTGGGTCGATGGCGGTATCCACGATATGCAGGTTGTTCGATCGCACCCCGGGCAGGATCAGGAATTTGCGGGACATGGACCCGTCATCGAAACAGGACGAACAGGCATTCCACCCCATGTGGTGCAGTTCGTCGCCGATGCCCGGCATCTCCAGCCGGTGGATCACCTGGCTGTAGGTCGGGCTGTCGGGGTCCACATCTACTGTCGCCAGGTAATCCGGCTTTTGAATGCCGGTCCCCGTGTAGATCGCAATCGTGTAGAGCATCGTTTCGCGCGGGGCTTTAATGGCCTCGGCAGGGCTTGCATATCCGGGTCCGCAACAGTCCGATGCCATGTTCATCTCCCTCATTTTTTTTCACAGGGTCATCTGTGAGCTTGGCAATGAACAATCAAATTTGCTTGCCGGTCCATCAAGTTTTCCTATGCGTTGCCCATCCAGTCAACGTTTGCGACGATGAAGTGCATGTCTCGCAGTCCCGGTTTCTCGATCAGTTTGCCATCAATCATCACCACGCCCGTATCAACAGCCTCGATCGCGGCAAGTGTTGCAGCCGTTGAAGCGAGTACATTGGATGCCAACATAGGCCGAGTTTGCCTCATGATGAACTTGTAAACTTTTTCGATGGGATCGGACAATCGAAGCCTTTCAGCATCTTGTTGATGGCCGTGATGCCCGCCGTGTTGTTGCTGCTCTTGTCGATCACGCTCTTTCACGGAAGATCGTCGGTATCCAGTTTTCGGGCGAGGAACGTTGTCGCTGCCGGCTTATTGCGCCGCTGCAAGAGCATGAAATCAAGTGTCTTGCCGTATTTGTCGACGGCTCGTCCGAGACAGCCCCATGCGCCTTCCACTCTTAAGTAAGTTCTTTGATTGAGCGGCAGCTATCGATGAGAATCGTCCGGCATCGACCACCTGCAAGTTTCTTTCCGATGTCATCCTGTTGGAGCTTCATCTCGGCGTTCAAGGCATCAATCCCCAATAGGTCTCATGCGCGGTCGAGATTGTGAGCCGCATGTAGATCGAACGGGTTCGGTCGACAGCCTGCCGTGTTGGTCGAAACGGCATCTCGTGAACTGGTAGTCCGCTGACGTCCTTGGCTATGCCTTCATCACTAGAAGGGTTGATCCGTTTATCCAGATGGCGTGCATCAGTACTGCAAGCTTTCGCGCCAGGGCAACGACCGCCTTCTTATAGCTGGTACGGCCTTTGAGAGCCCGAGCCCAACTCTGTAACTCCAACCCCACACCCGGCTTCACGCGGGTAAGCGCACTACTGGCGACCTCGCAGAGCGTTGAGCGCAGCATGGGTTCACCGCGCCTTAGAGTTCGACCTCCATAGTCGATATCCCCTTATTTATATCGCCGGGGGCAGCCCGAGATAAGCTCCGACCGATCTGGATTTTGCAAATCGGTGGGGATCAGCAATCGTCGCGACAAAGGTCACGGCACTCACTGGACGCATACCTGGGCAGTGTCTTTGACATTTATACGAGATTTCAAAGCTATTTCACGGGCTTTCAACAAGGCTCGCCTCTCCTGAGTGATCCGGCTCCTGATTTCGACCTTCCTGCAGAACCCCGTCCGCGCCAGCTCGGCCAGCATGGCGGCATCGTTGGCATCGGTCTTGTTTTGCATCTGACTGAGAATTGCGTGCTCCTGACGCGCACCGATGCAAATCATTGGCAGACCCCGATCCGACAGTTCAGTGTGAAGCCAGATCGCCATTCGCCGGTTCCTAGGACGACGCATTGGATGAATCCACTGTGTTTGCGCTGCGCCTGACAGATCACTGCAGGGACCGTCACTTTCTTCACCGCAAACGCAGTGGCTAAATTCTCATCGCATACACAAATTAGCGTCTTAGTTTTCGATACGTCCAATCCAACAAAACAATGTTCCGTTTTGCTCTCCTATCGTTATTCGGGGACCGTCATGCTCCGGCCTGGAGAGCTGCCGCTCAATTACTAAGAGCCTCATCCATAAGCCAGGAACGGTCGCATGGTGCTTTGCGTTTATGGGCCACCGTGGCGATTTCGCTCGCGTATCATGCTACCCAACAATTCAGCGTGGTGTGATCTATCGACCCGTCATGTTCTGCCATGATTTTCTCAAGATCACGGCACGACACGTCATATCGGACATAGAAGAACACTGCGAACAGCATGACATCCTTGGGATACTGTGCGTCTTTGAAGGAGATTATGGGCAGGCATTCAAATGGCTATCACTGCCACCCACCCACCGCACTAACCAGACCAGCGTAAAGGGTCAAAAGTTTGCAACAGAACTGGGGCCCGGGAATTCGGTTCCGGTTTTTGGGATCGCGGACATAGACACCTCGCGCCGGGGTCTGGAGACGGCGGGCGTCAAGTTTGACGGCGAAACCGATGTGATCGAGGGCATGGTCAGAGCCGCGACATTCTATGATCCGGACGGCAACGCTATGATACCGGCCCTGAACCTGGCGGGAGGCAGTTGACCCTCTCTTAACGATCAGATTCTTCCGGCCTAAGCGGGCGTTGCAGGGCCGCACTGGCTGCACCCGCCAGCAGCATGACGGACGCCACGAGCAACCCGTCTCCGATCTGTCCGGTATGATCCCCGATCCAGCCTGCGCCGATGGGCCCAAGAATTTGGGATACCGCAAAAACCACCGTGCAGGCGCTGATGGCGGCACCCCAATCCGGTTGCGGCAGGTTCCGACGCACAAAACTGGTGATCGCGCTGGGAGGCATGAAGAATGACAGTCCGAAGACCAGCGCCGACAGCAATAGCCCGACCGTGTTGGGCATCAGCACCGGAAGCGCAGAGCCCACAGCCACCGCCACAAGGATCACCGCCATCGGCAGTCCCGAGTCATAGCGCGCCAGCAACCCGCGCCACAGAAAAGGCGAGGCCATCACGCTAACCCCCAACGCCACCCAAGTAGCCGCAATCAGAGCGGTGCTAATATGGTGCGACACCATCCAGGCTGACAGAAAAGTCGGGTAGACGATGTAGCCCAGCCCGAAGAAGCCATAGCTGATCATCTGTCCCAGCATCCGCTTGAAAGGCGGCTTGCTGCCCGGAAACCCGTCGGAGACCGGCGCCGCGACGTTTCGTGCCGCCCAGATCGTGACCGGCACAAATGCCAGCGCCGCAAATCCCACCAGATACCACGCGGTATCCCAGGATTGCGGCCCCATGACACCCAGCATCGGTGGCAGGACCGCTCCGCACAGCGCCAACCCCAGCCCGCCGCCGCCACCAAAGTAAAGCGCGATCGCCAGCGCGTTCCGGCGTGGACTGTCGGTGAACATCGAAGCCGCCAGCGTGCCACCGCAGATAAAGGACAGCGCCCCGAACACGCCCGCTCCCATACGGCAGAGCGATTGCGCCGTCAGACTCTCGTCTACTCCTGTCAGGGCGAGGCTGACCGCTGTGCCCAGCGTGCCGATGACAAATAGCCGCTCCGGCGTGACCCGCCGGATCAGCGCCATGGTCGCCACCGCGCCCGCTACATACCCGATCGCATTGGCGGTGTTCAGCCAGCCGGCCTGCGTATAGCTCCAATGCAGGCTTTCGCGCATCGCGGGCAGGATCAGCCCGTAGGAGAACCGCCCGAACCCGTTTGAGATGGCGACGCTCAACGCCAGCCCCAGCAGCACAAGCCACTGTCTGCTCAGATGAAAGGCGCGCATTTCGAGTCCCCGGTTCGGTTAGCTCACCCTGCAACGCAGGACGGAGCAGCGCAATCCCGCCCTCTTGCTTTCGCGGACCTTTGTGGTAGCAGGACGCAAGCAGAATTCGGGGGACCGTCATGGACGATCTTAAGGCAAAATATCTGGGTCAGATCGCGGATGCGGGCGATGAAGACGCGCTTGAGGCGATCCGCCTCGCCGCCGTGGGCAAGAAAGGCGAGGTTGCGCTGAAAATGCGCGAGCTGGGCAAGATGACCCCCGAGGAACGTCAAGTCGCAGGCCCCGCGCTGAACGCACTCAAGGATGAGATCAATTCGGCGCTCAGCGCCAAGAAATCCGCATTGGGTGATGCCGCACTCGATGAGCGGCTGCGCACTGAATGGCTGGACGTGACCCTGCCCGCACGCGACCGCCGTCAGGGCTCGATCCACCCGGTCAGCCAGGCAAGCGAGGAACTGACCGCGATCTTTGCCGAGCTTGGATTCTCGGTCGCCGAAGGGCCGCGGATCGAGACGGACTGGCACAATTTCGATGCGCTGAACATTCCCGGTCACCACCCCGCGCGGGCCGAGATGGACACGTTCTATATGCACCGCGCCGAAGGCGACAACCGCCCGCCGAATGTGCTGCGCACCCATACTTCGCCGGTCCAGATCCGCTCGATGGAACTGCAAGGCGCGCCGATCCGCATCATTTGCCCCGGCGGTGTGTACCGCGCCGACTATGACCAGACCCACACGCCGATGTTCCATCAGGTCGAGGGGTTGGCCATCGATAAGGACATCTCGATGGCGAACCTGAAATGGGTGCTGGAGGAGTTCGTGAAGGCCTTTTTTGAGGTCGACGGGGTCGAGCTGCGCTTCCGCGCCTCGCATTTCCCCTTCACCGAACCGTCGGCCGAGGTCGATATCCGCTGTTCCTGGGAGGGCGGCCAGTTGAAGATCGGTGAGGGCGACGACTGGATGGAAATCCTCGGCTCGGGCATGGTGCACCCCAAGGTCATCGCCGCCGGAGGAATCGACCCGGAGGTCTATCAGGGCTTTGCCTTTGGCATCGGTATCGACCGTCTGGCGATGCTGAAATACGGGATTCCTGATCTGCGGGCGTTCTTCGATTCCGACTTGCGCTGGCTGCGCCACTACGGGTTCGCTGCGCTGGATATGCCGAACCTGCATGGTGGTTTGTCTCGCTGAGATGTGGTCAATCACGTTCTATTTGAGCAGGTATCTCGATTGGCACTATAGGCTCGCGCAGAGAGCACCGCGATGGACTGGCGCGGCCGTTCAAATAGGTGCACCCTTGGGTTTGATCTTGGGAATTCTTTATGCTCCGGGCTGGGCCACATTTCCCTACGTTATCTTCGCCGCTGCATTTGCGGCGCCATTCGTTTTTGGTGCAGAAAAGCTTTCGCGAGAACGCGAAGAGCGAAAGCGTAAAGAAATGGATCAGATGGCAGGCGCTATGAGGACGCGAGACTTGATTGAGCAGGAAAGGAAGCGCCCTTAAGGTCTTTTGGAGGGCGGGTCGCTTGCGTCTTGAAACCAAACCAACGCGCGGAATCAAGGCCGATAGGCCGCCGCGCCGTCGCCAGACCGCCCGGACGGGCTGGCGATTTGGCTGCCTCCAGCGCACCGTTCGAATGGCACACGATTTTGGTCGACATAAAGCGCCTTGCAATAAGGTCGGATCGCCATCCCGCGGTCTGGCGGTGGCTCGGCTCCGCGTTTTCAGACCCCTCCCTACACCAATATGTTAGGTGACAGCGCCAGCGGTACCGTTAGGCTCAGCCGCATGATCATACGCGCTTTTTTCCTCCTCCTTCTCACTGCCAGCCACGCCACTGCCAATGGGTGTCAGGGCGATACCGCCTGTTCGCTGGGCGACCGCTCATACCACGTGCTGACGCCGGAGGATTGGGACGGGCAAACGCCTCTGCCGGTGTTGATGCATTTCCACGGATGGGCGCGGCAGGGGGATATCGTGGTGGGGCACCCACGCATCGCAGGCGCAACAAAAACGCGGAGCGTGCTGCTGGTCGCCCCCAATGGCCGCCGCAAGACGTGGGATTTCTGGACCTCGGACACGGAGGATGTGGGCTTTGCCAATGACGTGTTGGCGGACGTAGCCAAACACTATCCCATCGATCCCGATCGCATCTATGTCTCGGGATATTCCTATGGCTCGGCCATGGCTTGGCGCTATGCCTGCGACAGCGGCAATGGCGTTGCCGCATTGCTGGCCGTTGCAGGCTCCATCCGCCAGACCGAGACCTGCGCCCAGGCCCCGCGCGAGGTGCGCCATGTGCATGGGTTGAAGGACCGGGTGATGGATTTCCCCATGGGGCCGGACGGTGATACCACCCATCCGGTGGCGCTCTGGCGGGCGAAACTCGGCTGTCATGACGCCACCCCGCAAGGTGATTGGAGCGTTGTGCCCTTCCTGACCCATTCGCGCACCGTCTGGAACGATTGCGATGCCGGACAGGTCACGCTGGACCTGCATCCGGGCGGGCATTTCATTCCACATGGCTGGATCGGCTGGCAGCTCGATGAACTGGCTGGGCGCGAACCGAGCTACCCCTGAATTTGACATTGCTTCCGCTCGGAGGCCAACTGCCGACAGGACAAAAGGGCAGGGTCAGATGAAGCATATCCTTATCGCAAGCGCGCTGACGCTTTCCGCCACGCAACTTGCCGCCAAAGATACATATCCGCCGCTCGACCTGCTGCTGCAGACCGACACTACCGTGATCGGTCAACCCATCACCTACCCGCCAGGGCAGGCCGAGATCACCATGGCCATCGTCACCATGCAGCCGGGCCAGTCGACGCCCGCGCATAAGCATAACGTCCCGCTGGCGGGTTACATTCTGGAAGGTGAAATCACCGTCGATTATGGCACAGACGGCACCCGCACTTATCGCAAGGGCGACACGCTGGTCGAGGCGCTGGGCAGCGACCATGTCGGGACCAATACCGGGGACGGGATTGTGCGTATTCTGACGGTCTTTGCCGGGGCCAAGGGCACGCAGAACACCGTGATCGACGAGTAGCCCCGCGCGCCCCTTCCACCTTCGAGAAATATCCGTTACACGGCGCTGCGACACGACCAAGCAACCGGCGGATCACGACCAATGAAATTCACGCTTTCCTGGCTCAAGGACCATCTGGAGACCGACGCCTCGGTCGACGAGATCACCGAGACCCTGACCGATCTCGGGTTGGAGGTCGAAGAGGTGATCAACCCCGCCGACCGGCTGAAGGATTTCAAGCTGGGCTATGTGACCCATGCCGAGAAACACCCCGACGCCGACAAGCTGAGCGTCTGTAAGGTCGACACCGACGAGGGCGAGTTGCAGATCATCTGCGGTGCGCCCAACGCCCGCGAAGGCATCACAGTCGTGGTCTGCAAACCGGGCATGTATATCCCGGGCCTCGACCTGACCATTGGCGTTGGCAAGATCCGTGGTGTTGAAAGCTTTGGCATGATGGCCTCGGAACGCGAGCTGGAGCTGAGCGACGAACATGACGGCATCATCGAGCTGCCCTCGGGCGCGGTAGGCGACAGTTTCGTGAACTGGTTGGCCGAGAATGACCCCGCCAAGGTCGACCCGGTGATCGAGATTGCCATCACTCCCAACCGTCAGGATGCACTGGGCGTGGTTGGCATTGCCCGCGATCTGGCCGCACGGGGCCTCGGAACGCTGAAGCTGCGCGACGATTTGGTGGTGCCGGGTGATTTCGAATGCCCGATCAAGGTCAGCATCGACGAGGATACGCTGGATGGCTGCCCACTGTTCACCGGGCGGGTGATCCGGGGCGTTAAAAACGGCCCCAGCCCGCAATGGCTGCAGGACCAGCTGAAGGCGATCGGTCTGCGCCCAATCTCGGCCTTGGTCGATATCACCAACTACATGACCTTCGATCACAACCGCCCGCTGCATGTCTTCGACGCCGACAAGGTATCGGGCAATCTGCGCATCCACCGCGCCAAGGGTGGCGAGATGCTCAGCGCATTGGATGAGAAGGAGTACACGTTCGAGCCCGACATGATGGTGATCTCGGATGACAATGGCCCAGAAAGCATCGCCGGGATCATGGGCGGTGAGCAAACCGGCTGTACAGAAGAGACGGTGAATGTCTTCCTTGAAAGCGCCTATTGGAACCATGTGCAGATCGCGCTGACCGGGCGCAAGCTCCGGGTCAATTCCGATGCGCGCTATCGTTTCGAACGTGGGGTCGATCCCGAATACACGCTGCCCGGGCTGGAACATGCCACACAGATGATCCTGGATATCTGCGGCGGAGAGGCATCGGGTGTGGTCATCGCGGGCGCCGTGCCCGATCATTCCCGCACCTACAAGCTGGATACCGACCGGGTCCAGTCGCTGGTGGGCATGGAAATCCCCGAGGCCGAGCAACGTCAGACGCTGACCCGGCTTGGCTTCCGTCTGGAAGGCGACATGGCCCATGTGCCCAGCTGGCGCCCCGATGTGATGGGCGAGGCTGATCTGGTCGAGGAAGTGGCCCGCATCGCGTCGCTCACCAAACTCCAGGGCAAGCCGCTGCCGCGCGTCACCGAAGGGTTGCCGAAACCGGTGATGACCTCGAAACAGCGCCGCGAAACGATGGTGCGGCGCACCTGTGCGGCTCTGGGCTACAATGAATGCGTGACCTACACCTTCATCGATCAGGCCTCGGCCGCGCTGTTTGGCGGTGGTGACGAGAAAACCATGCTGGAAAACCCAATCTCGTCCGAGATGAGTCATATGCGCCCCTCGCTGCTGCCCGGCTTGTTGCAGGCCGCGGCGCGCAACCAGGCACGCGGGTTCAACGATCTGGCGCTGTTCGAGGTCGGCCCGACCTTTCATGACGGTGAGCCGGGTGAGCAGAGCACACTGATAGCCGGCCTGCTGGTGGGCCGCACCGGTCCCAAGGACGTGCAGGGTGCCTCGCGCGGCGTGGACGTGTTCGACATCAAGGCCGACGCCGAGGCGGTGCTGGCCGCCATCGGTGCACCTGCCAAGGTACAGATCCTGCGCGGCGCGGATACCTGGTGGCACCCGGGCCGCCATGGCAAAATTTGCCTCGGCCCCAAGAAGGTACTGAGCGTCTTTGGCGAGCTGCACCCGCGCGTCTTGCAGGCGATGGATGTCAAAGGGCCTGCGATGGCTTTCACCATCTGGCCCGATCAGGTGCCGATGCCGCGCAAATCGGGCGCAACCCGCTCAGCGCTGGAACTGCGCGATCTGCAGGCGGTCGAGCGCGATTTCGCCTTTGTGGTCGATGCCGATATCGAGGCACTGACGCTCGTGAATGCTGCTGCCGGGGCCGACAAGGCGCTGATCGAGGGCGTGCGCGTCTTCGACGAGTTTGTCGGCGGCAGCCTAGGCGAAGGCAAGAAATCACTCGCCATCACCGTGCGCCTGCAGCCAACCGAAAAGACGCTGAAGGAGAACGACATCGAAGCCGTCAGCGCCAAGATCGTCGAGAAAGTGGCCAGGGCGACGGGCGGCGTCCTGCGGGGGTAGCTCCGCCTGCGGCCTAACGCTCAACCTCGGTACGCCCACGGGAAGCTGGCTTATGTTATGTCCTGCTGATCTGAGACAGTCAGTAGGATATCATGCGCTGGAACCCAACATGCCATCGGCGCGTATATCTGACCAAGCCTAATACCTTAGTATATTTGCGCTTTCACTACTGGAAGCGATTTCGGGTTCCGTGGCAGGCTGTCTCCACCGGGTGACGCAACTTCTGCGGCACCAAGGAAAAGGAGAGATGCAATGAGCGTTTATCTGATTGCCGAGATCAAGATAACCGACGACAGCTGGGTCCCGGACTATGCTGCCAATGTCCATAATCTGGTTGAAAAACATGGTGGGAGGTATCTGGCGCGCAGCGGGAATATCGACACGCTGGAAGGTGATGAACGCGACAGCACACTGATCGCGATCCTCGAATTTCCAACCCGCGCCGCCCTTGACGGATTCGCCACAAGCCCCGAATACGCGCCCTACGGGCAGGCGCGGCAAGCCGGGAGCATCTCAAGCTTTCGCGTCATCGACGACACCGACATTGCAGGCTCGATCCCTTATCTGAAGCAAGGGTGACCCCCGCGCATTTATCGGGCGGAATGTGCGCTTAACGCGTCAGATGTTCCGCCAACACATCAAACACCAGTCGGATCCGTCGGCTGGTGTGTAACTCGCGATGGGTGGTCAGCCAGACCGGAAAGACAATCGGATCCATTTGCGGCAGTACCACCTCCAGACCGTCGCACATCCCCGCGATATCCTTTCCCATCGGGGCGATGCCAAAGCCCTGTTTCACGTATTCCCAGGCCACGATCCCACTTTGTGAACCCAGCCTGAAATTTTCAGGCGTCAGATGCAGACCCAGCGGCCTCATATGGTCGATCATGTTTTTGGGCGATCCAAAGCTGATGAAGCTGTGGCGCGCCAGTTCTTCCAGTGTTTCAGGCCGCCCGTGGCGATCCAGATAGTCGGTGGAGGCATAAAACCGCGCAGTCGCCTCCTGCACCAGCTTTGCAATTAGGTCGGGCTGGTCGGGGCGCACATGGCGGATCGCGATATCCGCCTCGCGGCGCAAGAGGTCGCGGATGTCGTTGGCGGCAATCACCTCGATCTGCAGCAGAGGCGCCTGCGCCTGAATTCGCCGCAGCGCTTCGGGCAGCACGCAGGCTGACATGACATCGCTTGCCGTGATCCGGACCTGTCCCTCGATCGATTGAGACTGACCCGAGGCACTCAGCGCGATCCTGTGCGCGGCCTCGCCCATCGACCGGGTATGGTCCAGCAACTCCAGCCCCGATTGGGTCAGTTCCAGCCTGCGCCCGACCCGTTCGAACAGCAGCACACCCAAATCACTCTCCAAGGCCGCAACCTGACGGCTGAGCGTGGGCTGGGTTGCCCCAAGCAGCCGCGCCGCCGCCGAAAGCGATCCGGTCTCAGCAGTGGCCAGAAAAGAGCGGATATGGTTCCAGTCGAAGTCACCCAAACTGTTCATGCAAATATGTATAACACTACTGCAATTTTTGGCAATTTATCTTGGGTATGCGTATGGATAGAAACGGCACCAAAGGAGACATCCCATGACCGCCACCGCAAAATTCTGGGACGGTATCGCCGAGAAATACGCCCGCTCCCCGATCAAGGACATGACGTCCTATGAACACACGCTGGAACGCACCGCATCCTACCTGAAACCCCATGATCACGTGCTCGAGCTGGGCTGCGGCACTGGCACCACTGCGCTGAAGCTTGCCACGAACGTGGCCCGTGTTGTCGCCACCGATCTGTCGCCCGGCATGATCAGGATTGGCAAACACAAGGCGGCAGAGCTTGGCGTCGACAACGTCTCATTCCAAACCGCAGATGTTGGCAAGCCGCCGCAAGGCTCATTCGATGTGGCCATTGCCTTCAACCTGCTGCATCTGGTCGAGGATTTGGAGGCATCCCTGCGTCAGGTTCACGCCACGCTGAAACCGGGTGGGCTGTTCATCTCCAAGACCTTCTGCGCTCAGTCGAATGGAAGCCTGAAATATCGCGCCATCCGGCTGGTTTTGCCCGTGATGCAGCTATTCGGGCGCGCGCCCTATGTGCGCTTCATGCAGGAAAAGGAATTAGAGACCATGATCGAATGTGCGGGTTTCACGTTGATCGAGCGAGACAGTTTTCCGGCCAAAGATGCCCGCCGGCTCCTGGTGGCGCGCAAAACCTAGCGCGCGCCTATTCGGGGCGCACCGCGTCGGGATGTGCCGCCGTGAAACTTGGATGCGCGGCGCAGGCGCTTTCGACACCAAGCAGGCGCGGCATGTCCGAGAGGTCAACCTCCCACCGGCGCGCATTATAAAGCTGCGGCATCAGACAGATATCGGCAAGACCGGGCGCCGTGCCGCAGCAATAAGGGGTCTGCTCGAACCCTGTCAGAAGCGCCTCAAAGGCCAGCAAGCCGGGGCGGATGAAATGCTTCATCCAATTGCCCGGCATCCCCTCGGCCCCACCAGACAGCGCCGTGGCATGGGCCGCGACGGAAATGTTGCAGACCGGGTGGAGATCAACCGCGATCGCATAGGCCAAGGCTTGCGCGCGTGCGCGCTCGGCCGGGTCATCCGGCAACAGGCCAAGATTCCGGGTTCGGTCAAGATAGCCGAGAATGGCCAGCGATTGCGTCAGCCGCAGATCGTCGATTTCCAGAACCGGCACAAAGCCTTGTGGATTGCGGGCCAGATGTGCCGCGCTGCGCTGCTCGCCCTTGACCAAATCGACAGTGACCGCGCGATAGGCGATTCCGGCCAGTTTCAGGGCGATGCGCACCCGGTAACTGGCCGATGACCGCCAGTAGTCGTACAGGATTGCCTCGGTCATATGGACCCGAACGCCGCTGCCTGCAGCGCCTGCTGCAACACCTTCTGGTCGCCGATGTGATTGGCCAGGACCAGAACCAGCCGCGCGTTCAGCGCGTCGCTGGCGGCCTTGTCGAGACCCTCATGGGTCTCCAGCAGGTCGGCGTAGAAATCATCTGCCGCGTCGAAATTCGGTTTCAGGATCAGATCGGACATGGTCTTACTCCTTGCCTGTTGCGCGGCGGATCGCGCTGCGGAACAGGGCGTCATCATAGCTGGGGCGGCGTGCTGCCACATACTGATCCGGCCGGATCAGGTAGACCGCGCTTTCATTGCTGCCCAAGAGCCGTGCTTTCAACTGCATGCTGGGGTCATCCTTGAAGGACAGCGCCAGCCGGGTGACGGTGATCCCGTCCTCTTCGATCACGTCCGGCGCATCCGCGTCGATGGTCAGCAGGGTGAACCCGTCGCCAAGTTTCGACAGCAGGAACGCGTCGCCCAGCGGCGCGTCGGGGCAGGGTGCGCCGGGGCGTGCCCGCTCGGGGCCGTCTAGCGCATCCGCCGAATTCAGCGGCGAGCCCTCATAGATGGTCGGTGTCGACAGACGGCCCGAATTCACCAGCGGTCGGGCGAAATCGTAATGCTCGCTCAGATCCAGCACCGCATCGCGGAATAGCCGCGAGGTCTCGGATTTCGGCGTAATGAAATCGGTCGAGCGGGTGGAGTTCAGGATATTCTCGTCCGCCCCCTGCATTCGCTCGGAGTCATAGCTGTCCAGCAGGCTGTCAGGCGCTTTGCCATCGATCACCAGCTTCAGTTTCCAGCTCAGATTGTCGGTGTCCTGAATGCCCGAGTTTGCGCCACGCGCGCCAAAGGGCGACACCTGATGCGCGCTGTCACCGGCAAAGATCACATGGCCATGGCGGAATTGCTCCATCCGGCGGCACTGGAACGTATAGATGCTGACCCATTCCAGCTCGAAATTCACATCCTCACCCAGCATCGCCTTGAGCCGGGGAATGACATTCTCGGGCCGCTTCTCACGTTCCTTGTCGATGTCCCAGCCCAGTTGCAGATCTATGCGCCAGACGTTGTCCGGCTGCTGATGCAGCAGCGCCGACTGCCCCTTGTTGAAGGGGGGATCGAACCAGAACCAGCGTTCGGTGGGGAAATCCGCCTCCATCACCACATCGGCAATCAGGAAGTTGTCCTCGAACACCCGGCCCACGAAATCCATGCCCAGCATGGCACGGGTCGAGGACGCCGCCCCGTCGCAGGCGATCAGCCAGTCGGCCTCGATATTGTAGGGACCTTCGGGCGTGTCGATCTCGAGCGTCACATGCTCGGGATGGGTGCCGATGGCCGAAACCTTGTTGCGGCCCCGGATCTCGATCTTTGCGCCTTCGCCCTGTAGCGCGCGAATGCGTTCGACCAGGTATTCCTCGACATAATATTGCTGAAGGTTGATGAAGGCAGGGTGTTCGTGGCCCTCTTCGGCCTGCAGGTCGAACTCATAAACCTTTCGGTCGTCGAAAAAGACCTTGCCACGGTTCCACAACACACCTTTGTCCACCATCGGTCTGCCGCAGCCCAGCCGGTCGGCGATCTCAAGCGTTCGTTTGGAAAAACAGATGGCCCGCGAACCGAAGCTGACCTTGTCATTGTCGTCCAGCACGACAACCTCGATCCCCTGCTGCGCCAGATCGATCGCGGCAGCAAGACCAACGGGGCCGGCGCCGATCACCACCACCTGATGCCGGACCGGAGCGGGTGTCGCCTGATCGGCACTGTGCTCATATGCATAAAGCGGCGTTTCAAAGATCTTGTTCATGGGTCTCCTCCCCATAGAAGCGGTTTCGTCGAAGCTTGGCATCGATTCCCGTTCGCCAAAACGATCTGGATCAAGGTCTTTTGCAATTTTTTTCGTGACGCTGACCGGTCTCAGCCCTGCAAAGCCTCCCACATGTCCAGGTCGCGCTGGGCGGTCCAGATGCGTGGCGTGTCGATCCCGCGCGCCTCGTCATAGGCGCGGGCGACGTTGAAGGGCAGGCAGTGTTCGTAGATCGCGTAGTCCTTGAACTTCGGGTCGCATTCCGCACGCACCGCGTCCCAGGCCTCTTTTAGCGTGCCGTTTCGAGCCGCCACACGCGCGGCGGGGCGAAAGGTGCTGGCGACGAAATCGCGGGTGTTCTCGATGGCGGCGTTCACCATTTCCTTGCCGATCAGCGCGTCGCCGCGTCCCGGTGCGATGGCGTCAACGTCGAACCATTTGATCGCGTCCAGCGTGTCGCCCCAATCGCCGAAATGCCCGTCACCGCAATAGCAGGCCGAGTGATATTCGACGATATCGCCGGTAAACATCACGTTCTGATCCGGCACGTGGATAACGATATCGCCCGCGGTGTGCGCGCGGCCCAGATGCATCAGGTCGATCCGACGATTGCCCAGGTAGACGGTCATCGTGTCACTGAAGGTGGTGGTCGGCCAGGTCAGGCCCGGAATGCTCTCATGCCCCTCGAAGAGGCGCGGGAAGCGCTGAAATTCGCTGTCCCAATCTTCCTGCCCGCGTTCGACGACCATCGCGCGGGCCATGTCCGACATCAGGATCTGCTGCGCCCCGAAAGCGCTGGCCCCCAGCACGCGCACGGCATGGTAATGGGTCAGCGCAACGTGGGTGATGGGCTTGTCTGTCACGCCGCGCACGCAGTCGATTACCTTTTGTGCCAGACGTGGTGTCGCCTGCGCCTCGACGATCATAACGCTGTCATCGCCGATGATGACGCCGGAATTCGGATCACCCTCGGCAGTGAAGGCATAGAGACCCTCGCCCACTTCGGTGAAAGAGATCTTTTTCTCGGTCATGTCCCCCTGGGACGCGAATGCTTTGGCCATCAGATCAATCCTTGAATTCGTAGTCGATTTGCAGAATGCCGCCCGGCCTTTGTGCCGATTCGATCAGAGAGAGGTTAGCTTGAGGACCGGGTGCAAAGCAGGGCAGGCCGCCACCCAGAACGACGGGCATGACAAAAACCCGAAGGCTGTCGAACATGCTGGCGTCCAGCGCAGCGCGCTGTGTTTCACCGCCACCCATGACCCAGACCCGCTTGTGCCCGTCCGCTTCGATTGCGTTGCGCAACTCGTCGATATCCCCAGCAGACGAAACATGTTCGCCAGAAAAGCCCGGTTTGCGAGTAAGTACATAACAGGGGCGGTTATCATACGGCCAGCCCCACCCCATGACCTGTTCGTAGGTCGACCGCCCGACGATCAACGCATCAATTTGTTCAATAAAGTCGCCGTAGCCGTTATCGGTCCCATTGGATGAAGCGACCTCGTTGAACGGGTCAAGCCAAGCGACGCTGCCTTCGGCATCGGCGATGAAGCTGTCCAGGCTCATCGCGATGTAGCCGACATATGTGGGGCGGGTCTTCACTGCGTCATCGCGTATATGGGTTTTCAAGTGCAGGTAGAACCGTTCCGGCACAATCCCCAAACCCGATCACATAGCCATCGCCCTGTGCCGCGCCTTTGAGGGTCAGCGTGTCGCCATCCTCGATGAAGGACCGGGTCTCGCCGCTTTCCAGCGTCAAGGGCTCTTTGCCGCCCCAGCTCAGTTCCAGCAGTGAGCCACGCTCGGGCTTGGTCGGGCCGGAGATGGTGCCGGACCCAAGCAGGTCGCCGGCATGCATCGGGCAGCCAGACGTGGTGTGATGGGCCAGTTGCTGGGCGGCGGAATAGTACATCTGGGTATAGTTGGTGCGGGCGATAGTGCTGGCGGGCTGACCCTCGGGGGCCATAGTCACCTCAAGCTCGATATCATAAAGCATCGGGCCGCAATCCTTCAGGTGGTCCAGCAATTCGATCTCACGCGGCGGCGTGTCGCGACGGAACGGCTCTAGAGCGGTTTTGGTCACGATCCAGGGCGAGATCGAGGTGGCGGTTGCCTTGGCCTGGAACGGCCCGAGCGGCTGGTATTCCCAAGCCTGAATGTCGCGCGCTGACCAGTCGTTCAGCAGGACATAGCCAAAGATGTGATCATCGGCCTCCTGCACGGAGATCGGCCCATCCGAGGGGGTGCCGACAATCGCACCCATCTCCAACTCAATGTCAAAGCGTGCGCAGGGTGCAAACCGGGGCTGGGAGTCGTTGGGCCCTTTGAGTTGTCCCCAGGGGCGGCGGATATCCGTGCCCGACACTACGACCGAGGAGGCGCGGCCATTATAGCCGATGGGGATATGCAGCCAGTTCGGCGGCAACGCATTTTCCGCGCCGCGAAACATCGTACCCACATTGGTGGCGTGGTGACGGCCAGCATAGAAATCGGTGTATTCGCTGACCGCAAAGGGCATTTGAAGCTGCGCAGCTGCCATCGGGGCCAGAAATGGCTCGACCGTGTCGCGCTCTGCCGCGCCCTCTGCCAGCAGGGTGACCAGCCTCTCGCGCAAGGCGGCCCAGACAGCGGGGCCTTCTTCCATGAGCGGGTTCCAGAAGGGCATATCGAAGAGCGCATAATCGGCCAGCGCGATCAGGCCGCTTTCCTCAGCCGCCGTCACATCAAGGATCATGTCGCCAATGGCAACGCCGCAGCGGGGCGTTTCAACTCCGATGGAAAACACCCCATAGGGCAGGTTGTTCAGGGGAAAAGGGTTGCCAGCGGTGTTGGCCGAGGCGACCCAGGATGTCATCAGGGGCATTCTGTCTCCAAGCGTTGCAGTTGCGCGACCCAAGATTATTTCGAAAAATCTTGGCAAGAAAGTTTGAGTTTTCTTGCGCCTATTTCTTGCCGGGTGTTCCGTCGAATTTCTTTTCGATATCGGCCCAGCAGTCAATGTAGTCATCCTGCAGCGGTGCCTCATTCGCGGCAAAACCGGTCAGGTGCTGCGGGAAGCGGGTTTCGAACATGAAGGACATGGTGTTGTCGAGCTTGTCGGGGCCCAGATTGGCGTTCGAAGCCTTCTCGAAAGCTTCCCGGTCCGGTCCGTGCGGCAGCATCATGTTGTGCAGGCTGGTACCGCCGGGAACGAAGCCCTGCGGTTTGGCGTCATACTGGCCATAGATATTGCCCATCAGTTCCGACATGATGTTCTTGTGATACCAGGGCGGGCGGAACGTGTCCTCCATCACCATCCAACGTTCGCGGAACAGCACGAAATCGATATTGGCTGTGCCCGGAACGCCCGAGGGTGCGGTCAGCACCGTAAAGATCGACGGGTCGGGATGGTCAAACAGGATCGCACCGATCGGGCAATAGTCGCGCAGATCGTATTTCACCGGCGCGTAGTTGCCGTGCCAAGCAACCACGTCCAACGGGCTTTGGTCGATCTTGGTCTGATGGAACTGGCCGCACCACTTGATGGTGACGGTCGATGACACCTCGCGATCTTCGAAGGCCGCGACGGGTGTCTTGAAGTCGCGCCGGTTGGCCATGCAATTGGCCCCGATCGGGCCGCGCCCCGGCAGTTCGAATTTTTGACCGTAATTCTCGCAAACAAAGCCGCGCGCGGGACCTTCGAGCACCTCGACCCGATAGAGCAAACCGCGCGGAATGATAGCAATCTCTTTGGGTTCCAGATCGATGATCCCAAGCTCGGTGCACAAGCGCAGGCGGCCGTCCTGCGGGACGATCAGCAATTCACTGTCAGCGGAGAAGAAATAGCTATCCACCATTGACTCGGTCACCAGATAGATATGGCAGGCCATACCGACCTGGGTGTTCACGTCTCCGGCGGTGGTCATGGTGCGCATGCCGCTCAGCCAGGTCAGGCCTTCATCGGTATGGGGCACCGGATCCCAGCGATACTGGCCCAGTGAGATCACGTCCTCCAGCACATGTGGGGCGGATTTCCAGTAGGGCAGGTCGATCTTTTCGTAGCGATGTGAATGCTTCACCGAGGGGCGGATGCGATAGCACCATGTGCGCTCGTTCTGATGGCTGGGTGCGGTGAAGGCGGTACCGCTGAGCTGTTCGCCATACAGACCATAGTTACATTTTTGCGGGCTGTTCATGCCCTGCGGCAGCGCGCCGGGCAGAGCCTCGGTCTCAAAATCATTGCCGAAGCCGGGCATATAGCCCTCGGTGGTGCCTGTCGGGCTGTCGGCTTGGGTAAACTGATGTGGCGCGGTTGGACGATTCATGGCCTCTCCTCCGGTTGCTGCTTGTGGAATATTAGTTGTTTTTGTAACTAACAAGGTAAGGAGCCGTAAAAATGGTAAAAAATGATGAGTTCGATTTGCAGAATTTCCTGCCCTACCTGCTCAACCAGGCGGCCGAGCAGAGTTCGTTGGAGTTTCAGCGCATCTACAAGGACCGCTACGGTTTGCTGCGTACCGAATGGCGGGTGATGTTTCACCTGGGCATGTATGGCGAGATGACCGCCAAGCAGATCGGCGCACGCGCCATGACACACAAGACCAAGATCAGCCGCGCGGTGTCACGGTTGGCGCAGCGGCGCTATATCAGCCGGACCCGCAGTGAAAACGATCGCCGTGCCGAGGTGCTGGCGCTGACACCGTCAGGGCAGAGTGTCTATCAGGAATTGCGCGGGATCGCCGAGGACTATGACGCCCGGCTCGACCGCCGGTTTTCTCGCGGCGAGGGGGCCTTGCTACGGATGATGCTGCGGCGTCTCGCCGGACTCGATGATTGATCTAGCAAAATGCGCCATGCGTGCTCATGTGACATACTGCACACACCTCTGTTCCGGAGACCTCTATTGCCCCTGACATCACCCACCGCCCAAGGCGCGGACACCCGACATGCCACTTTGACCTCGTGGCTGTTGCAGCGGGGGCAGGTCGGAGAAGAGCAGCAGCAACTGCTGGAAGGGTATTGCAGCCTGTTGCTGGACCTGGGCGTTCCGTTTTTGCGGCTGCACGTGGCCCAAAGCGCGTTTCACCCCAAATATGGCGGCATCGGCTTTGACTGGCTGCGCGGCGAGGGTATGTCGCGCCAGACTTACGAACATAACCCATCGCCGCGCGACGACTGGTTGAAAAGCCCGCTTTACTGCCTTTTGTCTTCTGGCGAACGTGAAATGCGCGAGCCGGTTCCTCAGGATGATAGTCCGGCGCGGTTCCCAATATTTGAGGAGTTGCGGGCGTTGGGGGCGACCGACTACTTCGCCGTGGCCGTGCTGTTGCAGGACCATGATCCGGTTGAACCGATCGATCCCGACAATGCCCCCGAAGGTGTCCTGATCTCATGGGTGAGTGATGCGCGGGCTGGGTTTTCGGACGCGGATATCGACTTGATCCGGGCAGGGTTGCCCGCGCTTGCGCTGGCCCTGAAATCCGCCGCAAACCGGCGCATCGCTGAGGATCTGATGCAGGTCTATCTAGGGCGCGACGCAGGCCGGCGTGTGTTGTCGGGTGAGATCCAGCGAGGATCATTGCAGCAGATCGACGCGGTTCTGCTCTATTTCGATCTGCAGGGTTTCACGCACTTGGCCGAACAGGTGGCGGGAGGTGACCTGATCGCCATGCTCAATGCCTATTTAGGGGTGGCCGTCAAATGTGTTCACACCTTCGATGGCTCGATCCTGAAATTCATGGGTGACGGCATGATGGCGATGTTCAATCTGGACAGTGCCTCCGCCTCGGCCAGGGCGGGTCTGGATGCGGTGGTGCGGCTGCGGCGGGAACTAGAGGCTCTGCAGGCCGACCGCGCGGCGGATGGTCTGACCACAACCGGCTTCACGTTCGCGCTGCATGCGGGCGAGATTCTCTATGGCAATATCGGGGCCGAGAACCGTCTGGACTTCACCGTGATCGGCCCGGCGGTAAACCTTACGGCGCGGCTTTCCGGCATGCACCGCGCGGTTGGGCAGGATGTGATCGTATCCAACGTGATCCGGAGGGCAGCGGGACGGACCGAGCATGATCTGGTCAGCCTCGGGCGCTATATGCTGCGTGGGGTCTCCGAGCCGCAGGAGCTGTTCACCATTTATGACGGGGATAGATGAGAGTGATCAGAACTCGATCTCGACACCGGGCAAGCTGAGGGCCTTCATCATGTCGCGCAACTCCTGACGGGCGGCGACGTTCGAGATGTTGAGCTGCTTGACGCCGATATCCTTGAGGTCCAGCAGGGTCAGACCACGCGGGAATAGCTCGCGGAAGATGACCCGTTCGGAAAAGCCCGGCGCGATGCGGAAGCCGATCCGATCGGACAACATCTTGAGCGCGCGTTCCATCTTTTCCTTGTTGACCATGCGCTGGGTGCCGACGCGGTTGCGCAACACGACCCAGTCGATCGGTTTCAGCCCGGCCTGCGCCCGCAGCTGGCGGGCATTCCAGACCATTTCGGAATAGACCGAGGGACCGACGATGGCCTCGCCGGTGGAATCGGTGCGGGCCAGCAAATCGAAATCGATAAAGCTGTCATTGAGCGGCGTGACCAGCGTGTCGGCCAGCGAATGCGCCACCTGACTCAGCCGTGTGTGCGAGCCGGGGCAGTCGATCAGAATGAAATCACTGTCGGTTTCCAACGTGCCGACTGCGGCGGACAGGCGGTGGTCATAGATGTTCTCACCCGGCTTCAGGGTTTGCGGGTCGATCTCGGGAAGGTCGTGGTTGACCGGGCCGGGAAGGTCGATCTCGGCATCGCGCAGGAAGCTACGGCGGTTCTCAAAATAGCGCCCCAAGCTACGCTGGCGCAGGTCCAGATCCAGCGTGTTGACCTTGTATCCCATCCGCGCAAGGGCCGTGGCCACATGCATCGAAACCGTGGATTTACCCGCGCCGCCCTTTTCGTTTCCGACGACAATGATATGTGCCATGCCTGTCTGTCCCACATTCCGCGCGATTGTCTCCGCGCTGTTGCGTCGCACTATATGTTGTGTGCCTTGCAAAGGGAAGCGGTGTTGCACCTGTTTGCCTTGGCGATGTTGCCGGCGGAACAGTTGGAGCGGCCGACCTGTCGACGGGGTGGGCGCCCGGCAACGCTTGGCCTTGCAGCCTAAGGGATACAAAAGTTTTTACAATTCGCGCAAAGCTGGTAACCTCCTGACCTTACGAGACATTGAATTTCAGAGCCGGTGAATAGGGGCTGAAAATAATGTGCTCCCTGCATCGCCCATTCAGCGCGCAATGCGCGCGTTCTGCCCGAGAGGAGACGCTTCGTGTCGGTTTTTCATAGTATCTTCGGACTGATCGGTGATCTGACCTGGGGCTTTGCCCTGATCCCGATGCTTGTGGTGTTTGGCGCATTCATCACCTTGATGACCCGCTTCGTGCAGCTCGAATATTTCACCCGTATGTTCCGAGTGCTGTCAGGAAAGAACAAACCCGGTGATCCCAATGCGATCTCGGCGCGCGAGGCGCTGCTGTTGTCGGTTGGGGGCCGTGTTGGCGGTGGCAATATTGCGGGGGTCGCCGTGGCGATCAGCCTTGGCGGGCCCGGCGCGGTGTTCTGGATGTGGGCGATTGCGCTGCTGGGCATGGCCACCAGTCTGGTGGAATGCTCGCTGGCGCAGCTCTACAAGCAGAGGCAGCCGGACGGGATGTTCCGGGGCGGGCCCGCGCGCACGATCATCCACGGATTGGGTAGCGAGTACCGCTGGCTGGCACTGGTTTATGCGGTTTGCCTGATCGCGTCCTTTGCCTTTGGCTTCAACGCGTTTCAGGGCAATACCGTGGCCGGTGCTGTGCAGGACAGCATGGGGATAGACCGGCTCTGGACCGGACTGCTGCTGGCTGGGGTCTCGGGCTTTATCGTCTTTGGTGGCATCCACCGGATCACCAAAGTCGCCGATGTGGTAGTCCCGATCATGGCGGTGGCCTATATCGCGATGGCGCTGGTTGTGATCGTGCTTAATATCGGTGAGGTTCCGGGCGTGATCGTTTCGATTGTGGCCAACGCGTTTGGCATCGAAGAGGCCGTGAGCGGCGGCATGGGCGCGGCGCTGGCGCAGGGGCTGCAGCGCGGGCTCTTTTCCAACGAGGCGGGGCTGGGTTCGGCCCCGAACGTCGCCGCCACCGCCGATGTGCGCCATCCGATCAGCCAGGGCATCACCCAGTCGTTTTCGGTGTTCATCGACACGATCTTCATCTGTAGCTGTACTGCCTTTGTAGTGCTGCTGGGCGATGTCTATGTGCCGGGCGCCGAGGGAGTGGACGGCATTGCCCTAACCCAGCAATCGCTGGTGTCGCATCTGGGGACATGGTCGCAATACCTGTTGTCGTTTATGCTGCTGCTTTTTGCCTTCAGTTCGATCATCTACAACTATTATCTGGGCGAGAACGCGCTGAGTTTCATCACCAAGGCGCGAAACGCGCTTCCCGTTCTGCGGGTCGGCGTTGTTCTGGTGGTGCTACTGGGGGCAATTGCGCCGGGCGCCACAGCGGTCTTCTTCTTCTCGGACCCGCTGATGGGGTTGCTGGCGGTGGTCAATCTGGTGGCGCTGATGATGCTGATGCCCATTGCGCTGCGGCTGCTTGGAGATTTTCGCAAGCAGTTGAATTCCGGTGTGGACCGGCCCGTATTCGACCCCGAGACATTCCCCGACCTCGATATCGATCGCGCCGCATGGTCCGGTGCGCAGGACGTGGACGGGGACTGATCGCTTGCCAAGTCCGAAACGAAAAAGGCCGCCCATCGGGGCGGCCTCAAATCCGTAAAGCGTCGAGCGTTTAAAAGCCCAGGCCTTCGTATTTCTTCTTGAACTTCGACACGCGGCCGCCGGCATCCATCAGGCGGGTGTTGCCGCCGGTCCAGGCCGGGTGCACCGAGGGGTCGATATCCAGCGCCATCTGGTCGCCTTCCTTGCCCCAGGTCGAGCGCATCTGCACAACCGTGCCGTCGGTCATTTTGACGTCGATCACGTGATAGTCGGGATGAGTGTCTTTTTTCATGGGTCCGCTCCTTACGCCTGGGCGCCAGCCTTGGGCTTGTAGTGGGTGTCTTCTGCGATACGGGCGGATTTACCGCGGCGCGAGCGCAGATAGTACAGTTTGGCGCGACGAACGCGGCCACGGCGGACAACAGTGATGCTGTCGATATTGGTCGAGAACAGCGGGAACACACGCTCCACGCCTTCACCAAAGGAAATCTTGCGAACGGTGAACGAACCGGCAATGCCATTGCCGTTCTTGCGGCTGATGCAAACGCCTTCGTAGTTCTGCACACGGCTCCGCGTGCCTTCGGTCACCTTGTAGCCGACGCGAATGGTGTCGCCGGGTTTAAAATCGGGAATGTCCTTCCCAAGAGCAGAGATCTGCTCCGCTTCAAGCTGTGCGATCAGGTCCATCTGATCTACTCCTATCTGCTCGCGGTTGATCCACGAAGTTGGTGTCGCCTCAGAGCTCTTGGTCTTCACCGGGTCCGCCGTGGCGCCCGCCAGAGATCAGGTCGTCATTTCTTCGGTTTTTGGATCTGTGGCCTTTGACCTGTCGAAGAAACAGGCATGCCAATAAACCCAAGCCGGGCGACTCATCTCTGAGCCCCGGCCAGCGGTGTATAAGAGCAGATGCGCGACAGATCAAGAGGCCCCGAGCATGGCGGGACCCGCTTGCCCGACAGTTCAGGTCTTGTCGTCGGTCCCGGCGTCGGCGGCGTTCTTTTTGACCGACTCGATGCCATTGTCGCGGCCCGAGGCGCTGGCATAGCTCTGCGAGGTTCCGATCACCTGACCGTTGCTGGCCTTGAGATTGAACATATGCTTGCCCGCAGCGGTTTCCTTGCGCTCATACCGTGCATCATCACCGGCGTTTTCCTTAACCGACTTGATGCCGTTTTCAGCGCTGGCCTTCTGCTTATAGCCTTCGCTGGCCAGAATGTTCTCACCATTGCCCGCCTTCAGCCGAAAGCGAAATTCACCAGCATTGTCTGTGTAGAGTTCGAATTTTGCAGCCACGGTACACCTGTCCCTAATCGATAATGTTGGCCGAGCTTACACAGGAGCGACGATCTGCGGCAACAGGCTATTTCTGAGTGCCGAAACGCGCGCTTTTGGCGCGCGACCGGCTTTCCCCTTCGGGTGATATTCAGAACGAATTTGCTGCAGTGGTCTGAAATCCGCTGCCGATCAGCTCATCCAGCAGGACGCTCCGTTGCTAGGGCGCGCTGGGCATGAGTTCCCGCAACTCAGTTGCCGGAAGCTCGCGACGCTGAAAACCGCGCCGCGACAGGTGCCCGTCGATGCCGTCATATTCTCCGTTGGTCCGGGTTTCCTGTTCATTTGGGGCGACGATGACGACACCAACAAGCCCAGTTAGAACCAGCCCTCCGGCATATCCCCCACAACGGCGTTCAGCCCCGATTACAGCGCGGTTGGTGCGCAAGCTTGGAAGGCGGCGCGCGCGCTGTCGAGGTTCTGCCCCGACTGATAGGGCACAGAAGGACCGGGCAATTGGCCGCAGGCCGACGGCAGCGTGACCGCAGCCAAAGCAGTTCTTCTCATGGAAAGTTCCCCAAAAAGTAGTTTCAGTCTACCCGGTAGAGGACTCACCTTTGGCGGATAAAATCGATCAAAAATGATGGCACGAGGGTTGATCGTGCTAACTTTTCGGTTGGGAGGCGTCGAGTTTAAAAAATTGAGATCTTGGCGTAGCATCAGCCATCGTCATCCGACAGCTTTTGCCACAGATCCGGGCGGCGGATCCGGGTGATTTCCCTGCTCATGTCCCGCCGCCATTGGGCTACCTTGCCGTGATGGCCGGACATCAGCACATGGGGGATAGTGCGGCCCTTCCATTCGGCGGGGCGGGTATATTGCGGGTGTTCCAGCAGCCCCGAGGAAAAGCTCTCCTCCTCGGTCGAGGCCTGATTTCCCAGCACGCCGGGGATCAGGCGGACCGTGGCGTCGATCAGCGCCTGCGCCGCGATCTCGCCGCCGGTCATCACGAAGTCACCCAGCGAGACCTCCTGGATACCGTAATGCTCCAGCACCCGTTCATCCACGCCCTCGAAACGGCCACAGAGCAGGGTGACGCCGTCGGCGCGGGCCAGGGACTGCATCATCTGCTGGTCCATGGGTCGCCCGCGCGGGCTGAGATAGATCATCGGCCAGTTGCCCTGAACCCCCGCCATTGTGTGTTCAATCGCGTCGCTCAGCACATCCGCGCGCAGTACCATGCCCGCACCACCACCGGCGGGCGTGTCATCGACATTGCGGTGCTTGCCGACCCCGAATTGGCGTAGATCGACCGTTTCCAACTGCCAGAGCCCCTCTTGCAGGGCCTTGCCGGTCAGGCTTTCGCCTAGCACGCCGGGAAAGGCGGTGGGAAAGAGCGTGATGATCTTGGCTTTCCACACGCCATGCAGGTCTGGCGTGGTGGACATGAGTTCTTGGGGCCGCAGTGTCGGGCGAATCGCCTTGCGGCCATGAGATTTGCTTGGCGCTGTCATGGGGTGCTTGTAAAACAAACCCAAGCCTAAGCAACCATAAGCAAATTGAGGCGGCAGTGAAGCAGATTGAGATCAACCGGCCCCTCGTGGCCGGACCTAGCGTGTTGGAGGGTGCGGCCAGCCTTCTGTGGCAGGATGTGGCATCGGAAATCGGTTGGCCTGCGCAGGCCTGTTCGATGCGGGCGCTCAAGCTGGACCCCACCAGATCGGTTGCAGTTGTGAAAGTCACCGGTGCAGATACCAAGGCGGTTGTTCTGAAAGGTGAATTCGGCCGCTATCGCCCCGACAGGCTGGCCCGCGATCTGGAAGCGTTGGAGCGCGCCCGCACCGTGCTTGCCCCGTTTTCCGATCTCGTAGTGCCCGAGATATTGTGGAGCGATCCGGCGCGCGGTGTGTCGATCCAGTCCTTTGTGCCGGGCGACAGCGGCCGCAAGGCGCTTGCCTGGGCGCGGTTCGGGCTGGGTGACCGGCGCGACATCCTGCGCCGGTGCGGACGCTATGCCGCAGCCTTGCATCGGGGTGGGATGGATCAGACGGGCGGTTTCAGGCCGGGTCGCTTTCTGGGCAAAGTCTCGGAACGCGCGGCAAAAGTCCGGGAAGGCGCGGTGGCGATGCCCCGGCCCAAGCGGTTCCTTGGCCTCTGCGCCTATCTGCACCGTGCCGGGCGCCGCTGCCGGAGCGCCCCGGCCCAGCTTTGCCGCACCCATGGCGATTTCCATCTGCTGAACCTGATCGTCACCGATGACAGACTGACCGCGATCGATTTTCGCAGCCGGGGGCGCGATCATGGCTATCGCGATCTGGCCCGCTTCTGGCTGAATGCCGGTGACGCTTTTGATCCGACCGGTTCAGAGGCGTTGGGCTTCGCGGGGCTACCTCTGGCGGACCTGCAAGCGTTTGAAGAGGGATATGGGCGTCGCGCCCATGAAGACCCGGTTTTTGTGTTTCTCTTCGCAGTCCAGATGTATGGGGAGTGGTGCAAACTGGCTGGAACCGGCGGCAAGTTGCGACCGGATCAGCGGCAACAGCTCAACCGGCTGACATCGCGGCTGGATGCGTTGCAGGCTGCCGAGCGCCTAGAATAAACCTTCGGGCGGATCGGCGACGATCCGGCCCTGCGCAAGATCGACGGTCGGCACGACCGCAAGCGTGAAGGGCAGCAACACCGTGGCTTTCAGGCCGGGACCGTGGATTTCCAGCAGGTCCGCCGCGCCGTGGTTTAGCACCGATTTCACCCTACCCAGCAGAGCGCCGCCGGTGTCATATACCTCCAGCCCGATCAGGTCGGCGTGGTAGAACTCATCGTCGGGAAGCGACGGTAGTTGATCGCGTCGAGCAAACAAACGCAGGCCGCGTGCGGCGTCGGCCTGTTCCTTGGTCTCGACCCCGCCCAGCCGGGCGGCAAAACCGTTCTTGATGGCGCGGGTCAGCGTCAGCGAATAGCTCTTGTCGCCGACCTCGTCGGTGAGCGGCGAGTATTGCTCGATGTCTTCGGGGATGGCGCAGAAGCTCTTGAGACGAATCTCTCCCCGGACCCCGAAAGAGCCGGACACGGCACCCACGCAGATAAGGTCACTCATTCGGCAGCCCCGTTCCAAGACATAAACCATCGCGCCAGACACCGCGTTCCTCGCAGACCGCGTGCTGGTTATTGCGCTCATAAAGAACACCGGCCACGAAGGCGACCATCAAAAGCACGGGCAGGCGTATCAATCCGAACATCGGTCCTCAGCGGGTCTCAAGATTGAGCGCCTTGTTGCGGGTTTCCCAGCCCGCGCGCTCAAGCTCAGGGCTGTCTGATACCTCTTCGGGCCAGCCGATGCAAAAATAGCCAATCAGGCTCCAGTCTTCGGGCGCGTTCAGATCGCGGGAGAGTTGGGCGGGATCGAGGATCGAGACCCAGCCCAGCCCCAACCCTTCGGCACGCAATGTGAGCCAGAACAGCGTTATCGCGCAGGCAACGGAATATCGCCGCATTTCGGGCATGGTGCCCGCACCGAGCCCGCGGCCTTTGCCGGTACTGTCATCGCAGAACACCGCCAGCTGCACCGGCGCGTCCTGCATGCCCGACAGTTTCAGCTTGCTATATGTGGCGGCATCGACGCCGGAATAGCCCGCCAGCGCAGCGCTATTGGCGGCTCGGAAATTGTCCAACGCGGCGGCGCGGGCATCCGCGCTTTCGATGCGCAGGATGCGCCAGGGTTCCGACAGTCCCACCGAAGGGGCCGTCGAAAAGGCAGAGAGGCAACGCATCAGCGCTGCCTCTTCCACCGGGTCGGTCCGGAATCGGCGCACATCGCGCCGGAGCCGCATCAACAGGTCAAGCTGTTTGCGGAAATCCTCGCTGAAACTCAGATCCCGCACCTGGCCCTCCCTTATTCTTCCGCAGCAGCTTCGGCGGCTTCAGCAGCCTTGGCGGCTTTCTCTTCGGCACGCTCCTGGGCTTTCTTGCCGGGTGCGCCTTTGTTCGGGTTGTTGCGGTCGGCCTTGTCGCGGGTGCCTGCTGCTTCCAGCATACGTGCGATACGGTCGGTGGGCTGGGCGCCCTGGTCCAGCCAGTACTGAACGCGCTCGACGTTCATCTTCACGCGCTCTTCGCTGTCTTTCGGCAGCAGCGGGTTGTAGGTGCCCAGTTTCTCGATGAAACGGCCATCGCGCGGCATGCGGCTGTCAGCAGCCACGATGCGGTAGAAGGGGCGTTTTTTCGAGCCACCACGGGCCAGACGGATCTTCATTGCCATTGTGTTTTCTCCTTTGAATGGCGGTCACACCAAAGGTGTGCATTTGGGGGCATGCGATGGGATGAAGTCCCATCCTGCAGATTGGTTATTCCTGTTGTTTCTTGTGGTGCCGGATGACTTCCTGAATGATGAAATTCAGGAAGGCCCGGGCAAAGTCGGGGTCTAGATCGGCTTCTTCGGCCAATTGTTCGAGCCGCTCGATTTGCGCCGCTTCGCGGTTGGGATCGGACGGGGGCAGGTCGTGTTGCGCCTTGAGACGGCCCACGGCCTGGGTGTGCTTGAACCGCTCGCCCAGCGTGTAGACGAGGATCGCATCGAGGCGGTCGATGCTTTCACGGTGGTCCTTGAGAAGTTCCGCGGCGCGGCTGACGGGATCAGTCACGGGAAGATCCTTTCGCAGTGTCGGGCTGTTTCGTGTCGCATCAGGCCACCTCCGGCTTCGGGTGGCGGTAGATGATCGAAGGGGCGGGATCGCCCGAATAGGCCAGCGTGCCATCGGCAAAGGCGCCGATGCGCTCGGCCAGCGCGATGGATCTGTCATTGCCCGCGTCGATATAGCTGACCAGCGAGGGCAGCTTCATATGCTCGAACCCATAGGCACGGGCGGCTTCGGCGGCCTCGCTTGCAAAGCCGTGGCCTTCGGCCTCTTCGGTCAGCATGAAGCCCAGTTCCGGCTCTTCATCACCCGGCTCGAACCCGAGCACAATAAAACCCAGCAGCGTGCCATCCTGCCGCGCTGTGACAGTCCACAGCCCGTGGCCGCGCAGCAGCCACCCCGCGACCATGTTCGAGAAATCGTACCAGGCCTCGGCACGTGTCGCGTGGCCCAAATGCGCCCCGCGCGGGCTGAGCGCGATATCGGCATAGACGCGGAAATCTTCGATCCTCGGCGCGCGCAGCACCAGACGGCGGGTTTCCAGCACCGGTATCCGGTCGGCCAGTTGTCGCGCCTGCATCGCGCAGGGGCCTTTGACGGGAAGTTCGCACATCATGCGGCTCATGCGTAGGCCTCCATCCCGCCGTTTTCGAGCTGATCGGGGGAGGGATGACGCCAGACCAGCATCTTGCCGAATTCGGGGTGCTGAATGGGCGCTTCGGGCGTTGCGCCCATCCGTTTCGCCAACGCGATCGAGCGGGTGTTGTCCGCCATCATGCAACTGACGACGGTGTTCCAGCCAAGCACATCGTAGGCATAGGCGCGACTGGCGAACGCGGCCTCCAGAGCGATACCGCGCCCCTCCGCGACGTCAAAGACGGACCAGGCGATCTCGGGTTCGGGCCAGTCTTCGCGATAGAACAGCCCGACAACGCCAAGCGCATTGCCCGTGGCGGTTTCCGTTACCATCCAGCGCCCATATCCCCACAAATGCCATTGCCCGATCAGCGCTGACATCCTGTCCAGCGCCTGCGCGCGCGAAAACGGCCCGCCAACTCCGGCAGAGCGTGGCGAGGCGCAGAAAGCCGCATAAGCGTCGAGATCCGACAGGCGCGGGGCCCGCAGGATCAGACGCTCGGTTTCAAGCGTGGGGATATGGAGGGTAGTTCCGTTCACGTTACTTCTTCTTGCCGAACCCGCTCAAACCCGGGGGCAGGCCCATGCCGCCACCCATGCCAGGCAACCCACCGGGCATCTTGCCGCCCATTGCCTTGGCCGCCTGTTCCAACGCCTTGGGGTCCATGCCCTGCGCCATGTCGTCGGGAGAAGGGCCGCCTTTGCCGAACATGCCCTTCATGGCCTGTTTCAGCATCTTGCCTTTGCCCATCTTGCCCATCTTCTTCATCATGTCCGACATCTGCCGGTGCATCTTGAGCAGCTTGTTGATGTCGCTGACATGCATGCCCGAGCCCGTCGCGATACGTTTCTTGCGGCTGGCCTGCAAAAGCTGCGGATTGGCGCGTTCTTTCTTGGTCATCGACTGGATCACCGCGATCTGCTGGCGCAGCATCTTGTCATCCAAACCTGCGGCATCCATCTGCTTGGACATCTTGTTCATGCCCGGCATCATACCCATGACGCCCTGCATGCCGCCCATCTGGATCATCTGTTCCAGCTGCATCTTCAGGTCGTTCATGTTGAACTGACCCTTCATCATGCGCTTCATCATGCGCTCGGTCTGTTCGATCTCGAGCGTTTCCTGCGCCTTCTCGACCAGCGCGACAATGTCGCCCATGCCCAGGATACGGCCTGCGATCCGGTCCGGCTCGAAGGTTTCCAGCGCGTCCATCTTCTCGCCCAGGCCGACAAAGCGGATGGGCTTGCCTGTGACCGCGCGCATGCTGAGCGCCGCACCGCCGCGCCCGTCGCCATCCATCCGGGTCAAAACAACGCCCGAGATACCGATCTTGGCGTCAAACTCCTCGGCCACTTCGACGGCGACCTGACCGGTCAGGCCATCGACCACCAGCAGCGTCTCGCGCGGGGTGACCACATCGCGGACATCCTCGACCTCCTGCATCAGCACTTCGTCGATCTGCAACCGGCCAGCGGTGTCGAGCATATAGACGTCATAGCCGCCCAGGCTGGCCTGCTGTTTTGCGCGTTTGGCGATATCGACCGGTTTCTGGCCGGGCACGATGGGCAGGGTATCAACGCCGATCTGGTTGCCCAGCACCGCCAACTGGTCCATCGCAGCCGGGCGGTAGACGTCGAGCGAGGCCATCAGGACTTTCTTGCCCTCTTTGTCCTTCAGCCGTTTGGCGAGCTTGCCGGTGGTGGTGGTCTTACCGCCGCCCTGCAGGCCAACCATCAGGATCGGCGCAGGCGGGCTATCGATTTTCAGCGTGCCGGGGTCTTCTTCTCCGCGCAGCACATCGACCAGCGCGTCATGCACGATCTTGACGACCTGCTGGCCCGGAGTGACCGATTTGGTCACTGCCTGACCGGTGGCCTTGTCCTGGACCTTTTTGACGAACTCGCGTGCGACGGGCAGCGAAACGTCCGCCTCAAGCAATGCGACGCGCACCTCGCGCAGGGCGGCCTTCACATCCTCTTCCGAGAGTGCGCCCTGCTTGGTCAGTCGGTCAAAGACGCCTGAGAGGCGTTCGGATAGATTTTCAAACATGCCTCGGCCTCCTTAGCCGTTTTACGCGTGGCGCTTCCCAGATAAGAAACACCGGTGAATTACACAATCGCCCCCGCCCCCTTAATGTGGAGGCAATCCAAATGGATTTGCCCCCACGGGCGAAACTCGCTGGTGGGGGGCGATCCCTTTGATGAAAGGGACCGGAAGGTTTCACGCTTCCGGATGTTTGGGGTGGCGATACTAGAGACCCTCTGCGTTGTCAACTCAGACACTGGACTTCAGGGCGCTCTTGCCTCTGCCGCCATTTCGTTTCAAGAGCGATATGTCGTCAAAGGAGCAGATCATGGACGCCTCATCCGCCTTTCAGGACAGCTTACCGATCACGTCCGATGCGCTTTTGGCGCAGTTGGATGAATGGGGGCTGACATATCGCCTGCACGAGCATGCGCCGCTCCGAACAGTCGAGGATGCGAAATCGGTGGAGAGTGATTTGCTGGTGCCGGGTGAGACCGCGCTGCGGGTCAAGAACCTCTATCTGCGCGACCGCAAGAAACGGAACTATCTGGTCACGTTGCAACAGGACCGGGAAATCGACCTCAAGGTGCTGGGTGCGGAACTGGGGGTCGGCAATCTCTCGTTTGGCTCTCCTGACCGGCTGATGGAGAACCTCGGTATCCGACCGGGGGCCGTCAGCCCGCTGGCGATGATCACCGGGGTCGGTAAGGGCGTGCGGTTCTTTCTGGATCATGCCGCGCAGGAGGCGGATGTGATCAACATGCATCCTCTGGTCAATGACCGGACGGTGACCATGCCGCGTGCCGATGCGATGACCTTCTTTGAGCGTGTGGGCTGCGAGGTCAACTGGCTGCCCTAACCGGCGGCGCGCTCTTCCTCCAAAGCCAGATCCAGAGCGGCGGCCACATGTGCGGCGGAGGGATTCACGAAGAGGTGCCCAACGGCCTGAAAGCTCACGTCGTCCAGATGGTTCGGCCAGGCCAGGGGTAATTCGGTACAGGCCAGCAGGATTGCGGTTCCGGGTGCTGCATGGCGATCGCAAAAGCTCAGCAGGCGTTGCCGGGCCGTATCTGATGCGCCGCCATAGAACTCTTCGTCGATCAAGGCCTGCATCTCAGCAATCTCTGGATAGGGGAGTGGTTCGTTGGCCGCGATACCATGCACGGAAAGCGTCCGCGCGTAGTCACGCGACTGCATCGTGACGGTGGTGCCCAGAACCAGCGCGGATTGCGCGCCGGTGGCTGCGGTGGCTTGCGCCGCAGCGTCATAGATGCTGAGGATCGGGATCGTGACGCCTTCGCGGATCGCGTGCAGTCTAGCATGTGGTGTATTGCTGGCGATCAGCGCGACATCACAGCCCGTGCGTTCCAGATTGAGCAAGGCTTCGCGGAAGACTGCGTCAAACGCCGCCCAGCTTGCCTCGTCACCGGGAGTGCCGCGCAGGGCGCGCGTTTTGGCTTGGGTGACGGATTCGATGTTCATCGGCGGCACTGGCAGTGGCGATCCTGCGCCGCGCGCGGCAAAGAACTGGCCCGCGCCCTGACAGAGGGCACGGTAATAGTCCACGGTGGAGGCCCATCCGACGCCGCCAACGATACCGATTTTCTTCATGAACCTGCCTCCTCCGACGCACCTATCGGGGCGACTGTGTGGTCTGACGGGGTGGATTTCCAGCAAAAACCCGCCCCGTCTTGCCGTGAGTGGCGGCGGGGAGGTCAGGCGGCGAGGGTTTCGATCGCGTCATAGGCGTTTGCCAGAGCCGCGTCGGCATCGATCGCCATCTGGTCGGCGGCGACGATGTCCACATTGGTGATGCCCACGAAACCCAGCACATGGCGCGCATAGCCGGTGGCAAAGTCGACATCCGACCCTACTGCCGTGCCGCCCGAGGCAACAGCGAGCACGGCGCGCTTGCCGCTCAGCAGGCCGACGGGACCGTTTTCGTTGTAGGCAAAGGTCAGCCCGACGCGCGCGATCAGGTCGAGCCAGGCCTTGAAGGCGGCTGGGACCGAGAAATTGTAGATCGGCAGTCCAATCACGATTGTGTCGGCGCGTTGCAACTCATCAACCAGCGCGTCCGACAGGGACAGCACATCGCGCTGCACCGCGTCGCGATCCTCAGCAGGTGTGAAATTCGCATTGATCCAGTTTTCCGTGATCAGCGGTAGCGGCGCCGACAGATCGCGGCGGATGATCCGGCTGGCACCAAGTGTGCGTACGATCCGGTCGGACAGGTCACGGGTCGTGGAGTCCTTGAGGCGGGCGGAGGCATCGATATGCAGGATGGTCTGGGGCATGGGTATGGCCTTTGGCATGGGGTTGAATATGGGGAATAGATTGGGCATTGCAAATTCGAACGCAACTGTGGAAAATCAACAGGTATTGTTAGAATTTGCACATAGGCGCGAATATGGATAATTGGGATGAAGTGCGGACGGCCTATCAGGTCGCGCGGATGGGGACGGTGAGTGGCGCGGCAGAAGTGCTGGGCGTCCACCATGCGACGGTGATCCGTCATATCGATGCGATTGAGGCGCGGCTGGGCGTCAAGCTGTTCCAGCGCCACGCGCGCGGCTACACACCCACCGAGGCGGGTGAGGATCTGTTGCGGGTGGCGCAGGCCACCGATGATCAGTTCAGCCAGTTGGTCGGCCGTCTGAAAGGCCAGGGCGACGATGTCTCGGGCGAGCTGGTGGTGACCTCGCTTGCGTCACTGGCTCCGATGCTGGTGCCGACGCTGACGCGGTTCCAGCAGGCTCATCCGGGACTGATCGTACGCTATCTGACCGGCGACCGGCTGTTCCGGCTGGAATATGGCGAGGCGCATGTGGCAATTCGCGCCGGAACCGCGCCGGATCAGCCAGACAATGTGGTGCAGCCATTCATTAGTCAGGATATCGGGCTCTATGCCAGCAAGGCTTACATCGCGCGCTATGGCAAACCGAGCGGTATCGCGGATTTTGCGCAGCACTTCTTTGTCGCGACCGATGACGAAAACAGCCGCGCACCATTTTCGCGCTGGCTGCGCGAACATACTACGAGCGACAGGATCTCGTTTCGCTGCACCAATGGCTTCACCATGCAAGAGGCCGTGATGGCCGGGGCCGGCGTCGGCTTCATGGCCCGGTGGGAGGCAGCGCGCCAACCCGATTTGGTCGAGGTGATGGACCCGTTGCCGGACTGGGCGGGCAAACTGTGGCTGGTGACCCATGTGGACCTGCACCGCACGACCAAGGTGCAGGCCTTTCTGAGCTTCCTCAAATCAGAGGCCACCGACTGGTGCCCCTGACCCAGGCGCAAAGCGGCCATCTGGCGATGCTCACCTTCTCGGCGCTGGTCGCGGGAAGTTTTTCGCTGGGGGCCCAGATTGCCAATGAGATCGACCCGGCCGCGCTGAATGCGGTCCGCTTCGCCATCGCGACTGTCCTGATCGGCGCGCTTGTCTGGCACACCGGCGGATTGACGCGCGCGGCGGCTCGGGCGCCGTGGCGCTACGTGGTCCTGGGCGGGCTGATGGCGGTCTATTTCGTTCTGATGTTCGAAGGGCTCAAGACCGCAAGGCCGGTGAGCGCGGCGGCGGTCTTTACCATGACCCCGGTGATGTCGGGCTTTGTCGGGTGGCTGTTGCTGCGTCAGGTGACGACGCCACGGATGGCGCTAGCGCTGGCGATCGGGGGGGCAGGTGCGCTCTGGGTCATCTTCCGGGCCGATCTGAGTGCCTTGCTGGCCTTCGATATTGGTGGCGGAGAGATCATCTATTTCTGGGGCTGTATCGCGCATGCGATCTACACGCCGATGATCCGCAAGCTGAACCGGGGCGAGCCTGCAATGGTGTTCACCTTCGGGATGCTGGTTGCGGCGACGCTGCTGCTGTTCCTCACCGCGTGGTCCGACATTGTTGCGATGGACTGGCGAGCGCTGCGCCCCTTTGCTTTGTGGACGATCCTGTACCTGGCGGTGTTTTCGACCGGGACAAGCTTTGTCCTGACCCAATATGCCGCGCTGCGACTACCGGCGACTAAGGTCATGGCCTATACCTATCTGACGCCCAGCTGGGTTCTGCTGTGGGAGCTTGCCCAGGGGCGCGGCGCACCTCCACTTCTGGTTCTGGGTGGGGTCGCCTTGACCGTTGTCGCGCTGATCCTGCTGCTGAAAGACGAAGATACCACGCAGGCACTGCAGCGCCAGACCCCTGAATAGGGGTTCGTCGCCGGAGCGTCTCGTGCAAATGTGGCGGCGGTACAAACCAATCAGGGGTGGCGTGATGCGGATTGAGGCAATGGGCCTGATGCTGGGGCTGGCAATGCTCTCGGCCTGTGGCAACGGGTCGTCGAGTGGCGACGAAACTGCCATTTTGCAGGATAGTTGCGAAGCGTTGGTGGCGGCTGAAACCAATGTGCAGCCAAGTGCGGTCATGGCGATCACGACGAAGGATGTCCCCGGCGGTACGCTGACCACGGTCGAAGTGACCGGCGCGGTGGCGCCCTGGCTTTGCGCCGCCGACCCGACCGGTGTGATCCAAGGCATCGAGTTCTCTCAGGAAGGTTAGAGCGCAGCCCAAAAAAGTGGGAGCCGATTGTTGGAAAAAAACTGCGTGCCAAAACAAATGAATAGAGCGCGGGTCGTGCTCTATTTGCCGGTCTGCCCGTCGCTGTCCGGCTGGGTCAGCTCGCGTTCCAGAAACCGTTCGAACGCGTCCAGATTCACCGGTTCGAACTGACCGAAGCCTTGCATCCAGACCGACGCCGCGCGCATCGCGTCGGGTTGTAGCTTGCACCATTTGACCCGCCCGCGCTTTTCCTGCGCGATCAGGCCGGCGCGGGTCAGGATGCCCAGATGTTTCGAGATTGCCGCCAGCGACATCTCGAATGGCTCGGCTACATCGGTCACCGCCATGTCATCCTCAAGCAGCATGGCGAGGATGGCGCGGCGGGTCGGATCGGCAAGCGCCGAGAAAACAGTGTCGAGGTGATCGGACATGGGCCCTTCCTAATGTGGCGAAAGCGGTTTGACAAATCTCGCCCGCCCTCCAAGGTGCACGGGTGGGAGAGGGGCGAAGATGGCGCTGAAATACTGGATCGTGATCTTTGTCCTTGGCATCGGCTGGGGCATGTCCTTTATGTTCAACGCCATTCTGCTGCGCGAGCTGGGGCCATTGTCCGTCTCGATGGGCCGGGTCGGTCTGGGCGCGCTGGGCTGCTGGGTCTTTGTGATCGGTGCGCGCAAACCGGTGCGACTTGGTTGGCGGCGCGCGCTTGCACTGCTGGGCTTTGGCGCGCTCAGCTATGCTGCGCCTTTTGCGTTCTACGCGCTGGGGCAACAGCATATCGCGTCAGGCGTGGCGGGTATCGTCAACGCCACCACCCCGGCCTTCACCGTGATCGTGTCGCATTTCTGGCCGGGCAGCGAACGCGCGACGCTGATGAAGACGCTCGGGGTCATCTGCGGGTTTGCGGGCATCGTGTTACTGTCGCTGCCGGTGCTGGGGCGTGGTGCCTCGTCAGAGTTCTGGGCGATCCTGCTGACAGCCTGCGCGCCGCTTTGCTATGCATTCTCGGTCAATATTGCCCGGGCGTTTCGCGACATGCAGCCGGTGGTGCTGACGGCGCTGGCGCTGACCGGTGCGACGATTGCCATCGCGCCCCTCGCGCTGTGGGTCGACGGCATCCCGGTCATCACTAGAGCCGAGACATGGGCCTCGCTGGGTTTCATCGGGATTGTTCTGACCGCTGCGGCCTTCATCGCCTTTTATTGGATCCTGCCCAAGGTCGGGCCGACAAATATCTCGACGGTTACGTTTATCGCGCCAATCTCGGCGCTGATCCTTGGCACATGGGTGCTGGGCGAAACTCTGCTGCAGGAGCATCTGCTGGGCATGGTGGCGATTTTCGCGGGTCTGGTGCTAATCGACGGGCGCCTCATTCGCTGGCTGTTGAAAGCGCGTAGGGGCGAAAATCAACCAAAAGGTTGAATATGGCCAAAGGTGGCAAATCCGAGTTCGCTGGCCAATCCTGTCCGAAGTTTGTGAATTTCCCAGCGCTTAAAATTGTTATATAACAGTGCTTTAAATCCGAAGTGGGTGCGTCATATCGGTCGTTGACTCTCTGCCCAACCCCCCTTAGCACCATGACCAAGACGACAAGGGGCAAAACCGTTGACCGAGGACGACCAAAAGCAGCGGATGTCGCAGCTTGAGGCGCGGATCTCAGCGGCGAAAAAGGTGCAGGAGCCTGCGCCCCGAACCGACAAGGACTTTTCCCAAGGCGAGTTGGCCTGGCGGATGGTCATCGAAATGACGGCCGGCATCGTGATCGGCTTTGGCATCGGATACGGGTTGGATTACCTGCTGGGAACGATCCCGATCTTTCTGGTGCTATTTACATTGTTGGGCTTCGCGGGCGGCATCAAGACGATGATGCGCAGCGCGCAAGAGGTTCAGGATAAGAAATTGGCTGAACAGGCCAAGAGAGACGAGAGGGACTAGACGTGGCAAGCGACGCACACGGCGCAGAAGAGGGTGGCCTGGTTTTTCACCCGATGGATCAGTTCATCGTTAAGCCGCTTTTCGGTGGTGACACGGTTGCCTGGTACACCCCCACCAACATGACACTGTGGTTGGGTTTTGCCATTCTCGCCGTGATTGCCGTGCTGGTACTGAGCACTTCGAAACGCGCCATCGTGCCCGGTCGCGGCCAGTCGGTCGCAGAACTGGCTTATGGCTTCATCTACAAGATGGTCGAGGATATCTGCGGTAAGGAAGGGGTGAAATTCTTCCCCTATATCATGACGCTGTTCATGTTCATCGTCTGCGCCAATTTCCTCGGCATGATCCCGACGGCCTTTACACCCACCTCTCATTTCGCCGTGACGGCGGTGATGGCGCTGATGGTGTTCCTGACCGTGACCATTCTGGGCTTTGTCAAGAACGGCACCGCGTTTCTGGGACTCTTCTGGGTGTCCAGCGCGCCGCTGGCGCTGCGTCCGGTTCTGGCGATCATCGAACTGATTTCCTACTTTGTCCGCCCGGTCAGCCACTCCATTCGTCTGGCTGGTAACGTGATGGCGGGCCACGCGGTGATCAAGGTGTTTGCGGGCTTTGCCGCGATTGCCGTGATCTCGCCCGTCTCGGTTCTGGCGATCACCGCCATGTATGGTCTGGAGGTCCTCGTGTCCTTCATCCAGGCCTATGTCTTCACCATTCTGACCTGCGTGTATCTGAAAGATGCGCTGCATCCGTCACACTAAGGTCCGATACCCCAAAATCGAAACTTCCAAATCGTAAGGAGAACTCTCATGGAAGGCGAACTCTCGCACATCGGCGCAGGCCTGGCAGCAATCGGTTCCGGCGCAGCCGCAATCGGTGTGGGCAACGTGGCAGGCAGCTTCCTGTCCGGCGCTCTGCGCAACCCTTCGGCAGCCGCCAGCCAGACCGCGACCCTGTTCATCGGCATCGCGTTTGCAGAAGCACTGGGCATCTTTGCATTCCTGGTCGCCCTGCTGCTGATGTTCGCCGTCTAAGACCCCGCGAAACACATATCCTTACGGCCGGGCAGGGCGCGACAATCGCGATACTGCCCGGTGTAAGTTCACGTTTCCTCGGAGTACGACATGGCAACTCAGACCCAAGACGCAGGCCACGGCGCAGCGGATGCGGCACATGCCGCCGCTGACAGCGCTCCGGGCATGCCGCAGCTGGCATTTGAAACATTCCCGAACCAGATTTTCTGGCTGCTGGTCACGCTTGTCGTGATCTATCTGGTCCTGTCGCGCGTGGCCCTTCCCCGTATCGGGGCAATCCTGGCCGAACGTCAGGGGACCATCACGAACGATCTGGCCGCCGCCGAAGATCTCAAGGCCAAGGCCGTTGAGGCGGAAGAGGCCTATAACAAGGCGCTGGCCGATGCCCGTGCCGAGGCACAGCGCATTTCCGCTGAAACCCGCGCCGAGATTCAGGTCGGGCTGGACGAGGCAATCGCCAAGGCCGATGCCGAGATCGCAGCCAAGACTGTCGAGTCGGAAAAGGCCATTGCCGATATCCGCGCCGGTGCGCTGGAAAGCATTCAGGCCGTCGCCATCGACACGGCGGGCGAGTTGGTCACCGCATTGGGTGGCGAGTCGGATGCCAAGGCTGTTTCGGGCGCCGTTCAAACCCGGATGAAAGGATAAGCGTCATGCGCAATATCATCGCCCTTGTCCTGACCGCTGGCGTCGCCAACCCCGCCTTTGCCGCGAGTGGCCCATTCTTCTCGCTGGGCAACACCGACTTCGTGGTGCTGCTGGCTTTCCTCGTCTTCATTGGCGTGTTGTTCTATTTCAAGGTTCCGTCCCTGATCGGCGGTGCCCTGGATACCCGCGCCGAAGGCATCCAGTCGGAACTGGATGAGGCGCGCGCGCTGCGCGAAGAAGCCCAGACGCTGCTGGCCTCCTACGAGCGCAAGCAGAAAGAGGTGCAGGGTCAGGCGGATGCCATTGTGGCTGCGGCCAA
Organism: Ruegeria hyattellae; assembly: GCF_041537925.1. Taxonomy (NCBI): domain Bacteria; kingdom Pseudomonadati; phylum Pseudomonadota; class Alphaproteobacteria; order Rhodobacterales; family Roseobacteraceae; genus Ruegeria; species Ruegeria hyattellae. The sequence goes on along the minus strand of NZ_JBGOSH010000016.1, from coordinate 36,818 downwards.
GGACGACGCTTTGCTGGCGGCCGAGCAGGCCAAAGTCGATCTGGAGCAATCCATCGCACGCCGTTTGGCGGCTGCGCAGGACCAGATCGCATCGGCCGAAGCCTCCGCCGTCAAAGAAGTCCGGGATCAGGCCATCTCGGTCGCGGTTGCCGCTGCAAGCGAGGTGATCGCCAAGCAGATGACCGCTGCCGAGGCCAACAAGCTGATCGACAATGCAATCGCGGATGTTGGTGCAAAGCTGCATTGATTGATCAGGCCCGCCGCTCTTGCGTTGTCGGGCCTGACGCCACTGCTTTGTTGATCGTTCAACAATTGCTGTCTTCTGGCATCGAACCGAACTAAGACTGTTCCACCACTGTGCCGAGCGTAGTGCACAGCAGTGAGTTCGGTGATTGATGGTCCCCGCCCACCGCCTTAAACCTCGACCAAGGGCTTGTTTAATGACATCCAAATTGTTGCGCAAACTGAGCAAGAAACTCTAAGGGGCCGTTGGATACCGGGACAATATGGGGACCCATGGGACCTATGTATTCAGCCATGGCAGGCATCCGGCGTCTCGCATTTCCCTCGTCAATCATCTGGTGTCGCTCTACGGGTATGAAGACTATCTTGAGATTGGAGTGCGCCGAAAAGCGGACATGCATGACAAGATAATTGCACCAAATCGAGTCTCGGTTGATCCAGCAGAAGACGCAGAGGCTGATTTCAACATGACCTCGGATGACTTCTTTGCCCAGAACAAGCGGGAATTCGATATTGTATTCATCGATGGTCTGCACACGGGTGAACAAGTCTATCTTGATATCTAAAACTCGTTGGCCGCGTTGAAACCGGGCGGCGTTATCCTGTTGCACGATCTGAACCCTCCGACGGCGCAGCATGCCCGGGAAGTCTATGAGCTGAACGGAGAGTTTCCTGCGTGGAACGGAACCAGATGGCAAGGATATGCGCAGTTTCGCAAGGAAGAACCCAATCTGGAGATGTGTGTTGTCGATGTAGATTGGGGCGTGGGTTTTGTCAGGGTGGGCCGTCAAAATTGCTACGCAGGGCCGATCGAATCTTTTTGGGGACCTCGATCAGAACCGGAGCGAATTGCTGAATCTGATTTCGGTGCGTGACTTTCTTAGACGCCACCCATCGTCAAATCTCGAATGGTCGCCGCTTGATCCGATGAAGAGTTGAGCCGTCCGAGCCGCTAGGTCAGATACGATACGATATCCATGAATTGACGCGAAATGGCGCGACGGGAACAGTAGTTCTGAAGCGACAGAACTCGCTCTTTCGCATCCAACCAAGCCGGGCCGCCGAAGGTCAGGTCGATGTTTCGCAGACCGGTCAGAATGCTCTCTTCGGATGTGTCTGGAATGAGGTAAGGGTAGTCCTCGCCCAGCAGCAATTGTGCGTCATCTACAGATCGGTCAATCAGCACAGGCACGCCAAATTGGCTTGCGACAAAGCCTTTGGTAAAGGGTTTCGCAATCACTTCGGTCGTTAGGTTTGGTGTCCTGACGCAGTAGTGCAGGTTGAACTGTTCAAGTTGGTGGAAAAGTTGAGAGACTTCGTCGGCTCGGTCAGCTCTCAGGAATGTCACGGTTTCAGCGATGCGCTCGGTTTGGACCGTGTTTTCCAATGCACCAAAGTAAACCGGCCTCAGGCGGTCGGTTGGGCAGGATGCAGGTGCCGACATACGCTCATCCAGATTGTGATGCAGCAACATGACCTTGCCGCCAGTTTCAATTCGTCCCGATGTCAGCCTTTCCAGGCTTCTGGCAGCGGTCAACGAGGCTGCCACGTGCACGTCCGGATTTAAGTCAGCTGCAATCCGCAGGTCTATGTCGACATAGTCGATACAGGTAAATGCTCCTTTCCAGCGCAGTATGTCCAGAGTGCGTTGCTGGAGCCGCAGGAGCGACCATTTTGAGAATACCATAATCGCACCAGCAGGCTGTCGGATGGCCCATGCGTCTTGCCTGAACTGCTTGGATTTGGGCAGCTTGGTGACAGATATTGACAGCCTGTCACCGGTGCACTCTTCGAGCAGCCGGATGAGTTGGAATACGCGCAACTCCACACTGCCTGCAATGTTTAGGCCGGGATCAATCACGAAGATAACTTTGGTGGCCAAGGTCGGCTTCTTTCGGTTTCTGAACTCTGATCGGGGTCGTCGCAAGCGACTCTCGGTATTTGGGCTCAATAGGCCCCATGTCGGGAGAATTTCAAAGGCTTATCATGGAAGGGCTCGCGACGCGTCCACCAGAGAACTGCACAGGTCGAGGTACCTTTTCGCTGATTGTTTTTCGCAGAATTGTTCAAGCATAAGAGCGCGGCATTTCCTGGCCATCGACATCCGGAGAGTATCGTCAAAAAAAACTCTTGCGACGTGTTCGGCGAGCGTGCCTGCATCTTCTGGAGGCGCCAGAAATCCAGTTTCCCCATCGTGGACAAAGTCGATCATGCCCCCGACGCGAAACGACAAAACAGGTAGTTCGCAGGCCATCGCTTCGAGAGCGACATTAGGTAGATTGTCCGCCCGAGTGGGTAGCACGAATGCGTCGGCAGCGCTGTACGCTGTCGACAATGCATCTGCGCCGTCAAGCTTACCTAGATACCGTATACCCTCGTGTTGTTTGTCAGCCTTGCCCATAGCAACCGGGGTGATGCTCAAGTCCTTCGGCAGTTTGTGAAGGACTTCAAGAAGAAGGTCGAACCCTTTTCGATGTTCGTTGACATTGTCAGCCGCAAAAAGAAGAATCTTGTCTTCTGAGCCAAGTCCCAATTTTTGTCTGGCCTCCAGCTTGTCGATCGGGCGGTAGCGTTCTGTGTTCACTCCGGTTGGAATATGGGCAGTATCGAAACGCTTCAATACATTGCTCCGTTCGGCTTCTTTCTTAAGCCAAAGGCTGGGTGCAACCGGACGGAAGCGGTTGGGGTCGACTTTGGCAAAGGTCTCGAGTTTGCGGGTCAAAGCATAATGCGATAAATCATCGGGTCCAGGATGTTCCAACATCGGGCAATCACCGCAGGTGCGCGTGAAACCCGTGCAACCCATTGAGTAGTGGCATCCTCCGGTCATCGGGTTCATATCCGCCATGCGCCAGAATGCCGGTCTTTGTCCTATCTTCGCCATGAGCGGCTTCAGGTCGACCAGTTCTGAACTCCAATGAAGCGCATAGATGTCCGCGTCCGGTAACTGTCGCGCAAGAGAATTGCCCAAAGACCCAACGCCAATGGAAAACAGCCCAACTTGTTCGATCGGTCGCGGTTGGTATTTCCGCCGCAGTTTTTTGTTCCGCCTGCGGCAAATCTTGTAGTCTATCCAGTCACGCAAGGTCAGGTTGTCGCGAACGCTTATGAAACTGGGGTCGCTCCCGGTCTTGATGCGTACCAGGACACTGCTGTCCATCCCAAGGCCCGATAGCGCGGCGTGCAGCTTGGCAGCCGCCAGCATGGCACCTCCGCCAGAGTCGGCCTCGCAAATATGCGCAATCTTCATTAGGTCGGTCTCGGGTCGGTTTCAGTTGCTGATTTCCATCGGGAAACTCGCTGCACGATAGTTAAGAGGCCAATCAAGCTCAATTAGTGAATTCCAATCCCTGCACCGAAATTCGGAAGGGCGGTTATTCAAACCCCGTTTCATGTTGCAGCTTCTGCCGGGCGATGGCTTCGTTGCGTTCGGCTTTCTTTTGATCGGACAGGCATTGTTCGACATAACTCAGATGAGCTTGGACGGCGGCGCGGGCCGTGCCGGGGTCGCGTGCCTGCAAGGCGGTGTTTATCGTCCGGTGCTGATCCAGCAACGCGCTGCGGGTGGTGCGCTGGCGGAACATGACCTGTCGGTTATAAAAGACGCCCTGGCGCAGCAGGTCGAACATCGATCGCATCATGTGCAGCATGACGACATTGTGGCTGGCTTCGATGATCGCCATGTGAAACTGCGCGTCGAGCTTTGCCTCAGCTTCGGCATCGCGCGCGTCTTGTGCGGTCACCATCTTGTCGAACACCGTCTGGATCACCTTCAGATCGCTGTCCGACCCCAACCGCGCGGCGCGTTCCGCCGCCAGCCCCTCCAGGTCGCGCCGGAACGCGAGATAGTCGAAGACCGCTTCGTCATGGGTGGCGAACAGGCGCGTCAGCGCCGGGGAAAAGGCCGACCCCAGAACCTCGGCCACATAGATGCCAGAACCGGCCTTGCTGGTCAGCAGACCCATCTCCTGCAGCTCCGCCACCGCTTCGCGCAGCGACGGTCGTGAAACGCCCAGGCGTTCGGACAGTTCCCGCTCGGCGGGCAGGCGCTCTCCGGGCCGCAGGATGCCGCGCAGGATCAGCAGCTCGATCTGCCGCACCACAGAGGTGGAAAGCTTTTCGGGGTGAACTTTCTGGAACGGCATCGGAGTCTCGGGTCAAATTGGTCAATCGACATGACCACATCCCGAGGATCACCGCAAGCATGTGGGTTCACGATAGGCTGTAACAATAGGTCAGTATTGTTGACTTTATGGCCATCCCTGCTCAAGCTCCTCACCGCAGGGGAAAGTGCGAGGGAGCGATGGTCGAGCATATGATGGCCAGCCGGATGGCCGGGATGAAAGCATCCGAGATCAGGGAATTGCTGAAACTGCTGGATCAGCCCGGCATCATCTCGTTTGCGGGCGGAATTCCCGATCCCGCCCTTTTTCCAACCGCGGATTTTGCCGAGGCAACGGCCGAGGCGCTGAGCGACGCAAACTGCGCGCAGGCCCTGCAATATTCGGTCAGCGAAGGGTACCTGCCCCTGCGCCGCTGGATCGCGCTGCATATGGCTGGGTTGGGCATCCCCTGTGCGCCGGATCAGGTGATGATCACCTCGGGCTCGCAGCAGGCGCTCGACTATCTGGGCAAGATGTTCCTGTCGCCGGGCGACACCGCCCTTGTCGGCTGGCCCACCTACCTGGGCGCGCTGGCGGCGTTCAACGCCTATGAGCCGTATTACGAACAGCTGAATCTGAATGGCAACCGGGCGGCGGAGGATTACCGGGCGGCGGCGCAGGCGACAGGTGGTCTGGTCAAGTTCGCCTATCTCTCGGCCGATTTCTCCAATCCCACCGGAGAGACCGTCGACCGGGCCGGGCGTGAGCGGCTTCTGGCGCTGGCCGAAGAGCTCGATTGCCCGATCCTTGAGGATGCCGCCTATCAGGCGCTGCGCTACGATGGCGCGCCTGTGCCGCCAATCCTGGCGCTGGAACTGGCGCAAAAACGCGATCTGGATTCCTGCCGCACGATCTATTGCGGCAGTTTCTCGAAAACGCTTTCTCCCGGGCTGCGGCTGGGATGGGTTGTAGCGGCGCGGCCGGTTATCTCGAAACTGGTGCTGCTGAAACAGGCCTCGGACCTGCATACCGCGACACTGAACCAGATGGTGGTCTGTGCCGTGGCCGAGCGCGCCTTCGACAGTCATGTGGCCCGCCTGCGCACGGTCTATGGGCGGCGGCGCGACCGTATGCTGGCGGCGCTGGCGGAACATATGCCAGAGGGTGTCACCTGGACACGGCCCGAAGGTGGCATGTTCATCTGGGTCACGTTGCCGCCGCATCTGGATGGCGCGACCCTGCTGGCACAGGCAATTGACACCGCCAAGCTGGCCTTTGTGCCGGGACAGGCCTTCTTTGCAGATGGTAGCGGTGGCAACACCTTGCGTCTGGCGTTTTCCTGCGCGGATGAAGCGGCGACAGACGAGGGCATCCGTCGGCTCGGCGTGTTGCTGCGCGCGCAAATGTGACGGCGGGACTCATCCTTTGTTAACCCCGATCATGCGAGCCTGCCTGCATGTGGCGTTCCCTATTGCCTTTCGCGCTCGCGGCCTGCAGCACCGCCAGCCCCGAGTTCCGCGGCACGCCGGTTACCCGGGTCGAAGTGGGCGGTAGCGTCTTTGATGTGCGCGTGCGCGGCGGGCTGGCCGAAGCGGTGCGCCGCAACTCGCAATATGCCCCACGCCTCGGCCCGATCGGACCGCGTGCGGGCTCCGCGATGGCGCAGGTTTCGGGCTGCGAGGTTGTGGGGGTTCTCGGCGATCAGGCGGTGATGACCGGTGTGCTGAATTGCGACCGCAGACCGAAAGACTGGGCCTTGCCAGCCGCAACGGGGCCGGGCGAGGGGTCCGGCAGGGGCAGATAGGCCCTGATGCCCAGATGTTGTGGATAACTGCGCCAACGCGCCCATATAGGGCGTCTGTTCCGTTGACTTGCGGTCTCTCCGAGCGCAGTCTCGGGTGAGACAGGAATCACGAAAGCCCGCAATTGCGCTTCACGAAACTCAGATTGACAGGCTTCAAGAGCTTTGTGGACCCGACCGATCTGGTGATCGCGGACGGGCTGACCGGCGTCGTCGGTCCCAATGGCTGTGGCAAGTCCAACCTGCTTGAAGCGCTGCGCTGGGTGATGGGCGAAAATCGCCCCAAAGCGATGCGCGGCGGCGGTATGGAGGATGTGATCTTTGCAGGGGCTGCGACCCGGCCAGCCCGCAACTTTGCCGAGGTGTCGCTGCTGCTCGACAATGGCGAACGGCTTGCGCCTGCGGGGTTCAACGACAGTGACAATTTGGAAATCGTGCGTCGGATCACCCGCGATGTGGGCAGTGCCTACAAGGCCAACAGCAAGGATGTGCGCGCCCGCGATATTCAGATGTTGTTTGCCGATGCCTCGACCGGGGCGCATTCGCCCGCGCTGGTGCGGCAGGGGCAGATTTCGGAACTGATCAACGCCAAACCCAAGGCGCGGCGCCGTATTCTGGAAGAGGCGGCCGGTATCTCGGGGCTGTATCAGCGCCGGCATGAGGCCGAACTGAAGCTCAAGGGAACCGAGACCAACCTGACGCGCGTCGATGACGTGCTGGAACAGCTGGCCGCGCAGCTGGCGCAGTTGGCCCGGCAGGCCCGGCAGGCGGCGCGCTATCGCGAGATCGGCGAACAGTTGAGGCAGGCCGAAGGCATGCTCCTCTACCGGCGCTGGAAAGAAGCGGATGTCGCCCGCCTGACCGCCGAGGACGTGCTGCGCGACCGCACCACCGAGGCAGCCCGGGCCGAGGCCACCGCCCGGCAGGCGGAAAAGATCCGCGCCACTACCGAAGAGGCTCTGCCGTCCCTGCGTGAGGAAGAAGCGATTGCGGCTGCAGTGTTGCAACGCTTGATCGTGGAGCGAGGCGCGCTGGGCGATCAGGAAGCGCGCGCGCGCCAGACGGTCGAGACGCTGACGGCCCGCGTCACCCAGCTTGGCCACGATATCGAGCGCGAAGCCGGCTTGAACAAGGATGCGGGCGAGACCATCGAGCGTCTGGAATGGGAAGCGCGCGAGCTTGCCAAGGCGGGAGAGGGGCATGACGAACGTCTAGCCGAGGCCTCCGAGGCGGCACGCGAGGCCGCGAAGATCCTGCAGCAGCGCGAGGATCACCTGTCTCAGGTGACCGAGGATGTGGCGCGTCTGGCCGCCCGCCACCAGTCGGCCCAGCGGTTGGTCGAGGATGGTCGCAAGACGTTGGCCCGCTCAGAGGGCGAAGAGGCCAAGGCGCGCGCTGCGATGGAAGAGGCCGATCGGGCCGTGGCGCAAGCCGAAGAGGATTTCGACACCGCTCGGCAAGCTCAGGAAGAGGCAAGCGAAGCCGCCGAGGCCGCCGAAGAGGCGCTGGCCGCCGCCGACGAGCTGCGCAACGAGACACAGTCACGCGAGGCCGAAGCCCGCGCGCAGCGCTCCGAGGCCGAAGGTGAGGCCGGGGCGATCCGGGCGGAAACTGCCGCGCTGGCCAAGCTGGTTGAACGCGACACTGCCGAGGGTGGGCAGGTTCTGGACCTTATGCGGGTGGCTGCGGGCTATGAAAAAGCGTTGGGTGCGGCTCTGGCGGATGATCTGCGCGCGCCGCTGGCCGATGATGATGGCCCCTCGGGCTGGGTTCAAATCGCGGGGTATGACGCGGATCAGCCATTGCCGGATGGGCCAGAACCACTAGCGCTGCATGTTTCGGGTCCTGACCGACTGACCCGGCGGATTGGGCAGATCGGGCTGGTCGACAGCGAAGACGCAGCACGCCTGCAACCCTTGCTGAAACCGGGCCAGCGGCTGGTCAGTCGCGGTGGCGACCTTTGGCGCTGGGACGGGTTCCGGGCCTGGGCCGAGGACGCGCCAAGTGCGGCTGCTCTGCGGCTGGAACAGCTCAACCGGCTTGAGGGTTTGAAACAGGAACTCACCCGTGTCGAGGCACAGGCCGAAGGCGCGCGCGCAGCGCATGAGGCGCTGTCGCGGCAACTGGCCGAGGTCACCGAGTCCGACCGCCGCGCCCGTGACGCCCGCCGGGCCGCCGATCAGCGCGTCGCGGAAGCCGCCCGCGCGCTCAGCCGGGCGGAGGCGGAACGCAACTTGTCCCAAGGTCGGCTGGAAACCCTGAGCCTTGCGGTGAACCGCCACAAGGAGGACGCAATGGCCGCCCGCGCCAGCCTGAAAGAGGCCGAGGCCGGGCTGACCGATTTGGGTGATCTCGATACCGCGCGCGGTCATGTCGAAGACATCAAGCAGACGGTCGAGGCGGCCCGGATCACCATGCTCACCTACCGATCCAGCCATGACGAGGCGCGCCGAGAGGGCGAGGCGCGGACCCGCCGTGCGCAAGAGGTGACCAAGGATATCAGTGGCTGGCGGCACAGGTTGGACACCGCTGAAAAGCGGATCGCCGAACTGGCCGAGCGCAAGGCCAGGTCCGAAGAGGAACTGACCGAAGCGATGTCGGTCCCTGCCGAGATCGCCGAGGCGCGTGAGGAGCTGAGCGAACAGATCAGTACCGCCGAGGCCCGCAAAGCCGCCGCTGGGGACGCGCTGGCTGCTGCCGAGAACGCGCAGCGCGAGGCAATGATTGCCGAGCGTGACGCGGAGCGTCTGGCCTCGGAAGCGCGCGAGGCGCGCGCTGCCGCCGAGGCCCGCGCCGAGGCTGCGCGCGAAACAGTATCCGCCGCTGCCGAACGCATCGCCGAGGATCAGCAACTGACTCCGAACCAGTTGCTGAACCAGTTGGCGAGCGATCCCGACAGTATGCCCGACGCCGACACGCTCGAGGCCGAGGTCAACCGGCATAAGCGCCAGCGCGACGCCATGGGCGCGGTCAACCTGCGCGCCGAGGAAGATGCCCGGGAGGTGCAGGAAGAGCATGACGCGCTGCACTCCGAAAAGGCGGATCTGGAAGAGGCGGTGAAGACCCTGCGCAGTGGCATCGCCAGCCTCAACCGCGAAGGCCGCGAACGGCTGCTAACCGCGTTCGAGCAGGTCAATTCCAACTTCTCGATGCTGTTCAAGCACCTCTTTGGCGGTGGCGAGGCCAATCTGGTCATGGTCGAAAGCGACGATCCGCTGGATGCCGGGCTTGAGATCATGTGCCAGCCGCCGGGCAAGAAACTGTCGACGCTCAGCCTGCTCTCGGGTGGCGAACAGACCCTGACCGCGATGGCGCTGATCTTTGCGGTTTTCCTGGCCAACCCGGCCCCGATCTGCGTGCTGGACGAGGTCGACGCGCCGCTTGATGACGCCAACGTGACCCGGTTCTGCGACCTGCTGGACGAGATGTGTCGCCAGACCGAAACCCGTTTCCTGATCATCACCCACCACGCTGTGACGATGGCGCGAATGGACCGGTTGTTCGGTGTCACAATGCAGGAACAGGGGGTCAGCCAGCTGGTCTCGGTCGACCTCAAGAAAGCCGAGGCCATGGTGGCCTGAGCGCCTCGGATTCGCGTTTTCGGCGGATTCCTGCTAATATACCCTTATGTTTCGATTTTGTGTTGTGTTTGTTTTTGTGGTTTCCGCCGGGGCGATTCGTGCCGATGAGGACAATTTGGGCAAGGTGGGTTGGTCCGGCTATGGCACTCATTTCAGGATGTTTTCCGACCTAAGGCCAAAGATGTTGCGGCCAGCAACTCGTCGCCGCAGGCCGGTTAGAACGCCAAATTCGCTCTATGACAGGGTAAAGGACGGCATTTCGATGGGCATGCTCAAGCTGCGCCGCGAGGGCGACCTATGCCTGAGCTTTCGCAAGACCTTCAGCCGCTGCGATCTGGCATTAACCGAGGATCGGTTGATCCTGTTCAACCGGCGCAGCAACGGACGATTGCCGGTGCAGATAGAACTGGGGATCAGTCGGTAGCGGGTTCACTGTAACGTGACTCCCCTCGCGGTGCCGGGCAGGTCATGATACCGGCATGAGATGCGCCGCTTTCTCACTTCTGCTATTGGGCCTTCCGGTCAGCGCAGCGGACTGGTCCCTGCGCCCCGGCGAAGAGCCGCTGACCCGGGCCGAGCTTGAGGCATTCGAGGGTCGCACGCTGACCTTCTATGATGACGGCCAATCCCGATATTCCGCCGAGGGTGGGTATTCCTACACCTATGCGGGCGGCGGCACCGCTTTTGGCACATATCAAATCTCCGAAGACGGCAGCATCTGCACCGCCTTTGACCACGGATTCAACCGCTGCGACCTGTTCGTGCATCGGGGCGGTCGGCTGATCCTGATCGATGAAAAGGGCCAGCGTTTTCCGGTCCGGCCCGAAGAGGGGTCATAGCTGGCGCAGTAACTCGGGTGTTGGCCAGGCATCGGCGGGCAGTCCCAGCCGCTGCTGTTCGGTCTGCACCGCCGCCCGCGTGCGTGCGCCCAGAATACCGTCCACCTCGCCCACGTCATAGCCGCGCTCTTGTAGCTTGGTCTGTAGCTGTTTCATCTGCGTACCATTGAGCCCGGTCTCGGGCGCGCCAGCCTGATAGGCCGACGCGCCTTCCAATTGGTTGGCGAAATAGGCGGCGGTCAGAACGTAGACAAAGCTTTGGTTCCATTCGAAATAAACGTTGAAATTCGGATAGGCGATAAAGGCTGGTCCCTTGTGCCCCTGCGGCAGGATGATTGTCGCCTGCATGTCGCCCGCGGCCAGGTCGCCCTCGTGCGCGGTCACGCCCATGGCCTGCCATTCCGCGACGCTACGCGGTTTCGAGGCGCCGGTCAGCGACCAGTCCAGCGTGTCGGGCACGACCACTTCCTGCAGCCAGGGCTCATTCGCGCGCCAACCCATATGTTCAAGCATCTTGGCGCCGGATACCAGCGCATCAGGGGCCGAGGTTGCAAGCTCGACCTTGCCGCTGCCATCGGCGTCCACTCCGTTCACCAGAATATCGCGCGGCAGCATCTGCACCATGCCGATCTCACCCGCCCAGGCGCCTTTGGTGCGGTCTGGGTCGAAATCGCCACGCGCATGCAATTCCATCGCGGCAAAGATCTGCGGGCGGAACAACTCGGGGCGGCGGCAGTCATGGGCCAACGTCACCAGCGCATTGCGCGTGTTGAAATCGCCCTGATAGCCGCCGTAGTCGGTCTCGAACGCCCAGAAGGCCAGCAGAACTCCCCGGTTCACGCCATATTCGGCCTCGATCCGGTCAAAGACATCGCTGTATTTCTCGGCCATTGCCGCGCCCCGGTCGATGCGGTTCTGCGAGATCAGGCGGTTGGAAAAGTTGATGAAGGGTTTCTGAAACACCCCCTGTGCGCGATCGGCCCTGAGCACCTTGGGGTCCTGTCGCACTGTTTTGAAGAATGTATCAACCGTCTCGGGGTCAAGACCGGCGGTGGTGGCTTCGGTCTTCAGCGTGTCCACGAAGGTTCCGAAATCACCGCCGCATTGCGCCAGCACCGGAGAGGCCCCCAGCAGGGCAAGGCCCAGGACAGTCGCTCTGATCATTCTAGTCTCCTCTTACCACAGCAGCGAAGTTGCGATTCCAACCATGACAAGGCCAAGCGTCAATGCCCAGACCTGCCAGAGAATTTTCATCGCACGCGCGATCTCTTGCGCGCCGATCTCTTTGCGGGCGTCCTCGTTCACCCAGGCCAGATGCCGGATCTGGCCATGATAGCTGCGCGGGCCAGCCAACGCGACACCCAGCGCGCGCGCCATCGCCGCCTCGGGCCAGCCCGCATTGGGCGAGACATGCCGCTTGGCGTCCATGACGATCTCATGCCACTGCGATTGTGTGTTGGCCAGCAGCGCGATCATCAGGCCAGTCAGCCGCGCAGGCACCAGGTTGAGCAGGTCGTCCAGCCGGGCGGCGGACCAGCCGAACTCGGCATATCTTTCGTTCCGATAGCCGATCATGCTGTCGGCGGTATTGATCGCCTTGTACAGTAGAAGGCCGGGCAGACCGCCCAGCAGGAACCAGAAGGCGGGCGCGATCACGCCGTCCGACAGGTTCTCGGCGGCGCTTTCGATTGCGGCGCGGGCGACGCGGGGGCCGTCCATCTCGCTGGTGTCGCGCGAGACGATGCGCGCGACGGTGCGGCGCGCGTCGGGCAGGGACTGGCGCAGGGCCGTTGCCACATCGCTCACATGCTGGACCAGTGATTTCTGGGCCAGCAGCGTCGCGCAACAAAGGATTTCAACAACAGGCCCCAGCGCCGACAGGCCGTAGCCGATCAGCCAAGCCCCAAGTGCAAGCACCGTGGTGGCCGCAACGCCCTTGAGCCGTTTTTGGACGCCGTTGTTCAACCGCTGATCCAAAAACCGAACCGCATCGCCCAGCAGCACAGCCGGATGCCGCAGCCGCGACCAGAGCCAGTCCGGCTCTCCCAATGCGGCGTCCAGCAGCATTGCGCAGGCCAGCAGGACAGCGGTGTTCATAGCGCAGTCTCCAGCCGCTCCCAACCCGATGCGGGCGGCAGACCGAGGCGCAGGTAGTGCGGCGAATAGGGAAAGATGCGGCTCCAGATGTGCGCCTGGGCCAATCGCTCCTGCCAGGCGGCTGCATCGTCGACCCGATAGAGTCGGAACAGCGATGTGCCGCCTTCCAGTTCACCCCCGGCGCGGGTCAGCAGCCGGTCCAACCGAGCGGCGTCGCAAGTCAGCCGTGCCCGCGTCTGTGTGGCCCAGTCGGTATCGCGCAAGGCATGCGCGCCTGTTCGCAGCGCCGGTCCCGACACGGCCCATGGACCGGTGAGGTCAGCAAGGCGGTCAATGATCTCAGGTCCCGCGATGGCAAATCCGAGACGCAGACCGGCAAGCCCCCAGAACTTGCCAAAGCTTTTCAGGATGACGGTGCCGGTCTGATCCGCCAGATGTACAAGGCTGCGCGAAGGCATCACATCACAGAAGCTTTCGTCGATGACGCTCAGTGGTGCGTATGCATCCGCTTCCGTCCAGACCCGTCCGTCGGGGTTGTTAGGGTGCACGATAACACGGGCCTCGGTCGGGCCCGACCCGGTGACCTGCCAGCCCTGCGCGGCAAAGGCCGCCGCGTGCTCGTTATATGAGGGCAACGTAATCTGAACCCGGCCCGCCGGTGCCAGCGCGGGCAAGCGCACGATCAGGGCCGAGGCGCCGGGTGCAGGCAGGATGCGGGCCCGATCCGGTACGTGCCAGAATTGCCGCGCGGCAGCCTCAAGCTCAGCAAAGGCGGCGTGGTCGGGAAGCGCGGCCCAATCTTCGGGCGTAAAGGCGGGCAGAGGGTAGGGTTCGGGGTTGATGCCGGTCGACAGGTCCAGCCAGCCCGCGCGGGTTCCGCCATAGGCCGCGATGGCGGCATCGATCCCGCCGCCGTGGTCCCGGGGCGCTCTGGATTGGGTCGGTGACATTTGGTCCATTTGTGCAATCAAGTCGGATTTGGGCAGTATTCACCACTGCTTCAAGCGGAAATCCGCCTGTGATACAAGCGTGAAGGGCGTTCCGGGCGTCACCCCGTGACCCGTTAAGAGTTTGTTAAGCAAATGACCACAAGACCAACGTAGGGGAGTGGTGCCACCAGAACTGCCCTAGCGCCGGCACCCGAAGTCTGAGATGAAGGTATTGATTGTTGAAAGCAACCCGGATCTGGGTTCGCTCTGGCAGCGCCACCTGCGGCGGCAGGGTGGTGAGGTCACGCTGGTGCCGTCACAAGAGGCGGCGATTCTTGCGCTCTATCGTGATGTGTTTGACATCATCGTTCTGGATCTTGTGCTGGAAGAGGGTAGCGCGCTGGCGGTTGCCGATTTCGCCAGCTACCGCCGTCCCGAAGCGCGAGTAATCTTTGTGACCAACACTACGTTCTTTTCCGACGGATCGGTCTTTGCCCACAGCCCGAACGCCTGCGCCTTCCTGCAGAGCGAGATGCCGCCAGAAGATCTGGCGGCCATGGTCGAGCATTACGCAGCAGGCCGCTGACCCCGCCCATGTGGCGCATCATAGTCTAGAACCGGATTGGTCGGAATGATGCGGTGCGGATTGATGCTGTCATGGCTGTAGTGATAGTGGCGCACGATGTGATCCATGTTCACGGTCTGTGCCACGCCCGGCCATTGATATAGCTCGCGGGTATAGGCCCAGAGGCTGGGGTAATCTACCAACCGCTTGCGGTTGCACTTGAAATGCAGGTGATAGACCGGATCGAAGCGGGTCAGGGTGGTGAAGAGCCGCCAGTCGGCCTCGGTCAGGTGTTCGCCCATCAGGTAGCGGTTGCGCGAAAGGTGGTCCTCAAGCCAGTCGAGACTGTCGAAGAGCGGATCGATCGCGGCGTCATAAGCCGCCTGTGTCGTGGCAAATCCGCACTTATAGACGCCATTGTTGACGCTGTCGTAGATGCGGGCATTCACCTCTTCAATCGCGTCGCGCATCATCTCGGGCCAAAAATCCAGCGTATTTCCGGTCAGCCCGTCAAACGCTGAGTTGAACATACGGATGATCTCGGAGCTTTCATTCGAGACGATGGTCTCGCGTTCCCTGTCCCACAGGATCGGCACGGTGACGCGCCCGGTAAAGGCGGGGTCGGCCTTGGTATAGACCTGATGGGCGTGGTTCAGCCCATAAAGCGTGTCGCCCGTTGCTCCGTGCTCATCTGTGTCGAAGGTCCAGCCCCGATCCAGCATGTCGGGATGCACCACCGAGACCGAGATGTGGTCGGCCAACCCTTTGAGTTGCCTGAAAATCAGGGTTCTGTGCGCCCAGGGGCAGGCCATGCTGACATAGAGGTGGTAGCGGCCTGACTGGGCCGGAAAACCGCCCTCGCCCGAGGGGCCGGGGCTGCCGTCTGGGGTGATCCAGTTGCGGAACTTTGCCTCGCTGCGCTTGAACGCGCCGCCAGTTGTCTTGGTGTCATACCACTGGTCGTGCCACACGCCGTCGATCAATAGGCCCATCTCGCTCTCCATTCCTGTGTTGTCCAAATCTAATCCCGAAGCGTGGTCTTGCCCAACGCCATCGGCGCGCAGACACCCTGCACGCATGCACAGGCGATGAGGATTTGACGCAACGTGAGTTCGATTTAACGCGGCCGTCATAAAATCTCAGCTTGATATATCCATATCCAGCGGCAGGATGAATCGGGCTGGAGTGAGGGGGGTCACATGAGCACATATATGTCGAAAGAGATTCGCGACGGGCTTGAGGCTGCGCGGATCGCAGGGATGAAAAAGGCCAGCCGCCTGCGGGTCGAGGCAGGATCGGAGTATTTTCCGATACTGGGCCTGTGGCGCACTGGCTTCTCGGTCGAGGCAGCCGCCACGCCGATGCTGCGCGGTTTGGTCGATCTTTATGACGGGGCGAACCATCTCTACCAATGCCTGATCGTGGCGTCGGAAGAAGAGGGCGGTGAAATGCGCTATGAGTTCAAGCGCAGCACGGCAGCAAGCGACCGTGCGCCGCTGGATTTCTACCGCGCGCCCGATGCGCCTATTGCGCTGCTTGGGAAAGACTAGGGTTTTATTTCCACCGGCGTTCCGATTGGAACCAGACGCCAGAGGGTTTCCATCTCGGCGTTGGATACTGCGATGCAGCCTGCGGTCCAGTCACCGGGTAGGGTGAGCATGGACAGCCCGTTGGGTTGGCCATGGATGAAGATATCCCCGCCGGGATCGACACCTTCGGCCTGCGCGCGGGCGATATCTTCGGGGCGGGGATAGTCCAGCCCAAGCGAGAGATGAAACGCACTTTGGGGATTGCGGCGGCTGATCGTGAAGTGGCCTTCAGGCGTTTTGCCGACACCTTCCATCTGCTTGTCTCCGCCGGGTTCAAACCCCAGCGCGATCTCGACCTGGAAGACCACATCGCCATCCACCGTCGCGCTCAGACGGCGTGCGGATTTTTCGATGAGGATATTGTCGACCTGTTCCACCGCTGGGACCATGTTCGGCGCAGGTGCCGTTGGACCGTAGCGGTCCCAAAGAACAAAGACGCCCGCAACCGCAAGGATCAGGAGCGCGCCGCGCAACAAGAATAGGCGCATTCTATTGCAGGTCGCGGAAGGCGTGCTGCATGCGGTGGCCAGCCTCTTCGACGCGGGCGCGCTGGGTGGCCAGATTGAACCGTTGGAACGTCTCGCCTCCGGTGCCAAAACCGGGGCCGGGTGAAACGGCGATTTTTGCCTCGTCACGAATGCGCGCGGCCACGTCCTCGGGCGGCATTCCGGTGCCCGAAAAATCGACCCAGGCCAGATAGGTGGATTGCAGCGGCAGCGACCGCACACCGGGGATCGCGTTGATGGCGGCATCAAATACCTGCCGGTTGCCATCCAGATGCGCG
The DNA here is from genome assembly GCF_041537925.1 of Ruegeria hyattellae. Taxonomy (NCBI): domain Bacteria; kingdom Pseudomonadati; phylum Pseudomonadota; class Alphaproteobacteria; order Rhodobacterales; family Roseobacteraceae; genus Ruegeria; species Ruegeria hyattellae. The sequence goes on along the minus strand of NZ_JBGOSH010000016.1, from coordinate 20,287 downwards.
ATCTGCGCATCAACCCATTCTGCACCCTCTGGCGAATAGGCTGCCGTGATCATGTGAATGCCCAGCGCGCTGGGCGAATAGTCCAGCGTGGCCAGACGGTGATCCATGGCGGCGCGCAGGTCCGGATCGGGTATGATCATGTTGCCGGTGCGCTGACCGGCGATGTTGAAGGTCTTGGAGGCCGCCGTCAGATAAACCATGCGGTTCCGGTACTCAGGCGCCGCGGTATCAATCGGCACAAAGCTTTGGCCGGGATAAACCAGATCGTGATGGATCTCGTCCGAGACAAGGATCAGGTCGTTGCGCTCCGCAAAACCGGCCACTTCGCGTAGTTCCTCTGCGGTCCAGACCCGGCCCGACGGGTTCTGCGGCGAGCAGAAGATCAGCATCGACTCGTCACCCATCAGGCGGCTTTGCGCATCGTCGAGGTCCAGATTGTAGGTGTCGCCTTCGCAAGTCAGTGGGCATTCCACCACGCGGCGGCCCGCTTTGTTAATCTTGTGCGCGAACTCGTGATAAACGGGCGAGAAGATCACCACGCCGTCACCCGGCTTGGTCCAGACATCCAGCGCCAATGCGATGCCGTTGCCCAGGCCTTGGGTGGTCAGCACCCAATCGGTCTCGATGTCCCAGTTGTGGCGCGTCTTCATCCACCACTGCACCGATTGCAGGTATTCGGGATAGATCCAGGAATAGCCGAACACGCCATGTTCGGCCGCCGCGCGGACCACATCGATCACGCAAGGCGCGGTCGGGAAATCGGAATCGGCGGTCCACATCGCCAACCCGTCTTCGGGCGAAACGCCGAACCCCCGCTCCATCTTGTCCCATTTGGTGCTGAACGTGCCGCGGCGGTCGTTGAGTGTGTTGAAATCCATGAGGTCGTCCCTTGAGTGTCAGAGGCAAGCTAACGACAATCGGGCCGTGTTCAAGAGGCGTTGCGGCGGCGCGGTCAATCGCCTACATCACCCTCATGAAACGCACGATCCTGATCCATCCCGATCCCCGCCTGAAAAAGGTCTGCGCGTCGGTTTCCGACCTGACCGACGAGTTGCGTGCACTGGCCGACGACATGCTGGAGACGATGTATGATGCGCCAGGCATTGGTCTGGCCGCACCGCAGATCGGGGTACTTGAGCGGCTGATCGTTCTGGATTGCATCAAGGAAGAGGGCGAGACGCCGCGCCCGATGGTGATGTTCAACCCGAAGGTGCTGGCTGCTTCCGATGAGGTCAACGTCTATGAAGAGGGCTGCCTGTCGATCCCAGAACAATTCGCAGAGGTGACGCGCCCTAAGGTGGTTGATGTTGAGTGGATCGACCGCGACGGCAATCCACAGAGCCAGACGTTCGACGGGCTCTGGGCGACCTGCGTGCAGCATGAGATCGACCATCTGAACGGCAAGCTCTTCATCGACTATCTCAAACCTCTCAAGCGCCAGATGATCACCCGCAAGATGCAGAAACTGAAACGCGAGCGGGCGCGGGCATGAGTGTCCGGCCCTGCTTGCCCTGGCCCGACAAGCGTTTGCGCAGCCGGGCCGATGAGGTGAGCGAGATCACCGACGAAATCCGCGCGATCTGGGACGACATGACCGACACGATGGAGGCGATGCCGGGCGTTGGCCTGGCCGCGCCGCAGATCGGGGTGATGTTGCGGCTGGCGGTGGTTGACGGCTCGGCTGAACGGGGGCGGGCGGTGCGTCTGGCCAACCCGGTGGTCCTGCACAGTTCGATCGAACTGCGTGAACATGAAGAGGCCAGCCCGAACCTGCCCGGTGTTTCGGCCAAGATCAAACGCCCGCGCGCGGTGACAGTGCGGTTCCTGAACGATCAGGGCGTGATCGACCGGCGCGACTTTGTTGGGATCGAGGCGACCTCGGTGCAGCACCAGATCGACCATCTGAATGGGCGTATGTATTTCGACAATCTCAGCAAGATCAAACGTGACATGTTGCTGCGCAAGGCGCGGAAGCTGGGGTAGAGCGAATGCGGATCATCTTCATGGGCACGCCCGATTTCTCGGTTCCGGTGTTAGAGGCCCTGGTCGATGCAGGGCATGAGATCGCCGCCGTCTATTGCCAGCCACCCCGACCCGCCGGGCGCGGCAAAAAGGACCGCCCGACCCCGGTACATGCCCGCGCCACAGCGCTGGGGCTCGAGGTGCGCCATCCGGTCACGCTCAAACCAACCGAGGAGCAGGCCGCATTTGCCTCGCTCAATGCAGATGTCGCGGTGGTGGTTGCCTACGGCCTGATCCTGCCGCAAGCGGTATTGGACGCGCCCGCACGCGGGTGCCTCAACATCCATGCCAGCCTGTTGCCGCGCTGGCGCGGCGCTGCCCCTATTCACCGCGCCATCATGGCGGGCGATGCGCGGACAGGTGTCTGCATCATGCAGATGGAGGCGGGGTTGGATACCGGCCCGGTTCTGTTGCGAAATGCCACCGAGATTGGCGCGTCCGAGACCACCGGCACGTTGCATGATCGTCTGTCCGATATGGGTGCTGGCTTGGTCGTCGAAGCGCTAACCCGGCTGGACGATCTGACACCCGAACCGCAGCCTGAGGTGGGTGTTACTTATGCGCACAAGATCGACAAGGGTGAAGCGAAGGTCGACTGGGCTCGTCCCGCCGCCGAGATCGACCGCCAGATCCGCGGTCTTGCGCCGTTTCCCGGCGCCTGGACCGAGATCGGTGGCGACCGTGTGAAACTGCTGGGATCGCACCTGGCCGAAGGTCAGGGCGCGGCGGGCGAGGTTTTGGACGACGTGCTGACCGTGGCCTGCGGCGCCGGGGCAATTGCTCTGACCCGGTTGCAACGGGCGGGCAAGGGCGCGCAGGATAGCGAAACGTTTCTGCGCGGCTGGCCGGTCGCCAGGGGTACAATGCTCTGAGGAGGGTGCACCGTGTTCATGGTTCTGTTCGGAACGGTCGTGATTGCCGGGATCGTTGGGTATCTGTCGGAAAAGACCGGTTTCACCCATAACGGGTACCTGCAATCCATCATCATCTGCGTGGGCGGGGCGTTTTTGTTCTATTTTGTGCGCATCATGTTCGGCTTCGGAATCGGCTCACCGGGCATGAACGCGATCCTGTCTTCGATCGGGGCGCTGATCATCGTGCCTACGCATTGGAGGAAATGAGTTGTCGGTCGTGGTGCTGATTGTCGTGGGGGCCGCCGCCGGGTTTCTGGCCACACGCCTGATGCGGATCGATGCCGATATTCCCACCACGATGTTCATCGGCATCGTGGGCGCATTGATCGGCGGATTTCTCCTGCGGTTTCTCACCACGGTGATGGGGGCACTAGCCGGATTTGTCGGTGCGGTGCTGGGCGCGCTTTTGGTCATCTGGCTTTGGCAGGTCTGGCGCAATCGGCGCTGAGCGCTATTGCCGCGGTGGTCGCGATTTGTAGACCGGCAATTGCCATCCGAACAGCAACGATCCGGCACGCAGACCCCAACAACTGGCGGCGCAGGCGGCCAGAACCACGATCTCGGGCAGGCCCTGCCAGTCAGACAGAACCGCAAGACACGCCCCGGCAAAGGCGCAGGAGACATAGAGCTGGCCCTGTTTCAGCACCAGCGGTAATTCATCATTCACCACGTCCCGCATCAGTCCGCCAAGGCATCCGGTGATCATGCCCATCAGCACGACAATCATCGGCGGCTGACCGAGTTGCAGCGCCACGCCCGATCCGGCGGCCACGGCGATCGAAAGCGCGAAACTGTCCAGCCAAACCAGCCAGTTATATCGGCTCTCAACCAGATGTGCGGTGAAAAAGACCAGCACCGCCGCACCCGTGGCGATCAGGATATAGGTGGGGTTTGCCACCCAAAACACCGGGTGGCGGTCAAGTAGCACGTCCCGTACCGTTCCGCCGCCCACTGCCGTCAGGCTGGCCATGAAGGCAAACCCCACCAAATCAAGCTGCGCCCGGCTCGCCACCAGCGCGCCCGTCAGTGCAAAGATCAGTACCGAGCCATAATCCAGCAGCGACAACAGCGTCATGCGTTGGCTTTTCCGGGTTTGAATGGCTTCATCCCCGCGCGTGCCAGTTCATCGGCGCGCTCGTTTTCGGGGTGGCCGGCATGGCCCTTGACCCATTCCCAGGTCACGTCATGGTGTCGCTGTGCCTCGTCCAGCCGTTGCCAGAGCTCGACATTCTTGACCGGTTTCTTGCTGGCGGTTTTCCAGCCATTGCGCTTCCAGCCGTGGATCCAGCCGGTGACACCATTCTTCACATAGGCGCTGTCGGTCACGATGGTGATTTTCGAAGCACGTTCCAGCGCCTCAAGCGCCGCGATCGCGGCCAGCAATTCCATCCGGTTGTTGGTGGTCAGAGCCTCGCCGCCTTTCAACTCGCGCTCCTTGACCACGACGTCGCCACGCATCGCCTGCATCAGCACACCCCAGCCGCCGGGGCCGGGATTGCCAGAACAGGCGCCATCGGTATAGGCAAAAAGCTCAGCCATGGGCGCGCACCACGATCCAGTCGGCCATTTTCCCATCCAACCCGGCAGAGGTCCCGAAATGCTGGTCGATCAAGGTGAAGCCGGCTTCGGTCATGCGATCCTCCAGCTCTTCTTGCGTGTAGTAGGTGTAATAGCGGCCCAACCTGTCGGGACCGGCGCCGGTGCCCAGCTTCATCCCGATATGGAACAACCCGCCGGGCTTCAACGCCTCTTTGATCGCCGCCAGATGTGTCGGGAAGGCGTCGCGGGATGCATGGAGCAGGCTGAAATTGGCCCAGACCCCGGCATAGAGGTCGCAGCCCTGAAGTTGCTCGAATGTGGCGAGTTTTGCGGTGACGCCGGGATTGGTGTCGGCCAACGCCACCATCTCTGCAGAGCCGTCCAGCGCATCGACCTTGTGGCCCGCTTTGGCCATCGCCGCCGCCGCGTCGCCGGGTCCGCAGCCCAGATCAAGCACAGAAGCCCCCTGCGGCAGGCGTGCGATGAAATCGTCCAGCAAGGGGTCGCTGGAATCACTGGTCAGATCAGCGTATTCGCCGGCTTTTTCGTTGTAGATACGAAGCGTGTCGTCACTCACAGGAACACTCCCACAGACAGGCAGGCAATCACGACCACCGTCAGCAGACTGCGCAACCGCATCCACCATGGCGGTGTCAGACCCCAGACAGAAAAGGCGGCGTCGAGGATCAGCAGCCCGGCAAAGCCGAAAATCAGGTTCATGCCTGCGCTGACCGGCCCGCCGCCGGTCATGAAAAACGCCCAGAGCGCGGGCAGGACCGACAGCGCATAGCCGGTCGCGGCGCGGCTGCCGGATGTCTTGGTGGCAAAGCCCCACAACACACCCGACATGAAGCTGAGGATCACCGAGCCGTAGAAAAGCTGCACGTAAGGCCCGACGAAACGCGGCCCCAGATGCTCCGCGCCCCAAGCCTGTAGCCCGCCATTCAGATAGGTGGCGGCGCCCCAGACAAAGGGAATCAGACCGGCAAGGCCCAGCAGCAGAGGCGCGGTCGGAATGCGGTTCATGCCGGGACGCGTAGAACGCGGGGGACTTTGAATTCCACGTTCTCGACGGCGGTTTCGACCATTTCGACCGTCACGTCATAGCGGGCGCGGAAGGCGTCGATTACCTCATTGACCAGCAGCTCGGGGGCCGAGGCACCTGCCGTGATGCCGACCGAGGTGATCCCCTCCAACGCGCGCCAGTCGATATGGTCGGCGCGCTGCACCAGCTGTGCATAGGCGCAGCCCGCCTTGGCGGCCACCTCGACCAGACGGCGCGAATTGGACGAGTTCGGCGCGCCCACCACCAGCAGCGCGTCAACCTTCGGGGCGACCTCTTTGACGGCCTCCTGCCGGTTGGTGGTGGCATAGCAGATGTCTTCCTTGTGCGGACCCACGATCAACGGAAACCGGGCCTGCAGGGCGGCGACAATGTCGCGCGTGTCATCTACCGACAGTGTGGTCTGAGTCACATAGGCCAGCCTGTCTGGATCGCGGACTACGACCTGCGCCACATCCTCGACCGTTTCGACCAGCAGCACTTGGCCCTCGGGCAGTTGCCCCATAGTGCCGATGGTTTCGGGGTGGCCCTTGTGGCCGATCATGATCATCTGCAATCCGCTATCGGCATGGCGCTGCGCCTCGATATGCACTTTCGAGACCAGTGGGCAGGTGGCGTCCACATAGACCATCTTGCGCTTTTCAGCCTCGGCAGGCACCGCCTTGGGCACGCCATGGGCCGAGAAGATCACCGGGCGGTCATCGGGGCAGTCTTCCAGTTCTTCAACGAACACCGCCCCTTTGGCCTTGAGGCCGTCCACCACGAATTTATTATGTACGATCTCGTGGCGCACATAGACCGGCGCGCCCCATTTTTCGATCGCCATCTCGACGATCTTGATGGCCCGGTCGACTCCGGCACAAAACCCGCGCGGGGCGGCCAGATAAAGGGTCAGGGGTGGGTTGGTCATCGCGGCATCTCCTTGCCGGGGACAGGTAAGGCTTTCGGAGGGGTTGGTCCAGCGCTTCGGGTGGGAATGTCACGAATCTGACATGCGCTAAAGGTAACAGGGTGGTATTTTCAGTACCTAACAAAAATGAAAGCGCGGTCCGGGGTAGCCCGGCCGCGCCTTTACTGTGCTTTCCGATTGACCCGTCAGGTCAGCTAGTGGCTGCGACCACGTTTCGGCTTTCCGCGGGCATCTCACGCGGAGGGCGGCCGATGACATCCTTCAGCTCTTCGAGCTCGATGAAGTTGTCGGCCTGGCGGCGCAGCTCGTCCGAGATCATCGGCGGCTGGCTGCGAATCGTCGAGACGACTGAGACACGTACGCCCTGACGTTGCAGGCTGGCCACCAGCGGGCGGAAATCCCCATCGCCCGAAAACAGCACGATATGATCGACGCGTGGCGCCAATTCCATGGCATCGACGGTCAGTTCGATATCCATGTTGCCCTTGACCTTCCGACGCCCCATGCTGTCGGTGTATTCTTTGGCTGGCTTGGTCACCATGGTGAAGCCGTTATAGTGTAGCCAGTCGACCAGTGGCCGTATCGGTGAGTATTCGTCATTCTCAAGCAGCGCGGTGTAATAAAACGCACGCAATAGCTTGCCCCGCCGCATGAATTCTTGGCGAAGCAATTTGTAGTCGATGTCAAAGCCCAAGGCTTTGGCCGCTGCATACAAATTGGACCCATCGATGAACAGCGCCAGCCGTTCGTCCTTATAAAACATAATTGTTCCTTCCGGTGTGTATCATCGCGCCAAATATTCCCGTGAGTGATCAAATGCGGCGGAATGATGGGCTTAAATGTAAGACAACTGTCATATATAGCAAGTAGAGCAGACATTAATTCCGAGGCCAAAAGTGACCGAAAACCGGTCAATTTCAGCCGTCGCGCTGGGCGCGAACCTGAAATTCCATGAAAATCCGCCCCAGGCGACGCTGAGCCACGCCATTGCGGCCCTCGCAACCAAGGGCGTGGTGATTCGTGCCATAAGCCGTTTTTTCACGACCCCATGCTTTCCCGCAGGCGCAGGACCGGATTACGTGAATGCCGCCATCCTGGTCGAAGCAGCGGATACGCCTCAGGAATTGCTGGGTTACCTGCATGAGGTCGAGGAATGTTTCGGGCGTCAGCGGGTGCAGCGCTGGGGGATGCGGACACTGGATATGGACCTGGTCCTGGCCGGTGACCGGGTCGAGCCGGATCTTGGGGTTTTTCGGTCCTGGAACGCGCTGGAGCCGCAGGAACAGGCGCACCGCGCACCTGATCGGCTGATTTTGCCGCATCCGCGCCTACAGGACCGCGCGTTTGTGCTGGTTCCGCTGGCCGATATTGCGCCGAATTGGCAGCATCCGGTGCTGGGGCAAACGGTGCGTGAGATGCTGGCGGTGCTGCCCGCGCAGGAGCGCGCCGCCGTGGTGCCGATCTGACCGCAGGCGCGCCCCATTTCCCGCTTGTCAACTGTTCTTTTAACGCTTAGATACAGCGCTTCTGATCTAGGTTGCACTGTGGAGGCCTCTAATGGCGCGCGTTACGGTTGAAGACTGCGTAGACAAAGTACCGAACCGGTTCGAACTGGTGATGCTGGCGGCGCACCGGGCGCGTGAGATTTCCGCCGGGGCGGGGATCACTGTGGACCGCGACAACGACAAGAACCCCGTCGTGTCGCTGCGCGAAATCGCTGACGAGACCCAAAGCGCCGACGAGCTGCGCGAGCGTCTGATCGAAAGCAACCAGACCCAGATCGAAGTGGACGAGCCGGAAGACGATCAGATGGCACTGCTGATGGGCGCCGAAACCGACAAGCCCGCCGAAGACGACATGTCCGAGGAAAAGCTGCTGCGCGCGCTGATGGAGGCCCAGGGCCAGGGCTGAACTTGCCGCCTGGAAGGATGCGGACCGGATGATTTCAGCAGACGACCTGATCGCGCTGGTCCGCAACTACAATCCCAAAACCAATGCTGATCGAATTTTCAGCGCCTATGAATTCGGTGGCGAAATGCATGAAGGGCAGGTCCGCCACTCGGGCGAGCCCTATTTTTCGCACCCTGTCGCTGTCGCCGCGATCCTGACCGAACAACGGCTGGATGACGCGACCATCATCACGGCGTTGCTGCACGACACGATCGAAGACACCAAGGCCAACTATGCGCAAGTGGCCGACCTGTTCGGCGACGAGGTGGCCAAGCTGGTCGACGGGGTAACCAAGCTGACCAATCTGCAGCTGACCAGCCTTGAGACCAAGCAAGCGGAAAACTTCCGTAAGCTGTTCATGGCGATGTCCAAGGATCTGCGGGTCATTCTGGTCAAGCTGGCGGATCGCTTGCACAACATGCGCACGATCAAAGCGATGCGTCCCGAAAAGCAGGTGATCAAGGCGCGCGAGACGATGGATATCTTCGCGCCGCTGGCGGGCCGCATGGGTATGCAGTGGATGCGTGAAGAGCTGGAAGACCTGGCCTTTCGCGTGTTGAACCCTGAAGGCCGCCAGTCGATCATCCGTCGTTTCATCATGCTGCAGCGTGAAACCGGCGACGTGATCCACCGTATCACCGGCGACATGCGGCATGAGTTGGAAAGGGCCGGGATCGAGGCCGAAGTGTTCGGCCGCGCCAAGAAACCCTATTCGATCTGGCGCAAGATGCAGGAGAAGGATCAGGGCTTCTCGCGGCTTTCGGACATTTACGGCTTCCGCATTATAACTGGCTCGGAAGAGGATTGTTATCGCACGCTGGGCGCAATCCACCAGCGTTGGCGGGCGGTGCCGGGACGGTTCAAGGACTATATCAGCCAGCCGAAATCCAACGGCTATCGTTCGATCCACACTACCGTCTCGGGCCGTGACGGCAAACGTGTCGAGGTGCAGATACGCACCCGCCAGATGCATGACGTGGCCGAAACCGGTGTTGCGGCGCATTGGTCCTATCGCGATGGCGTGCGATCGGAAAACCCGTTTGCGGTGGACCCGGCCAAGTGGATCGCCAACTTGACCGAACAGTTCGACAGCGAAGAGGATCACGAGGATTTCCTCGAAGCTGTCAAGCTCGAGATGTATTCCGACCAGGTCTTCTGCTTCACCCCCAAAGGCGATGTGGTGAAGCTGCCGCGCGGGGCCACGCCCATTGATTTTGCCTATGCCATTCATACGCGCATTGGCCATGCTTGTGTGGGGGCCAAGGTGGACGGGATCCGCGTGCCACTTTGGACGAGGCTCAAGAACGGCCAATCGGTCGATATCATCACTGCTGAAGGCCAGACTCCGCAGGTCAGCTGGCTTGAAATCGCGGTGACCGGCAAAGCGCGCACCGCGATCCGGCGCGCGCTGCGCGAGGTGGACCGGGAGCGGTTCATCAAACTGGGGCACGAACTGGCGCGTTCCGCCTTCGAGCATGTGGGCCGCAAGGTGACCGACAAGGTTTTAGACACGGCAGCGCGCCATCTGCGCTTCAAGGACCGCGGCGAGTTGCTGGCGAGGCTGGGCAGCGCAGAGCTTACCGGGCATGAACTGGTGCAGTCGGTCTATCCCGACCTTGCCCCCGACGAGGGCGATGCGATTTCGCCCCGGCGCGCTGTGATTGGTCTGGAACCGGGGCAGAGTTTTGAACGCGCTACCTGCTGTCAGCCGCTGCCGGGCGAGCGTATCCTCGGCATCACCTATCGCGGTAAGGGTGTGGTCGTGCATGCCATCGATTGCGAACGCCTCTCCGAGTTTGAGGAGCAGCCCGAGCGCTGGGTCGATCTACACTGGCACTCCGGCACACACCCGGCTGTCTACGGGGCGGGGCTGGATCTAACGATTGGCAATGATGCGGGTGTACTGGGGCGTATTTGCACATTGATCGGCGAGAAAAAAGCCAATATTTCAAACCTTGAATTTCTGGACCGCAAACCGGACTTTTATCGATTGATGATCAGTGTCGAAATCAGGGACCTGGAACAGCTGCATTCCCTGATGCTGATGCTGGAGGCCGAAAGCGATGTCGCTTCGGTCGAACGCTATCGGGAAAAGGCTCGAAAGCGGGTCGAGGCGGGATAAGGCCCGGACGGGCAAGGGAAAGGACGACACAGCGTGGTGTTCAAGCGCCGAGATCGCCGATCGCCCGTTCAGGTCGTCTCGGAATTCTTGTATCCGCGTGGCGGGTGGGCCCGCGCATTTCACTACGTGAAGCACCGGGTGCGGCGACTGCCGGATTCGCCTGAACGCATCGCGCGCGGGATCGGGGTGGGGGTGTTTGCCTCGTTCACGCCATTCTATGGGTTGCATTTCTTGGTTGCGGCGCTTGGCGCGCGCCTGATCAATGGCAATTTCTTGGCCTCGCTAAGCGGGACGTTCTTTGGCAACCCGCTGACCTATGTGCCGATCGGGGTCATCTCGCTTCAAAGCGGGCATTTCATACTGGGCACGAAATACAAGGAACGCGTCAGCAATTCCCTGCTTGAAAAATTCGCCGATGCTGGTCGCGACCTGTGGCGGAATTTCCTCGCCATGTTCAGCGACCGCCAGGCTCATTGGCATGGGCTTGAGGTTTTTTATGACGAGATATTTTATCCCTACATGATCGGTTGCGTCGCCCCCGGGCTGATTTTCGGGGTGGTCTGCTATTATCTCTCTGTGCCCCTTATCCGCGCCTACCAACAGCGCCGCCGCGCCAAAATCAAAGCCAAGTTCGAAGCGATCCGCAAAAAGGCCGAGGCAGAGGGTGACGCCATGCCACAATCGCGGCTAGTGTCCCCGGGAAAACCGAAAAAAGGCGACTGACATGTCTGACACTTATCTGCGGCTGGGCGTGAATATCGACCATGTGGCCACTGTGCGGAACGCGCGCGGCGGGGCTTATCCCGATCCGTTGCGTGCTGCGAAACTGGCCGAAGAGGCCGGTGCCGACGGCATCACTGCGCACCTGCGCGAGGATCGCCGCCACATCTCGGATACCGATATCGACGGGCTGATGGAGGTTTTGTCGGTGCCGCTGAATTTCGAGATGGCGGCCACCGACGAGATGCAGAAAATTGCCCTGCGCCACAAACCGCATGCGGTCTGCATCGTCCCTGAAAAGCGCGAGGAACGCACCACCGAAGGCGGGCTGGAAGTGGCCCGCGAGGAAAACAAGCTGGCCCATTTCATCGCACCCCTGCGCGACGTGGGCTGCCGCGTGTCGATCTTCATCGCCGCCGATCAGCGTCAAATTGAGGCGGCCCACCGCATTGGCGCCGAGGTGATCGAACTGCATACCGGCGCCTATTGCGACGCCCATGCCGAAGATCGCCCCATTGATGCCGCGCGCGAGCTGGAAGCTTTGCGCGAGATGTCCACTTTCGCCCATTCGCTGGGGTTGGAGGTCCATGCGGGCCACGGCCTGACCTACGACACGGTGCAACCCGTAGCCGCCTTCCCCGAAGTGCGCGAGTTGAACATCGGCCACTTCCTGATCGGCGAGGCGATCTTTCTGGGCCTCACTCCGGCGATTTCCGAGATGCGCCGCCTGATGGATGATGCGCGGGCATGATCGACCTGACATCCCTTGCCATCACCGCGCTTGCCTTCTTTGTTGTCGCCGTCTCGCCCGGACCCGCAAATATCTCAAACGCTGCGGTCGCGATGAGCTTTGGTCGAAGGACCAGTCTTGTCTATGGTACGGGATTGTCCTGCGGTCTGGTTTTCTGGGGATTGGTAGCGGCAAGCGGTATGGGTGCAGTTCTGCAAGGCTCACTCTATGTCCTGATAGTGCTCAAACTGCTTGGCGGCCTCTACCTGCTGTGGCTTGCCTGGCAATCGGGGCGGTCTGCCATGCGACCGGCTGCAGACAAGGTGCCGCTGCCGTCAAAGGGGCGATGGTTTTGGCGCGGGCTGATCCTTAACCTGTCCAATCCGAAATCGGTCATCGCATGGATGGCGGCTTTGTCCGTTGGTCTTGGTCCGGATGACGGATTGGCGTCGGTCGTAGCCGCGACAGTGGTCTGCATCGCTGCGGGATTTATCAACAATGTTCTCTATTCGCTGTTGTTTTCGGTCAGCGGCATGATGACTGGGTACCGCAGTTTCCGACGCTGGATCGACGGTGTCGTTGCCGGATTGTTCGCGCTTGCCGGTCTGGGCCTGATCAAATCGGCGTTTGCCAGATGAGGCGTCGCAGCAAAAACCTTCGCCCAATGGATGAGGCACCCGCATGATCACGCCGGCGTTTGTTGCTATCTGGTTCGCCTGGCTGATGGCGGGAGGCTCTCCGGGTCCGGCAACGATGGGCATTGCGGGCACGGCGATGAACGAAGGCCGCCGAGCTGGTTTGGCCTTTGCGCTGGGTATCTGTGCAGGCTCCGCCACATGGGGCATCGCCGCTGCGCTGGGTCTGTCGGCGATCATGCTGGCCAATGTCTGGGTGTTCGAGGTGATCCGTTATGTCGGCGTGGGCTATTTGGGCTGGCTAGCGCTGAAAGCGCTGCGCCGGGCGATGACGCCCGACGAGGTGGCGATGGGCAATCCGGTCTCCGGAACGCTGCCAACCATCTTTGCCAAGGGCGCGGCGATCCACCTGACCAACCCCAAGGCGATCCTCAGCTGGGGCTCGATCTATGCCATCGTCGCGCCCAACGATGCCAGCCTTGCGATGCTTCTGGGCTATTTCGGACTGCTCTACGCTGGCTCCCTGCTGATTTTCATCGGTTATGCGTTCCTATTCTCGTCGGCCCGCATGGTGCGCGCCTATCGCCGTGCCCGCCGCTGGTTTGATTTCGCCTTCGCCGGGTTCTTCGGGGTGGCCAGTTACAAGATCCTGACGGTAAGGCTGTCGTGATGGCCGCAGGAGTAGGACAGTGCGCGAGGCCAGTCGAGAGTGAGGGAACGTCATGAAAGCAGTCACTTACCGTAACTTTGGTGCGGCCGCTGACGTGCTGCAACTCGTCGACCTGCCTCATCCCGTCGCCGGGCCGGGCGAGGTACTGGTACGGGTGCGCGCGAGCGGAATTAACCCATCGGATGTAAAGCTGCGCGGAGGTGCGCGCCCCGGAGCGGTCATGCAGTTCCCAACCATCGTGCCGCATTCCGATGGCGCGGGCGTGATCGAAGCGGTCGGTCTAGGCGTTGATCCGGCCCGGGTCGGCGAGCGGGTTTGGATCTGGAACGGCCAATGGCAGCGCGCTTTCGGGACTGGGGCGGAATGTGTCGCTCTCCCCTCCGAGCAGGCCGTGTTCCTGCCAGACACAACCAGTTTTGCCGAGGGTGCCTGTTTCGGGATACCTGCGATGACGGCGTGGTACGCGCTCTATCGGGACGGCCTGATTGCCGGTCAGACGGTTCTGGTCACTGGCGGTGCTGGAACGGTCGGGCGCTATGCCTGCCAGATGGCGGCGCTGGGTGGCGCCCGGGTGATCACCACGGTCAGCTCTGATGCCAAGGCAGCGCATTCCGGCGCAACCGAGTGGGTCAACTACCGCACCCAGAACGTGACCGAGGCGGTGTTGGATATGACCGCGGGTGCGGGCGTCGACCGGATCGTCGAGGTGGATTTTGCCGCCAATCAGGACGCCTCGCTGGCGCTGATCCGTCCGGGTGGCACCATCGCAAGCTATGCGTCAGCTTCGCGGATGCGGCCAGAGCTCGACTTCTATGGTTTCATGTTCAAAGACATCCGGCTGCATATGTTGATTGTGTACCAGCTTTCCGGCGCGGCACGGCGTGCGGGCGAGGTTCAACTTACCCAATGGCTGAACCAAAACGCGCTGAGCCACGCCGTTGTGCGTGCGGGCACACTCGCGGATGCGGTTGCGGGCCATGAGATGGTCGAGGCGGGGCAAAAGCTGGGCACGGTGGTGCTGGAGGTGTGATGTGATCTTGGGCATCGGCACGGACCTCGCCAATATCGAGCGCATTCAAGGCACATTGGACCGGTTCGGCGACCGGTTCCGCAACCGTGTCTTTACCGAGATCGAACAGCGCAAGGCCGAGCGCCGCGCCGACACCGCTGGCACCTATGCCAAACGCTGGGCCGCGAAAGAGGCATGCTCCAAGGCGCTGGGCACGGGGTTGCGGATGGGTATTTCGTGGAAGGACATGGCGGTCAGCAACCTCAGGACCGGCCAGCCGGTGATGCAGGTGACCGGCTGGGCGGCCGAACGGTTGCGCGACATGACGCCCGTCGGGCACGAGGCGATCATCCATGTAACATTGACCGACGACCACCCCTGGGCGCAGGCCTTTGTGGTGATCGAGGCGCGGGTGCTGGATGGTGAGGGCGCGCCCTTGACTTACCCCGGCCCGCCCCGCATGTAGCGCGCGATCAGAATAAAATCGGAGAGCAGTATGGCCACCGAAGCCAAATCCGGAAATGCCGTCTGGGAGACGATCAAAACCATCGTCTTTGCCCTGCTCTTTGCGGGGATTTTCCGGACGCTGTTCTTTCAGCCATTCTGGATTCCGTCAGGGTCGATGAAAGAGACGCTGCTGATCGGTGATTTCTTGTTCGTGAACAAGATGGCCTATGGCTATTCCTACGCCTCCTGCCCGAACCTGCTGATGCCCGGGATAGGCATCAATATCGACGCCCAGAACATTTGCGGATTCATCGACGGCGACAACACCCGCGTCTTTGCCGGAGAGCCGAAACAGGGCGATGTGGCGGTCTTTCGTCATCCGACCTCGGGTCGGGATTTCATCAAACGCCTGATCGGGATGCCGGGCGACCGTATTCAGGTGCGGCAGGGCGTTCTGCATATCAACGAAACGCCCGTGGGTCTGAAGCCCGATGGCGTGTTCGAGGAAACATACGCGCCGCAAGGGCCGCAGGGCCTGCGCCCGCGCTGTGAAAACGGCCCCGTCGGGCTGGGTGGCATCTGCACCAAATCGCGCTTCATCGAAACGCTGCCCAATGGCGTGTCCTACACAATCCTGAATATAGGCAATCAGTCCTCAGACAATACCGGCGTCTATACGGTGCCTGAGGGACATTATTTCTTCATGGGCGACAACCGCGACAATTCCAGCGACTCGCGTTTGCCGGTTTCTGCGGGCGGCGTAGGTTTCGTGCCTTATGAGAACCTGATCGGTCGCGCGGATCGGGTCATGTTCTCGTCAGCTGGACGTTCGATGCTGTTCTTCTGGACCTGGCGCGGCGACCGTTTCTTCAAGAGGATCGATTGAAACTCTCGGCGGACCTGATCGCGTTTCAGGCGCGGATCGGCCATGAGTTCTCCCGGCCGGACCTGCTGGTGCGCGCGCTGACCCATGGTTCGATCTCGTCACCCACACGCGGCGACAACCAGCGGCTGGAGTTTCTGGGCGACCGGGTGCTGGGGCTCGTGATGGCGACCGCGCTGCTGGAAGAGGACAAGACCGCGACCGAAGGGCAACTGGCACCGCGTTTCAACGCGCTGGTGCGTAAGGAAACCTGTGCCGATGTGGCGCGCCAGATTGATCTGGGCACGGTGCTGAAACTGGGCCGATCCGAGATGAAATCTGGGGGTCGCCGCAAGCAGGCCCTGCTGGGCGACGCGATGGAGGCGGTGATAGCCGCCGTCTACAAGGATGCCGGATTTGAGGCAGCCTGCACCGTTATCCTGCGGCTTTGGGGCGAGCGTATCCATCAGGTCGAGGCAGATGCCCGCGACGCCAAGACCGCGCTGCAGGAATGGGCGCAGGCCCGCCGTCAGACGCCGCCATCTTACGTAGAAATCACGCGTTCGGGTCCCGATCACGCGCCTGTCTTCACCATCGCCGCTCGGTTGCAGGACGGGACAGAAGAGCACGCCACCGCCGGATCGAAACGGCAGGCCGAACAGATGGCGGCCAAGACCCTGCTGGACAAGCTGGAGCAAAATCAATGACCACACGCGCCGGATTCATCGCCTTGATCGGAGAGCCCAACGCGGGCAAGTCCACCCTGCTGAATCGCATGGTGGGGGCCAAGGTGTCCATCGTGACCCACAAGGTGCAGACCACCCGCGCCCGCATTCGCGGCGTGGCGATGGAGGGCGAGGCGCAGCTTGTCTTTGTCGACACGCCGGGCCTGTTCAAGCCGCGCCGCCGTTTGGATCGCGCCATGGTGGCGGCAGCCTGGGGCGGGGCGGCGGATGCTGATATCGTCGTGCTGCTGGTCGAGGCGCATCGCGGCGTCACCGAAGGGGTCGAGCGTATCCTCGAAGGCCTCGAAGAGATCGGGCAGGGTCGCAAGGTGGCGCTGGCGATCAACAAGATCGACAGGGTACAGCCCGGCCATCTGCTGGAACTCGCCAAGGACCTGAATGCGCGTTACGCATTTGCCGAAACCTTCATGATCTCGGCAGAGCGCGGCCATGGCGTTGAGGATCTGCGCAAATGGCTGGCCGGAGAACTGCCCGAAGGCCCGTGGCTTTATCCCGAGGATCAGATCGCCGACCTGCCCATGCGCATGATTGCCGCCGAGATGACGCGCGAGAAACTGACGCTGCGCCTGCATCAGGAATTGCCCTATCAGATGACCGTCGAAACCGAGAGCTGGCAGGAACGCAAGGACGGCTCGGCCCGGGTTGACCAGATCATCTATGTGATGCGCGACGGACATAAAGGCATCGTGCTGGGCAAGGGCGGCGAGACCATCAAGGCGGTTAGCCAGGCCGCGCGCGCAGAGCTTGAAGAGTTCCTGGATCGCAAGGTACACCTGTTTCTGCAGGTGAAAGTCCGGCCCAACTGGCTGGAGGAATCCGAGCGCTATTCCGAGATGGGTCTGGACTTCAAAGACGGCAATGCATGACCTGGCTGACGGCCGATTTCTGGGTCCATGCCTATCTGGCACGGCTGCGGTTTCAGGACATCCCCGCCTTTATCGTGGCCCACGGCGACGACACCGCAGGCGCGGTTCTGGTCAAGCTCAACACGCTGGATGGTCAGGCGACCGCCTTTCAGCGCAGTTTTGACCTGATGAGTGGCGAGCGCAAATGGGTCGAACTGTCCGGTGGCGCCGAGACTGACGTGGACGCCGCCATCCGACGCCAGCGCAGTTTTGATCCCGACCTCTGGGTGATCGAGGTCGAGGATCGTCAAGGGCGGCATCTGTTGGGGGAAGAGGGCTTGGAATAAAGGCCTGTCGCTCTGGGCAACACAGTTTTGCACTCTATTTCTGCTATGCGTTTTATCGTGCGTGGCGAAGTGTTATCCGCAACAGTGTTCCCATTCCTAAGAGCTTGGAATCCATGAAAACTCTCGTTCTGACCTGCCGCTTGGCTATTTTTCTTCTGGGCCTCACGGCGCTTCCTGCTGCCGCGCAACCGCGGCCAGGCTGGGTGTATCAAGTCGACGGCCTCGCAGCTTACCAGAGCGATGCGGGTTTGAGCGAGGGAGGAGAGTTTTCTGTGAGCCGTGCCTTTTTGCGGACCACGGCTCTGTATAATCTGGAAAGCGGCGCCTCTGTGGGAATGTCAGCCAGCTTTGGCAGGTTCGACTACAATTTCAGCCAGGCGGACAATCAACCGTGGGAGGACATCCGGGACATCCGTATTTCCGTGCCGGTGCGGTTTCTCGTTGGCGAAAGCGCGACCGTGTTTGTCTCACCGCAAGTCAGGTGGGATTATCAAAGCGGAGCTTCAGCCTCGGATGGGCGAACTTATGGGGTATTTGCCGGTGTTGCTTGGAAGCTGAGCGACAGCCTTACGATTGGTCCGGCATTTGGTGCGTTCTCACAACTTGAAGAGGGTGGAGCGGAGTTTTTTCCGGCCTTGCTGGTCGATTGGGACATCAATGATCGCTGGAACCTGAATACCGGTTCTGGCATCGGGGCAACGCAGGGGCCAGGTCTGACGCTCAGCTATGCGCTGAGCAAGACGATGACTCTGTCGCTGGCGGCACGGTCCGAGAGGATTCGGTTCCGGTTGGATGGGGACGGGCTTGCCCCTGATGGCGTAGGTGAGGACAAGAGCGTCCCCGTGGTCTTGTCCTTCGGCTATAATCCCAACCCCGGCGTGTCGCTGAACGTATTTGCGGGTGTGGAACTGGACGGCCGCCTGACTCTGGATGACCAGAACGGTACTGAACTCAGCCGCCAGAGCTATGACACGGCTCCGTTGATGGGGTTGGCGTTTCGAGTCAGGTTTTGATTGCATAAGTCGTTTGGCTCGCGTCTTTTTGACTTCATGAATCCAGCCGTGGACAGGAGGAGCACCGGTGGACTGGCGAGATCATGGCATCCTTCTGACTTCTCGCCGCCATGGCGAAACGGCCGCGATTATCGAGGTCTTTACTGAGGGCCATGGTCGCCATTCCGGTGTCGTGCGCGGCGGGACCAGCCGCAAGATCGCCCCGGTCCTGCAGCCGGGCGCGCAGCTTGATGTACTCTGGCGGGCGCGGCTCGAGGAGCATATCGGCACGTTTCAGGTCGAGCCTCTGCGCTCGCGTGCGGCGGCGGCGTTTTCGGGGCGGTTGGCGCTGGCCGGGTTGAATGCGGTGGTGGCTTTGTTGTCTTTCTGCCTCCCCGAGCGCGAGGCACATCCGGCGCTCTATACCCGCACTGAACAGCTGCTGGATCTGCTGGGACAGGACGAGATCTGGCCGCTGGCCTATCTGCGGTGGGAGATGGCCCTGCTTGACGAGCTGGGCTTCGGTCTTGACCTCAGCACCTGTGCCGTGACCGGCGCGCGCGAGGGGCTGATCTTTGTCTCGCCCAAATCGGGTCGCGCGGTGACCGCAGAGGGCGCCGGGGGCTGGGTCGACCGCATGTTGCCACTGCCTCCTTGCCTGCGTGGCGAAGGTCCCGCGCAAGACTCCGAGATCGCGCAGGCCTTTGCAACCACGGGTCATTTCCTTGAGAACCACCTTGCGCGCGGGCTGGGGCACAGACCTTTGCCCGAGGCGCGGGCCCGCTTCATCGAGGCATTCACTCGCCGGATCTGAAAACCATCTCATAGCCCTGTTCGTTGCGCAAGATCAGCACATCGCCCGACACCTCGGACTGGGTCATCGCCATCAGGGCCGCGAAATAGGTGCCTTCGGCCTCGAGTTCAGGGCAAGCCATCCTGGTTGCGCTCAGATCGGTCACCTCGAACCAGGGATAGGGCGAATCCGTCGTGCCGCTATAGCTGTTGCAGGGGGCCTTGCCTGCGATCTGCCCCGTTTCGGGAAAGGTCAGGGTGGTCGAGGCCGCCGCGGGCTCTCCGGCGATGCTTTCCAGAACCCAGGTTTCCTCCTCTGCACCATAGGCGGCCACGCTTTCGTCGGATTGACAATTGCCCAGGGCAATCAACGGAGTGAACAGAAACAGACGCAGCATGCGGAACCTCCTTGATGCGATCCCGGAGGTAAGCGTCCCCACCGTTCAGTGCAAGAGTGCAACGAAAAAGGCCCGCCAGATTGGCGGGCCTTGGTGTGTTCTGCGCCGGAAGGGGTCTTGCGCCGTCGCCTGCTTAACCCAGTTTTTCGGTCAGCTCGGGCACGGCCTGGAACAGGTCGGCAACCAGTCCGAAGTCCGCCACCTGGAAGATCGGCGCCTCTTCGTCCTTGTTGATCGCGACGATGATTTTGCTGTCCTTCATGCCGGCCAGATGCTGGATCGCGCCCGAGATGCCGACGGCGACATACAGATCGGGGGCGACAACCTTGCCGGTCTGACCCACTTGCCAGTCATTCGGGGCATAACCCGAGTCGACCGCCGCGCGCGAGGCGCCAACCGCGGCGCCCAGCTTGTCCGCGAGGCCCTCGATCAGTTTGAAGTCATCTTCCGAGCCAACGCCACGGCCACCCGAGACCACGACGCCCGCCGAAGTCAGTTCCGGACGATCGCTTTCGGCCACCTTGTCTTCGACCCATGAGCTGAGGCCGGGATCGGCGGCTGCCGACACGGTCTC
>NZ_JBGOSH010000015.1:0-131046 GCF_041537925.1 Ruegeria hyattellae | reverse complement strand
TAATCCGAGCAGTTCGTGACCCGGAACTTTGCTTTGGGAAACTTGTCGCGACGGGCATCATTGAATTTGTGGGGCATCGACCGTCACTCACGTCGCAGAAAACGCTGGGAATACTCTGAGCGACCGATCCGTGCAACACAGTCGATGAGACCTATATCAAAGTCCGCGGTGAATGGGTGTATCTGTATCGAGCCGTAGATCGCAACGGGCAAACCCTTGATTTCATGCTTTCTGAGAAGCGAGACACCAAGGCTGCAAAGAGATTCTTCGCCAACGCTCTGTGCAACAATGGCATCCCAAAACGGATCACTATTGACAAAAGCAGGAGCAACGCGGCCGGGATCAAAGAGGTCAACAAGATCTTCAAGCGATTGCAGATACCGGTTAAGATCGACACTGTCAGATCTAAATACCTAAACAACATTATCGAGCAGGATCACCGCTTCATAAAGAGGCTCACGAGACCGATGCTCGGCTTCAAGAGCTTCGCCTCTGCGGCCGCGACACTAGCAGGAATCGAGACGGCCAACATGATCCGCAAGGGCCAGCTGGGATCTTCGACAAGCGGATTCCGTCAATTCGCAGGGCTCGCTGGATAACAACACCCAATCAGAGCGTTAGCTTTGATCAAGGCAAAAGTTTGCGACACAACCAGATGCTGCGCTTGCTCCGATGGCAACAGTGAGCCCAACTTGACCGATGCTGCGTGTTGGATGAATGACCGGTAGCCTCATTTTATCTGTGCTGAATATCCGGTTCAATCTTCAGCAGTTGTGTCTCCCTCGACTAGAGTGGCCATTCATATACAATGCGCAACTGTGCGAGAGCGCCTATCGTGGCAATAGGAGCCTGACAAATGAGTGGCGAAGCCCCTGATAATCTTAGACTTTGGCTACCTGATCGCGATGCTGTTGTCTGCGACAGGGAAGAAATCAATTCCGTCTTACAAAAAGTAGGCGCACATGTTTGGCCGCTTGATACGGCCCCTGCGCCTGCTGAAATTCGCGCCCACTTGGAAGCCAATAGTTTGGATCAGGAGCAGAGCCAGAAAGTCCAGGATCATTTTTTGTGGTCACGCGAACAGCTCCTGGAGTGTATCAACGCCGCAGGACGTACGCCTGGTACGGCGGGTGGTGGACTTCTTTCAACGACCGACAAAACCCACGAGGTAGTATACCCTCAACTCTATCAGGTGTTGGAAGGGATCGATTACACTCGTTTTGACCGTTTTCACGTCAATCGCAGCCTGACACAAACAGGTGTTGACGAAGTAATGCATGTGCTTTCCGGAAATGGCGTTGTCTTGCG
Organism: Ruegeria hyattellae; assembly: GCF_041537925.1. NCBI lineage: Bacteria > Pseudomonadati > Pseudomonadota > Alphaproteobacteria > Rhodobacterales > Roseobacteraceae > Ruegeria > Ruegeria hyattellae. The sequence goes on along the minus strand of NZ_JBGOSH010000015.1, from coordinate 129,738 downwards.
TCAGAAAATCCCGGAATACGGATCGTTTCGGTTGGAGATCGATTGCCCGCCGGACCAAGGCTGGACCCTGACCTATGATGGCGACCTGCCACATATAGGATCACTCAGTGGTGCCTCCCTTGGTACGAAAGTCCTGATGCAGATCATCGGTCCCGCCGAGTGGGAAATGATCTATCTCTGAACAGCCAAACCAGGTGGATTGCAATTGAAACTGTCTCCCGGGATTCCCAAACATGTAAATCTCACTGCTGCCACTGTGGGTAATGTGTTGGAGTGGTACGATTTCGCAATTTACGGTTTCTTGGCAGCGATCATTGGCAAACATTTTTTCCCCGCGGATGATCCGACGGCATCTCTGCTGGCTTCTTTTGGGGTTTTTGCCCTTGGTTTTCTGGCCCGTCCATTAGGCGGTGTTCTGTTTGGCCATATCGGTGACAAGATCGGCAGGAAGACCAGCATGCTGATTTCGATCAGTTTGATGGGCGGCGGCACCTTCGCCATCGGGATACTGCCGGATGCCTCCCGGATTGGCGATGCGGCGCCGCTGTTACTTGTGGTAGTAAGGGTCGCTCAGGGCCTGTCCATGGGTGGTGAATACACTGGATCCGCCGTCTACCTGGCTGAAAGTGCACCGGATGAGCATCGCGGTTTCATCGGCTGTTGGCCGCAGGTTGGGTGCCTTTTGGGCGTCCTCTTGGGTTCCGGTTGCGCGGCTCTGACAAGCACCGTTGTCGGGGAAGCAGCCATGCAACTGTGGGGCTGGCGGGTTCCCTTTCTTCTGGGTGGGCTGATAGCCGTTTGGGGATTGTTGATGCGCCGCCAAATGGAGGAACCAAGTGTTCTAGACGCATCCGAGCGTGTCTCGGGTTCGCCCTTGATTGTGGTGATGAGGAACCACTGGAGGCCAGTCCTTCGCCTTGTTTGCCTGCTGCTGGTCACCAGCATCGGCTATTATATGCAATTTGTTTATGCCGCCTCATTCCTGTCCGAGAAGATGCACATCACAACCGCCAAATCCATGGATATCAATACGCTGGCGATCTTCACAATGCTTGTTGTAACCCTGCCCGCAGGCTGGCTGGCGGATCGTTTGGGGCGCAAGCCGATGTTGGCTTTTGTTGCCATTGGCAGCATGATTTTTTCCTGGCCATTATGGTGGCTCATTCATCATCAGAGTTTCGTTCTTATTATGATCGGACAGTGTGGATTTGGTGTCCTCTATGGTGTTGGCTTCGCGGTCATTATGCCGACCATGGTCGAAATGTTTCCAGCTTCGGTGCGATGCAGCGGCACGGCAATTGGCTTCAACCTGTGTCTTGGGTTATTCGGCGGGACAACCCCTTTGGTCGTGACCTATCTGGTGTCACGCACTTCGAATGATTTTGTTCCAGCCTACATGCTTATGGTAGCCGGAGTTTTGTCTCTATTAGCGCTCTACCGCCTTCCCGAAGGCCGCGGCAAACCACTCCCCAGGTGAGGTTTTCTTTTTGCTCAAAAGCAGTCGAACTTGACCGATTGGTACTATTCTCCGTCGGATAATCGATCAGACTAAGGCCTGCTCATATCCGATGGACCGATGTCTTGTTATCTCGTTGGCAAGGGGCAGTGGCCTGCATCATGTGATAGGGTTAGGTAACGCGAAGCTAATGCGGTGATCCAGGTGTTCGAGAAAGCACTGATATCATGAACAGGCCGGTTCAGCTCGACTACCTGTTGTTGGTCGGGATCAGCCTGATTTGGGGATCTCAGTTTGTCCTGAACGAACTGGCCATCCAAAGTTTTTCACCGTTGTTGGTTGCAACCGGACGGGTGCTGATCGGTTTTTTCACCCTGACGATTATAGCCGCTGTGATGTATGGGCGATCAACCCATTCCGCGACAGAGGGCGTTCGACAGCCATGGTCGCTTTACTGTGCCATCGCGATTGCCGAGGCAATCTTACCATGCTTTCTGATCCCCTGGGGGCAGCAGCATGTCGACAGCAGTATTGCTGCCATCCTCCTTGCAACCGTGCCCATTTTTACTCTGATACTGGCTCCGTTTTTTGTGAACGACGAGCATTGGAGTTTGATCGCCGCGCTGAGCGTCATTGTCGGCTTTATCGGCATTCTGGTTCTGATTGTTCCAAGTATCAAAGGCAGCTGGCTAGCGGACATAATCGGCGAGCTGGCGATTCTGGGTGGCGCGTTGAGTTTCTCGGCGAGCCTGATCATGATGAAACACTTGTCGAATGTGCCACCGGTTCTGGCGATGCGAAATGTCTTTATGATCGCGTCTGCGGTGCTAGTTGTTTTGACGCTGATCCTCAGTGCCGCATGGAAACCCGACCCGGCGTGGCAAAGCATTGCGGCGCTGGTCGGGCTGGGTGTTTTTTGTGGCGGAATCGCTTATGTTCTGTTCATATATATGGTCGGGCGAACCGGCCCGACTTTTACTGCCCTATCCGGTTATCTGATCACGTTGGTTGGCGTTCTCATTGGCATCGCGTTTCTTGGAGAGCGATTGCATGCAAATGACATTCTCGCGCTTGTTCTGATCATTGCCGCGCTGATCATCGGCAAGTTCAAATCTTAGATTGATGAGACGCCGGCCTTACCGCGTACCTATCTCGGCGCAATGAAAACGTCCTGCGTAGGAAATTTTTCAACGACGCCCAGCTTCTGATTGAAATGCGCGGCAAGCAAGTAGTCCGGATTGCCCGCAATCCATTCTGAAAGGTCGATTGCCTGATACTCTCCAGTGTTGAACGCAATCAGTATACGGGCTTTTTCCTCACCGACATTTTCAATCGAATGTCCGTAACCCTGCGGAATGTATCCGACATCTCCTTTGTTCAGCGTTTCAGTGGCAAAGCGACCGTTTGCACCAAATATGGTAATGCCGATGCTGCCGCTCATCACGTATTGCCATTCATCCGCGTTCGGGTGCCAGTGGAACTCTCTCATCCCATTCGGCTCAAGCTCCAGCACTACGCCTGTCACCGTGGTTGAGATGGGGAATTCCGCTTGGCTGACCAGCCATTCGCGACCACCTGCGAATGAAGAATTCGGCTCTTGTTCGAGAAGCCTGTATTTGTGCGTATTCCGAGGTGTTGCCAGATGGCCTTGATGAGGCAAAACAGGTTCTTCAGGGGGTGGATCGCCGTGCACGAAATAGACTTCGCTCTTGGGAAATGAGTCAAACGCCGCGGCGGGCAGTCCCAGGGACTTTGACAACAGGTCTTTCGGCGCGTGACCAATCCAGTCCGTGATGCTGAATGTACCAAATTCAGAAAAGTACCCGTTGTCAAAAATCAGGATGAAGTGACAGGGCTGGTTGCCCAGACACTGTATGGAGTGTCCGTAACCGCGCGGGAAGTACCATACATCGCCTGTTTCAAAATCGTTCGTCTCAGACTTCCCCGCAGGGTTGATGACTGTTGTCCGGCAGCGACCCTCCATGACGAAAGCCCATTCCGCGGCAGTAGCATGCCAGTGCAGTTCGCGGGCGACACCGGGTTCAAGCTTCATCGACACACCTGCAATTCCGGTTGAAACCGGAAGTTGTTGCACGGTGGCTTCTTTCCCGAAACTGCCACCATCTTCACGCCCTTTGGATTTTTCCAGTTCAAACTTGAAGTTTGGGAGTTCCTGCTTTGAAAGCTCTGGGTCGGGAACGTTGTTCCAAAACGGGCCGGATGGAAATTCCGCAGCTGAAGCTTGCACCGCAGCAGTTCCGCCCAACCCTGCTGCCGCCGCTGTTTTGAAGAAATCTCGCCTTGATGAATTAGCCATGCTGACCTCCTGATAAATGGGAATAGGCATCAAAAAGGATAACACGGTGCGATTGGTTCTCTAAATTTGGTCGCTTTCTTACTGGCATGTTTGAGTAATGGCACACGTTAACCACCGCGCATTCCGAGCGAGGTCAACTGCTAAAACAGCACTTTAACCGACGCAAAAACCGGGAAGCTAATATTGACGCAATCGCAGCGAATTTGCGCATTTTGGCGCAAGCTGGAAATGCATAGTTCGGTTTTGAATGTCTGAATTGGGCTTGCCTCCAGTCACTGACGCGAAAAGCGGCGAACGGCGACTCCGAGCCCCATCTGTCGTATGCAGCGAGTTTCAATAATGATAACGAAGCGTGGAAAGCGGAAGTTAGCAGCGGGTTGTGCCAAAGCCGTCCACGCAGGCGCGAGCCGATTTGTGTTATGATCACAGCTCAGGAAATCAAAAGCCGAGCCTTCGATTGATCGCCACGCAACAAGGGAGTTTCAATGAACAAGATGTCTTTCAGGCTGATACCCAACCCAACTGACATGGTGGCCTCGGATTTCACCGATCCTGGCGCCTTCACGACCAGTGATACGAACGAACGAAACTGGTTCAAGTTTGCAAACGACGACGAAACTATTCTCTCGGGCGTCTGGGAATGCCCTCCCTGTCGTGAAGAGATCGACGCCTATCCGGTACATGAAATGATGACCGTGATTTCTGGGTCCGTAACACTGACGCATCCTGACGGGGACGCCGAGACCTTCACAGCTGGTGATACGTTTTTCGTCAAAAAAGGGAGCAGGTTGATCTGGGAGATCACCGAGAAATTGCGGAAGTACTACATGATCGTCTCTTAGGAAGCTCGTATTGCGAGGCGATCCCTGCGATCAAACCTACGACCAAAACGGGCTCGGAACATACCTTCTCAGCGTGCTGCGCGAATGGCAGCTCTGGGCTGCGACCAACTATTTAAACTGATCGCAGAGAATGGCAAATCTGGGCCCAAAGCGACCATTTCGGTATCTAATTCCAAAGTGGATGTTCATGTCTTTGGCCTCACATCACGGGTATTTCGGTGAACCGGCGAACCGCGAGGACCGAAGCAGCATAATCCCCCAATGAAATCCCTCTGAAAGCAAAAGCCGCCGGTTTTTTGCGTGCTCGGACGTCGATTTTGCCAGCGACCAATTCCGTCAAGTCGCCAGCAATTTGCTCGTATGGCAACATCGGCTTGTCGCTTTCCAGTTCCTGCAAACGGTCGTCGACAATTACCGTTTTGAAAGCAGTCATGTGCGCCGGCACCCACGGGATGCACGCATCAGTTATGGTGGCGAAGACAGTCGGCTTCAGCCATCGGGCATCCAAGAAGGGTTCAATAGAGTAGTCCAACGTTATCGATGTCACTATCAGTTCGGCATCACTCAAAGCGTCCTTGGCATTGGCGCAAGTTTCAGCTTCGAGCCCCATTCCCCGAGCGTGACGACAAAGCTTGTCGGCATTCTCTTTACCACGCCCGAACACGCGGATTCGTTTCAGGGGAAACAGTTCTGAAAACGCAGCTAGATGGGAGTGAGCCTGCACACCCGCGCCCACAAAAGCCACCGTCTCGGCATGAGGGTCAGCAAGCCGACGCGCTGCCACCACTGACAAAGCCGCAGTTCTGACTGCCGTAATCCAATTCGCTCCCAAGACCGCGCGAAGTAATCCAGTTTGCGCATCCAAAACCATGATGGCACCATTTATCGCGGGAAGACCCCTCGCCGGATTTTCCGGACACACTGTAACTTGCTTGGTCACGATGAATCCATCATCTCCCATTGCCAAAGTTGACATTGCGTAGCGCCCATCGCCGGGCAAGATGACTGTCTTGGGAGAAGTGTGAAGCTTGCCGTCAGCCTTAGCTATTAGGGCAGTCTCGATGGCATCAGCAACTTCAGAAGGTTGGATGCCTAAACCCCCGAGTTCGTCGTCAGACAGGTAAATTTGGGCGTTCTCAGAAGTCACGGCGTCCCTCACTTAAGCAATTTGGATTTCTGACTGAGTACATTATCTTCGGCAGTTCTTCCTATCGGTTTACCCTCACAGAAGTATTTAGGCTGTAACTTTCAATCGCCCGATCCAATGCGCAGAAAAGAAATGCAAATTCATTTTCTGAAAATGTGAACCTAGCCGAACGCCTGCTTTGTTCGCAATTCGGAGTTTGCAATGTCTTTTTGAAGGTCGGCTTAGGGCTGCCACCAGTCAATCATGCAAGCCGCAGAGAACTGCAACAACGAGCCCAAAGGTCGCTTGCTGCGTTCCGTATCAATGTCGGTTTTGGCGCCACTATCGATAATCAAGTCAAGTTTTCTGCAACTTGTCTTACATGGTCGATAAATGCCCGTTGTTTGAGAGTCGCGCCGCGACGGCTCGGATAGATTGCCGACAGAGGCACACTGGAAGCATTCCAATTTGGTAGGACAGATGAAAGCAGGTCAGATGCACACTCTGCGTGTACTGCATAGGCCGGAAGCATCGCGATACCGCCGCCTGCGATAGCCAGGTTACGTAGGGTTAAAAAGTCGTTGACGACGACGGCGCCCTTGGCAGAAAAATCTATGACTTCATCGTCCTGCTTCAGTTTCCACCGTGTGGTTTTGAACCCGCTAGACATGATCAAGCACCGATGGTGCGGCAAATCTCTGGGCGACTGAGGGTTGCCCGCACTGCGCAAATAAACGGGGTTGGCATAAAGGCCAAAAGGAAACGTCCCTATCGCTTGTGACATCATTGAAGAATCCGGCTTTTCACCAATGCGGAATGCCAGATCAAAGCCATCCTCAATCAAGTTTGCCCTCCTGTTCGTCAGCTCCAGGATGACCTGCACTTTGGGGAACTGCTGACCATAGGCCGCTATCGCAGGCGCAATGAGTTGCTGTCCGACCAGTACTGAGGCTGACACCCGCAACTCCCCAGCCGGTTCGCCCAGACTTGTCTCAACAACAGCATCGGCAGCATTGGCCTCTTCCACCATCAAACGACAGTAATCGGCGTAACAAACACCAATCGAAGTCAGCCGACTGCTGCGGGTGTTGCGCTCAATCAATTGAACACCAAGGCGGTCTTCCAGCCGTGCAAGCCTGCGGCTGACGTTTGACTTCGGAAGCTTCATATTCTTGGCAGCTCCGGTAATACTGCCAGCCTGCGCAATAGCTGCAAAAACGGCCAAATCGTTTAAGTCTCGATGTTCCATTTTTAGAACTTTCTTTTGCTATTATGCATAATTGAACCACACTAAGAACAATTTCATATTCTGACCAAGCAATGCAACACGCTTGATTGGACACGCTATGACATCGCAAAGTTTGGAAATTCTGCACCGCGATACCCTGACTGAAGGCGGCTTCGCGGGCTTGAAGGAGCATCGTCTTGTAACTGACAAAAGGCTTTGGGGTGACCGCGCCAACCCTGAAGCTTGGGATGGCATCGGCAACTTCGTTTATCTGGCTGATGCGCGGTTCAATCCCAAAGGTGAAACGACCATGCATCCCCACAAAGAGATCGATGTGATCTCTGTCATGGTGGAGGGCCGCGTCGCGCATCAGGGGTCGTTGGAACACGGCGGATCGCTCGACACCAACGACGCGCAAGTCCAACGGGCTGGCGGCGAAGGGTTCAATCATAACGAAGTGAACCCCGATGAGACCCAGAACCGAATGCTGCAACTTTGGGTATTGCCCGAAGTGAAGGGCGAACCCGCCGGGTACAAAAAGTTCAGCCCGACATGGGGTGAGACAGTCCGTATTTATGGCGGTTCGCCAGAGCACACGCAGTCCTTCGCGGCCAAGACCACCATCGACGTGGCCATGCTTACCGCAGGTCAGAGCATCGAACTGACAACGCCTTACCTGGCCTATGTCGCCAAAGGAAATGGGCGGTTTGCATCAACGGATTTGACCGGTGGTGATCTGACCCGTGGTGCCAATGGCACTTTCACAGCCACGACCGACGTTCAATTCATTCTGGTCGGCACGCTTACCTAACCTCCTCAATCCAACAAAAAAGGACACTCCCATGCCTGACAAATTCTCAGAATTCCTGACGCCAGATAACGCTGTATTGGCGATGATTGATCACCAGACTGGATTGCTCGCTAGTGTGCGTGACATTCAACCTGAAACCCTGCGCAAAAACATCAACGGTCTGACCAACATGGCCAAAACCGCAGGTATTCCATCCGTGGTCACAGCATCCTTGTCCGAAGGTTCCAATGGCCCGATTTTATCCGACATCACCAATGTGCTTGGTGGCACCGTCATCAACCGCGCTGGCGAAATCAACGCATGGAAATCGCCAGAGTTCAAAGCTGCAATCGAAGCGACAGGTCGCAAGAAGATCATTATGGCGGGCATAGTGACCGATGTTTGCCTGCTGTTTCCGGCGCTGTCGGCAGTTGCCGAAGGTTACGACGTCTATGCCGTCGTTGATGCGTCGGGCACATGGGATGAAGTGACTCGTGATGCCGCCATGCTGCGGATGAGCCAGGCCGGTGTGAAAGTCACAACATGGGCCTCTGTCCTGGCCGAGGTTATGGATGACTGGCGCTCTAACCAGGGCTATCCGCTTGGCGGTGTTCTGGGCGGCCACACGGCTTACGGCCTTGTTTATGAAAGCTATCTTGCACAGCAATCAGAACAAGACTCCGCTGATTAAGAGAAACAACGGCCCCGGCAGCTTATACTGCTGGGCACCCAAACAGGAGGTTGTGATGGCTGGTAGATTGATTGATGGCGCCTAGACTCGCGAAGGCGACATTCTGGCGTCTGAGGACGGGCATTATCACCGTCAGGAAACCGATTTCCGCAACTGGATATCGACTGATCCCGGTGCGAGGTTTGCACCCGAAGTGGGCCGATACCACCTCTATGTTTGCTATGTCTGTCCTTGGGCGCACCGCACATTGATCATGCGCAGACTGAAAGGGTTGGAAGACGCGATTTCTGCCTCTCCGGTGTCACCCATTGTCAACTCAGTCGCGGCGATATCACCGGTTTCCGGATCGAAGGCGATGTGGAGCTTGCGCCATGTTTTGCGGGCCTTCTTGGTGCCGTGCTTCTCTTCATGCCAGTCGTTGCCGCCATGCACTTTCAGACCCGTGCTGTCCACAATGAGGGTGGTTGGTTTGCTCGCAGCTCGCCGGTTTTGGGCGAGCTTCAACCCCTTGCCGCGTCGCGACAGGGTCGAGAAATCTGGCACCACAAACTCCATGCCCATCAGCTTGGCAATCGACCGCATGAAGCCTTGAGTTTGTCTCAATGCAAGCCGAAACACGACCCGCAGAGTAAGGCAGATCTCGATTGCCAGATCGGAGTAACGCGCCTGACCGCCGCGTGTCATGCGGAGTGGCGATGACCAATTCTGTGCCACATCGTCAGAAACCCAGATCGTCACATCGCCACGTTGTCGAAGGCTTTCGTTGTACTCGGACCAATTTGTAACGCTGTACTGTGCCTTGTCGAACTTGTCCCTATGGGCATCATTGAATTTGTAGGGCATCTACCGTCGCTCGCGTCAGAGAAAACGCTGGAACTACCGCAACAGCTCGATCCGTGCACCACGCCCGCAATACCCCAAAACACTTGCATAAACGGAGGTATCCACACATGCAACACGCCCCCCAAAAACGTGGATACTAGAAGAAATCCTCGGAGGGCTGCATCCAGGTCACCCAAGACCAGGGTGGGTGGGGCCATGTCTAAAGCAAAGTATGAACGTTGTCATTCCACTCGGTTTCGCTAACAATGACGCTGCGTAACCTCTCCGCAGGCAGACTTCGATTGCAGTTTGGCGATATGCCTGTTTTGCTAATAAATTGCTTTTTTAGAATGTAATAGGTGGTCATTTTCGGTTTTGTTACTGGGTGGTTCCGCACCTTAATCCAACAGGAGCAACCAAATGGACATTGAAAGAAACTTGACATTCATACTCCCCGGTGTCGGCAAGTCCCCCGATGTCGAGGTTATTGCCACGGAGCTAGACGGAACGATCGAGTTCACGGTGACTGTGCTGGAAACCGGTGGCGGCACGACCGACCTGCGCGGCCTCTTCTTCGACTTGGCCAATTATACGCGGTTGGAAGGACTCGAAGCCACGGGCGATGATGTCACCGGTCAGGGCACCGGTGATGTGGTCAATCTCGGGCGCGGCGTGAATATGAACGGCGCAGCCAATCCGTTTGATGCCGCCGTCGCCCTCGGAACGCCCGGCACGGGTAAGGATAACATCCAAACCACGAGCATTGTGCTCACCAACAGCGATGGCAACCTGACATTGGACGACATCGCCAATGTCGAGTTTGGTGTGCACCTGACCAGTGTCGGTGACTCCGATGGCCCGCGCGGCGGTGCCAAACTCGTGGCAACCTCCCCCGAGGCGCCAGCCCCTATCTCTGAGCCCCCGGCGGCCTCAAAAAGCGCCGAACTGGCGGAAATCGCCTCGCTGGAGCCCAATCCGGTCCTGCCCTCCGACATCACCCTGGTGATCGAAAAGGTCGGCACCATCCCCGGCGGCGATGGCGAGACCAATTTCCAAAGCCCCGTGGCGATTAAACAGTCGATCTACGGGATCAACCAGAACGAGGGCAAGATTTACCGCGTGAATGCCGATGGCGACGGCAATCCCCGGCTAATCTTCGACGCGGAAACAGACGCGCCTGAGGGACTCCTCATCGACGATCGCGAAGGCATCGCCAATATGGTCGGTGGCAATGCCAACAAGGTCTACGTCGCCTTCACCAGTGACACCTTGCCCGAGGGGGCGGACGACCTCTTCTCGGTCATGCGCCTGCCGGAATTTGAGCAGCCCGGCATCGTGCCGCAGGATGATATCTTCCTCGGCAACCCATTCGTTCCCAAATTCGTCGATGACCTCTACCGGCTCGAGGCCAGCGATCTCGAAGGCTTCCCGATATTCATCCCCAAGGATGTCGGCATCAAATATCAGATCATCTATGAATACGATCTGGCCGGTAACAAGCTCGCGAACCCAGAGCCCATCGCCGCCTTCGAGGTCCAATCCTCCGTCACCGGCCATCACGGCACTGGCATGGAGTTCACCCCAGATGGCAAGATCCTCTGGGCCACGGGCGACAACCTGCCCTTCGGGCTGAACGGGCGCACCGGAGCACAGCTCGAGGATGAGTTGCCCTCCAAACTCTTCATCATCGACCCCGACACAGGCTCGGTTGAGTTGGCCGCCAAGGGGCTGCGCAATGTGCAACATCTGGAGATCGCCGATTACGGTGGCGAGGACTATCTCGCCTTTGCCGATATTGGCGGCGTGACCTCCGAAGAGGTCAATATTGTCCGGCTCGACGACATCATGGACACCTCCGAGATCGAGAATTTCGGCTGGGGCGTGGCAGAAGACGGGCTCTCGCGCGAAGGCACCTTCTATGTCGGCGGCGATTTCGACCCCGACAACCCGCTCGAAAACGGCATCGCCGGTCTGTTGGGAACCCAGCCCCCGGCGACCGGCGTCGCGCCGACCCCAGAGGCGGGATTCATCCAGCCTTTCGCGCAATATGGGCGCGTCGGTCCGGGCGAGTTCGTGGCGTCCTCCGGTCCGGTGATCTCCGAAGAGTCCTTTGGCGATGAGCTGACCATGGTCTTTGGCGATCTCAATCTCGGCACGCTTTTCGGCACAACTGATCCCTTCGACATGATCGACGCCGATGTCTTTGTACTCAATCTGGTCGATGAGAATGGCGTTGAGACGACGATCAACGATCTGGCCGGTGACGGGACCGATCCCGCCCGCGCGGACCCGCGGTTCTTCACCTTCGCCGACGGTACCGCGGGTGTCTTTCTCGAAACCACGGGCGATTACTATCGTCTGACGGAGCAATCGTTCTACGACGATATCGCGTAAGGCCCGGAGATTCTGTGACAAGGGCCGCGGACAAAAGAGCAGCCGCGGCCCTACTCGTGGCACTCGTAGGGTATATCCGCATTCCGATCATGTTGCATGGATCGGATTTGAGGCGGATTGGCCCCATACCCCATCAGTTCAGCAGATCAATCTGCTACATGGCCGCCCAAATACCGCACCAGTGCCAGGAGAGCGTCAAAAAAGCTGGAACCCAAATAAGAGACCACCGACACCTAAAGGGCGTGCCGGTGGTTTCAATGTCGTTACCGTTCTGGGATAGCATCGACACTAGCTAAGGATGTAATTAGCAAGTGTGGCTCGCGCATGGCAGGTTTGTGGTGGCGGGATGATAAAAGGTGCGTGGCTGCGGTTTCGCTCTTTTCTGAGCTAAGCCCGCTAATCTTGCTAATCGACTGAGGCACAAGATCCGCAGCATTGACCCATTGCAGTTTGCTCTCAATATGGAACCACCAGACGGTAACATTTCTACCTGAGTCGGAGACCCCCATGGCGAAGAAGAGAAACCGCATCACGTTCCAATGCACAGAATGCGGGCACCCGGTTGGTATGAGCGAACTCAACCCGCCGAAGGACGACGAGGTGATATCGTGCCACGGCTGCGGTCATGAGTTCGGCACCTATGGCGAGGTGAAGGGCGCTGTGATCGAGATGGCCAGGGATGAAATCGACACTGTGATTGAACAGACGTTTGGCAAGAGACCCGGCTGAGAAAAACAGGTGTAAACCAGATCAACCCATCTGGTAGCGTAACCTTGCCCCCGCTTGGGGGTAGAGGGTACCTGAAGCATTCGAAAACATAGGCTGAGGCTGCGTGTCCCGGTTAATGGGTTTCCGACCGCTCCCCCGGCTGTCCTTTTGTGATTCCGCGCAGCCTCACAAGCGCAGTGATGCCCGACAGGGCGTTGTCACGTTAACTCGCAATCCACATAGAGATGCTGTTTCTCGGACTTCAAGCAGCTTGAGTGGCGGCATTCCAGGCGTCAAAGGCCTCGAGGCGGTGATATCGGATTGTTAAGGCGGAGCGGCGGCGAGCGGGGACGCTGAAGCAATTGCGGATTGCTGAGTGGGTCGCCACGAACCTTTGCAACCCTCCCGGAGAGCGATGGCCATGCATCGTCCTTTCCCGCTTTCGGAAAGGGAGATGACTGTTTTCAGCTCAATTGTTGAGACCTTTGTGCGACCAATGATCCAACCCCGGCGCGATCTCTCGCTTAGCGACGTCATACGAGCGTAGTTTGTCTGTGATGATCCGCTTGGGAATGAAACCAAGACGCTTGATCAGGCGGCGCAACAGCCGTTTTGCCGCCCGTTTGTTGCGTTTTGGATGGAGGATTTCGACCAGCACGACGCCGTGCTGATCGACTGCGCGCCAAAGCCAATACTTGCGACCTGAGATTCTCACGGCAACTTCATCCAGATGCCAGACACCACCTGAACGGTTCAGTCTCTGCCGCAGGTTTCGAGCTACCGCCGGCCCGAATTTGATGACCCAACGCCGGACCGTTTCTTAGGACACATCGATCCCGCGCTGCAGCAGCATCTCTTCAACTTCCCGCAGGCTCAGATTGAAGCGAACGTACAGCCACACCGCGTTCGCGATGATCTGAGGAGGAAATCGGTGGCGCTTGTAGCAGATTGATGATGACTTCATCGATGTCACCTACGTCCAATTGCTGACATGAGCAACCGAACGGCAGTTAACGTGACAACACCGATCAAACAGGTCTTTGAGGTGTTCAACGTGGCATTGAAGGTGTTGTCTAATCGCACGGCTCGCGTTTAATACTTTGAGTACACTTTAACGTCCTCGCCGGGACGTGAGCACAGCCATTCCGCTGAAGGTGTTGCACCGCTGGATCAGCTCAGTGCGTCGTCTACATTTGGAAGGCTCCCCTCGCGAAGCTCCATCATGCGGCGACCGATGTCGACCGCGAAGACAACCATGCACCAGGCAACCGATCTTCAAAGTGTAAGAAAAACTTGATCCGAGCCGTGCGATTAGACAACACCTTCAAAGCCCGAGTGGACAAACTAAGAATTTGAACAGGTTCTCAGGGGGTATGACGGCCGCAACGACTTCGACGCCGTCTGTGATTTCCAAAGCACTATTGGCCGCCTTGCTATCTAAAACTGTGATTTCGTGATATCCTGATATCGCCTTGGGGGGCTATTATGGGCGATTTCTTTTGGATTGGAACAGCAATCGGCGCAGCCATAGGACTGCTCAATATGCTGTTCATTTTGAGTTCTCGCCTCAGTCAGACCGGGTTGAACCAAACCAAAACAATTTGGCAAGGCCTTTGGGTTTGGGTGCTTTGGACTGTTTCCGGTGCCTATGTTCTGGCGCTCTGGCTTCTGGGCGTCGTTCTCTTGGGCTTATCGCGAATTTTGCGACGGGGAATTGAGGCATGATAGTGGGGGAAGTCAAAACCGCCGCTATCATTGGTGCGGGGGTGTCTGGGCTTGCTACTGCAAAATGCCTGACGAGGGTTGGCATCCACTGCAAGGTTTTTGATCGCAACCCGTACCTAGGTGGCGTCTGGGCGGATGGCTACCACGATTTTGGCGTTCAGGTGCAAAAGGATCTGTACGAATTCCCGGATTTTCCGCTGTCCGAAGAAGCGTCTCATTTCACTCCGGGGCCGGTCTTTCGGGAGTATCTGGAGGACTATTGCGATCATTTCGGTATACGAGAGTGCCTACGATTAGGCACCCGCGTCACCATGATTGAGCGCAAAGGTGACCGGTGGTTACTTGAGGTTGATGGTTCCGAAAATTCTGAAAGTATTGAGACCGATTTCGTTGTGGTTGCAGCCGGGCTCTATTCAGAGACGCCAAATGTTCCGAACATTCCCAAACGTGAAGATTTTGGAGGAGAAGTCCTTCACGCGAGCGAAATCAAAGACATATCGCAACTCAAAGACCGTCGTGTCGCTGTAATCGGTTACGGAAAAAGTGCCACAGATATAGCGGGTTCGGCTGTGGGTGTCGCGGAAAAGGTTCACCTCGTTTTCCGAACCGCACACTGGCCTGTACCGCGCAAATTGCTGGGTGTTCTTCCCTTCAAATGGGGAATGCTTACACGTCTTGTTGCAGCCCTGATCCCTCCGTATGTCAGGCCCAGCCCAATCGTGCGCGCTATCCACTCAATAGGATATCCGTTGCCCTGGCTGTTCTGGCGTGTCGTAGAACTGCTGCTCAGTACCCAGCAACGATTGCGAATGCAAATCGCGCGTGGTGAGACCCTGATGCCTGAGACGCCTGTCGAATTCGACGCGTTTACGGAAGTGACCATGGTTCCACGTCCGGAGCTCATCAACTCTATCCGGTCAGGTAAGATTTCTGCGCATCGAACAGGTGTGAGTGCATTCTCTTCCAACGGGATCGACCTTGCAGACGGGGATTTTCTCGAGGTTGATTGCGTGGTCTTCGGCACAGGCTGGAAGACCGGCTACCCATATCTACCGAAGTCGATACTCAACTCTTTGGATGATGGGCCGGATGGGTTCTATTTATACCGCCATGTCCTGCACCCCACGGTGTCAAACCTTGCATTCGTGGGTCGGGCGTCCTCCTTCATGAGTGTGACGACCTTCGCGCTTCAGGCCAAATGGCTTGCGGAAGTCGTTGCAGGTCGTGTGCTCCTACCGGATGCTGAGGCCATGCAAAGCGATATCGATGCGCTCAAGTCCTGGAAACAATCTTGGATGCCAGAAGGACCAGCACGTTCCGCCACACTTCTGCTTCACATGTGCCACTATCACGATGAACTCCTACTCGACATGAGTGCGGACCCGCTTCGCAAACGCGGTTTCCTTGCGCCGATTTCTGAACTGATTGTGCCTTATTGTGCGGCCGACTTTCGAGACGTGGTTTGAGCGATTTTTACGCGAAGCCCGGCTGTGTTGCATGGATCAGGACTGAGGCGGATTTGCCCCTTACCCCATCACTTCAGACGACACGCTCATACGCCGCACGACCGAGAGAAGTCATGCGGTTGAGCGCCTTTGACGCGATTTTCGCTTCAGCGATCTGACTGTCGAAATCACGCGCTTGCAGGCGATCGCCGATAGCTTGTTTCCATCTGCCGATCTGGGCTTCGACCCGTGATCGCTCGTTGTATCCCGTCTTCGTTTGCCAGTTCATTCTGCCATTTTGAGCGATGACATCGATATGGTGGTTGCGTTGTGCGTTCTTGCCGTGAACCGCGTTTTTCGGCGGAGGAATAATGATCTCAACCCCGTGTCCGAACTTCTCAATCAGGCAGTCTGCCACTCCTTGGCCGTCATAGGCACCATCCGCCAGAAACCGGCTCACATCGTCATCAATGTCAGTGAGCAAAGCTGACAGTGCCGTTTCATCGCCCACATGTTCAGTGGTCAACTCCGTCGCGGTGATTTTGCCCGTTACCGGATCGAGGGCGATGTGGAGCTTGCGCCATGTTTTGCGGGCTTTCCTGGTGGGGTGCTTTTCTTCATGCCAGCCGTTGTCGCCGCGCACTTTCAGACCCGTGCTGTCCACAATGAGGGTGATCGGCTTACTTGCAGCTCGCCGGTTTTGGGCGATCCTCAGCCCCTTGCCGCGTCGCGACAAGGTCGAGAAATCCGGTACCACGAGGTCCATGCCCATCAGCCTGGCAATAGACCGCATGAAACCCTGAGTTTGCCTGAACGGAAGTCGAAACACGACCCGCAGCGTGAGGCAAATCTCGATTGCCAGATCGGAATAACGTGCCTGACCGCCGCGCGTCTTGCGACGTGGCGAAGCCCAGTTCTTCACCACATCGTCAGAAACCCAGATCGTCACGTCACCTCGACGCCGGAGACTTTCGTTGTATTCCGAGCAGTTCGTGACCCGGTACTTAGCTTTGGGGAACTTGTCGCGACGGGCATCATTGAATTTGTATGGCAGCTACCGTCGCTTTCGTCAGAGAAAACGCTGGAAGTACCGCGGCAGATCGATCCATGCAACACGCCCAGTTTGCGGGATATTTCGTTGAAAAACTCTACATCAGAACGAGGGAAGTTTCGGGGGGCAGGTCATAGCAATTGCCGTGCTGAAGCCATTGGTTCTGGATCTTGATAGCCTATAGCAGGAATCGCTTTCCTCACATCCACCAACACGATGGAGTGCATCAACGACACCGCTACTGAATTCATCGAGAGTCTCACCCGAATCTCGGTATTGTCTACACACCAACTCAGCGAAGTCGTCAGATGATGCGGGTGAAGCAGCAATCAAAGTAACAAGAGAAACCAAACCTACAAGACTTAAGCCATTCATTCCAGAACACTCACTCCGTTTCTTGGGTTTCGTACCCAGTTTTGGCAAGTTGGGGCCATCTCTAGTGGATTGTTTGGTTTGTTTCCATTGGGATATTCCCATCGTTGTTGAGGGGCGGCTTTGTCCGCACAGCCGACCGTGGCGCTTCCCGACCTGCTCGATGTCCGAGCGAAAGCGTCGGATGACCGCTCTGAGCCCATTCTTTCAGATTGAATGGGAAAAATTTGAAGCATCCAACCTGACGACTGGAATGCCGAGCCAGCTCAAACTAACAGTGTTTTCCATCACGGCAACTTCGTATCAAAAATTGCGAATTTGAAGATTCCCCTGTTTGGCGTTATCCAAAAGGAACTCAGTGCACCATTAAGGCTTACAACGGTTTTTCCAGACCTAAAGAAATACACTGCCGAACTCGACGGTGTGCCCAGCTTTTCCCCCCAACACATTCGTCTCCCAGATATCAGTCGCTTCATTTAGTGCTACTAATTGATTGAATATCTCTGGGCTGTCTTTCAGGATTAGACAGTTGCTGGAATCTCCACAACTTCGTAAATCTTTGAGGAAATCCGAGATTGGCTTTGGCGCAACATCCAGAGCGAGGACATTCCTTGCTGGCAAGGGGCGGTACGAGGTCTCAATGTTCCTCACTCCGAAATAGACGACCCCATCAGAACTTCTTGCCTCTAATTCAAAGTGGGGATTGCACTCTATTCTATTCGATGCGTAATTTCCAATCTCCCAGAGCACTGCGCATGATGGCTTTCTCTGGTCCGAAAACTCTGGAAAATCGACATCTGCCGGAGCGCTCATCGGCGCCATTGATGCTACGAGGAAAGTAACTGCTATGAGTATTAACACTGAGCGCTTCCGTTCCATTGTTGGACTGGCCTGAGGCTTACTCTACAGATGGTCAAGGTCCGCTTCGAGCCCAACCTGTGAATTAAGTTTCTTCACAGAGCGCGCTCGCAGCATAGATATTGCTGCACGCGCGTCATTTCCAGTGCCGCAGCGCGGCGCAATAGCCAGCCAATCGTGCCGGTTGCAGCGAAATTTTGTGAGGCAATGAGCAAGACGCGGACAAAGTGAGCTTTCACTGGGCAGCGCGGAGGGTCGCTTTTCGGCGAAAAGGATCAAGTGTGGCTAATCTATTTTCGGAGGCTGAAGTTCCTTTGGAAACACTGCTGGCAAGTTCGCGATCCTCACATAAGGCCTCATATAAAGGATGAATGACAAGTCAAACCTTTCAAAATACTGCCGAACTAAATTTGCTCGAAGAGCTTCGACCTCGTAATTATCTGTTTTTGGTAAGGTTTTTGGAAAATATGTGGAAGCTGCCACGATTTGGTCAGATTCAATTCGCATGATGCTAACGGTCTTAGCTTCTTGGTTCTGGCATGCTCATGAGATTCGTACTTACATTTATTAGCGTTTTTCTGTTTTCCACACAGCTTCATGCAAAATCGCCCGATTACGTTTCACGGGAAGATCTGCGTGGTCTTGTCTATGCTCGGGAATTTAGTGCTGTCGAGTCCGCATTAGAGGCTGCTCAAAGCGGGCTGGAAAGCGGAGTGATTACCGAAGACGACGTTCGAACCTTATATGGTATCTTTGCCGTCACACATCCCAAAGTCATCAGCTTTACCGAAGACTGGCTCGATGCGCGGCCACAGTCACCTTACGCGCAGATTGCGCGTACATGGGTTCTATTTCGTGCTGGTTGGATCGTTCGCGGCGACAGATATGCGAACGAGACGCATCCTGATGCGCTGCAAACGCATTATGACCTGCATGGGAAGGCGCTTAACTTGGCGCGGGCGGCTTATGAACAAAATGAGATGTTGGTCGCTGCGTCGGACGCGATCATCCTTTTATCGAATACGGGTGGCGACAAGGATTATTCATTTCAGGTGTTTGAGGAAACAATGAGTCAAATGCCGAACTGGGGGACGTTGACCCGGGCTTTCTCGTTCGGCCACCCTGGTTACGGCGGTTCCTATCAGATCGGTGAGATGCTCTGCGATCACTTTGCCCCGATGGTCGATCTTGATGGCAAAGATGCTGCACGATACTGCAAAATCCAGCTCCTGGTCGAGCAACGTAATTTCCAGGACTGGCCTTACATGGCATTGACCCTGATGGAAGATCTTGGTGAAGATCCTTCGCTGGACCGCTACCGTTTTTTAGCACAACTCAACAACCACCCAATGACCCCTGCGCAAGCCGACGCAGTTCGCGATCACGTCGAAGAACACGGCCTGTCTTCACTCTACTGGGCGGAATACTACGACAGGAGCGTGGCTCGACTCCACAATTTCGAACCACAGACGGAAAAGGTTCTGGCCGAAGAAAAAGAACGCGCACGTGCGGCGCTGGAAAACGACCCTTACAATCCCCATCTGCTCGACACGTTGATCCGTCAGTCCCACACAGTGACCCTAATGGAAATCCCTTACGGTGATGAAATCATCGAGCAAGCAATGATTACACCAATAAAGGATTCTCCCAGTCCCGAAGACAGATTGGCCTATTTGCAGCGTAAAGTTGCGATAGCGCCTTATGATCCGAAAAATTGGACCAAGTTGGCAGATGAATTGAAAAACCAGAGCGCAGCGGTGGAAAACGCGGGTGCCGATCTGTTAAGGTGGGACGGGTATACGCAGAATGCGATCTATTTCGGGCTACACAGGATGGAGTATCTTGAAAACTACGCTCGCAACAAATTAGAGCAATACGCACAGCTCTTTGAAATTCGAGGGCTGGCACGAGAATTTAGCGGCTGGGACAAGGCGCTGCGCGAAATCGATGAGAACTCAGATTTGATTTGTCCGATCGTACGGGTTGGATTGCTTTTGGAATTTGCGCAGGAACACGGGGACCGTGCCTCTCAGTTGGCGCCAAAATTTCAAGCTGTTATCGACGTTTTGACAGAAGACGTCGCTCAAAATAGTGCGTGCCCCGGGCTGCTCGACGCTGACTTGGAGGATTTGGTGTTTGATTTTGTCCCTTTGGACGTTCTGGGACAACAAAGCCCGTTTGCAGAAGGACCGTATTGGGGCAATCCATAACGAAGTGTATTTAACGTCGCGTTTTGCCTTTGACGGTTCTTTTTAACCAAAACATAGCAAGGCGTTCTCCCTAGGGGAGAGGTCGGGCGCTGCGTGGCGGTGCTGGAAGGCTTGTTTCCGGGCCACAGGTGCAATTTTCGAACTTCGGGTTTGTCCGCTCCGTGCTTGTCTGTCGTGCGGGCACCGAAGAGTCGGTTTAGAATTTGGCTCCAATCGAGCGTTTGAATGACCGCAAACTGGAATCTTGCTGCGTCGCCGCAGAACGTGCGCTGCGCGTGCGAGGAAATACTGCGTCCGCGAAGGCTCAAAATCGAATGACGGCATTGTCCGCAGAGCCGACCTCCGTTCCTTAGTTGGACTGGTCTGGGGGGACTCTACCAATGGTCAAGGTCGGCTTCGAGCCCAGACCTACACCAAGGGGTAGCCTAAAACTGAAGTTCAAAGTAAGAACGGCCAAATGCAAGACATCACCATACAAAGCTTTCATCATGCCGAGATGGGCGAAATCCTTGATCCCAACGAAAAATTGCTTTGGTCGGGTACGCCGGGCTATGGGCGGCGATTTCTAGAGGCCGTCGGTGATGAACGGAAAATTCACATTGCTGCTCTTGTGGGTGTTGTCGTTATGTGGAGCACAGTGTTTTTTATTGATGCTGAAGCGCGATTTGGACGCAACGAAGCTATCTGGATTTACAGTGCGGCCACCCTCATGTTCCTTGTTGGGTCGATGTTCTTAGCAAGCGAACGTCAATATGTTCTATATAACCTTGTTTACTTTGTTACTGACAGCCGCGCTATCATATGTCGTCGTGGGAGAAACTGGCGGCTGGGTGTAAGGTTGTACGTGGTTTCTTGTCCTCATTCTACAACGTATCCATATTCGCTGATTTCCAGTCACCCATATCCATCATTGCAAATCGGGACATTGTTGTCAGTTAATCTGGTGCAGCCATTCGGGTTGGGACTTTCTCACCCAGGTCACTCATTTCTACGGGATCGTACCACCTCAATGGTGACCTTCGACTACATACCAAATGCGCAGGCTTTGTTAGAGATTATTCAATCTAATTCAATTGAAAAGTAAATGGGGCATTGCGCTTCTGTCATTGAAACGGTCATCTGCAATGTTCTGGCCAACGGCAGCAATGTCCGGAGGCTGTGTGAAAACTCTGACCGGTCGGCGAATTTTGCCGAAAACACCCTTTATGTGCATTCCCTCGCGCTTCTGAGAGAGCATTTACACAGGCGCTGAAAACGAGCACGACGAGAGAGATCATGGGCCAGTGTTTTCACACACCCTCTCCGCACTGCCGCCGTTGATCACGTCGCGATAGGCTGTAAGCCCTACCGAAACCATCAGATGACTGCTCTGAGCCCAAAGTGCACTTTGATACTCCCATCACTGCAACGTAGAATATGGCCATGGCAGGTATCCGACCATTAAGACCCGATGACTTCGAGGAGGTCATAAAAATCTGGCATGACGGCTGGCACAATGCGCACGCGAACATCGTTCCCAAGGGCGCTTTGCGGTATCGAACTATCGAGTGTTTTTGGTCCTGGCTTCACTGTTCATCCGACAAGCTTCATGTCGCGGTCGATGACAGGGTTCTTGGGTTCGTATCGACGCAAGGTTCAGAACTCGTGAAATTATATGTCGGTCCTAATGCGCGAGGGTCAGGGATAGCGACCGAATTGTTATCCTATGGAGAAACTGAGATTCTTAAGCAGGGCATTGCAGAAGCAGTGCTGTTTTGTACTGCCGGGAATACTCGTGCTCAGCGTTTCTATGATCGAGAAGGCTGGACTTTGACCAAGACGTTCGCTGATAGGCTCTGGCTGCCTGATGGCGTTTCTGGCGAGTTTGTTGTGGACACACATCAGTACAGCAAACAGGTGGATGGAAGGTCCGCTTAGCCCCGCACAGCCAAACTTAGTTCCATTGTTGGACTGGACTGGGAATTACTCTACAGGTGGTCAAGGTGCCTGAGCCCAGAGTTTCACGCAAAGCGTTACCGTTTGCTACGGTGGCATCAGGCTGCTGGCAGCCCGAAGCGGACTAAGAGCCACGAGAACGGAACCGGTTGCCGCACTTGCAATCTGTGTGTCTCGACTTCCCTAGAGCGGACCTTCGAGCTGCAAAAATCAAATCTTTACGATCAATGACTGCTCTGAGCCCTACTTGTTGGTTGACCATACTGCAGCCAAATGATTGAACTTTGTGGTCAGAGCTTGTCAGATAGGTTCGCCTTGGAGTGTTTTGATCCCTATTCGTGGCCGATGGGCTTCTTTTTGTTGGGTGCGTCCTTGACGGCATACTGCATTGCAAAACATAACAGATTTAGGCTGAAAGATGCGCTTCTTGCAGCGGTTAGCATCAAGAAATTCAAGAGAAGCCTACTCATTAACGCATTGACTGGTCTCACGATTTTGGTGCCGCTTGGCTTTTTCGCGTGGGAAATAACTACTTGCCCTCTTTAGGTGCCAATGTCCCCTTCGTCCCGCTAGGCCGACCTCTGGCGCGCTGGGAGGCCATTGATGCCTGACAGAAGTTGTCAGATGACGGCTGTGAGCCCTCATTGCAAAGAACTGCGACATCAGCCAACGTCAGCCGTAAGTTAAAATTAGGTAGCTTTGGTTGGAGAGTTCAAAATTGATTTCATCGAATGGCCTTATGACGCTAGCGCTAGCGGTAATCTTGGCGATTATCGCTGGGTGTGCGAGAATCCCTGATGCAGATGTAGCTTTCTTAAACAGACAGGTCTTGATCGGCACAGACGCTTCGATGGCTCAAGCCAGCATCGAAAAGCGAGGTTTTTCGAAGATTGAAACACGCGCGTTCCCAAGAAATAGAATTAATGTTGAAACCCAGAGCCTTGAACAAGAGCCCCCAACTTTTGAACAAGTCGTCAAACAAAACCTCGGATTTGTTGACATTGAGGGAAACCCGAGTGGAAAACTCGCCTGCTTCGCACATGGGTACTCTCGTTTCATTGCTTCAGGCGAACGCCTGATCTGCTTTACTTCCAACAATGCGGGCCAAATCACATGGCGGCAAGCAGGATGGAGAGGTGTTGTACTTTAAGACAATCACGGTATTGCCGATAGACAAACCTTCTGCCAAGCAAGACTTGTGAGCGTCCGCATTGTCCCTGTGGTTTCAACGGATCGCTGCAACACAGGCCTCAAATTTCTCTGCTGGTGTTAGGTATTGCAAGGTCTTTCGAGGCCGCTCGTTGAGTTGGCGGGCTACGGCGCTGAGTTTGGCTTGACTAAAGCCCGATATATCAATGCCTTTGGGAAAGTATTGTCTGAGAAGGCGATTGGTATTTTCATTGCTGCCGCGTTTGGGGTGATCTTTAGCCCCTTGCCACGTCGCGACAGGGTCGAGAAATCCGGCACCACAAGGTCAATGCCCATTAACCTGGCAATCGATCGCATAAAACCCTGAGTTTGCCTGAGCGGAAGTCGAAACACGACCCGTAGAGTGAGACAGATCTCGATTGCCAAATCAGAATAACGCAACTGGCCACCGCGTGTCTTGCGGCGTGGTGATCTCCACTTCTCCACTACATCTTCAGAAACCCAGACCGTCACGTCACCGCGGCGCCGGAGACTTTCGTTGTAATCCGAGCAGTTCGTGACCCGGAACTTTGCTTTGGGAAACTTGTCGCGACGGGCATCATTGAATTTGTGGGGCATCGACCGTCACTCACGTCGCAGAAAACGCTGGGAATACTCTGAGCGACCGATCCGTGCAACACAGTCCCTGACGTGTTGCCAGGTTCACAGCCGCGCAAAACGGCTAAACGAGTTTACTGCACATCCTCACCCCCAACTGTCAAGAGATCGGAATAATACGAATTCTTTGAATATCTTGGTGTAAGGCAATCGCTGGACAGTTCATCCCTATTCGACTTAGCTTCTAGCGGGCCAATCTTCCGGAATGAGCTTTACACCGGATTGCTTTGTCCACCGCTCCCGAGTTGCTTTGACATACCTTGCGTCGCTTTCGATGTAGGCGTGCTCAATCAAAATAACTTGTAGGCCAGAACGGCTACCAGTTTCATCAAACAAAAAGTTAACGATTTTCTTCATAGCTGCTCGATCACCATCTGCCTCTATGTCATCCAGGCCCTTCTCATCTCCCTCTCCTTCTGGGTAGTACGGACGGCTGATTTGGTCGATTACCAACACGCCGGGTACGGGCGCTTGAATGGTTTCAAAGTGCTTTTGTAGTGCAAAGTTGAGAGAAAGGTGAATGGACAGATAGTTTTGATCTGATCCAATTTCAGCGAGTGAAAGCACGGAGCGCTGCGCTGGTTCGATCAACGAAAGCTTAGGCGCAGCCGAAAATAGCACTCTCGATTGGGTTGCAGGTACCTCGGTCGGGAGTTCGGACAACATCCCCGAAGCGTATGTTGAGATCATGTTTTCAGCATCCCTCAACCGGTCCCGCTTGGCCTGCGGATCGACCTTGTCTTGAAGTTCTGAGATTTGGTCTCTGATGGGCTGCAAATCCACCACAGGAGCGTCAAAGTCATCCGCTGTCGTTTCCAAAAACTGGCTGGCTCTGCCCACGATCATCGCACGGGCTTGCACGAACGTTGCGGCCCTACTCGCCGCTTCGGTTTGGGCGCGTCAAATGTACTCTTCTTGCCAATTGTAGCATCTGGTCCCGCAAACTCGGTTTCGACGGCTTTCCGTCGCAAATTCCGTCGCAAAGGACCGCCAATAGGAGGTCGCCAGCTACAGAAACGCCTCAAAGATTGTCGAGGCGATTGGCTATGTAGCGTGGCACATGAATTCGGCAACGCTGGCAGGGTCGAGACCGTCGGTACAGGCCTGGCCTGCAAACAATTCGGGCGGGGCAGCCAGTCTTACTCGCAGCCAAACCATCTACAAGAACGTCGCGGGAGATGGTCTTTTGTTTCGATGCGACCTAGCAGAGTATCCATTGATTTCAGTTGCACCTGCTTTTGCCAGGCGAGGTTGAAGACCTCGCGGTGAAACTCACTTCGTCGATCAAGCCCCCGGAGGTCACAAGCAATCTGACCGCGTTGGCGGCAGAACGGAGGCGGGTGCGCCCTCTGGTTTGCGGGTTAGGGTTTATTGCTTGTGATCCAGCGAGACATGAGCCCGCGGTCGCGAAAGCATTCGTCCGGAACAGCGCTTCTCTTGATCCGGGCAATACGTTCGGCAAAAGCCACCTGTTTCGAGCTCGGGCGCCTGTCTCCTTCGGCGACGGGATCGTTCAGCTGGGCATCGATCCAGCGGCTCATCTCGCGCCGGTCCTGCTGAATCTCCCAGGGCAAGACGGCGCCTCTTTCGACTGCAATCCTGCGGGCGTAGGCGATCTGTTTTGGGGTGGGTGGCAGGATTTGTGTTGGGTTGTCTGTGGCGAGATCGGACATCGGTATCCCCTTCTGGCAACGTACTCTGAACATAAGCCAATGGCGGTCTCCGATCAATCATGTTGTGTTCGAAGGCGAACAGACGCCTATATGTAGTATCTGCACTCTGCGATCGAGGCGAGTCAGAAAGGAAAAGAAGGCTTCACTCAGTGTGGCTGACCCCACGACTTGATCATCCATACGACCGTAATTTCGCACAGCGTTGGAGGCCCAGGATATCCAATGAGTGAATGATGTGTGAGCAAGGAGCCGGAGGTCAGCTCGAAGAGCGGGTAGGTAAGTTGGTTTGCGTATCAGACGTGTGATATTACTGCGCCATCGCGCCGCCCACACACCATTTCCTTAGGAGGTATACGATATGCGTCCTCTCTGCTTTGCATCATTGATAGCCTTGGCCACGCCGGTAGCAAGTCAGCCCGTCGACCCGGATAATTGCGGCCAGTGCGCCGGGTCTGATTTTCTCGATCAGTGCCTTATGCAGAGCTGGGAGGCCTCCCATAACGGACCGGCGGCCTGGATGCGCGCCCGAGGGATTCCTTTCACCGTTACCAGCGAGTCCGCATACATCGTTACCTTTCATCCCGACGGTGAATTCGTGATAGAGCCCTACACCTACACCTACTCTGTCAGCGCAGCAGGCCATACGGCCACCGGTGATGGCGAAACCACGGGTGGTCGCGGGTGTTGGTCGACTGTCAGTCCCAATACCCTGAACCTCTGTCACGTTGGTGATGGGCCCAAGATCAGTGCCACTGTGCGGATGCCAACAGGGCAAATCATCAACAACAACAATTCAATGTTTCAGAAGTCGACATCGGCCTGGCGATATTTCTGCGAAGAGAACGGCGAACTGACGCTCGACATAGCCACAAGTCCTAGCATGGGTGCCATGAGTGTGCGTATGCACCGTCGTCCACAACCTTGATATGTCTGCGCAGCTATTCCTCCAATCCCCGGCCGATCCGCATCTTCAATTGGCAAGGGGTCAGGAGTCAGTTCGAAAACGAGTATTCGCGCGGAGCGGCCACCATGCGGCCGGGTACAAGGTCCGCTTCGAGCCCGAACGGCTACGCCACCATCTCAGCGAAGGCGCTGGTAGATTACGCCTCTTAATTCGTCTGAACTAAGGGCGTTCAGACCGACAATGTCCATAGAAAGTGCCAATGCAACTGCGTTTCCGGCACATAGTTTCCCGACTTCTACGCCAGTTAAGCCTAGGTTTGTGGCGACCCAAAAAACAACTTGTCCATCGGTCATTTCTACCCGGTCGATGTAACAATCTACAGGTTCAATTTCTCTGGACTGAAGCAGTTGTCGCAATCCATCTGGGTCGGTCGGGAGAAACTCCTCCTTGGCGCTCTCACCATATACTAGGTCACCAATCGCATAAATTATCACCACCTGATTGGCAAGGTTTGGAGAATGACGCTCTAGCGCGTTAGTAATTGAATCGACGTACTTTTTTACTTCGGGCGAATCCACTCGGCCACCGATATATAAGTCTCCGAACTGTTCGTAAGCCTTTTCGGTTCCGGCAATGCTCACGCTCGAGAGCAACAGGAACGCTGCCAACCATATCGAAAGTACCCCGCCTTTTCTCAATAGACTGCCCTCCATGTAACCATCTCGCAGAAAAACGCTCGCAAATGTGCTTTGCCGCGCATTGCCGCAGGCCCCGCTAAACGACGTGCTTTCTCTTTCGATACCAGCGCCCCGAGAATGCACTAACAGAAACGAGGTTCAAGGCAGAAAGCCAAGGATTTCCTGCACGCGTTGAAGAAGTCGTGTGCTTGAGATGCCAATCTTTGAAGTGCGGAATGCCCGCTTTGTCCGGAGGGTGTGTGAAAACTCTGACCATCCGGCGGAATACGCCGGAAACACCCTTTATGTGCGCTCTCTCGCGCTACTGGGAGAGATTTTGCACAGGTGCTGAAAACGAGCGCGACGAGAGAGCTCATGGGCCGGAGTTTTCACACAGCCTCTCCGCTTAGCCGCCGTCGATTCCGTCCGGGCAGGCCGCAAGCTTGACCAAAAGCGTCGGATGACCGCTCTGAGCCCCAAAGTGTCGCTGTACAGGTTTGCTCAAATCGATTTAGCCCCGTGCAAGCGATTTGGCCTTAACTAACTATCGAGGCAACCGGGGGCGATTTCAGCTTTAGTCCGCCAAGCAGTCATTTGCCGTGGGCTTTACAAACAAAACCACGTGTGACGCTGACGCGGCTTACATCGAGCAAAGCCCAATAGCCGCTTTCGACTAAGCTTCCGTCTGCAAGCATCACGAAAATCATAACGCTAGCGCCGCGCTCGCCAAAGCTTTCAGACCTGTGGCACGCAGAAATGCCGTTTCGTTGGTCATTGCACTTGAGCTTCCAAGAGCGCTCGATGTCGTGGTCATCCCAGGTAAAGACGCCCTGATCACCGGTAATGCTGAAAGTGTGATTTGGCCTGTCAGGATGAGTGCAGGTCATCTCCAAAGCTACTGCTGCCGAATTAACTAGCATCAGAGTGGCTGCCGGTAGAACTATCCGTTGCAAAGCTGACATGCGTCGATTGTGCCTCGCTACCGTTCCACCTTGCAAGCTTCCCAAAATTGAAGAGCCGTGAATAGCATTGGCCTTTGCTTTGAAAGGCAGATTCGTCCGCTGACCGTCGATTTAGCAGTCAGAATGCTGCGCTAAACACGAAGGTCCGGTTTAGGGAATGCCCTTGGGCGTATTTTCGTCGCTTCGAATGTACGGTTTGGGCCGTGTTACGGCAGAGAACCTTCAATCAGCCATCTCGCGACACCGGCAGAATTGTCCGAATATCTCCTGGGCGCCAGTTTCAATATTCTCCAGGAATCGGGCTCAACCTTGGACAGCTTCCGCTGGCTTGAAATCAGAGCAGCTCAACCGCAACACTCCGAGAGTTTGCCCGTCACGACACAATTGCTATTCGGAGCCGTGTCTCAGGATATGGTGCAAAATCAGTTGCTGGGGCTTTTGGAGCGTCGGATGCTGACCTATTAGTTCATTTGCGAGGCGTGAAGCCAAGCCATAAAACCAGCATAGATTTGCATTCCGCATATTGTAGAGACAGGAGCGCAGAATCCTGTACCAACTCCGTGTCAGTAGAGTCGGTGCTGTATTATGGTATCGTCAGGCATTGGAGGCGAACAGATATGATCCAAAGGGTAACAGCCTTTTTGTCTATGCTTTTGACTTCCGGGCAGGCCATTGCGCTTGACTGCGGCGAAGTAACCAAACCCTGCAAATTAGACACTGGTGAGTACCATATCGCCCTTCCAGATGAATGGCGGGGCGGGCCAGTCGTAGTACACTTGCATGGTTATGGCGGGTCCGGAGCAAAGGTACTTAAGAATAAGCAGTTCGTCGAAGCATTCACCGCGCGGGGCTACGCGTTTGTGGCGCCGACCGCTCTGCCATGGCTGGAAGGCAAACCCGCTGATTGGTCGGTTCGGGATGGGTGGATTACCTATCCCCGCTCTGATGTCAGGTTTCTCCGTGATGTGCTGGCGGATGTCGTGATCCGTGCAGACGTGGATCCGGAACAGGTGCTGCTGACAGGGTTCTCCCGAGGCGGCTCGATGGTGTGGGAAGTTGCGTGCCTCGCACCAGATATGGCGCGTGGCTATGCCCCTGCTTCCGGTGGCTTCTGGCTCCCAATGACCCAAGAGTGCCTCGGGCCAGTTCACATGCTTCACACACACGGTTTCACTGACAAGGTTGTGCCGCTTGAGGGCAGATCAATACATAATGAAGAATTTGAGATCACCATTACTCAGGCCGATATCTGGGAGGGTCTTGCGTTATGGCGCCGTCGAAACGAATGCCAACACAACGCGGCAGAAAACGATGTGACAGCCAATCTCTGGCGCAAACGGTGGGAATGCGAACAGGGTAGTCTTGAGCTCATTTTGCACAACGGCGGGCACGGCTACCCAAAAGAATGGGGCACGATGGCGCTCGACTGGCTCGAAAGCATGGAAAATTGACGAACCAACGAAATCACAACGGTCGTGTCAGTTCAGCCAAAAGTAGCCCGTTGGCTCTGAGACACACCGTGCTGGGTAAATCGCACTAATCCTTAAAGAAAATTGCCCAGATAGCGGCGATGATGACGCCGATGCCGGCGACGAGCACCAATGCGATAACGCTGAAGAACAAACGCGGTTGACTGGAGCGACGGACAATCGAAGTATTAATTCTTATCTGGCCTCTAACCAAACCATCCGCTGCCATCAATATTGCAAAAAGGCCAAGTGACAGCGCACTGGATCCCCCCCATAGCCGTTGCCATTGCTCATCCTCAGTCAATGCCAACGGCAAACCGGTTACGACAAAAAGCGCTGCGAAGAGCCACATCAAATATGTAAAAATCATCGCCCCGGTGACCACACGCCTTGTTCAATCCAGTAATTGACCAATGCGGCTTCCGCAAACTCACCGAGATCGGGGTGGTCGCTGAAATAGTACAAGAACCTCAACACAACCTCGCTCTGTGCAAGCGTTAATTGGTTGAACTTGGACTTCCTGAACGCGTGCAGCATTTCTTTCGATGTGCCGGGGTCAAGTGCCAGAAGAATGCTTTCACTGGCATATTCCGGGCTGTCCGAATTTCGCAGAGTCCAAATCAGATATGCGGGCAAGTAGTACTGAAAGGCTTTGGCGCTGAAAGCCGTGGGGGCAGCGTAATTGTATATGATCATTTGATCGGTCATCTCGTGCCATTTGACCCCGCCGTAGAATTCAAGAATATCCACGTCATCCATACATTCGGGGTGAAGAAGTTCACCATCAGCAGGTGGATCAAGGCCGTCAAATGCAGCAATGATCCGGGTTGC
Organism: Ruegeria hyattellae; assembly: GCF_041537925.1. Taxonomy (NCBI): domain Bacteria; kingdom Pseudomonadati; phylum Pseudomonadota; class Alphaproteobacteria; order Rhodobacterales; family Roseobacteraceae; genus Ruegeria; species Ruegeria hyattellae. The sequence continues at coordinate 99,446 of NZ_JBGOSH010000015.1, read as the reverse complement.
AAGATCTTCGGTTGTTGTCGCTACCTTTGGCATGGTGACATATTAAACTGGCTGAAACCCCGAAATCGAGTGATTGCGATGGACACCGGACAAAGGCTCTTTCAGGATATCGTTCGAAGTTCAGCAGCGGAGATGAAGAAGCCACTTTGGGGCAGCACAATAGGGATGTATGTGTAGAAATGTATTGAGGAAGTCGGGTGTCCCTAGTGTGTTACAAAGAGCGCCCTTGATCGATTTGGGAAAAAGATGATGAGCGGCGTTTCTGAAACCTACCAAGGAATCTGCTACTGCGGCGCATGTAGTGTTTCTACCACCGGTAAGCCGATGATCATGGCTTATTGTCATTGCCACTCTTGTAGAAAGTGGCATTCAGCGCCGGTCAATGCTTGGTGTCTCTGGTCGGCAGACAAGGTCTCATTGTCAGGGCCGACGGTTCAATCGGACAAGAATGATGAGAGCCATCGTGTTTCCTGTGGTAAATGCGGTGGTGCATTGGTGAATATCAAACCTGGTAAGGACATCGTCGCGGTTTACGCGATGTCGCTGGCCGAATCCGATTTGAGCTTTGAGCCGACCTTTCACATCTTCTATGGCGAACGTGTTTTCGACATGGCCGATGGCCTGCCAAAGTGGAAGACGGTTCCGACATCGTTTGGTGGGGATGGGGTCGTTGTGCCCGAACCGGACAAAACCGGTTGGATTCCATTGAACCCGCGAGCCCAAGGGTGAAACGCAAACTCACTTCGATCTTGGCAGCCGACATTGTAGGCTTTTCGCTGCTTGTGGAATCCGCCGAGGAAGCCACGCTCGCGCGTCAGAAAGAACTGCGCCTATCCGTGCTCGACCCCGGCATCGAGCAGGCTGGGGGTAAGATCATTAAGTCGACCGGCGATGGATTTCTGGCCGAGTTTTCAAGCGTGGTGGAAGCGGTGCGGTTCGCGATTTCGGCACAAGAAGCGATGCGCGCAGAGGAAGAATCCGTGCCTCAAGATCGGCAGATCAGTTACCGCATGGGCGTTCATCTGGGCGACGTGGTTGTCGATGACGGCGACATTTATGGCGACGGTGTGAATCTCGCGGCTCGCTTAGAAGGCGCAGCCCCGACCGGCGGGATCTGCATCTCCGCTGCCGTCCGTGACCAGATCGTTGGCGTAATGGACGGGCTGTTCACGGATGTGGGCGAGTTGACGCTTAAGAACATCTCGCGCCCGATCCGCGCCTTTGTCTGGCCTCCCGACCATGGCGGTGCATTGAACAGTGTCACCACGCCGTCCATCGGGGTTACATCCAAAAAACCAACGATAGCCCTCGCCGCATTCGAAACCCTTGGCAACAATGACGATGCCAAGATGCTGGCCGAAGCTTGCAATCACACGGTAGAGGCGGCGCTTGCCAATCTTACAGGGTTGGATCTGATCGCACTCGAGGCGGGCCCGGACCATATCGCCACGGCGGTGTTTCATGCCTCCGGCAATCAGGTCCGCGCCACCCTTAAGCTGCGCGAGACGGGTACATCGGCAACCTATCTGACCCAGCGGATGAACGGTGATCTTTCCGACCCCTTCTTGGCAGAAGATCTGTTGTCAGGGGAAATCGCGACAACCATCCGATACGGGATTCTGCAACGAATTGCTGAGCGCGCGGCTGAGACAGAGACAAACGATCCTGAGGCAATGCTGAACCTTGCAGGGCATTACATGATGGGATCGCAGCCTGAAGAATGGGAGGCGGCGGGACGTCTGCTGGACAGGATCCTGACGGTCCAGCCACGCAATTTTATGGCCGTTGGGATGAAGGCGAACACGTTGATCGGCGAATTGGTATGGGGTTACCGTCCGATACGCACGGAGGATATCGAAGCGGCCGACGCCGGGTTGAGCAAGGCGGTGTCGTTGAATGACCAAAGCGACTACGTGCACCTGATCCGGGGGATTTTTCATTACGGTATTACCGGCGATTTGGATGCAGCGGTGCGGTGTGTTGAACGTGGGTTCGAAATAAGTCCGCAGTTTGCCCAGGGGCATATGGTACTTGGCTGGATCCAGAACTTGATGGGCCAACCAGAGCTTGCGCTGAAGTCTATCAAAAAGGGCTCGTTTTCTCTGGCCAAGAACCGGATATATCACCGTGTCCCACAAGCGTTAGCCCAGACCTATCTGATTATGGGTGATTTCGAGAATGCCATCGCCAACGCCAATCGAGCGCTGCAAAACTCGCCGGGATTACCAGTCGCTCAATTGTATCTTGCCAGCGCGGCTGGTCAGGCTGGTCTATCTGATCAAGGAGAAAGGGCGCGGGATGCCTTATTGGCGTCCGATCCGGACTTCCGGATTAGTGGCGTGCGCCGGTTCCATTTTCAGGACCCCACGCGGTGGGACGCAATTCTGGATGGGCTTCGTGCAGTGGGGTTGCCTGAATAGATTCTCAGACGAGGGGGAACTCAACTGAACGCGCACACCGCGCGAACTCGCTCGTTTTGATGCCACTTTGAACGACGGCATTCAGATCGCGTCCCGTGCTCATGCCAGCGAAGAGGAACTGCGCAGCATCGCGCGGATGGCGGGGGACACTTTTTTACCAACCTACGGGAACCCAAGGCCCAGGATGATCCTGTAACGGAGCTTCAGAATAAGAACCACCATTCATGATACGTGTTATCGTTCGCTTGCTTGGGTTCTAAAACCCGAATGCCATGTTGGGGGGTCATTTATGAAAAGTGATATTACGGTGGTGGGATTGGGAGCGATGGGGTCGGCGTTGGCAACCGCGCTCATGGATGCGGGGCGTAGCGTGACCGTCTGGAACCGTTCGCCAGACAAAATGATGCCGTTGCAGGAAAGAGGCGCTCAGGGTGTCTCTGATCTGAGTGAAGCCATTTCCGCAAGTCCAAAGACGGTGATCTGCCTTCTCAACTACTCAACGACAAATGCTCTCTTTGAAACTCCAAAAGTCTCGAAAGCAGTTGCCGGACGTAATATTGTTCAGCTCGGCACGTCATCCCCGCAAGAATCCGAGGACAGCAAAGCGCAATTCAATGAGTGGGGCGCAGGTTACCTTGATGGTACCATTATGTGTTGGCCTGATAATATTGGGAAGCCATCGGGGCGGATCGCGGTCGCTGGGGACAGTACCACATTTTCTGAATGCGATGGCGACCTCAATGTACTCGCTGGGGACATGCGCTATCTGGGTTCAAATGTGCGTTCTGCTGCGACCTTGGAACTTGCGTTTCTCTCGCGCCTTCTTGGTATTATCTTTGGGAGCATTCACGGCGCATTGGTATGCGAGGCTGAAGGAGTCCCTGTGTCAGAGTTCACCTCAATACTGCCGCCGGGGGACAGAGCAATTCCGCTGACCGAAACGATCCACGCAGGTTCATTCGACAAGATTTCGGGAGGTGGAGCTTCAGTCGATGTCGCGGGTGAGGCAGTTACTGGATTGTACGATCACGCTATTTCTATGGGTATTAACAGCGAACTCCCGACGCTGATGCGTGAGTGGGTTAGGCGAGCGCAGGATGCTGGTTTTGGAAGCCAGGAGACTGCAGCCGTTATCAAAACCCTCAGAAAGCGCTGAAGCGACAACAATACTGCAATCAAACACCTATATTCAGAGAGAACAACTTATGCGAACGGAATTTTGCCGAACATTTGGCATTGACTACCCAGTGGTTTTGGCTCCCATGGCCGGGGTAGTCTCCGACGCCTTGGTTGCGGCTGTCAGCAATGCAGGTGGGCTCGGTTTGGCACCTCTTTGGCACGTTGACGCAGACGAGCTTCGAAAATCGGTGCGCAACATAAAGCAACTCACTGACAAGCCATTCGGTGTGAACCTGAACATGGATTTCCCGAGCATTGAGCATCTCGACATATGCCTGGAGGAAGGCGTCGAGGTCATTTCTATTTTTTGGAAAGCGCCTGGGGATATGCTCGCCCACGCCAAGTCTGGAGGCGCCAAAGTCATTTACACCGCTGGTGATGCAGCTGATGCAAAGGCTGTAGCAGACCTTGGCGCTGATGCGATTTGTGCTCAGGGATGGGAAGCCGGAGGTCACGTCCGTGGAACCGTTGGGAGCATGGCGCTCATTCCAGCGATTGTTGATGCGGTTGGTCATGTGCCGGTCGTGGCCGCCGGTGGAATTGCAGACGGGCGTGGATTGGCGGCGGCGCTATCGCTCGGTGCTTCGGCAGTATGGGTGGGAACGAGATTTCTTGCAGCTTCTGAGGCGTATGTTCATACAGACTACTTGTCACACCTCTTAGCGGCGTCTGAGAATGACACGGCCTATTTTGACAACTTGTTCAACATCGACTGGCCCAATGCACCTCATAGGGTCTTGAAAAACAGCACAACCCAAATGTGGGAGAATGCAGGCCGCCCGAAAAGCGGCCAAAGACCCGGAGAAGGTGACGTTGTGGCATTCTCTGAAAAGAAAGGCGATGTTTTACGATATCAATCCAAGACGCCCAGTGCGGATTTAACGGGCGATGTTGAAGCCATCTCAATGTGGGCAGGACAAGGCGTTTCAATGGTTAGGAAAGTTCAACCCGCTGGAGATATTGTGCGAGAAATCGTTATCGAGGCGAAGGAGGCACTGGAACGCATTCTCCACCAATAAAGAAAAACGTTGCCGCCTTTTGGCGGACATTGACCGACTGGCCCGCGAATAGCGGATTGGCCCGGATAGTGTTGAAAAACTCGGAATTTTCTCGCTCTCGTATTTTCACCAAATTCCTGTGCAACTTGAAAGTCAGTCCTGTTTGCGTTTGACAGGTTGAAAGAGCCGCTCACATGGCCACACCCATGTTTTGGCCGACCCCTTGCCGAGTTTGCAGCGGAGAGGCTAGCCGAAGTTCAATGACTGCTTCGTCCGCGATCCAGACCTCCACTAGTCTTGTAACTGTGCACTTGCAGCGAATGTCGGCTCTGGCGGGCCGCAACGCGGCGGCGATGCCCGTCAGTGAATGGCAGCAATGGGCCGTTCCCCATCCGAGCGACGCAGGCCTGCCAGCAAGATGCTGCGTTGCATCCGAAGTCAACTGTGAGCCCGATTTGATCGATGCCGCACTCTGCACGAAGGTCAGCTTTTCAAGACTTAGAGTTGCTCTAACTCGCTACCCAAACCGTTGTGTGACAAAATACGCTAGTGCAATCGCCGACGTCGCGCGCAGGCGTAGCGCCGCTTCAACACTCTGAGGAAACACTGTTGGCATTCAGTTTTTTGGTGCCAATTTGGTTTGAATGACGAACTGAGTGACCGGATCAACGTCTTCGTTTTCGAGCAAGTTTGCGAACTGGCTGTCCAGACGTTTCTCATTCCAATCGCGCATGGCAATCGCAATCTCCAAAGCCGACGAGTGATCCTGTTCCAACTCGCGGGAAAAAATCCTGATGATCTGATTTCTGAGGGCAGGTGACACTGTACCGGAGTCAGCCAAGGCGCGAATGAGAGATCGTTTATGGTCCTGTTTGAGGTTTGCTGACCCTAACGCGGCGTCGACAGCCATGATCGCGTCTGACCCATCGACAGATATCCCAGCCAGAGCCCAATCATACGCATATCCCGAGCCTTGAAGAACCGACCCGGGATAACGTGATCGGACAATTTTTCTGGCTTTGTCATCATCGACCTGCAGGCCCAGCAATCGGATCGCGATCGGGACAAAGCTCATGCGAGTAAGACTGTCGAACTCGCGCAACAACGCGTCTGCCGCAACTGTGTTACGCAACGTCTGGATGCTTGCGTAAGGTGCACGGTCGATTTCTATTAGGGCAGTATCTCTTAGCACCCGATCTTCGTGCGAAACGTATCGGGCAAAAAACGCAACGTGCGCATTGGATGCCGTAGTGCGGCCCTGCCACAGCTCGGCTTCGGTCCAAAGCGCTTCCAAGAATTTTTCGCGCTCGGGGGTCAGCGTGAATATCCTTGTCCACTTGCGTGACAAGCCGCGTCTGGCACCATCCTTGGCAAGTGTTCCGTAAGTCAGCAGAACTGACATCTCGGGGTCAGCGCGGAAGGCAGCGCAGGTTGTGCTGTCGATCAAGAATGGAATTTCAGGAAATCTCTCCAGATCGTCCGATGTGCCTTTAATGATCTGACGCGGGGCAAACTTGAATGGATTGTCCTGCGCTGGTCCTGCCATGACGACGACGTCGGCCGTGATCAAATGATCCGCAAGTGAGGCCTCGGGCAGCGTGACGCACACTTGGCATGCCAAAGCCGAACGCGAATCAAATAGTCCAAAACAGAAGATCGAAACAAGTATGAAAACCCTTGAAAAGGCCGGGGGCAGCTTATTCCAAGATTGGCTACGGTTATGACATGCAGCAGCACGCATCACTCTATTCCTCGACCACGCGCCGCAACCCGTCCAAATCGACTAAGACGGTGCGACCATATTCCAGACGTATCAGGCCTTCGGTTGCCATTTCCCCCAAATAAACAGAGATCTTGGACAGGGCGATGTTCGACAGGTCCGCAAGTTCCTGCTGGCTGGCAACAACGGTGTCTGTCGGTTCAGCGCCCTGCAAAACGCCACGCCATCCGCCCAATCGCAAAAGCGCGGCAGCGATGCGTTTTCGGGTATTTCGTTGTGCAAGGTCGTTGGCCGCGGACATGGCCAGCAGTTGGTTCATCGAACTGAGGCGGGCAAATGCCTCCCACAGATCAGGGCGCGCATTTGCCAGTGGCCGAAATCGGGAATACGCGATCCTGACCAGTCTGACATCGCCTGCTGCCTTCATCTCAACCAAACCGTCAACATCAAGCAACAACTCTGATTCACCAAACCAGGCACCAGGGTGGTGGATATGACCCAGGACCGGCTCCATTTCTGTCAGTGTGAGACGGACCTGAACCTTTCCCGAAACAGTTCCGTAAAGCGAATTCTGGGGCCCGCCAATTGCGTAAATCGTTTCCTTATCCTTGTACGCAACGATTTCCGAAATCTGCTCGAGTTTTTCTAAGCTTCCTTGAGATACGCCTGCTAGCCACGCTGAAGAAAAGATAGGGTAAAATGCATCTTTAGATTTCTTCTTCATCGCAATTACCCCATTTGGGAAAGTATTTTGAAAACTGTTCTGTTAGCTTTGCCCAATAACGTTCACGTTACAATAACATAGTTACCTGATAATAAACGATATTATGGGGGCATTAGGCATGTATTCCGCTCAGAATTCTCGTGGGCTTCTATTCTCGACTTCTGCGATCAGTTGCGTTGCTGTAACTTGCATTGCAGGCATAATAGCACATTCGGCTATGGCGCAGGATGCGCCCAATGTTGCGCCAGATCGGGCTGAATATTCACCATACCCGGAACAGAGTTTTCCCAATCAGGTCTTCTTTGGCGACACCCACCTGCACACGTCCTATTCTTGGGATGCCGGGCTGGTTTTTAACAAACTGTCGCCCGCGGACGCCTATAAGTTCGCCAAGGGCGAAACGGTGGTTGCGTCCACCGGGATTCCCGCCAGATTGCAGAAACCACTCGACTGGTTGGTGGTATCCGATCATTCCGACGGTCTTGGCATCGCGCCGCTGCTGACACGCGCTGATCCGACATTGTTGGAAGACCCCCTGGGCGCAGAACTTTACGAACTGGTCAGTCAGAAGACGATTGAGAGCACCCAGGCTGCGTACAACCTTTGGCTCGGCCGCGCGTATGAAGGCACGAACCATCTGGCTTCGGATCAAAATGTGCCCAAGGTTCCGTGGGAAGAGATCATCGATGCCGCTGAAGAGGCCTACGTACCCGGTCATTTTACCGCCTTCATCGGATATGAATGGAGTTCGGCCCCGGACGGCAACAACCTGCACCGAGTAGTTGTCTATCGGGACGGCAAGGAAGAGGCCAACACCCGTATCCCGCTGTCCAATGAGCTCAGCAATGATCCCGAGGCGCTGTGGGACTGGATGGAGGAATACCAGTCGGAAACCGGTGGCCAGCTTCTGGCCATCCCACATAATGGAAACCTGTCCAACGGGTTGATGTTCGACGATAAACGGTTCTCTGGAGAGCCCCTGTCTGCCGGATATGCCGAGCGTCGGCAGCGTCTGGAGCCTCTTTATGAAGTAACTCAAATGAAAGGGGACGGAGAAACCCACCCAGCCTTGTCCCCTGATGACGCCTTCGCTGATTTCGAAACATGGGACAAAGGCAGTTTCGGAACCGAAGTCAAAACACCGGAAATGCTGCCCCGCGAATATGCGCGCTCCGCCTATCGTTTGGGTCTCCAACATCAGGCCGCGCTTGGCGCGAACCCGTTTAAGTTTGGGATGATCGGGTCCACGGATGCGCACACGTCTCTGCCCACTTCGCGGGAAGAGAACTTCTTTGGCAAGATCACGGCTCTTGAGCCTTCGGCCCATGAGATGCGGTTTAACGAGGCCATCACCGGCCGGCTTGGCGATGAGGCCAACCAGATCAAAGCATGGGAAACCTCTGCCTCGGGCCTCGCCGCTGTCTGGGCTCGTGAAAACACGCGCGAGGCCATCTTTGACGCGATGATGCGGCGTGAAGTCTTTGCGACCACCGGAACACGCATGCGGGTCCGGGTCTTTGCGGGATACGATTTTGAAGAGTCCGACCTGCAGCGTTCCGATTTCGATGTTCACGGCTATGAAAACGGAGTTCCGATGGGTGCGGATTTAGTCGCCTCGGGCGATGATCGTGCGCCGCGTTTTTTGGTGCGGGCCCTGCGTGATCCAGATGGGGCTAATCTGGACCGCATCCAGATCGTCAAAGGTTGGATGAATGCTGACGGCACAACCACCGAGCGGGTGTTCGACATTGCCTGCGGCGGGCGCGAGTTGGTTGACGGGGACTGCGATGGTCCTGTCGGTGATACGGTGGATCAGGAAACAGCCACCTGGACCAACGATATCGGTCAGGCCATTCTTGCAGGCTTCTGGGAAGACCCGGATTTCGATCTCGCGCAATCGGCGTTCTATTACGTTCGCGTGCTTGAGATTCCATCGCCGCGCTGGACGACCTTTGACGCCAAGTTCTTTGGGACCGAACTGCCCGAGGGTGCTCCGGTTTCGATCCAGGAACGCGCCTACACTTCGCCCATCTGGTACACGCCATCCTGAGGAATTTACCATGTATTTGAAAGCACTAACTATATCTGCCATGGCGGTCTGCTCAGCAGCCATCGCGCAGGATGCGCCGCCGTGGAATCCGGGCGACCGTGAGTATTCACCTTATCCTCAACAGGATTTTCCCAATCAGGTGCTGTTTGGCGATACCCATCTGCACACCTCTTATTCGCCGGATGCGGGCATGATCGGAAACAACCTGGGTCCCGCCGAGGCGTTCAAATTCGCCAAAGGAGAAGAGGTGGTTTCTTCGATGGGTGTACCTGTTCGTCTGGTGCGCCCTTTGGACTGGCTTGTTATTTCGGACCACGCTGAGGGACTTGGCGTAGCACCGATGCTGAAACGAGACGACCCTGCTGTTCTGGATACCGAATTTGGTCGGACTTTGCATGGGTATGTCCAGGATGGATCTGCCGAGGCCGCCGGAGAAGCATGGAACCTTTGGGCCGGGTCCCGGTTCGAAGGCAAGAATCCATATTCGAACAACCCTGAATTTTCCCGAGGGCCTTGGGAAGAAACCATTGATGCGGCCGATGCCGCAAATGAGCCGGGACTTTTTTCTGCGATCATTGGGTTCGAATGGTCATCGACACCAAACGGCAACAATATGCACCGCGTGGTTGTCTACAGGGATGGCAAGGATGTCGCTAACAGCCGCGTCCCGCTTTCGTCAGACTCAGGAGTAAACCCCGAAGCTCTGTGGGACTGGATGGAGGCTCTGGAGGTGGAAACCGGTGGGCGGGTTTTGGCGATTCCGCACAACGGCAATCTTTCTAACGGGCTAATGTTCGATGACAGCCGGTATGACTCGGATGAACCCATCGACAAAGCCTATGCCGAGCGTCGGGCGCGATGGGAACCGTTGTACGAAGTAACCCAGATGAAGGGGGATGGCGAAGCGCATCCAATGCTTTCACCAGATGATCCATTTGCTGATTTTGAAACTTGGGATACGGCCAACTTTGGAGCTGATGCCAAAACGCCCGAGATGTTGCCGAATGAGTATGTACGTCCGGCGTTGCGACGCGGCTTGGCTTATGAAGCGCAGTTGGGTGCGAACCCATTCAAATTCGGCATGATTGGATCAACTGACTCACATACATCACTGCCGACAACGCGCGAAGACAATTTTTTTGGCAAAGTGGCCCAGCTTGAACCAACAGCTGACCCGGTCCGTTTTGAAGAGACCATCGCCGGAAGACTGGGCGCTCCTGAAAACGCAATTAAGGCCTGGCAAACCTCAGCGTCTGGGTTGGCCGCCGTATGGGCGCGCGAGAATACGCGCGAAGCCATATTTGATGCGATGCAGCGCAAAGAAGTCTATGCAACTTCGGGCACGCGCATCCGCGTACGTGTATTTGCAGGTTACGATTTTGAAGAATCTGACCTCCCTCGGTCAGACTTCGCGGTGCACGGCTACGCCAATGGCGTACCTATGGGGGGTGATCTGGGAAAGAGTGAAAGTCGTGCGCCGCGATTCCTTGTGCGGGCCTTGCGTGACCCGGACGGGGCCAATCTAGACCGTGTTCAGATCATCAAGGGTTGGCTAAACGCAGATGGGACCACATCCGAGAAAGTCTATGACGTCTCTTGCGGAGGCCGCGAAGTGATTGAAGGCATCTGCGACGATTTGGTCGGCAACACCGTCAATGCCAGAGAAGCCACTTATACCAACGATATCGGTCAGGCCATCTTGGGTGGTTATTGGGAAGACCCGGATTTCGATCCTGAGCAAAGTGCGTTCTACTATGTTCGGGTTCTGGAAATTCCAACCCCGCGCTGGACAACCTATGACCGCAAGTTCTTTGGCGTCGAACTCCCAGAAGGTGCGCCCGAGTCAATTCAGGATCGGGCCTATACATCGCCCATCTGGTACACGCCGTGATCCGACAGAGCAAACAGCGCGGCAAACGCGTCAAGAAGTTAGAACGAGGTGACAAATGAAGATATTTTTGCGCGAGATGTGCTCAGCGATGGGTGCTACGGCCATTGCTGCGCTTATAGTTCTGCCGGTAAAACCAGCGGTTGCGGTTGAAGGAGGGTTGGGCGCCTATTTTCTGGGAACCAGAGATACGTTTGCCGGTTTCGTGCCCGAGCCAGGAACTTACACAAGCCTTACATTCGACCATCTGGACGGCAGCGTGGACGGCGTTTCGCTTGCAGGGCTTCCGATTGCAGCAGACGCAGACCTCGAGCTCAATCTCTGGCGACTGGGTGTAACTCAGGTTTTCGACGCGCAGCTATTTGGCGGGACCCCTGCCATAAACCTCACTGTTCCATTTCCTGTTGCTGAACTCACGTTCACAGCGATCCGCCCTCCTCTGCAGGGCGCTATGATCGACGACACGCTCTCCAGCTTCGGGGACATCAGCCTGACCGGTTTGGTGGGTTGGCATCGCGGTAATCTGCATTACAGTACGGGCCTGACCGTTTATGCCCCGACTGGCGAATACAATACCGCATCTATTAACATTCAGCAGCGCAGCGTCCAAGTATTGAATGCAGGCAAGAATGTCTGGTCTTTCCAGCCCTTCATTGCCGCGACCTGGTTCGTTCCGGAACGTGGTTTTGAGGTTTCAGGCGCGGCCAGCCTGTTGTTCAGCGAAGAAAACGATGCGACCGATTATCAGACTGCTCCTGCATTTCAATTAGAAGGAGCCGTTGTGCAACGCTTCCGCTCGGGCTGGGGGGTTGGCCTTGCCGGGTACACTTACCATCAGCTTGAAGATGACAGTGGTGCAGGCGCCGAGCTCACCCGGATCGCCCTGGGGGCCAGCAGCCTGCGGGCTCAGGTCAGCGGTATTGGCCCGCTTGTCACCTATGATGGCGGAACTTTGCTGGGAGCCGACGCCTCCCTAAAGCTCAAATATACGCATGAGTTTGCAGCAAAACGGCGGTTCGAAAGCGATATCCTGACGGCCGTGATCTCTCTGTCTTTCTGAAATTGAAATCACGGTGTTAAACGTGTCAAAGAAAATTTACCTGTCGTGTTTGGTGGCTGTTCTTTTGGTCCCTTCAGGTGTTCAGGCGCAGGACAATTCGGAATCGCTGCAATCGGCTGCCAATGACCCGACTGCTTCGATCATGTCATTCCAGCTTCAGGGATTTCATTCGTTCAATCTGCACAACTCGCCCGAAGACAGCAGTCTGTTGCAATTTCGCGCCGCGATCCCGTTCACGCTGGGACAAACCAACCACATTGCGCGGCTTACGCTGCCTTATGTGACGGACAGTGCCACCGGGCAGTCGGGACTGAGTGACACCACACTGTTTGACCTTGTGACGTTTGATCGACAATGGGGTCGTCTCGGTGTGGGTGCCGTAGCCCTGTTACCAACAGGTGAGGACGGGCTGAGTGCGGAGAAATGGGCACTGGGTCCAGCGGCCGGTTTTGCAAAGCAGGAAAAGTGGGGGCTTTGGGGCCTATTCAACCAGAACTTGTTCACTTTTGCCGGGGATGACGACCGGCCCGATGTCAACTTGTCTACGGCCCAGCCTGTCTTCAACTACAACCTCGGCAATGGTTGGTCGGCAGGGACATCCGAAATGGTTTTTGTCTACGACTGGGAGACCAGCGATTTCAGCAGTCTGCCGCTGGGAGTCAAGGTGTCCAAGTTGGTCCGCGGCAACGGATTACCGTGGCAGTGGTCCTTGTCCTACGAGCACAATTTTTACGATGACGTGGTTTCGGCGGCCGACACGGTGAGCTTTACGCTGAAATTGTTGGTGCCCAAGGGCGGTTAAGGAAATGGGCGAAGAGCTGATGAATGTGAGCTGGCGAACGACAGATCCTCCACAAATGATGGAATCTTCGACACGCAAAAAGAGCCTGTTCCGCCGGATTGTCACGGAACCCTTTGTCCTTTTTGCGCTTCTCAGCATAGCGATCTTTAGCTGGTTCAAACTTGTCCAACCAGACGAGTGGTCCATTGATCCTGACGCGCGGGTTATCATCATCGATCAAAGGCAGGTCGATGTTCTGGCTGGTCAGTTCGAAGACACGTGGCGGCGCCCTCCGACAGCTGACGAGTTGGGAAAGCTGAAAGAGGATTGGCTGAACCGCGAAGTGCTGGTGCGCGAAGCGTTAGCGCTGGGGTTGGATGGTAATGATGAGATCATTCGCAACCGCCTGGTACAGAAGATGAACTTTCTTCTGACCTCGGAGGCAGGCGCGGCCCGACCTGAAGATGAGGTGCTGCAAACTTACCTGTCCGACAATGCCGAGACATTCACGACCCCCGCGCAGCTTGCAGTCAGCCTTGTTTATCTCGGGCAATACCCCAGCGACAGGTTTATCGACCAGACGCAGGCTCGTTTGGCTGCAGGGGAAGATCACCGCCAGTTGGGTCAGGCGTCACTGCTTCCGACAGGATTTGATCTGAGCATCCGAGCTTCGGTTGATGGAAACTTCGGAACGGGTTTCTTCGACCAGTTGCACCCCCTGCCATTGGGTGAATGGAGCGGTCCTGTTCAGTCTTCCTTCGGGCTTCACATGGTTCGGCTCGACAACAGGTGGGACGCCGTCTTGCCGCCGTTTGGCGCGATCCGAGATCGCGTTTTGGCTGCTTGGCGCGAAAAGCACGCTGAACGGGCGACAGAGACTTTTTTAGAAAATCTGCGATCCACCTATGTGATCCAAGACCTCGGAGAAGCTGGCCTGTCTGCGGGTGAGTCATGAAGCGTCTTCTGCTCTTGATTGCGATGATGGCGGGGCTGCTGGTGCCCGCCTTTGTGCAAGCCCATGCATTGGAGCCCGGCTATCTGGAAATCTCGCAGGAGACCGAAAGCGATTGGTACGTCTTCTGGCGCAAGCCCGATGTTCGGGGGGCACCGATGGATATCGACGTCGCGCTGCCCCAGAGCTGCTCATCGCCCGCATTCGATGCTCCGGTTTTTGACGGCCGCGCCTGGACGCAGGTCTGGCGTGTGACCTGCGCCGAAGACCTGCGCGGTCATACGATCCAGATTGACAGGCTGGACACACAACGAACGGACGTCTTGCTACGGGTGGGATATCTGGACACAGTGAACATGGCCACCTTCCGCCTGACGCCTGATGCGCCTGCCGTCACGTTGCCTGCGCAACAGGGGCTGGTGCAGACGCTGTGGCAATACGGCGTGTTGGGGTTTGAACATATCCTTGAAGGCTGGGATCACCTTCTGTTTGTATTTGCCCTGCTGGTGCTGATCCGCAACCTGCGCCAACTGATCTGGGCCGTGACCGCATTTACCGTTGCGCATTCGATCACGCTGGGCTTGGCCACCTTTGGCGTGTTGAACGTACCGGGCCCGCCCGTTGAGGCTATAATCGCGCTGTCGATCGTCTTTCTCGCGACCGAAGTGCTACGGTCGGAGGACAAACCAAAGACGCTGGCCAGCCGTTTCCCCTGGGTGATTTCCTTTGGGTTCGGCCTGCTGCACGGTCTGGGATTTGCTGGAGCGCTGGCCGAGATTGGTCTGCCTGAACAGGACATCCCAGCGGCTTTACTGGCCTTCAACCTCGGCGTTGAGGCAGGGCAACTGGCCTTCATCTTTGCGGTATTGGGCGTGTTCCTGACACTGAAAAAAACACTGCAAATTGTCTGGGGGTGGTCGGTAGCACAAGTGCCGTCGCGCCAATTCCTCGGATATCCCATCGGATGTGTCGCCGCGTTCTGGTTGGCCGAGCGGCTGGCCGGATTTTGAACAAAAAAGGAAGGAGAATGGACAATGATGAAAGCACTTGGAGGCATGATGCTGCTCGCCATGGTCGCGCTGACCGGCTGCGACGTGGTGGACCCGGACTGCACACCGGAAAAGGCCGCGAAACGTCAGGTCCAGCAGGCAACGATCGGTGTCAGCAACCGGTGCACTCCCGCTGAAACAGCACGCGATACCGCAGGTATCGACGGCTAAGAAATTCGGACCCTCCAAAGCTTTGATCAAAACGTGAGTGGTGGCGAAGTGACACCCGATATCGTCCATTAGGATCGGCGGTCACTGCTTCAGACTTTGGAACTCCGGATCGGTTCCCCGTTCAAACCTCGTAGATCGGGGAGCCGTTAGAAGTTAGTTTTAAACTCCCGAATGGGTTGGCGGCCACATGCGCTGGAAAGGACGACGCACAAGCAAAAACATCGACGACCGACGCCACACGTCACGTGGGGTGTCTCGTGCCGGTATGGGCGGCGCCGGATTGATTGTGGTCCTGGTGATCGGCCTGTTTTTTGGTGTAGATATCACGCCGTTTCTGAGTGGCGGGGGTCAGGTTGCTCCTCCGCAAGCAAATGCGCCTGTTCAGATTAACGATGAAACAGAGGAGTTTGTGGCCGTCGTCCTTGCAGACACCGAAGTTATATGGGGCGAGGTATTCAGGGACTCGGGCATTCAATACACACCACCGGTACTGGTCCTGTTTGCAGGCAATGACGAGGAAAAACTGGTGTTTGAGATTGCCGCCGATAGAGTGCCGTGCGTCGGAGTCGCGCCCATGCAGTGTCTGGTGATCAATGGCGATTTTTTCTATGAGAGCATAGTCGGATACAGACATATCGATGGACAGGCCGCGAAAATTTGCGTTTTGCGCACCAAGAGACCCGAGCCAATACCCGCCGATCTCGGAGCGTTCGTATTCACGCGCGTACCCTGCGAAGACTGAAGCTCCCATGGTAGCATTGGTCCTTCGCATCGCAACCAGTCGTGATCGATGGGCTGTACCACTTTCGGAAGTTCAGTTTGGCCATGAACGGTTCCAAGCTAACTACCATCCCAAAACTTGACGCTGCAATTGCCACCCGAAGACGGGTAGCACGCTGCGCTTCCAAAATCTCGCACCGCGAGAGCGAGGGTTTTCTGCCTCAACAATAGTGGCAAGAGACAAAGGCGGCTTCGTACCGAACTCCTGACCCTCAACTGCTTTGAGTTTCGCGTTTGCGGCGAATGGCGGCAATGCGGGCTGCGGCTGCAGCATCCTTTGACCAGGTTCAAGGTCGGCTCTGGGCCGATCGCTCTTGATAGTTGCTTGGGCAAACTGAAGAAGTTGAACCCGCCGTTAGTCTAAAGCTCTATAGGCCGCGGCATTGCGGACTTCGTTGGATTGTCATTCTGTTTCTGACGACCGCGCCCACAAATTGATATCTTCTTCCGAACTGATTTCATCGATCTTTTCCAACTCGTCTGAACTGAAGTCGAGATTATCGATAACGCCTGCGCAATCCACGATCTGTTTGGGTCGGGACGCGCCAATAAGTGCGGTCGTCACGCGCCCACCTCTGAGCACCCACGCCAGGGCCATTTGCGCCAGAGTCTGCCCGCGTGCCTCGGCCATGTCGTTCAGAGCACGGACACTTGCCAGAGACCGCTCGTTGATCATGCCATCAAGCAATGACTTCCCTTGCGTGGCACGGCTACCACTCGGAATATCGGTCAGATACTTGGAAGTCAGAATGCCTTGTGCCAGCGGTGTGAATGCAATCGATCCTACCCCAAGATCGTCAAGGGTATCGAGCAAACCATCCCGCTCCACCCACCGGTTGAGCAAGTTGTAAGAAGGCTGGTGAATCAGACAAGGTGTCCCAAGGTCGCTGAGAATTTTCACCGCCTCGCGCGTGCGTTGGGAGTTGTAGCTCGAGATACCTGCGTAGAGCGCGCGGCCCGATCGTACGATATGATCCAACGCGCCCATCGTCTCTTCGAGCGGGGTGTCGGGGTCAAAGCGGTGGGAATAAAAGATGTCGACGTAATCAAGCCCCATGCGCGCGAGTGATTGATCACAGGACGCAATCATGTACTTGCGTGACCCCCATTCTCCGTAGGGTCCCGGCCACATGTCGTAGCCTGCTTTGGAGGAAATGATCAGCTCATCCCTGTAGCCCGCGAAATCCGTTTTGAGGATCTCGCCAAATGCCTCTTCGGCTGAACCGGGTGGTGGACCGTAGTTGTTCGCAAGGTCAAAATGGGTGATCCCATGGTCGAACGCGGTCCGACACATTGCCCGCTTGTTTTCGTGCGTCGAGTCCGCGCCGAAATTGTGCCACAGCCCCAGACTGATAACAGGAAGCTTCACACCGGACCGCCCACATCGCCGATACACCATCCGCTCATAGCGGTTCGGCTCCGGGGTGTAAGGAATGGGTTTTGGCTTTGGCGGTCGTTGAGGTTTGGTCATGCGCACATAATCAATGGATTGTCGGGCCTGTCAAACGGACCACCTCCAGCAAGATCGAAAGGAGATTCCGCTCGCCCTGCTGGTTAGTCTTGCTCCAAGTGTGAAAGACTTCATGATGCGATCGTTCGGCTTCAATGCCAACGCTCAAAAGCAAAGTGTGTCTCCTATGATGAACCACACCGCAGCGACGATGATCTCAATGCAAACGCTGTTTAGGACCGATCTCGATCACTCGAATACTGCCTTCCAATCTGTGTGATACGCCGCGTCGCCTCCACTCATCGGCACAGGGGGGCGTTGCGAGTAACCAGCACAAAGCGATTTTTCAGGTTTCGACACGAGCAGAGTTCGAAAATTGAAAGAGTTCGTCTAAAATCACACAATTTTCTGTTTTTGAAGCTAAAAATTCTCAAGAGTCCTTCTCCTTTGAAATCAAGCGCGTGTGAGGACTGACGGAAGAAAAACGGTCGAAAATTTCCGCGAGAGATTACTAACGTCCTGAAAAATATGACCTTAATTTCTTGATCTCGCGGCGTCGTAAATGCATTTGCCGAGGAATGAAGATCGACCCAGATGCAAAAACCCCCGCCCGCCGAATTCACAAGCGCGGCAAGAGCCAAAAGGCAAATTTCCTGTCTGGGCCGAAGCTCGATGGCATGGTTCAGACCGAGAGCCGTTTGGAGTCGGCCGCAGTGTACTTGGGCATGATCGACCCACGGGTGAGGGAGATCGCGCCCCAACCGGTCACGTTCGATTTGGACACGGGTAAGATCTATGGAACGAAGGACGACTTGACGCGCGAATACGTAGGTTCCGGCAAGTCTCCACGCGCTTATACCCCCGATTTACTGTTCACGCTCAACTGCGGAGATCAGGTTTTCGTTGAGACGAAATCCAACTGGGTTATCGCGAAAGATCCTGACTCCCTCGAGCTACCTGCGCGATTGGCTCATTTTGGGCACCGGCTTCTTTTGGTGACCGACGAAGTCATCACGTCAGCTCTTTCGTATAACGTGAAGCTGCTGCGCCTTCACGCCGATTGTGTTCCGACCCCGCCTGTGTTGAACGCGGTCGCCAAACTTGGAGTGGGTCCCTTCACTGTTGTCGACGCGATGCAAGCGACCGGCCTCGGCAAGCCTGACATCATTGGATGCATTCTGAGCGGCGCTCTGAGATGTGACATCCAGATCCACGAAATCAAACCGAAGACATATCTTTGGGCAGCGGGTGGCAGTACTGCCCACCTTGAGATCCTAAGCCTATGACGGACTTGATTGAAAAGTATGATGGGCGCCGGATCGACATGGAAGGAGTCCAGCACGAAGTCATTGGTCGAATTGTTGGACGACCTGCGGTGCAACTCAAGTCACTGGAAGGCATCATACACGAAATATCAAGCGCAGATTTTCGGTTGCACATTTCACTTGGCAACGTTGAAGAACTCGCAGAGGCTCAGCCATTAGGTCGGTATAGGAGCGGTGAAGAGAGGCTAAACGCAGAGTTTCGCTCTGAAGTCATCAGCATGGCTAATAGGCTGGGGAATGATGGCTTCACTTGGGAAGAACGCATCGCGTTAATGCGAGAGCGGTTCCTCAAAGACCAGCGTTTCGCCAAACACGCAGAAAGTTTTCCTGGCGCCCGCGCTATCCAGAAATGGATCAAAGCACATCGCGAGCGCGGCGACGCAGGACTCCAGGACGGTCGCTACCGATCAGGCAACAGGACGACGCGCCACGATGCACTCTTTGAAGAGATCGTCCTCGACATCCTCGAGAACCAATACAAGAAAACCGACCGCACCTCCCATAGATTCGGCCCTTCTGGATCGTCATCACCAGTGCGGTTCGGAAAGGCCACATCCATCGTGATGCTGTTGTTCAGGCCCAGTACACTGCGCGCCAACGTAACTCTGTGACACCACGGGCAATTCAGCGCCACGAACAGGTGATAGCGGCCGGTTGCTGCCGGAAACTCCGGATCGCCAATAGCATGGCGAAAGCCGCTGACGCCGCGCACGAATTCACCCCGTGCGCGACGCTCATTTTTGGCAGCTTGGTCTTCTTCAGTGGATGTGTCGGTCATAACGTCAGCATCATCCCCTGAGCCGGTGATGCAAGATGATTGGCACGGCCAATTCTTCCTCATCGCTGAGATGCCGTTTCAGGAACGCTTCAATCATCTCGCTTGTCGCATGAACCTTTCCGACTTCATCATAAGCCTGGGCCTCATCCAGGGCAGATAGCTTGATCACACGGTTCGCTGTCCGGGTGAAGTCATCAAGCACCTTATCTAGTTCGGAGTGGTCTTGTTCCAGCAGTTCAAGCCCCGCATCAAAGCGCGGGTCCGCAGCTGACAGTTCAGGGAAATAGCTGTGATCTTCCCAGCCATGATGACCATGCAGGTTCCCAACCAGATTGCCGCCGTAGTAGGACAGCCGCCCGGCATAGCCGTCCAACCCCATGTCGTTGTTCAACAACCCTTCTGTATCCAGCCGAATGCGCTCTGCCACGCGGCGGAACATCTGATGCGCGCCCAGCCAGTGCCGGGTTTTTTCCTTGAACCCGGGATGAGCATCCCAGCTGTCGCGGGGATAGTGATTCAAGAGAAACCGCATCTCTTGGGGCATGTCGTCTTGGCGGATGGTGTATGTATCGAGCATCGGTTGTCTCCTTTCAGGCGATAGGTGGGAGGCCGGATCAGCCCCCAACAGTAGCGCAAAACGCACAGTGACTATGCGTCAGCGAACCCCTGCGAAGTGGATGTCGTTCTGATCAGAGATCTCGCGTTTCAAGGCGTGATGTCGCGTTGAGTGAAGCCATACAGGCTGTCATGGCCACAGGCCTGGACGAGTACCTGCATTAGCTCAACACTGGCATCAAAGTATCGCGCGAGCCGTTCCGCGTCGAGCTACACATCTAGCTGCTCGCGTAGTTCGTAGAAGCGGAAGGGTTTTTGATCGAACTAGACATGTGGCGCCTGCGAATGTTTCGCTGCAATGGAGGACATCGGCGCACTGCGGAGCATGAGGCGGTTGGGCTCTCCAGCTGTTCCATGCTGTGACTGGTCGAAGCCCAAAACATCCATTGGTCGTGGCTGAAAAGAACGCCAAGAGTACACTAAGGGCGCTAAAATCAGCGTGCTTTCTTGATCTTTATCTTGTCAAGTTTCGCTCTACTCTTGGTCGATTCTTCGGAGCGCGTGAGAGCTTTGGCAATGGCCTTCAAGCCCATCCCCTTTGATACCAGTAGGTGCAATTTTTGAATTTCCTCTTGTGTCCAAGCTTGACGGTGGCGCTCAAAACGTTCTGCCATGGTTTTCGTCTACCCTATCAATTTGCCTGATCTGTCATAAAGCACGGTCGTCGTATTGACACCAGCTCAAGGGCAATCACTAGTATTTTCGCGAAACAGCGGTGATGCAAAACGCGACAAATGACGGTACCCAGCCCTTAGCCGACTTTCGTATCAGAACTTTGCAATATCCGAGATGCGGACAAAATTAGCTTTCGCTGCCTGTCCGTGATCAGCACCTTTGGGCCTGATTAGAGTATTTGCATAACGGAAGGTTTCTGGCTCATCTGAACCGTCAAGGAGTGAAGATGAGACTGAAAGTTGGAACCGACAAACCGGCGGCCGAACGGGTCGTCAAAGACATCCGCCGCAAGACGCGCAAGCATCATTCTGCGGAAGAGAAGATCCGCATTGTGCTGAGAGGTCGTGCAGCATCATCTCCGCGCGCTCGTCAATCTGATAGAACTGTGCGATATCGAAAATTTCACGTTGCCGCTTACCGTGAAAATCAAGGGATTCAATCAGGTCGGGTCTTAGTGACACCCGATCAACACCCTTCAGGTAGAGCAAAATATCCGGGTATCGTTCATAGAAATCGAGCAAGTTGGCGAGCATTTTTCGAACCTCATAATACCAATCCATTGATACCGTGTCTCGGTCGTGAGAACTATCAGGGGTGTACGAGTACCCGTTATTTTCGAAGAAACTCAGGCCCAAAAAATGCTTGGAAGAGGTCTGCTGACTTGGCAGACGCACTTGTGCGGTACCTCTTCAAAATCAGGCTCTCGTGCCTGCAGCGAATGACTGCAAAGCAGACTGTGACTGCAGCATTAAGCCCATGGATTGGATGTCGACTTTGGGCTGCCTCGTTCGAGCGATTTGTGTCTGGTGCCAGGTTGCTTCTACTGCATCGAAGTCTGGAACAAACTCAAATCGACAATTTCCACGATGAGACCAAACGCGCGCATTATACGTAATTCCTTGGCGAATGCGTTCGTGTTAATCACCAACAAGACTAACGCGCATTCGCGGATTGGGTATGAGTAGAGAGAGCAAATACCTAAGCCTAGTGCTTCGGCACAAACCTGAAGAGATCGGTCTTCAGCTTGATAAGCATGGCTGGGTTCGCGTTGATGAACTGCTGCGGAAGCTGAAAAAGGCAAACCGAAAGCTAAGCCGCGACGAGCTCGTTCAGCTTGTGGAAAGCAGCGACAAAAAACGGTTCACTTTGTCCGAGGATGGTTCCCGGATTAGGGCAGCGCAAGGTCATTCGGTAAATGTGGACCTTGGCTTAGAACCTAGGCGTCCACCAAACGAGTTATACCACGGAACAGCCAGTGCAAATTTAGATGCAATTTTCTCCGATGGGTTAAACCCTGGGCGACGTCGTCAAGTACATCTCTCAACCAACCCTGAAACCGCCGAACGCGTTGGCCAGCGTCACGGCAAGCCAGTTGTACTACGTGTCGAAGCTAAGCGAATGTTCGACGATGGCTTCGAGTTCTTCTGTGCAGATAATGGTGTATGGCTCACAGATAAGGTGCCGGCAAGCTACCTTGGATTCGGGCAAACTGGCTGACAAAAAGCTTAGTACTGAGCCTGCCTGTTATGAAATTTGTCCAAAACGGTCGCGCTGCGTTGCGCCAACATCTACGGCTAAACACTGCATTTGCACGCTTATGCGTTCAAAACGCACTCTTATGCGTTAATGACAATTATTTAGAAAAGTGGTGAGCCGTGCAGGATTCGAACCTGCGACCCACTGATTAAAAGTCAGTTGCTCTACCAACTGAGCTAACGGCCCACTCTCTTTATCGGGATCTTTCAATCCCGCGCGATGTCTAGTCGTTTCACCTGCAAGGTTCAAGACCAGTTTCGCCTCTCGTTCGGCCATTAACCCGAAGGAACCGCCAACCCGATAGGCGGCCTAATTATGAGCAGCACCCGGAGCGGTCAAGCCCTTTTTTGGGGAATCTTGGCCGAAGGCTGGATTCACTTGCACACCGGCGTTATATGCCCGCCATGACAGAAGAACACGATACCGGGTTGCCCTTCATGAAGATGCACGGGCTGGGCAATGACTTTGTCGTTGTTGATGCACGTGAGCAGGCAGTACCGGTCTCGGCACGACTGGCGCAGGCGGTGGCGCACCGTCATTTCGGTGTGGGATTCGACCAACTCGCGGTCATCGAAAAGGGCGCATCGGACGCGCATTTGGTATTTTACAACGCCGACGGCTCGACCTCGGCGGCCTGCGGCAACGCCACGCGCTGCATTGCGCGGCACTTGATGGACGAGAGCGGCAAGAGCGAGCTGCACCTGACCACCGATCGCGGCGACCTGTTGGCCCGCGACGCAGGCGATGGAATGACATCGGTGAATATGGGTCAGCCGCAACTGCGTTGGGACGAGGTGCCGCTGGCCGAAGAGGTTGATACACTGGACTTGCCCATCGAGGGTGCCCCGGTCGCCACTGGCATGGGCAATCCCCATTGCACCTTCTTCGTAGAAGATGCCGAGGCGGTGCCGCTGGAGGTTTTCGGCGCGCGCTATGAGCATCACCCGCTCTACCCGCAACGCACCAATGTACAGGTGGCACAGATCGTCGGCCCCGACCACATTCGCATGCGGGTGTGGGAGCGTGGCGTAGGCGTGACTCTGGCGTCCGGCTCTTCCTCTTGCGCGACAGCAGTTGCAGCAGCGCGGCGCGGGCTGACGGGGCGTGAGGTGCGTATTGATCTGGACGGGGGCACGCTGCACGTAGCCTGGCGCGATGACGGCGTGTGGATGACGGGTCCAAGCGTGCACGTCTTCTCGGGCGCGCTGACATCAGAGTTTCTGGAGACGCTGAAATGAGCGCCCCCAAATTCACCACTTTGGGCTGTCGGCTGAACGCCTATGAAACTGAGGCGATGAAAGAGCTGTCGGCGCAGGTCGGGATGCGCAACGCGGTGATCGTCAACACCTGCGCCGTGACCTCTGAAGCGGTGCGTAAGGCCCGGCAGGAGATCCGTCGGCTTCGGCGCGAAAACCCCGATGCGCGCGTCATCGTCACCGGCTGCGCGGCCCAGACCGAGCCCGAAACCTTCGCCCGAATGGACGAGGTCGATGCGGTAATCGGCAACACCGAAAAGATGCAGCCTGAGACCTGGAAAGGACTGGCGGCCGATTTCATTGGCGAAACCGAGACGGTGCAGGTCGATGACATCATGTCGGTGACCGAAACCGCGGGGCACCTGATCGACGGGTTTGGGACACGCTCGCGCGCCTACGTGCAGGTTCAGAATGGCTGTGACCACCGCTGCACTTTCTGCATCATCCCTTATGGCCGCGGCAACTCGCGCTCGGTGCCTGCGGGCGTCGTCGTGGACCAGATCAAGCGGCTGGTGGATAAGGGCTATAACGAGGTTGTGTTGACCGGGGTCGACCTGACCTCATGGGGCGCTGATCTGCCGGCAGAGCCCAAGCTGGGTGACCTGGTGATGCGCATCCTGAAGCTGGTGTCGGACCTGCCGCGGCTGCGGATAAGTTCGATCGATTCCATCGAAGTGGACGAGAACCTGATGCAGGCCATCGCGACCGAACCGCGCCTGATGCCACATCTGCACCTGTCACTGCAACATGGCGACGATCTGATCCTGAAACGGATGAAGCGCCGCCATTTGCGCGACGACGCGATCCGTTTTGCGGAAGAGGCCCGCCGCCTGCGCCCCGAGATGACCTTCGGGGCGGACATTATCGCGGGTTTTCCCACCGAAACCGATGCGCATTTCGAAAATTCCCTGAAGCTAGTCGAAGAGTGCAACCTGACCTGGCTGCACGTCTTCCCCTACTCTCCCCGCCCCGGCACTCCTGCCGCGCGGATGCCGCAAGTGGACGGCAAGGTTATCAAGCACCGCGCCGCGTGTTTGCGCGCCAGCGGCGCGTCACAGGTCGACAGCCACCTTCAGGCGCAACTGGGCAAGACCCACCAGATCCTGATGGAGAGTCCGCATATGGGCCGCACGGAGCAGTTTACCGAGGTCGATTTCTCGACCCCTAAGCGCGAAGGCGAAATCGTCACTGCGGCCATCCTCGGCCAGAATGGCAACCGCCTGACCGCCTGAGGCGAACAGGCGGGCAACCCAGCGCCAATCCGCTCTTCGTCTGGCCAAAAATATACTCCGGGGGAAGTGCGCATAGCGCGGCGGGGCAGAGCCCCAAAAAGGGGCGTGTTGCATTGATCGATCCGTCGCGTTAATTCCAGCGCTTTCTCTGACGCGAGCGACGGTAGATGCCCGCAGTAACAAGTTCCCCAATGGGGCCAATCCGCCTCAATCCTTATCCCTGCAACATGGTCTCACGGGCCCAGATGTTGTTTCGTTGCTTCTGGCGGGAATACCCAGTGGTCGATGTTGGGCGCTTCTCCCGGAATTCGGCGGGCGCTCGAGCTTGCATTTTCGTCTGCGTTAAAAAGGCGCCAAACCAAATCTGTCTTCAGCAAGAACCAGCGTCCATTTACACGCTGCCTTCGCTTCTTCCGATCGGATGGCAAATTTGAGAAATCAATAATTGCAATTTGAATATGTATAATACTGGAGTATCGTCCCGTCTTGAGAGTAAATGTATATCGGCACGGCAGGTGGGATGGTGAAACACATTAGGTCAGTAATTCCAACTACGCTTATTGCAATGCTGTTGGCATGCCCCAACTTAAGCTCTGCGAACCAAGTCTCAGAACAGATTGCAGCGCTGATAGGTGCAAACGTGGATGCGAGTGGCGCACTACCTGACAGCAAAAGTTTGGATGCGGAAATCCTAGTGCCGCATTTCTACGAAGAAAGGGGCTTTACCCCTGCATGGACACGCCATGAATTGGCGGGCGAGCTCTTTGAAGAATTGGAAGGAGCAGTTGACCAAGGTCTCAGACCGGAAGACTTTAAACTAAAGGAGCTTCGGGCCGCATTTGAAGTCGCCCAAGGTGGCGATGCCTCTGATCAAGCTCTATTCGATATTCTGGCGACTGATGCTGCCGTGAAACTCGTCCATCACTTGGTGTTTGGAAAAGTCGACCCAAGTGCACTGGACGACGACTGGAACTTCTCAAAACCGGTAATTCAACAAGACCCAGCAGTTGTATTGAGTCAGTTTCTTCAAGGCGACGGCTTTAGCGCATTAATTGAACGCATCGACATCGACAATGCGCAGTATGCGATGCTCATTGAAGCACTGAGCAAGTATAGGGCCATCGCTTTGCAAGGCGGTTGGACCAAAGTTCCCGATGAAAACGTTCTGAAGCCAAAAATGGTAGACCCTGCCGTCGCAAAGCTGCGCGAAAGACTTGCGACAGAAGGCTACGTTGGAACAAGCGAATTTCCAGAAGTTAGCCAAGATGGCACAAACCCAGCTTGGGTTTACGACGATAACTTGGTGGAGCTGGTCAAAACCTTTCAGAAGCGGCATGGGTTAGAAGCAGACGGGGTCATTGGCGGCAAAACTTTCGCTTCGCTTAACAAGCCAGCGGAAGATCGTGTTAACAAGCTGCGTCTGAGCCTCGAACGAGGTCGCTGGCTCATGCGGGAGATCGACGACGAATTTGTGCTGGTGAACATTGCAGGCGCCCGCACTTACTTGGTCACCTCCGAAGGGACGCTTTGGACCACCAGATCAATTACAGGGTCAGCCTACAGAAAGACCCCAGTGTTTCGAGATGAAATCAAATACATGGATTTCAATCCGACTTGGACCGTTCCCGCCTCGATTTTTCGGAAGGATAAGCTCTCACGCATCCGCAAGGATCCAGCCTACCTGACGCGCAACAATTATGTTGTTCGGAACAAAGACGGGCAAACAATCCCTGCCAACGCAGTGAACTGGGGGGCAAAGAACCCCGGTGTGACCCTGGTTCAGCAACCGGGTCCAGACAACGCATTGGGCTTGGTCAAGTTCATGTTTCCCAACAAATACGCGGTATACTTGCACGACACCAACGACCGCAGTCTTTTTGACCGAAACGAGAGAAACCTCAGTTCTGGCTGTGTTCGCCTAGAGCATCCATTCGAATTCGCGAGCCTTCTGATGGAGGGCGAACCGGACTGGAGCCGACAAAAGTTGCAATCCATTCTGGACAGCGGCAAGACAACTCGCGTTGAGTTACCTGAACCTATGCCTGTTCTTTTGACATATTGGACTGCGTGGGTCGAAGACGGTGGCGTTCATTTCCGTGAGGACCCATACGAACGGGATGCTCGCATCCTGGCAGCTTTGGATCGATGAGCATGACATGCGCGGCCTAAGACGACCTTCTTTACGTGTTAAGTTTGCCAGAAGCATTGGCGAATTCCGATTTACAGACAGACAAATCGGCGTAAGCGGCGACAGGGGAACGTATGAAAACTTGGCTATTTAGAATATTTGGCGCCGTCGCATTACTCGCTTTCGCAACAATCGCGTTTGTTTGGTTGCTACTTGCTGCGCCGCTATTCTCAGACATGCGACGTGGCTTTGTCGAAAGTGTTCTTTCTGAGCAAATCGGTCAGCCGCTTTTGGTCAACGACGACGTGAGTGTCGCGCTTGGACGCATTACCCATATCTATGTCGCTGGAGTGGTTATCCCGAGTCAGACAATGCCAGACACATCTCTTGCGGAGATGAAGCTTCTGGAACTGGAGTTGGATGTTGCCGCTTTGGCCAAAGGGCGTCTGAACTTTGACAATCTCGTATTGGAAGGCCTCCAAGGGAACTTTCTTACAGCCGCTGACGGCACAACAAGCTGGCAAAAAGGCCGACAGGCACCGAAGCCTGAATCCGAGAGCGCCGAGGCAGTGGACAACCAAGAAGCTTTAGCTGAGACCAGCACGTCCAATGAAAGTGACACGGAAACTAGCGGAATCCTCACATTTCTGAGCGACAAGAACGTAAGCTTTACCTCCATTGGGTTGAACATTGATGACCAAGCCTCAGGCTTTTCGTTTGTGTTCGACCTCCAATCTCTCGCTCTGGAACAAGTAGATGAAGGGCAAAGAACGAGGGTTTCGGGAACAGGATCCGTCAACGGTCAAAGGTTTGAAATCGAGGGCGACTATCCTCACGGCGCGCCGTTCACGACGCGTGCCAACTTCGGTGAAATGACCGTGAGCTATGATGGTGAGCCATATTCTGAGGCGGAAGGTGGTGGCTATCGAGCCGTCTTGCAGATGGACACTGGAGAATTCGGCGATTTTCTCGAAGTCATCGGGTTGGAACGTGCTCTTGAAGGCAACGGCCAGTTGCAAGCAGAGCTTGTATCTCAGGATGCTCTAAAAATCGAAGCTTTTGCGACCACCGTGAGCCTTGAGGATGGACAGCAACTCAAAGCTGAGGGGTCGATTGAAGACCTCTACACCGCTCAAGGCGTCGATCTGTTTTTTGATGCGCGGCTTTATCCTGAGGGACAGCCGCCACAATCAGCAAAGATTATCCAAGACCTGAAGTTCACGGCATTTGAAATGCACATGGTAGGATCACTGGCTTCTTTCGAATTCGAGAAACTGCTGTTCCAAACCAACGCATTTGACCAAGGACTGGACGTGATCGGGCCAGCCTCCATTGAACGCCTACGCCGCATGCCTGACGGCCGACTTGCAATGCTCGGCATTGCCTTGCAAGCCGGGCCAGTTGAGGACCCAATTCTTAAAGCCGAAGGCGAGATCCTCGACCTGCTCCAGCTTCAGGATGTGACCTTTGAAGGCACGCTCGACGGACCCGCCAAGCTGCTTTTACCGAGCATGGATGAAGAATATGTTGACCAGTTCGGTGGCATTATTGCCGACTTCAGCTTGTCCAATGAGGGAGGCCCGGTTTCGCTAAACAGGCTAAATGCCACAAGCTATGGCACCGATCTTTGGGCGCTTGACCTTGCGCTTTCTGTCGGCGAACTGAAAGGGCTGTCAGGTCTCGATTTTGACTTAGAACTGGATGTCGACAACGGTGCCAGTATTCTGACTGCGCTCAAGCTGCAACCTGTCGAGATTGGAGCCCTTTCCGTAGATGCAGAAACCTCGAAGCAGGGCGACGACTTTGATGCTTCAGTTGAATTTGAAGCCGGTTCATCTCAGCTTCAGGCCACTTTGGAAGCAAAGTTTCCGGAGGGGGCAACTTTCATTCGCGGAAGCATAACCAGCCAAAGGCTTGATCTTAATGACCTGAAGAATCTGACTGCCACGCTGGATCAGTTTAAGAGTTTAGTAGGCAGCGCTCCAAAAGTAGCTGACGACGAAGCCCAGCCTTTGGTTTTGCCGAAGGAAAGTGATGAAGCCGATGTCCAACCTTTGGTTTTGCCGAAGGAGAAAGGCAAGCCAGCCGATCTACTGGACGTACAACGTTTACTGACTGAGGCTGACGTGGAGGTGCAGATAGATTTCAAAGAGATCGTTGGTCAACAAGGCGTAACAACTGTCTCAAGCCAATTGTCTGCAAAAGAAGGAACCGTGGATTTTGGACCACTTCAAGTGGCATACGGCGGCGGAATTTTTAGCCTAAGCGCAGTAATTGACCTGATTGACTCACCTGATTGGCTCTCCTTGTCCGGGTCAACCTCAGGATGGGAGTTCGGAGAAATACTTGATGAACTGGGTGTTGGAATAGACGCGTATGGCCGTTTGAGCGGGGGGTTCAGCGTTAGGGGCAACATCGCCTCTGGCAAAGCCTTCGTAAACTCCATGCGCGGCAGCGCTTCTTTGGCAATGTCACAAGGATATATCAGCACCAGCCTTCTGGAACTGGCGGGTTTGGGTATCTTTCCCTGGCTGTTCTCAGAAGAACTTCGTCAAGGTTACACCGACATCACCTGCGTCGTGGCCCCAGTCCGCATCGAAGCTGGGCAGGTAAGCTCCGACTCCATCGTGGTTGAGACGGGTTCCGTTCAATTGGTGGCCAAGGGACAAGTGGATTGGGCAAACGATACTATCACGCTAAGAGCGGAACCTCGTCGGGTTGGCAAACCCCTTTCGCGCAGTGCTTGGCCATTTGACATCACCGGTCACCTTTCGGCGCCAAAGTTTGAGTTGGATGTGGGTGGATCTAGAAGCAAGGCTGCCGGAGGCGTAGATGAGATGCCCGCGAACAGACAGCCGTGTGTGCCGGACATCTATCAACTGAAATAGTTGGCTACAGTCTTATTCTTTAAGCGGTTCGGGCTGTTCTTTCTGGCATACTTGAACCGCCTCTATGGCTTTCGAAGATCCGCTTAGGTCAAGTTGGACCTCGGTGCCGCTTTCACCAGTAATGGTAACGCTTTGCCGCTTTCCGAACTCGCTTACAAATTCAGGATTATCAAAAAAGGCGTAACCACCTGGAACCCCGTTCTTGTATATGCCGACCGCTTCACCTGCAAATTTTGCGTCACCAAAGTCAAAACTCACTATGCCAGTGGCACCGTCTTCAATGTGCTCCCAAACCGGATTGTAAGCCGCAAAGAACCCGCCCGCCTGGTCGGGCGCCGCTCCGATCTCAACAGTCATTCCGTCATCAAACTGCCGCCATGCGAGACATCCACTACCCTTTTCGGGATCTATCAAAATAGTCCAATCGCCAGACTCACCCCAACGTTCCATACCAGCAGCGCAAACCGAACCTGCGGATAACAAGATTATTGCGGTCAGTACCCGTCTGTTCATCTGGCACCTCAACTCTAAACCGAGACTTCAAAACTAAGCCTAGCAATCATCCAAGAAAAATAAAGCTCGATAATACGGGGACAAAATAATTCAACTTTGCAAACGGAGCTACTATTCATGGTGCTGGAATGAAGAGCTTTTCCGCTTCTCGATTACCATCAGTGACTGCGTGAATTACGGTGCACGCGCTCATCAAATTTTAAAGCCGACGATTTTGTTTCCCAGCTTCATCACAGGCTTGCGATTTACCCAGAGAATTTCGCGCAAACCCGCTTCAGGTAAGCTGAGTTCAAACGGCACGAGAACACAACTTGTCGAAATATTTTCGATCAACCTTGAAGTCTCGCCTGTATGCATAGTCACTGAACGGATGATGTTGGGAGAATATTTATGAAGCCATGGGTAGCCATGATTCATGTCTGTTTTGCGCTGGCTCTCGCTGCTTGCGCACCCAAGGTCCGTACTTATGAAAAAACTGTAACTACTGCACAACAACCGCATTCGAACAGTGCCCTTGGACGAGCGGCAAACAGGCTCGGGGATCCCAAGGACGGGCGTTCAGGCGTCAAATTGATCAGCGACGGTGAGCAAGCGCTTGTCTCAAGACTTGTGTTAGCGGCAGAAGCCGAACAAACGATTGATGCGCAGTATTACCTTTTGCACAACGACCCTACCGGGCACCTTTTCGCGGCAAGTCTACTTCGCGCCGCAGATCGAGGCGTACGTGTCAGGTTGCTGCTGGATGACATTGATACATCCAGTTATGACGCGATGACAGCAGCGTTGGACCATCACGAAAACATTGAAATTCGACTTTTCAATCCATTCTGGAGAGACCAGAGCCTGCTTTTTGCGGGCTTGACTGATTTCAAACGCATCAACCGCAGAATGCATAACAAGTCCATGACTGCAGACAATGTGTTTACAATTGTTGGTGGACGCAACATCGGAGCCGAGTATTTCCTAGCGAGGGAAGAAATGAACTATGCGGACCTGGATGTACTGGCTGCTGGACCGGTGGTGAGCGAAGTCTCCCAAAGCTTCGATGCGTATTGGAATAGCGAGTTTTCTGTACCAGCACATGTGGTCGTTGGAAAGCCAGAAGCCTTTAGCTTAAGTGACGCACGGCAAAGGCTCGATGAACTCGTTGAGGAAGCAAAACAAACGCAATATGGAGCGGCTTTGAGAAAGTCCGCCAAGGAGAATTTCTCGGATGACGCCCTGTCGCTTGATTGGGTTATGGCCCGTTTGTACGCAGACCCGCCTTCAAAAACCGCAGGCAAAGAAAACGCAGATCCCATTCTCGCTTCTCAATTGTTGCCGTATTTCGAGGATGCCAAAAGCGAAGTGAATATCGTCTCTGCATATTTCGTGCCTAATAATAGTGGCGTGAAGTGGTTGACCGCGCTGGAAAATCGCGGGGTCGACGTCAAGGTTGTCACCAATTCCCTTGCCTCCAATGACGTTGCGCCGGTCTATGCACATTACGCAAAAAAGCGCAGAGCATTGCTTCGCGGGGGCGTCGAACTCTACGAGCTGCGCCCGGATGCCTATCAAGTTCACCAGCGCGGCATAAACTGGGCTAATTCGCGCTCTGGTTTGCATTCCAAGGCGTTTGCAATCGATGACCGTTACCTGTTCGTTGGATCGTTCAACTGGGACCCACGATCAGTAAACATAAACACCGAAATGGGCATTCTCATCGACGCTCCGACATTAACCACGCAAACCATGGGTGCACTGGACGAGGCGCTACCGGCGTATACCTACAGCGTGACGCTGGAGGATGCCGGCCAGCTCAAATGGAGAACGCGAAACGAGGATGGCACTATCTCAGAGTATGACGCCGAACCGACCGGCTCGACCTGGAATCACATCGTTTCAGGGTTTCTGAGTATCTTACCAATTGGCTCACAGCTTTAGGATCGCCAGAGGCGTGTTACATGGATCGATCTGTCGCGTTTATGAACGCGTCTTCTGAAGTGATGGGGATTGGGGCCAATCCGCCCCAATCCTGATCCCTGCAATTCGGTCCCTAAAAAGAAAACCCCCCGCAGTCAAAGACGCGAGGGGTCAGGTCGATATTCTGAAAGAAGCGCTTAGTGCCTCTTGCCCTTATGTGGTGCCCAGAGACGCTTGTTGGTCAGGTAGAGCAGCGACGCCAGGATCGTCAGGAACAGCACGCCGACGAAACCTGCCTGCTTGCGGGCCATCATCTTGGGTTCGGCCGCCCACATCAGAAACGCTGCCACATCCTCGGACTCGTGATGCAGGTCGTTGGAGTGCCCATCTGCGAACTCGACATCTTCGCCGTAGAGCGGCGGTGCCATGGAAATCCAACCGCCCGGGAATGCCGTGTTCTCATAAAGAACCGAACCCGCTTCTTCTTTCTCTTCGCCGGTGTATCCGATCAGCAATGACGCGATGTATTCAGCACCGCCAATGCCTTTGAAGAGTTGGTTGATACCCAAACCATAGGGCCCGTGGAACCCGGCGCGGGATTTGGCCATCAAACTCAGATCCGGTGCACCGGATGCGTGGTTTGCCGGAAAATGGTCACTGGCGATCAACGGCCGAAAGATGTCGTTTTCGGCGTCATAGAGGTGCCGGTTGGATTCTTCATCCAACACAGAGAACCCGGTGGCGTAGGCGCGCACCTGATCTTCCGGCAGACCCGGCCCACCCTCGTCGCCCAATGTGCGCAGAGGCACATATTGCAACCCGTGGCAGGCTGCGCAGACTTCGGTGTAGACCTGAAGGCCGCGCTGCAGCTGGTTCTGATCATATTTGCCGAACGGACCCTCGAACGAGAATGCGAAATCCTCGATATGCTGTTCTCCGCCGCCCGCCGCGAAAGACGCGGCAGGGGCCAGTGCAAGGGCAAAAGCGGCACCGATTGCTAGTTTCTTGAACATCTCAGTCGGTCCCTCTTCTTACTCGGCGGGCGTGGTTTCGGCGGCACCGGAACCATCAGCTTGCGTGCCGTAATGGGCGTTGAAGTCTTCTTCGATCGTCTCAGGCTGCGGCAGCGGCTTCTCGATCACGCCCAGAATGGGCAGGATCACGAAGAAATAGCCAAACCAGTAAGCCGAAGCGATCAACGAGAACGAGGCGTAAGGCTCCTCAGCGGGCATGGCCCCCAGCCACATCAGTGCCATGAAATCGACGATCAGCAGGTAGAACCACCATTTGAACATCGGACGATAGCGGCCCGAGCGCACGCTCGAGGTGTCCAGCCAAGGCGCCAGTGCCATTGCCAGGATCGCGCCGAACATCGCGATCACACCAAAGAACTTCGCATCCACGATGCCGCCGGTGATGAAGCTGGCGAACTGCACCACCCATACCTCGCCGGTGAAGGCGCGCAGGATCGCGTAGAAGGGCAGGAAGTACCATTCGGGAACGATGTGCGCGGGTGTGACCAGCGGATTGGCCTCGATATAGTTATCGGGGTGGCCCAGGTAGTTCGGCATGA
The DNA here is from genome assembly GCF_041537925.1 of Ruegeria hyattellae. Classification (NCBI taxonomy): domain Bacteria; kingdom Pseudomonadati; phylum Pseudomonadota; class Alphaproteobacteria; order Rhodobacterales; family Roseobacteraceae; genus Ruegeria; species Ruegeria hyattellae. Next base: position 65,803 of record NZ_JBGOSH010000015.1, on the reverse strand, counting down.
ACCCCACGATCGCCCAGAAGATCACCATCACGATGGCAAGGCCGACGAAATCCTTGATAACGAAATAGGGCCAGAAGGGCAGCGTGTCCTTCTTGACATCCTCTTTCGAGGTCCGACGCACTTCGACACCGGTAGGGTTGTTATTGCCCGTGGTGTGGAAGGCCCAGATATGCACCACGACCAGCGCGGCGATCACGAAGGGCAGCAGGTAGTGCAGCGAGAAAAAGCGGTTCAGCGTGGCGTTGTCCACCGCCGGTCCGCCCAGCAACCATGTCTGGATCGCTTCACCCACGAACGGGATCGCACCAAACAGGCCGGTGATCACGGTTGCACCCCAGAACGACATCTGACCCCAGGGCAGAACATAGCCCATGAAGGCCGTGCCCATCATGCAGAGATAGATGAGCATGCCGATGATCCACGTGATCTCTCGCGGGGATTTGTAAGACCCGTAGAACAGACCGCGGAAGATGTGAATGTAGACCGCCACAAAGAACAGCGAGGCGCCATTTGCGTGTAGATAACGCAGCATATAGCCGCCATTCACGTTGCGCATGATGTGCTCGACGCTGGCGAAGGCCAAGTCGACATTCGGGGTATAGTGCATCACCAGAACGATGCCGGTGACGATCTGCAGCACCAGGCAGAAGGCCAGGACGATACCCCAGATCCACCACCAGTTCAGGTTCTTCGGCGTGGGGATCATGATCGTGTTGTAGAGGAGGCCGACAATCGGTAGGCGGCTATCCAGCCACTTTTCGGCGTTTGATTTGGGTTCGTAATGGTCGTGCGGAATTCCGGACATGTCGCGCTTCCTTATCCCAGCTTGATGGTGGTTGGGTCGACGAATTCCGCGATCGGAACCGGCAGGTTTTCAGGTGCGGGGCCTTTGCGGATACGGCCCGATGTGTCGTAATGCGATCCGTGGCAGGGGCAGAACCAACCGTGGAAGTCGCCCGCGCCATCGCCCAGCGGCACACAGCCCAGATGGGTGCACACACCCATCATAACCAGCCACTCACCGGCTTCGTCCATCGAGCGGTTCTCGTCGGCGGCGTCAAGGCCGGGCTTGTTGGCGTTGCGGTCATCATTGTCGGGCAGATCGGCCAGATCGACCGAACGCGCCTCGTCGATCTCTTCGGGTGTGCGGCGGCGGATGAAAACCGGCTTGCCCAACCACTTGACCGTGATTTGCGTCCCTTCGGCGACGCCCGACACATCCACACGGATCGAGGACAGTGCCTGAACATCTGCGGACGGGTTCATCTGGTTCACCAGAGGCCAGACAGCGGCCCCCGTAACTACGACACCTGCGCCACCCGTGGCGTAGTAGAGGAAATCTCTGCGGGTGCCTTCGTGATCTTCTGCGTGGGACACGAGCCTTCTCCGATCTCAGCGCCCGCGAACGGGCAAACGTGCATATCCACCGCACGCGAATGCAGTGACTTAACGCGGGTATCTATCGGGCAGAAATCGGTTCGTCCAGCGGTCATAGGCGCGCAGGACGTTTCTTAAGTCGACATTTGGGAACAAAATTTCAACTGTGCGCGGAAAAACACGCGAAGCTGCGCCGATCTCGTCACCCCGGGGGCCGGGTGGCCTCCATGCTTGGGCGCGATTCGAAGGTGGAATACCACTCGGCCAGCGCCTCATTCCCGGTACGCCAACCGCGAACGCCATGGCGCAGGTCGAGGTAGCCCAGCGCGCAGCCCACCGCGATCTGCCCCATGTCCAGCGGGCCGGACAGATGCGCCATCCAGCGCTGATTCAGCGCAGCACAGGCGCGCGCGATCTTGGACCATTGCGCGTCAGTCCAACTGTCCCATTGCATGTCCTCGGGTCGCAGCCGCCCCTCATAGGTCATCAGCAGCGCGGCATCGAGGATACCATCCGCCAGCGCCTCGAGCGTCAGAACCTCCCAGCGGCGCGAGCCATCAGGGTACAAACCCGCCTGCACCCGCGTATCGAGGAATGCGCAGATCACCCGACTGTCGAACAAAGTCGGCCCGTCCGCGCGCTCCAGCGCCGGTATTTTGGTCAACGGGTTCTTGCCCAACAGCGGATCGGCGGGAGACAGGGGCGTGCCAGCAACGGACGAGATCTCGACATCCGGCAACTGACCGGTTTCATGCAGCAAAACCATGACCTTGCGCACATAGGGCGATGTCGGACTGTGGTAGAGTTTCATGAGGAGCCTCCTGCGCTGACCTGAACTTACAGAACATGCGTCAAAACAAAAGCTGTCAAATCGGAAAAGGCACGCGCCGCTGGCCGATCACTCTGCCGCGTCCCGCATCATTTGGGACAGGGCCGGAGTGTCAAGTCCGAATCCAACCGCCGCAACCCGATCGGCGGCGCGCAGCCGCACCTCTTCGGGCTTGTTCTGGTTCAGCTTCCAAGTGCCGTCAATTTTGTGCACATGGAACCGGCAAGGCACGATCATCCGCATCATGCGACCCAGCGCCTCCTCGGTCATCTTGTCAGCGTGCCACGGCGTTTTAGGTAGCAGCCGGGTTTCAAAAAACGCCGTTTCCCGATCCAGGATGCCGCGCAGATCACTATCGGGCAGCGGCACAAGCTCTCCGGTCAGGTGCACCGCGACATAGTTCCAAGTCGGCACCTGATCCGCGACCTCGTACCAATCGGGCGAGATATAGCCATCGGGACCAGACACCGCGATCCGTGCCACAACCGGGTCCCGCAACATCCGGGAAATCGGGTTCGACCGCACCAGATGCAGATCCGCTGTGCTGCCACCTTCGGACAACAGAAAGGGCACATGGCTGAGCAGGGGTAGCCCGTCGACGGCAACCGCCAGAACACCAAAGCCGCGCTCGCGCGCAAACCGGATATTGTTTTCGGGTGTGGTGCCGCGAAAGGCAGAGTTTGGATGCATCGGCGCTCTCCTCAATCAGGGTCTTGCAGTGCGGCGCGCATCTTGGCAAGGTCCATGATGTTCTCAGGGCGGGGCGAAATTCCCCACCGGCGGTATGCGGGCATAGACCCGTGAGCCCGCGAGCGGCTCTGCCGTATCCACGATCCGAAAAGCGGGAACCGGTTTTCGGGCTGATCGTGGAACCAGCGCAGAGTGTCAGCAGATCTGGTGAGAGGCCAGGGCCGACGGTTACAGTCCGGATGGAAGAGAACGCGCATGCTGTGCCGGTGAAATGGCGTGGCTGCTCGTGATCGCCTTGGGTGACGTGTCTGTTACGAAAGGAGTTCACAATGACACACACCCGATATGCTTTTGTCAAAGCCAACTGGCATTCCGATATCGTCGACCGCGCGCTTGACGGGTTTCAGGAGTTGATCCCCGTCGCGCAGATCGATGTCTATGACGTCCCCGGCGCATTCGAAATGCCGCTGCTGGCCCGCGATCTGGCACAGACTGGCCAATATGCCGCCATCGCCTGCGCCGCTTTTGTCGTTGATGGCGGGATTTACCGTCATGATTTCGTGGCCCAGTCGGTGGTCGACGGGTTGATGCGAGCCGGGATGGATAGCGGCGTGCCGGTCCTGTCGGTCTCGCTGACCCCGCACCAATACCAGGAAACCGATCATCACAACGCCATCTACCGTTCCCATTTCGTCGAAAAGGGCCGCGAAGCCGCGCAAGCCGCGATCGGGATTGTCAGAACCCGCTTAGCGCTCACTCAGGCGGCCTGATACCGCAGCGCCTCAGGGGGAATCCCCCTTGAGGCGCACAGCACACGTCGCTAAGCACGTCGCGCAAAGGAGCAGCTCATGTCTATGAACAGTTTTGGCCATCTCTTCCGCGTCTCGACCTGGGGCGAAAGCCACGGCCCTGCTCTGGGCGCCACCGTTGACGGCTGCCCGCCGGGCGTGCCCATTGACGAGGCGATGATCCAGCACTGGCTGGACAAGCGTAAGCCGGGCCAGAACAAGTTCACTACCCAGCGGCGCGAAGCGGATCAGGTGAAGATCCTGTCTGGCGTGTTCGAAGGCCAGACCACCGGCACCCCGGTGCAATTGATGATCGAAAACACCGATCAGCGGTCGAAAGACTACGGCGACATCATGGACAAGTTCCGCCCGGGTCACGCCGATATCACCTATTGGCAGAAATACGGCATCCGCGATTATCGCGGTGGAGGGCGCAGTTCGGCCCGCGAAACTGCGGCGCGGGTGGCTGCTGGCGGGCTGGCGCGCGAAGCGATCAAACAGCTTGCCCCGCATGTGCAGATCTCCGGTTATATGGTGCAGATGGGGCCGCACAAGATTGATCGCGACCGGTTTGACTGGGACCAGATCGAACAGAACCCGTTCTGGACTCCCGATGCCACGGCTGCCGAGGACTGGGCGGGCTATCTCAACGAGTTGCGCAAGAGCGGAAACTCGGTCGGCGCGGTGATCGAAGTGGTCGCGCGCGGCGTGCCGCGCGGGCTCGGCGCGCCAGTTTATGCCAAGTTAGACACTGATTTGGCCGCTGCGATGATGTCGATCAACGCTGTGAAAGCCGTCGAGATCGGCGAGGGCATGGCTGCCGCCGAACTGACCGGCGAGGCCAACGCGGACGAGATCTTCATGGGTCCAAACGGCCCGGAATACAGCTCCAACCACGCGGGTGGGGTGCTGGGCGGTATCTCGACCGGGCAGGATGTTGTGGTGCGTTTCGCGGTTAAGCCAACCTCGTCGATTCTGACCACGCGCCGCACCATCACCGTGTCTGGCGAGGAGACCCAGATTATCACCAAGGGCCGCCACGATCCTTGCGTCGGTATCCGCGCCGTGCCGGTGGGCGAGGCGATGATGGCCTGTGTGATCCTGGACCACCTGCTGTTGCATCGCGGCCAGATCGGTGAAAACCGTGGCCATATTGGCTGACCTGCACACGCATCTGCGCGCGGTGGCCGCTGCGCGCATGGCACAGGACCCGGCCCATGATCTGGCGCATCTGGACCGGGTGTGGGCCAATGCGCAACTGATCGACGATGGCAGCGCCGACCCACGCGTTTTGTTGGCCGCAAGCTATCTGCACGATCTGGTCAACCTGCCGAAGGACCATCCCGACCGGACGCAGGCCTCGCGCATGTCCGCCGAGGTGGCAGAGTCGATCCTACCCGATTGCGGGTTCAGCCCCGATCAGATCGAGGCCACCCGCCACGCCATTGTGGCGCACAGCTTTTCCGCAGGTATTCCGCCCGAAACCACTGAGGCCCGCATTCTGCGCGATGCCGACCGGCTGGATGCGCTGGGGGCCATCGGGATCGCCCGCGCGTTTTGCGTGGCCGGAGCGCTCGACCGGGCGCTTTACGATCCCACCGACCCGTTCTGTCAGCACCGGGACCCGGATGACCGCCAATTTGCGCTCGACCATTGGCGCATCAAACTATTGGCACTGCCCGACGATATGCTGACCACTGGGGGGCGGATACTGGCTGAGCAAAGAAAGGCTCTAATGCTGGATTTTTTGCGCTATTTTGCCGGTGAAATCGGCGCCGCGCTGCCTGAAACCTGGGATTAGCTCCAAGCGGGATCGGCACTTCCAAGTTCTGAGGCTGGCCGGTCCCAACGCATCGGCGCGCCTGCCACAAGGATTGCCGGGCGCAGCCGATCGGCCGGTCCCCAAGGCGTATGTTCGATCTGTTCGGAGAAATCAGCCTGCACCGGCCCGGCGACGGCCCCCCCACACGTCCCATCAAGCGAGGTCAGCAATTCAGCGGTGCGGGCGAGCGACAGGTGCGCGGTTCCAATCTCGCGTCGCTCCAGCGCGTACAGAAGGCCTGTTAGGACCGACGCCGCCATTAGATAACCGGTCGCATGATCCAACGCCTGAACCGGCAGAGGATGGGGGTGGTCGCTCCCGGCCCAGCGCGCGCCCGCATCCGCAATCCCGCTGCTCATCTGCACCAGTGAATCGAACCCGCGCCGTCCGGCCCAGGGCCCGGTCCAGCCATAGGCATCCAGACAGACTTCAATCAGGCCGGGTGCAAGCGCCGCACGCCGCTCGGATGGCAGGATCGCGTCCAGCGCCCCGGGGCGGTAGCCATGCACAAGCACATCCGCCCTGGCGATCAGGGCTTCGAACCGTGACAGCCCTTCGGCGGTTTTCAGGTCCAATCGGCTGCATCTTTTGCCCAGCGTCACATCAGGCACAACGCCGGGTTCTTGCCAGTCCGGCGGGTCGACGCGCAGCACGCCGGCGCCGAAGCCTGCCAGCGCCCGCGTGGCGATCGGGCCAGCCAGCACCCGCGTGAGGTCGAGCACGCGCAACCCCTTCAATGGCCGGTCACGCGTCGGTAACCAATCGCGGCACGGGCCATCCCGACGCACCCAGCGCACCAGCGGTTCGGCGGCAACCGCCTTGCCCTGAGGATGCACCAACCACTCATCACGGCTGCGCATCGCGGCGGCAGCACCGCCTGCAGCCACAATCTCTGCTTCCAGAGTGTCTTTTGCCCATCCGCGCACAGCCTCGGAAACCGCGTCTTTCTCGGGCTTGCATCCCAAAACCGATAGGGCCGCCGCGCGGTGATGGGGCGCGTTGGTGTGCAATCTGATCCAGCCATCCTGCGCCCGGTAATCGCCCGCAATCGCGTCCCAGAGCGGCGGCACCGACCAGCCTTGCGGTTGGATCGACCCCTGGAACCAGAGCGAGGCCAGCCGTCGATCAACCGTCACCACTGGCTTTGTTCCCAGACCAAGTGCTGCAATCAGATCGGCGACGGCCGAGCCCACAGCACCCATCGACACCACAGCCAACTCGCTAACGGCAAAACAGGAGAACCATGTCGCATCGCCGAAGACTTCGAACTCCAACGTTCCAAAATCGGAAAGATCAGCGTTTGTCATCAAACAGGTCCTTGTACTGATCGCGCAGCGCCTTTTTCTGTACCTTGCCCATCGTGTTTCGCGGTAGCGCTTCTGTGAGGATGATGCGCTTGGGTTGCTTGAACTTCGCCAGATGATCCGCCAGGCCCGTCGCAATTATATCAGGCTCTAAATTAGGGGAATCCCGGGCAATGACAGCAACAACAGCTTCGCCGAAATCGGGATGTGGCACCCCGATGACGGCACTTTCCAGCACGCCGGGCAGATCGTCGATCAGGCTTTCCACCTCTTTCGGGTAAACATTGAAACCGCCGGTGATGATCAGGTCCTTTTGCCTGCCGACGATCGAGATGTAGCCGTCCACATCTATCTGGGCCAGATCGCCGGTGATGAACCAGCCATCCGGGCGCAATTCCTCGGCGGTCTTTTCCGGCATCTTCCAATAGCCCTGGAACACGTTAGGGCCACGCACCTCAAGCACACCAATCTCGCCCAAAGGCACCGGCGCGCCGTCTTTCATGATTTGCGCCTCGACGCCGGGCAACGGGAAACCCACAGTGCCGGCGCGGCGTTCGCCGTCATGCGGGTTCGAGGTGCTCATATTGGTCTCGGTCATTCCATAGCGTTCGAGGATGCGGTGGCCTGTGCGCGCCTCCCATTGCTCATGCGTGTCCACCAGCAGCGGCGCAGACCCCGAAATGAAGAGCCGCATATTCGACGCCCGCGCCCGCGTCAGTCGCGGATCACTTAACAGGCGGGTGTAAAAGGTGGGCACCCCCATCATCGCCGTCGCACCCGGCATCGCATCTAGGATCGCATCCGCGTCGAAACCGGGCAGAAACACCACCTTCGCCTCGGCAAGAAGCGCCACATTAGTCGCAACAAACAGACCGTGGGTGTGAAAGATCGGCAAGGTGTGGATCAGTACGTCCTCAGACGTGAAGTGCCAATAATCGCGCAAAACCTCCGCATTAGAGACGAGATTCGCGTGGCTCAGCATTGCACCCTTTGACCGGCCCGTTGTGCCAGAGGTATAAAGGATCGCCGCCAGATCGTCCTGCGTGCGTGGTACCGGCTGAAACCCGTCTTGATTGTCTGCAAGGGTGCGCAGCGTTCCCTCGCCGGACGAATCCAGTGTGTGGACAAGCGCACCATCCGCAATGGCTTCGATCTCAGCCTTGCGTGCGGGGTCACATACGACAAGCGCTGGCGCGGCGTCACCGACGAAATATCCCACTTCGACCCCGGTATAAGCGGTGTTCAGAGGCAGAAACACGGCCCCCGCCATGACAGTGCCCAGGTAAAGCTCAATCGCTTGAATCGTCTTGGCCACCTGCACCGCGACGCGGTCGCCCGGCTGCACACCAAGCGCAACAAGGGCGGCCGCCATCCGCTCGGACCCGGCAAAAAGCGCGCCGAAACTCACATCGTCGCCACCTGGAACATTCGCAAACACATCCGCATCGCGCCCCGCGCTTGCGTCTCGAAGCGCGGATATCAGATGGTTTTCAGCGCCCATGGCGGCCTCCGTCAGTGGTTCAGGCGCAGAATTGCGGGTGCGGTCGGGGAAAATCAAGCAATTGATCTTTTCCGGCCAAAGGCGCAATCTCCGCGCCATGGCAACATCCTTAACATCGCATCGACCGCTATTGGCGGTCGGTCTGAAGACCAGCGCGATTTTTCTGTTCACGATGCTGGCGGCCCTGATCAAATCGCTGGATGGAGAGATCCCGCCCGGACAGGCCGTGTTTTTTCGGTCGTTCTGCGCGATCCCGGTGATCGTCTTGTGGCTGATCCTGAAGGGTGAGTTGCGTCATGGCCTGATCGCCAGAAACCCGATGGGCCATTTCTGGCGCGGAGTGCTGGGCACCGCCGCGATGGGGCTGACCTTTACCGGACTGGCCCTGATCCCGCTACCCGAGGCGACCGCCATTGGTTATGCCACGCCGATCTTCACCATCATTCTGGCCTCGGTCATGCTGGGCGAGCGTGTCAGGATGATCCGGATCTCCGCCGTTGCCATCGGTCTGCTGGGGGTTCTGATCATGATCTGGCCGCGCCTGGGCGCGGGAGGAGGGGTTCAGGATACCGCCACGATCGGCGCATTACTGATCCTTGCGGCGACCTGCGCGCGCTCCTTCGTGCAGATTCACATCCGGCAACTGGTGGCGACAGATCATACCGCCGCAATTGCGTTCTATTTCTCGGTCACGGCATCGATTCTGTCGCTGACGACATGGTTCTTCGGTTGGGTGGTTCCGGACCCGGCGCAACTGTTCAAACTGATCGCTGCCGGGGTTATCGGCGGCGTCGCTCAGATATTGGTGACCTCGTCCTATCGCTTTGGTCCGGCTTCGATGCTGGCGCCGATCGACTATGCTTCGATGCTGTTTGCGGTGCTGATCGGCTATGTCTGGTTTGGAGACTGGCCGACAAGTGTTATCCTGATCGGGGCCGCGCTGGTTATTGCGGGCAATATCATCGTGGTCTGGCGCGAACATCAGCTGGGTCTGGAACGCAGCAAGACCCGCGCGCTGCGGTTGCCAAAAAACTGAGCTTTACCTTTCGCCCATGCGCAATAGGGTGGCGCAACCGACATGCGAGGACCGATCATGACAGACGCCCAAGACCACAAGGAAAAAATGAAAGAGGTGCAGGCCAAGCACCGCGCCAAAGTGTCCGAGGCGCAGGACCCGGGCCGGGGACTGGTTCTGATCCATACCGGCAAGGGCAAGGGCAAATCCTCGTCCGCGTTCGGGGTGGTGATCCGGGCGCTGGGCTGGGGCCAGAAGGTGGCGGTGGTTCAGTTCATCAAGGGCAAGTGGAAAACCGGCGAACGGCGCTTTTTCGAAGAGCATGGCGGCGTCACTTGGCACACGATGGGTGAGGGGTTCACCTGGGACACGCAGGACCGTGACCGCGATATGGCCGCGGCCAAGTCGGCCTTTGGCAAGGCCTGCGACCTGATGGCCAGCGGCGACTATGATCTGGTGGTGCTGGACGAAATCAACATCGCGCTGCGCTATGAATATCTGACAGTGGCGGATGTTCTGGACGGGCTGCGCAAACGGTCGGACAAGACCGGCGTCATCCTGACCGGACGCGACGCCCCGGCTGAGCTGTGCGACTATGCCGACCTGGTCACCGAAATGACCGAGGTGAAGCACCCGTTCCAGGCTGGTATCAAGGCCCAGCGCGGCGTCGATTTCTAATCGCCGGAGGCAAGGATGCCATATCGCTGGAAAACCGGTGTACCGCGTTGCGCCTTTGTCACCGGCGCTGCAAGCGGGCTTGGCCTGATTGTCGCAAGAACCATGATCGCCGAGGGCAGTTCCGTGGCCCTGTTCGATCTGAACTTCTCGCAATCAATGCGCGACGACTTGCAAGCCGCGTGCAAACCGGGCCAGACAGTCGCTTTTTTCGAGTTCGATATTTCTGACCGGGACTCTGTGCACAGATCAGTGGACGCGGCCGTCACAGCCCTCGGCGCGCCGGATTTTGCACTGAATGCGGCAGGAATCCTGCTGGCAGCGCCTTATGGACAGATCGACGATGACGATTTCCGCAAGGTGATCGAGGTCAACCTGCTGGGCACACATTATTTCGCCAGCGCCGTGCTGAACCACATGCAGCGGGGCGGACATCTGGCGCTGATCGCGTCGCTTGCTGGCAAGATCGGCAACTATGCCTATGGTGCGTATTGCGCGTCGAAATTCGGAGTTGTCGGCCTGGCAGAGGTGTTGCGGGTCGAGATGATCGAACGTGGCATCGACATCACCGCTATCTGCCCGGCCGAGATCGAAACTCCGATGGTCCTGACCGAGCGTGAGACCATGCACCCCGTCACCCGCGAGCTCAAGGCTTTCCCCGGTGTCTTGCAGCCCGAGGTCGCGGCTGATCTGATGCTGCGCGGCGTTGCGGCGCGCAAGCCTTTGGTGGTGATGGGCCTGATGCCCAAGCTGGCATTGGCAATGACCAATATCGCCCCGTGGGCCGCCCGCTGGATGATGCGCCGGCTGGTCAATGGAGCGCTGCGCAAGATGAATCGGGCTTCGGAGTAAAGCACGCGCCCGGATCAGGCGCGCACCAGTTTCTCATAGGCTTCGGCGATGTCGCGGGTCAGGGCTCCGACCTCGAACGTGTATGGCCCGATCTCACCCACGGGGGTGACCTCGGCGGCGGTGCCGGTGAGCCAGCATTGTTCGAACCCAGACATCTCTTCGGGCAGGATATGGCGCTCATGCACCGGGATCTGGCGATCCTTCAGCATCTGGATCACCGTCTGCCGGGTAATGCCGTTCAGAAAGCAATCGGGCTTGGGCGTGTGCACCTCGCCATCCTTGACGAAAAACACGTTCGCGCCCGTCGCCTCGGCAACATAGCCGCGATAGTCCATGAACAGCGCGTCCGAGCATCCCTTGGCCTCGGCCTTGTGCTTGGAAATGGTACAGATCATATAGAGCCCCGCCGCTTTGGCGTGAACCGGGATGGTTTCCGGACTGGGCCGCTTCCATTCCGCGATGTCCAACTTGGCGCCCTGCATCTTGGCATCGCCGTAATAGGCGCCCCAGGGCCAGACAGCGACCGCCATATGTACCGGGTTGCGGGCCGAGGCCACGCCCATATCTTCACCCGATCCGCGCCAGACAACGGCGCGCACATAGGCGTCTTCCAGCCCGCTGGCCTTGAGTGCTGCGGATTTTGCCGCTTCGATGTCATCGACCGACCATTCCATCGGCATGTCGAGCGCCTGCGCCGAGGCGATCAGCCGCTCAGAATGTTCGCGGCTTTTGAAGATCTTGCCGTTATAGGCGCGCTCGCCCTCGAACACCGACGAGGCGTAGTGCATCGCATGGGACAGGACATGCACCTTCGCACTCCGCCAGTCGACCAACTCGCCATCCATCCAAATCACGCCGTCGCGATCATCATATCCCGCCATGGGGTGCCTCCCAAATAGGACGAATTTACAAAAAGTTGCGCAAATTAGGGCCGCTGCGGACATAATGTTGCGCCAAAACTGTGACTCGATACCGCTTTGCTCTTGGAATGTCAACAAGACTGACATAAACTGCGTGAAAGCAATCGGGAGGCCTCTGATGTCGGAAGCGCGCAGCGCCCCTGTTTATGGCGGTGAAAGCCTGTTGTTCCTGACCGACGAGCAATTGCGGCAGGGGATCGAGGCGATGTTCTTTGCCTATCGCGGCTTCACCGCTGATCCCGACCGGATTCTGGCTGAAATGGCTTATGGCCGCGCCCATCACCGGGCAATCCACTTCATCAACCGGGCGCCGGGCACCACTGTGAACAACCTCCTCAGCATCCTTGGGGTCACGAAACAGTCGCTCAACCGGGTGCTGCGGACGCTGATCGCCGACGGTCTGGTGGAAAGCCGCGTCGGCACGGTGGACAAGCGTGAGCGGCATCTGTTCCTGACCGATGCGGGCCGCGCGCTTGAGACAAAATTGTCGGATGCGCAACGGGCCCGGATGCGCGCCGCCTACAAGGATGCTGGCCCCGAGGCGGTCGCCGGGTTTAAACAGGTGCTTGAGGCAATGATGGATACAAGCATGCGACGGGCCTACAGAAACCTTAAGGACGGACCCACATGAGCGATCTGGACGCGCATCTGCTGATCGTTGATGATGATGAACGCATCCGCGATCTGCTCAAGAAATTCCTGATGCGCAACGGGTTCCTGGTCACCGCCGCCCGCGACGCCGCCCATGCGCGACGGGTGCTGTCGGGGCTGGATTTTGATATGATCGTGCTGGATGTGATGATGCCGGGAGAGGATGGCGTCAGCCTGACCCGCAGCCTGCGCGAGACCCATTCCACGCCGATCCTGCTGCTGACCGCACGCGGCGAGACCGAACACCGTATCGCGGGACTGGAAGCCGGGGCCGACGATTATCTGGCCAAACCGTTCGAGCCCAAGGAGTTGCTGCTCAGGATCAGTGCGATCCTGCGGCGCATGCCGGACACCCCCGCCGAGGATACCGTTCCGAAAATCCTGCATCTGGGGCCGATCCGCTATGATATCGAACGCGGCGAGATGTGGCAGGGTGAGGACCTGGTTCGGCTGACCGCTACAGAGAGCCAGTTGATGAAGATCTTTTCGGCCCAACCCGGTGAGGCCGTCAGCCGCACCAAACTGGTCGAGGATCTAGGCCGCGACCGAGGCCAGGCGCAGGAACGCGCAGTCGATGTGCAGATCACCCGGTTACGGCGCAAAATCGAGCCTAATCCGAAGCAACCGCGCTATTTGCAGACAGTGCGTGGCGCGGGTTATATGCTGGCGCCCGACTGAGATGGGCCGCTGCGCGGCGTTATTTTGCCTTCGGTGAGGACATTTTGGCCAGATGAAGAACGGACCCCGATGAAAACTGCCCTGCTGACCCATGCCGATTGTCTTGCCCATGTGACGCCCACCGGGCATCCCGAGCGAGTGGCGCGGCTGGAACATATCCTGCATGCGCTGGAACCGCTTGCGCTGGAACGGGTGACGGCGCCCTTGGCGGCGGATGACGATCTGCTGCGAATTCATCCGGCTGACTACATCGCCCAGATACGCGCCGGGCGTCCCTTGGACGGCTTTGCCCAGATCGACGGTGACACCTTCATGTCACCGGGCTCGGTAGATGCCGCCTATCGTGCGGCGGGGGCGGTGACGCGCGCTGTCGACATGGTGCTGGCCGGCGAGGCCAGCAATGCCTTTTGCGCCATCCGCCCGCCCGGCCACCACGCCGAGCGGGACACGGCGATGGGGTTTTGCCTGTTCGGAAACGCGGCTCTGGCGGCCAAGCACGCGCTGGATCATCATGGGTTGTCTCGGGTGGCGGTGGTGGATTTCGACGTGCATCACGGCAATGGAACACAGGACCTGCTCTGGGACGAAAGCCGGGCACTGGTCATCACCTCGCAGCAGATGCCGCTTTGGCCCGGTTCGGGTCGCCCGGACGAGACAGGGGATTTCGACACGATCCTGAACATTCCGCTTAGCCCGGGCACGGGCGGGGCCGAGATGCGGGACGCTTATGAGCGGCTGGCCTTTCCCCGGATGCGCGCGTTCAAGCCGGAACTGGTCATAGTTTCTGCCGGGTTCGACGCGCATCAGGATGATCCGCTGGCCGCGCTCAACTGGGCGACGGCGGATTTTGCCTGGCTGACACGCGAGATTTGCGCCATCGCGGCAGAGCTGTGCAAAGGTCGTATCGTCTCGACTCTGGAAGGCGGATATGATCTGAACGCGCTGGCCGCCTCGACCAAGGCGCATGTGGAAGAATTGATAAAGGCAGCACAATGACTGACACGCCCGTGGACCAGATGAGCTTTGAACAGGCGATGAAGGAACTGGAAACTGTCGTCAGCCAGTTGGAACGTGGGGATGTGGCGCTGGATCAGTCGATCACGCTCTATGAACGCGGTGCATTGCTCAAGAAACGCTGCGAAGATGAGCTGAAGCGTGCCGAGGAAAAGGTTGCTGCCATCACTCTGGATGGCGACGGCACCCCGACCGGGACGAAACCTGTCGAAGGCATGTGATGTTCCGCGACCAGTTGGCGAAAGACGCGGCGCGTATACAGGATCAGTTCGATCTGGTTCTGTCCCCGTATGACGATCTGCCCGTGACGCAGGCCATGGGCTACGCCACGCAGGGCGGCAAGCGGTTGCGTGGTTTTCTGGTGCTGGAAAGCGCGCGACTCTTAGCGGTCGATCCAACTCGCGCGATCTGGCCCGCCACCGCGATCGAGGCTTTGCATGCCTATAGTCTTGTCCATGACGACCTGCCCTGTATGGATGACGACGATCTGCGGCGCGGGCGGCCCACAGTGCATGTGAAGTGGGACCAGGCCACTGCCGTACTTGCAGGCGACGCTTTGCAGACGCTGGCTTTTGATCTGGTGGCGCGCCCAGAAGTTGGGCCGGCAGAGACACGAATTTCCCTTGTACAGAGCCTGTCCGAGGCCAGCGGTGCCAAAGGCATGGTTCTGGGACAGGCGCTGGATATAGCGGCCGAAGCCGCGCCGAAGCCGCTCAATCTGGATCAGATCACGCGCCTGCAGGCGGGCAAGACCGGGGCGCTGATCGAATGGTCGGCAAGCGTGGGCGCGGTACTTGCAGGGACCGATCCCGCCCCGCTGCGCCAATATGCCCGGGCGCTTGGGCTTGCTTTTCAGATCGCTGACGACATTTTGGATGTTGAGGGTGATGCCAAAAAAGCAGGCAAGCGGCTGAACAAGGACGATGCGGCGGGCAAGGCGACATTTGTGTCGCTGCTGGGTCTGGATAAGGCCAAATCTCGCGCGGCAGACCTGGTCGATCAGGCCAACGCCGCGTTAGACGGCTACGGATTTTCCGCCGAGACCTTGAAGCAGGCCGCGCGCTTCGTTATTGCCCGCGACAGCTAATACGCGCTTGGAGGCGCCATGTCTGACCGCCCGAACACGCCCCTGCTGGATCTTGTGAACCGCCCCGCGGATCTCATGCGGCTCAGCGATGTGCAGCTCACGCAGCTTGCGTCCGAGCTGCGGTCCGAAACCATTTCGGCGGTCTCGGTGACCGGCGGGCATCTGGGCGCAGGCCTGGGTGTGGTGGAACTGACCGTGGCGCTGCATGCGGTTTTCGACACTCCCCGCGACAAGATCGTCTGGGATGTGGGCCACCAATGTTATCCGCACAAGATCCTGACCGAGCGCCGTGATCGCATCCGTACCCTACGGATGAAGGACGGACTGAGCGGGTTCACCAAACGCAGCGAAAGCCCCTATGACCCATTCGGGGCGGCTCATAGCTCGACTTCGATCAGCGCCGCGCTGGGGTTTGCCGTGGCCCGCGACTTGGGCGGGGTGACACCCGAAGGGCTGGGTGACGCCATCGCCGTCATTGGCGACGGATCGATGTCGGCAGGCATGGCGTTCGAGGCGATGAACAATGCGGGCCATCTGAAAAAGCGTCTGATCGTCATCCTGAACGACAATGAAATGAGTATCGCGCCGCCAGTCGGTGCCCTGTCCAGTTACCTTTCGCGACTCTATGCCGAGGAACCGTTTCAGGATCTGAAGGCGGCCGCCAAAGGCGCGGTGTCGCTGTTGCCTGAGCCCTTCCGCGAGGGGGCGAAACGCGCCAAGGACATGCTAAAAGGTATGGCCATGGGCGGCACCATGTTCGAGGAACTGGGCTTTTCTTACATAGGCCCGATTGACGGGCACGACATGGATCAGTTGCTGCCAGTGCTGCGCACGGTCAAGGCACGCGCCACCGGGCCGATCCTGATCCATGCGCTGACCAAGAAGGGCAAGGGATACGCCCCTGCCGAGACCGCACGAGACAAGGGCCATGCCACCGCAAAATTCGATATGGTGACAGGCGAGCAGAAAAAATCGCCCTCGAACGCGCCCAGCTACACCTCGGTCTTTGGTAAGACATTGGTCGAGGAAGCCGGCCGCGATGACAAGATCGTTGCCGTGACCGCCGCGATGCCCGATGGCACCGGGCTGAACCTCTTTGCCGAGCGTTTTCCGTCGCGCTGTTTCGATGTGGGCATCGCCGAACAGCATGGCGTGACCTTCTCCGCCGCGCTGGCGGCGGGCGGGATGAAGCCGTTCTGCGCAATGTACTCGACCTTCCTGCAGCGTGGTTACGATCAGGTCGTGCATGACGTGTCCATTCAGCGTCTGCCGGTACGTTTCGCCATTGACCGTGCCGGGCTGGTGGGGGCCGATGGCGCCACCCACGCGGGCAGTTTCGACATCGCCTATATGGCCAATCTTCCCGGCATGGTGGTCATGGCCGCCGCCGACGAAGCCGAGCTGATGCATATGGTCGCCACCGCCGCCGCCCATGACGACGGCCCGATTGCGTTCCGCTACCCGCGCGGCGAGGGGGTCGGCGTCGACCTGCCTGAACGCGGCGAAGTGCTTGAGATCGGCAAGGGCCGGATGATCCAGACCGGATCGCGCGTGGCGCTGCTGTCCTTCGGCACCCGCCTGTCCGAGGTTCAGAAAGCCGCCGAAGCGCTGGAGGCGCGCGGCATCCGGCCTACGATTGCCGATGCCCGTTTCGCCAAACCTCTGGACCGCGACCTGATCCTGGACCTCGCCGCAGGTTACGAGGCACTGATCACCATCGAAGAGGGCGCCGTGGGCGGGTTCGGCAGTCACGTAGCGCAGCTGCTGGCCGAGGAGGCGGTCTTTGACAGCGGCCTCAAATACCGCTCGATGGTGCTGCCCGATATCTTTATCGACCAGTCCAGTCCGGCGGATATGTACAGCACAGCCGCCATGAATGCCGAACAGATTGAGGCCAAAGTTCTGGAGGTTCTGGGCGTTGCCACAATCGGCGAGCAGCGGGCCTAGAAACCTCCGTCGGCCAGAGCCTGCAGCCCCACCCGGTAATCCGGGTACGTCAATTTGACGCCTAACTCATCCTTGATCCGGTCATTCCGCACCCTCTTGTTCTCGGAATAGAAACTGCGCGCCATGGGGGTCAGCTCGGCTTCGTCAAAGGACACAGCAGGGGGAAGAGGCAGGCCCTGAAGCTCGGCCGCATAGGCGATTACGTCTTGCGGTGGCACCGGTTCATCGTCGCAAACGTTGTAAACCGCGCCCGGATCGGGTCTCGCAATCGAGGCCTGCAGCACCTTCGAAATATCGTCCACGTGGATGCGCGAGAACACCTGCCCCGGCTTGACAATCCGCCGCAACCCGCCCCGGCGCAGCTTGGAAAACGGTCCGCGCCCCGGCCCGTAGATGCCCGCCAACCGGAAGATATGCAGCGGTAGGCCCGGAATAGCAGCCCAGTGGCGTTCGGCGGCCAGTCGCCACCGGCCTCTTTCGGCGGTGGGGGCGGGCGGCGTGGCCTCGTCCACCCAGTTGCCGCCATGGTCGCCATAAACAGCCGTTGTGGACAGGTACCCAACCCATTCGAATTGCCCGGCGCGCGCGGCGATTTCCTTCGCCAAAGCGTTCAACACCGGGTCACCGTCGGTATTTGGTGCCACCGAGATCAACAAATGGGTAACGCCCGCAAAATCCGGCTCTGCACCGGGCCAGAGCAGCGGCGTAGTGCCCTGCCCGGCTATAGCACCCAGCGCGCCCTGAGACCGGGTTGTACCGGTCACGGCCCAACCCTGAGGCAACAGGTCCCGCGCCAGCGCCTGCGCCGTGTACCCATGCCCGAAAGATAACAAAGTTCCTGCCATGCGCCCTTGATGATCCGCGGGCGGGCGGGATGCAAGTATTTGTCATCTTTTCTTGATTCGAATCCCTCAAGGGCTTTTCAATTGAGTATGACCCCAAAACCACCCGACCTGCGCATCGCATATAGTTTGAAAACGTCCGACGACTCGCGGCGACTCTATGCGGAATGGGCCGACGACTATGACCGGATGTTCGCTCTTAACGAGGATTATCAGCTGCATATCCACACCGCCCGCGCTTTTGGCCTTGCCGGTGGCCAGGGGCCGGTTCTGGATGTCGGCGCGGGGACGGGGCTGTGCGGTGCGGTGCTGGCCGATATGGGCGTCGGGCCGATCGACGCCACCGATATCAGCACCGAGATGTTGAACCGCGCAATGCGCAAGGATGTCTATCGCGACGCCATCGAGGCCGATCTGAACGAAGGGGTGCCGGTTTCGCGCAACAGCTATTCCGGCATCGTCTCATCTGGCACTTTCACCCATGGGCATGTGGGGCCCGAGGCCCTGGACGAACTGCTGCGCATTGCGCGACCCGGGGCACAGTTTGCCCTGTCGATCAACGCCAGGCACTTCGCTGCCAAAGGGTTTTCCACAAAGCTGGACGCGCTGGAGCAAGTCGCACGGATCGGGCAACCATCGCTTGTCGAGGTTCGGATATTCGGCGATCTGGCCACCGGCGAGAACAAGGACGACACCGCGTTCATCGCGCTGTTCGAAAAAGCCTAACGCCCTTTCCAGACCGGATCGCGTTTCTCGGCAAAGGCGCGGGCTCCTTCCAACTGATCTTCGGAGGCATAAAGCGTATCGACGCTGTGTAGCTGGCGCTGTGTGATCCGGTTCATGGCGTCCTGAAACTTCGCGTCCTCTGCGTCTCGCACGATCTCCTTGATCGCGGCATAAACCAACGGTGGGCCACTGGCGAGTAGTTGCGCCAATTCGCGGGCCCGGTCCATCAGCTGATCGGCGGGAACGATTTCATTCACCAACCCCCAGCGATGCGCCTCTTCCGCGTCGAACCAGCGCCCGGTCAGCAGCAGCTCCATCGCGATGTGATAGGGAATACGCTTGGGCAGTTTCACGCTGGCCGCATCCGCGACGGTGCCGGACCGAATTTCCGGCAAGGCAAAACTCGCGTGATCTGCCGCCAGTATCATGTCGGCGCTCAGTGCCAGTTCCAGCCCGCCGCCACATGCAATGCCGTTCACCGCAGCGATCACCGGCTTGTTCATTTCGCGCAGTTCCTGCAACCCGCCAAAGCCGCCGACGCCGTAATCTCCATCCACCGCATCGCCATCGGCTGCCGCCTTCAGGTCCCAACCGGGGCAGAAGAACTTGTCACCACCGCCGGTCAGGATGGCGACCCGCAGTTCCGAATC
The DNA here is from genome assembly GCF_041537925.1 of Ruegeria hyattellae. Lineage (NCBI taxonomy): Bacteria > Pseudomonadati > Pseudomonadota > Alphaproteobacteria > Rhodobacterales > Roseobacteraceae > Ruegeria > Ruegeria hyattellae. The sequence continues at coordinate 46,435 of NZ_JBGOSH010000015.1, read as the reverse complement.
GTCGCGGAAATCGCGAAACACCTCGCCCATGATCCGACTGGTCGCAAGGTCGATCGCATTAGCCTTGGGGCGGTCAAGCGTAACCTCAAGAATGGGGCCATCGCGCTGTGTTTTGACGGGTGCGTCAGTCATCTTTCACTCCTTTTGCCGCAGCAATATATCCGCTGCCACCGCATCAACCGGCGTGCAGATCAACGGATTGACCTCAATTTCTTCCAGATCATTCTGATGGCGCTGAACGTATTCACAAATCACGTGAATAGCCTTTATCAGAGCCTGTTTATCAGCGCCCGCCTGTCCGCGATAGCCCGCGATCACCTGACCGATGCGCAAACTGTCCAGCGCTTTCACAATCATGTCGTCACTTGCAGGCAGAAGCAGTGTCACGCTGTCCTGCAGCAGCTCGGTCAGCACTCCGCCCGCCGCCAGCGTCAGGACAAAGCCATGCGCCGGGTCGCGCAGCACACCGACCAGCAGTTCGGCGACGCCTCCGTTGATCATTTCCTCGACCAGAAAGCGCGTGGCGGGCATTTGGGCTGCGGCTTCCGCGACCGCATCGGAGGTTCCTAGGTTCAATGCCACGGCGCCCGCTTCGGTCTTATGCGCCACGCCTTCACCCTTCAGGACTACCGGAAAGCCAATGCGCTCCGCGGCCAGCACTGTAGTGGCTGCACTATCGCAGCGCTCTGATCCCGGCACGCGCAACCCGTGCTGTGCCAGCCGATGCTTGGCTTCGGCTTCGGGGATCAGAACCACGTCCCGCGCCGGACCGGGCAGCAGGATAGGCGCAGGCCTTGTCGGGCGCGTTCGACTGGCGGCTTCGAGCGCGGCGAGCGCCTCGTCCAACCCGTGAAACGCGACAATTCCATGCGCCCTCAGGCGTTCGGCAACCTCCTCGGGCATCAGTTCGGGCAAGGTCGCCACCATAGAAATCGGCAGACCGGTTCGATCCTGCGCGCCGATCACAGCGTCGATGGCGCAATCCCAATCCCGGGCAGAACAGCGGTCATCGCGGGGAAAATCCACGACCAGTAATGTCATCGCCAGACCTGGGTCCAGCATCGCGGCAAAGGCGGCTGTCATCGCTGGCACGTCGCGCCAGACATAGGTGTGATAATCCAGCGGGTTGGCCAGCGCCACCATTGGCCCCAGTGCGGCCCGCAGATCGCTGCGCTGGCGATCATTGAGCGGCGGAAATATCAGATCGCGGGTCAGTGCACTGTCAGCGGCAAGGCTCGCCTCGCCCCCCGAGCAACTGATGGTCGCAAGGGTGTTGGCGGACAGCCAGCCCGTTACATGCAGCAGTTTCAACGTTTCCAGAAACTCGGGCAGACTGTTCAGCCGCGGGATACCGAGCCGCGCCAAAAACGCTTCTGCCCCCGCATCACCGCCCGCCAGCGAGGCGGTATGGGACACGGTCGCTGCACGGGCCTGCGCCGATTTGCCGACTTTGAGCGCCACGATAGGTTTGCCAAGTCCGCTCGCGCGTGCAGCCATCGCCTCGAAGGCTCGCAGATCGCCGAAGCCTTCGATATGCAGGCCCACCGCAGTTACACGGTCGTCTTCCAACAAAGCCGTAGCCATCTCGGCCAATCCGGTCTGCGCCTGATTGCCAGCCGTGACCATATAAGCCAACGGCAACCCGCGTTTCTGCATACTCAGGTTGATGGCCATGTTCGAACTTTGGGTCAGGATCGCAACGCCCCGCTCCACCGGCTGCATCCCGTGTTGGTCGGGCCAGATCGCCACCCTGTCCAGTGCGTTGACGAAGCCATAGCAGTTCGGTCCGAGGATCGGCATGCCCCCCGCTGCCGCGACCAGCGCGGATTGTAGATCGGACCCCGACTGATCCTCGGCCACCGCTTCGGTAAAGCCCGAAGCGAAGCAGATCGCGCCCCCCGCACCGCGCGTGTTGAGCGCCCGCACGATGTCGATCGTCGCGTGGCGATTGACCCCGACAAATGCCGCATCAATTGGGCCGTGATAGTCTTCGATCCGGCAGTAGGAGGGCAGGCCAGCAATCTCTTTGCCCGAGGGATGCACGGGAAAGATTTCGCCCTCGAACCCGATCCGGCGGGCGGCTTCGATGATCGACGCGCACCACGCGCCGCCGCCGATCACCGCAATCGAGGACGGGTTGAGCAAACGGGACAACTCGCGCGCCATCTTCGCCCCTAATTCCGGTCGAGGTGGCCCAGATCGCGCTCCGGCGCGATCTTGTCGCGCAGGCGAGATTTCAGCTCGCGCGCATCCGGGAAGCCGCCATCACGCTTGCGCTCCCATAGCAGGCGGTCATCGACATTGATCTCGAACACACCGCCCGAGGCGTCGGGGATCAGCGTGACCGATCCTATGTCATCACCGAAGGTCGACAACAGTTCCTGCGCCATCCAGGACGCGCGCAGCATCCAGTTGCATCCGGTGCAATAGGTGATGCGGATGTTTGGTTTCCCCATCTCTTATGCCCCCAGGGGCCGCAGCAGATCGCGGCTGATGATGTGACGTTGGATTTCCGAGGTGCCGTCCCAAATCCGCTCGACCCGCGCGTCGCGCCAGAACCTTTCGATCGGGAAGTCATCCATCAGCCCCATACCCCCAAATATCTGCAGGGTGGTGTCGGTCACCCGTGCCAACGCCTCAGACGCGTAAAGTTTGGCCGAGGCGATCTCTCGGTTCGAGGGCAGGTCCTGATCCAGCCGCCAGGCAGCCGCAAGGGTCAGCCAATCCGCAGCGTCGATTTCGGTGATCATGTCGGCAATCTGGAAGCTCACGCCTTGAAACTTGCCGATGGGTTGGCCGAATTGCCTGCGCTCGGCGGCGTAGTTCAATGCATAATCGAAGCACCGGCGCGCGCGGCCGACGCTGAAGGCCGCAACCGTCAATCGCGTTGCGTAGAGCCACTCATTCATCACCGCAAAGCCACCATCGACCTCGCCCAACACCTGCGCATCCGGCATTCGGCAATTGTCGAAATAGAGGATGTAGTTCTTGTAGCCCTTATGGCTGACCGAGTTATACCCCTCGCGCACTTCAAAGCCCGGCGTGCCGCGATCCACCAGAAAGGTAGTGATGCGCTTTTTCGGGCCCTTGGGGGTCTCGTCCACCCCGGTGGCGATGAACACGATAAAGAAATCGGCGTGTTCCGCGCCCGAGATGAAGTGCTTCGAGCCATTAATCACCCAATCGCCACCATCGCGCTGCGCCTGACATTTCATGCCACGCACATCCGATCCCGCATCGGGTTCGGTCATGGCCAGCGCGTCCATCCGCTCGCCCCGTACGGCAGGCAGCAGATAGCGTTCGCGCTGTTCGTCGTTACAGGCCATCAGGATGTTCTGCGGGCGGCCAAAGAAATGCGTCAGCGCCATCGACCCGCGCCCCAGTTCACGTTCCACCAGCGTGAAATCCAGATGGCTCAGCCCTGCGCCGCCGACTTCTTCTGGAAAGTTGCAGGCGTAAAAGCCCAGATCGAGGACTTTCTGCTTGATCGCTTCGCCCAGTGCCTGCGGCACCTGCCCGGTGCGTTCGACCTCGGCCTCATGCGGATAGATCTCGTTTTCCACAAAGCTGCGGACTGTCGAGACGATCATCTCTTGCTCATCACTCAGGCCAAACTGCATCGTACGCTCCGAAATTCCGTTTAGAGGATGGTTGCGTGTATTGCTGTCGGCGTCGTGCAGCGTTAGACGTTTGTCATGCAGGTATGGCAAAAAACATCGACGCGATGTCAATATTTTGGTGTTCTGCTGTTTGACGGGTTCTCAAACCATTGCCTGGCAAACAGTATCGAGCCGCTGCGCGCGGCGAATATGTTGTCGGGCAAGCAACTCTATGATTGGCGGTTCCTGTCGCTGGATGCCGGACCGGTAACCTCGTCTAGCGGGCTGCGCGTCGCGCCACATGCGCGGTTGAGCCATGAGGGCGGCGATATGCTGATGGTGATGCCATCTTATGGATTTCGGAACTACCTGAACTGGCCCATCGGTGCTGCCCTGCGCAGCGCGGCAGGCCGGTTTTCGACGCTGGCCGGTCTGGACACGGGCAGTTGGCTGTTGGCCGAGTCGGGCCTGCTGACCAATTGCAAGGCCACCATTCACTGGGAAGAGCTGACCGGTTTTGCCGAGCGGTTTCCGGAAACCGAGGTGCTGCGCGAGCGGTTTGTGATTGATGGCAACCGCATCACCTGTTCTGGCGCGATGGCGGCCTTCGATCTAGTCATGCACCTGATCGGGCGTGACCAAGGCCAGGCGCTGGCGCTGGAGGTGGCGCAACTGTTCATGACGCGCGACTCCGCGCGATCCCATGCAGGCAGCGGCACCAGTGCGCCGGTCAACCGGGCGCTGGCCGCGATGCAGGCCAATCTGGAACAACCATTGTCGATCCCTTCCATCGCCCGCGCAGCGCGACTGGCGCAGAAAGCGCTAGAGGCGCGCATGAAGGCCGAACTTGGGGCGGGGCCAGCGCAGGTCTATCGACGGATGCGGATGAACTTGGCGCGCAAACTGGTCAGCGAAACCGATCTGCCGGTGTCCGAGATCGCCGTTCGCGCAGGTTATGAGAATGCCAGCGCGATGACGCGTGCCTTTGGCAGCGAGTTCGGTCAATCACCGAGTGAGATGCGCAAAAGTGGCTCTAACTAGGGATTTTTTCCATACATTCGTTTCTTGCGCGCACGGGTCTCGGTGGTTGCATCGACCGAGCCATCGTGGAAAGTGCCGAACCAGCGATCCCAGGGCATTTCCTGATTGCCGTAATTGCACTCGTAGTAGCGGTGATGGAGTTGGTGGTAAAACGTACCAAGGGCCAGTCGCCGCTTATCCTTGATCAGAAGGTCTTCGTACCCGGTATGGGTCATCGCTGCGCCCGGTCCCTGAAACACGATATGGAAATAGAGGTGAATAGGGTGGCTGGGGACGACCCAGTGGATACAAAGCGTGGTGAGATAGAGCAGATGTTCCACCGGATGCATCGAGAACCCCGACCACGGGCCGATGTTGACATTGCGGTGATGCAGGCTGTGGACCCGGCGATAAAGGGCTGGCTGATGTAACAACCGGTGCACCCAATAGAAATGAAAGGCCGACCAGATCGGCAACAAGATCAGCCACAGCACAAACCAGATCGGGTGTTCAGCAAAGGTGATCACGGGCGCATAACCGTTGGCCATCAGCCACATGGTCACCACCTGAAACCCGGTCAATTGCAGCACGCCCGAGCCAAGCGACCAGAACATGTTGTCATGTACTTGATCGCTGAAATCCCACAGCTTGTTCTTCGTACCCATCTCGCGCCGCTCGAACTTGAGCTTTTTGCCCTGCGCCTTGCTCATGTAGAAATACCAGTGCAGCCCACCCGAGACCGCAAAGATCATCGCAAGGTTCACCAGCCAGACCTGAAAGATCCACCCGAACGCAAATGCGCGCGCGGACTCTAGCGAGGGATAGAGGAACGCCCAGAGCGCGATGGCCAGTGCCAACATCAGCACCCGCTCACTCAGCGTCAGCCAGTTTATGACCAGCCACCGCGCCAGAAAGGCCGGATCGGGCGGCCAGCGAAATATCGAGGGGTTATGCAGCGGCAAGTCCGGGTGGTAATTCCACTCGCGGCTCATCTCTTCGTGCCGTGGCGTGTCCGTCATAGCGTCTGGTCCCGATGCCTGTTGCGGCGTTCAGCTGGCGTAATCCGAGGCTTCGCTATCCAGAATCGCCTTGATCTCGCGCAGATGCGCCTCGGCCTGATCAGGATAATCCTCCAGCTCTTGCGCGGTCTTTTCGGCAACCTCGTCGGACAGGACGCGCAGCGCCTGCCCGGTCTGCAGCGCGCGGATATAGGTTTCGGCCGCGCGTTCGAAGTAATAGAGCCTATTAAAGGCATCTGCCGGGTTGCTGCCGATCACCAGTACGCCATGATTTCCCATGATCATGACCCGCTTTTTCGGATCGCTGAGCATTGAGGCACAGCGTTCGCCCTCGCTCTCGAACGCCAGCCCGCCAAATTCATCGTCCACCACGTAGCGGGTGAAGAAGGTTGCGGTGTTCTGGTCGATCGGTGGCAGGGAACTATCGGCCAGCGAGGCCAGAACGGTGGCAAAGATCGAATGCACATGCATCACGCAGCGCGCATGCGGGCAGTGGCGGTGGATCGATCCGTGCAAGCCCCAGGCAGTCGGATCCGGTGCGCCGGGCAGCGCCATCGTGTCCGGGTCGTTCGCATCCAGCAGCAACAGGTCCGAGGCACGGATGCGCCCGAAATGCATCTGGTTTGGGTTCATCAGGAATTGCGTACCATCCTCATTCACCGCAAGGCTGAAATGGTTCGCCACGCCTTCATGCATGTCCAGCCGCACCGTCCAGCGGAACGTGGCGGCCAGGTTCACACGCTCGGACCAGTGATCCATGTTTGGTCGCAAATTGGTAACGCTCATGTCAAACCTCCTTTTGCTGCGGCAAAGCCTGAACCCGGCGTGGGCGTTTGACCAACGAAAAAATTCGACCTATCGCAGTAGTTGAGCTTATGGCAAGATTATGTCATGAGATCCGCCCTCCCCCCACTCGGCTGGTTGCGCACGTTCGAGGCCGCGGCCCGGCATCTGTCCTTTACCGGTGCCGCGCGCGATCTGAACATGACGCAGAGCGCGGTCAGCCAGCAAATCAAATCGCTGGAAGGGTATCTGGGCCAGCCGCTGTTTCACCGCAGACCGCGCGCACTGGAACTGACCGAGGCGGGGATCACCTATCTGCCCGTGGTGCGCGAGGCGTTTCGCACCCTGTTGCAAGGGACCCGCGCGGTCACCGGCGATCAGCAAAACACGGTTCAGGTACAAAGCAATATAACCTTTGCGGCCAATTGGCTGGCCCCGCGCCTGCCCGATTTTCACGCCAAAAACCCACAAGTGCGGCTGAACATATTCACCGAGCTGTGGGAGCCGCGCGAAATGGCCGAGGGGGCCTCAGTCGAGATCAGGTATTCCCTGCGCCCCGCCGATACCGTGCGTACCGAGTTGCTGCGCAGCGATCACTATTACCCGGTCTGCGCACCAGGTTACCCGGTAACGCTAGACACTCTGGCGGATCAACCGCTCTACGATTGCTCGAACCTGCTTTCGAACTGGGCAAACTGGGCAGAGGCAAGCGAGTTGCCCTGGCCAAACCCGCCCATCACCTATGCTACCACCTACCTGGTCAGCCTGTCGGTTGCCATGGCGAGTGGGGGCCTGTGCATTGCCCATGACACGATCGTCCGGCATCTGATTGACGAGGGCCGCATTGTCGCCCCGTTCGAACACCGCGAACCGATGCCCGAGGCCTATTACCTGCTGCTCTCGCCCCAGGCTGAGGAAACGCCGGGCGCGGTTGCCTTTGCCGATTGGATACGCCGGGAAATCGCGGCAGAAGCAGGCTGAGGGTTCAGTCCTTGGGGCGGCTGGGGACCCAAGCGTACCCGTTTTCGCACAGGATATAAGCCTCTCGCAGGCCATGCGGTTTGTCGGCGGGGGGCTTCAGCACCATCGCCCCCAACGCCTCGGCCCGGCGGGCGGCCTCGTCAGGATCGCTGTCATACAGGTGAATCTCCACCCCCGCACCGCGCGGAGGAGATTCCGGCAAAAGCCCGAGCAGCGGATGCGCATGATAGGTGCCGTCACTATGCAGCTGAAACACCTGCTCGCCATAGGTCACGATGGCGAAATCGGCGGTCGCCTGGTGGGAAGACATGCCAAAAACAGCCTCTAAAAAGGCGCATTCCGCCTTGACGTCGCGCACAAGTAGGTTCAGACCGATACCGCGTAGCGACCGTCCGAACCTGTCTGCATCTATCGTGTCATAGTCCATGACCCCACACTCATCACGCACCGCGCGGCGGTCAAGCACGAACTGGCGCCGCAAAACTTTGGTGACACGTCCGGTGTGGGGTTGCGCAGGTCGGGGCTTTGGGAAAGTGTAGCTTATGCAGACCCGTCTTGCCGCATCCCTATCCCGACCCCGCCTGGCGCATTCGCCCATTGGCCCTGCGCAGCCTGAGGCCCGGGCAGGTACTTTGACAGGCAAGCCGAAGACCCCCTGAAAGCGACCAGATGACAAGAACAATAACACCGGACGCCCCCAAGCCCGAAGAATTCACCGACCCCGTCGCCGCCGTTCAACGGCTGGAAGAGCTGTATGATCTGGCGACAGGGTTCCTGTGCGACCGCTTTGCCGAGGTGATGCGCAATGGTGCCTCGGACGTCCATCACCGCGCTTTCTACCCGGAAATCCGCATCAAGACCCGCAGCTACGCGCAGGTGGACAGCCGGCTCAGCTATGGCCATGTCTCGCACCCCGGCACCCATGCGACCACGATCACGCGACCGGACCTGTTCCGCTCTTACCTGACACAGCAGATCGGTCTGCTGATCCGCAACCACGGGCAACCCGTGACGATCGGCTGTTCGGACACGCCGATGCCGGTTCATTTCGCGGTTGCCAACCGGTCCGACCTGGTGGTCCCGCAAGAGGGCGCGGCCGGCTTTACCTTGCGCGACGTGTTCGATGTACCGGATCTAGCAACCACCAATGACGACATCGTCAACGGCACCTACGCCGCGCCCGACAGCACCGGGCCGCTGGCCCTGTTTTCGGCGCAGCGGGTCGATTACTCCCTGGCGCGGCTGGCCCATTATACCGCAACCGATGCCGAGCATTTCCAGAACCATGTTCTGTTCACCAACTACCAGTTCTACGTGTCCGAGTTCGAAGCCTATGCGCGGGCTCAACTGGCCGATCCGGACAGCGGCTATACCAGCTTTGTCAGCACAGGTAACGCCGAGATCACGCTGGCCGACGACCCGCTGGAACAGGCGCCGAAACTGCCGCAGATGCCGACCTATCACCTGAAACGGCCGGATGGGTCGGGGGTCACGCTGGTCAATATCGGCGTCGGACCATCGAACGCCAAAACCGCCACCGATCACATTGCGGTGCTGCGCCCGCATGCCTGGCTAATGGTCGGCCATTGCGCGGGTCTGCGCAACACGCAAGCACTGGGTGATTTCGTGCTGGCTCATGGCTATCTGCGCGAGGATCACGTGCTGGATGACGACCTGCCGGTCTGGGTCCCGATCCCCGCACTGGCCGAGGTTCAGATCGCGCTGGAACAGGCGGTGGCAGAGGTCACACAGCTTGAGGGCTATGACCTGAAACGCATCATGCGCACCGGCACCGTGGCCACGATCGACAACCGCAACTGGGAGCTTCGCGACCAGTCTGGCCCGGTGCAGCGGCTCAGCCAGTCCCGCGCCATTGCGCTGGACATGGAAAGCGCCACCATTGCCGCAAACGGTTATCGGTTCCGTGTGCCTTATGGCACCCTGCTCTGCGTGTCCGACAAGCCGCTGCATGGCGAATTGAAGCTGCCCGGCATGGCGTCAGAGTTCTATACGACCCAGGTTCAGCGCCATCTGGCGATCGGAATCCGGGCTATGGAGATGGTGCGCGGGATGCCTTTGGAGCGCTTACACAGCCGGAAATTGCGCTCATTTGACGAAACAGCCTTTCTGTGATGCAAAAAAAACCCAAAAATCGCCTATTTTTATGGTTTATCACGCTACTATTCGTTGTGTTGTGACACTAGATGCCGTTATTGTTACGCAGTGAGGCCCAAGAGTGCGGGCATTGTAAGGAGACCAAGAAATGGCAAAGCCTATGACCAAAACCCAGCTCGTCGCAGCACTTGCTGATGAGATGGATACTGACAAGAAATCCGCCGGCGCCGCGCTGGAGGCCATCACCGGCCTGATCACCCGCGAAGTGTCGGGCGGTGGCGCCGTGACCCTGCCGGGCGTTGGCAAGATCTATTGCCGCGAACGCCCCGAGCGTCAGGTCCGCAACCCGGCCACAGGTGAAACCTTCACCAAAGAGGCCGACAAGGTTGTCAAGATGACCATCGCAAAAGCGCTGAAAGACAGCGTGAACGGCTGATTAACCTCAGCACGTGTTGTCGAGGGCTGCCATCCGGCGGCCCTTTTTCTTTGGGCTGATTGGAGACTGTTCATCTACTTAGCAGTCTGCCCGGGGTGATTGCGAGAGAGCATTATCCAACAAAAGAGTTTAATGACGGCAATGAGCCCTAACTACGCAGCACTCGTAATCCGCCATTACATTTCGAGGGGTTTTCAACCGCTCAAAGCCTCTGAGCAAATCCGTTATTTGCTAACTGTCAGAATAACGTTAGCCTCTTGCTTGCTTGGAGGTTGGCCGAGGTGCGGTCGCCGTTACTGGCAGCTTGGGTTCGACTCCCAGACCTCCCGGCTACACTGTAGAAACTGATCGGTTCCTGAGGTCTTGTCCGCATTGCCGTCACCCAAAACCTTAGGCCGGAGGTCAGCTTGTGCAATTCTTGGGAGCCGCTCTCCTACATAGGTGCTCCACTTCATCAAGTGTGAAACAAGCTCTTCTTCCACAAGATCACCTTTGCAGACGCGCGGCGCTCGCCTATACATCCCTCCATGGCGAAACAGGCAGCCCGTAAATCCGGCAAAAAATCGAGCAAATCGCGCCAGAAAGCCCGCAAATCCCTCCTCAATAGGGTGGGTACTATTGTGGTGCGCGCCGGTCTGGCGGTGGTGGCCCTGTTTACGGCGCTGATCTTTCTCTTCGCCTTTGTGAACCCGCCCGTCACCCATACGATCTGGTCGGAATGGCGCCGGTTGGGGTCCGTGGATCGCGAATGGGTGACGATTGAACAGATCTCACCGGTTATGGCCCGCTCGGTCGTGGCGGCCGAGGATGCCAATTTCTGCCTGCATTGGGGATTTGATGTCGAGGCGATCCGCGATGCGATTGAAGATGGCAGCACGCGCGGTGCCTCGACCTTGTCGCAACAGGTGGTCAAAAACGTCTTTCTTTGGCAGGGCCGCAGCTGGGTTCGCAAGGCGCTGGAAACCGCGCTGACCCCGGCGGTCGAAGCCGTCTGGTCAAAGCAGCGTATCGTCGAGGTCTATCTGAACGTGGCCGAAATGGATGAAGGCGTCTTTGGGGTGCAAGCGGCGGCGCAAACCTATTTCAAGGTGGATGCACAGGATCTGAGCCCGCTGCAGGCCGCGCGCATTGCAGCGGTGCTGCCCGCTCCCAAGACACGCTCTGCCTCGAAACCAACCAGTTTTGTGCGCCGTCGCACCGCCTCGATCATGGATGGAGCGGCCACGATTCGCGCAGACGGGCGCGCCGCGTGTTTCGAGGATTGAAAAACGTCGCGCGGCAAGGCATCTCTGGTCCACCCTGTTATCTTTGAAATTGGAATACCATGGCGCGCTTGTTTCATGTTTCCCTCTCGCCCTTCTGCCGGAAAGTCCGCCTGTCGCTGGCGGAAAAGAAGATCGAGGTCGAACTGATCGAAGAACGCTATTGGGAGCGTGACCCTGATTTTATGCGCCGCAATCCTGCGGGCAAGGTTCCGGTGTTGAAACTGGATGGACGGATGATGGCCGAAAGCGCGGCGATCTGCGAATATATCGAAGAGACCCGCCCGGAACCGGCCCTGATGCCAAAAACCGCCGAAGGCCGCTATGAGGTCCGGCGACTGATCAGCTGGTTCGACGACAAGTTTCATCACGAGGTGACCGCAAAACTGCTTTATGAGCGGGTGAACAAGAAGGTCACCAAGCAGGGCTATCCCGACAGCCGCAATGTCAAGGACGGCGCCAAGGCGATCAAATACCACCTGGATTACATGACCTGGCTGCTGGATCACCGTCGCTGGCTGGCGGGCGATGCCATGTCGCTTGCCGATTTCGCCGCCGCTGCGCATCTGTCGTCGCTGGACTATATCTCGGATGTGGACTGGCACCGCAGCCAGCCGGTCAAGGACTGGTACGCCAAGATCAAGTCCCGCCCTGCCTTCCGCTCGATCCTGGCCGATCAGATCCCCGGTTTCCGCCCGCCTGCCCATTACGCCGATCTGGATTTTTGATGTTGAGCGGCAGAGGCGCTGTCTGCGTCCTCTTGGCCTGCGGTCAAACCAGATCCGAGAGTTACTTGCCACTATTGGCTACGTCTACAGCCTGGACGATCAGCAGCGGATAGTGGAATTCGCGCCCAGCAAGGCACCGGTGGAAACCAGTTCAACCATCTGGCCTTCGGGTTAGACTGTGCATGGTTTCGCTCGACGAGCATACGCGGTCGACATGCCAGGTCAGAATTTCTCGGAATCGATCTGCCGCTTCGTTGTGCTTCTGCGTCTTCGGCAACAACAAGCCAAATGTCATCCATTTCTCGGGCTCAATTGGAACCGCTGCGATCCGGTCGCGGAATTGGTGGGCAACCATTTCGTCCGCAATTGTGATCCCCGCGCCCTCCGCGACCAGAGCACAGGCCAGTTGCGACGAAGACACTTCGTGCGTTTTGTGCGGCGTCACGCCAGCCGAGTTGAACGTGTCGTCAAGCTGATCGCGCAGCAGCAGCCCGTGCATCAGTCGAATGATCGTGTCATTTGCGAGCTGATCGGCAGTCACATGATCCGCATCTGACAATGGATGGCTTTTAGGCAGAATCACCAAGGCCCTGACACGGACAAGAGGTGTCGTCCGAATATCCGGATGGCTGACCGGCAGGGCCGCGATGCCGATATCATATTCCTGCCCGGCCAGCCATTTTCCGGCCTCGCGACGGGCACGCACATCGAGGGTTACGTTGACGTCTGGGTGATCTTGAATGAATTGCGCGACGGCCGGGGCGGACAGGAACTGGGCGATCCTTGGCATCGTCACGATTCTGAGGCTCTCCGTTCGGCCTGCCCGGATTTCCCCTGCAATCCGGGGGATTTCATCGAGATTATCGAGGATGCGGCCGGCTTCCCGATAGAACGCGATCCCCTCTGTAGTAGGAGAGAGACTGCGTCCGCTCCGATCGAAGAGCTTGAGCTTCAGCTCTGCCTCCAGACCGCTGATCAATCTGCTGATGGCAGGCTGACTTAGATGCATGACCTCAGACGCCGCGGCAACGGAGCCTTCGGAAAAGGCATGACGAAAGGCCCGAAGAGCTTTGATGTTCATGATCTCGACTCTTTACCATTTTGCAGCATTAGATGCTATATTTGCAGAAATCACAATCTAAGCACCTGCTAGAAAGGCTGCGTCACTATTTTGGAGGAGCCCAAATGAAACGCAGAGCATTCCTTGGTGCGATAACGGCAGCAGCCGCGCTGGTTGCGACCACGGCCAGCGGTTACGCGGCTGACTGGCCCAAACGCCCCATCAACCTGGTCGTGCCCTATAAAGCCGGGGGCGGTACTGACGCCTATGCGCGCGCTATCTCCGCCGCTGCAGAAGGTGTGCTGGACGTACCGGTCGTCGTCGTGAACAAGCCCGGATCGGGTGGCCTCAACGGCGCCAACGCCGTGGTTGGAGCCCGGCCCGACGGATACACGATGATGATGACCTCGGGTGGATCGTTCCTGCTTTCGACCATGACGCGCGACACCAAGATCGACGCGCTGGACAGCTTCGACTTCGTTGCGCAGGTCGGTCAGTTGCGTACCTCGCTCATGGTACCGGTCAACAGCCCCTATCAGTCCGTACAGGATATCATTGACGCGGCAAAAGCGGACCCCGGTTCGCTGCGTTGGGCCCATTCCGGTCGTGGCGGGTTCCATCACGTGGGCGGTCTGGGCTTCCTTGCAAACAACGGGATCGAGGCACAGGACGTCCCCTTCAAAGGTGGCGGACCGACCCGCGCCGCGCTGATCGGTGAACAGGCCGATTTTGGGTTCCTCGGTGTGCAGCAGCTTCGAGGCTTTGAAGAGCAGTTGCGCGCTCTGGCCGTCAACAGCGCCGACCGGGACACCATCATGTCCGATGTTCCGTCCTTCGGCGAGTTGGGCGTTCCGTTCGCAGCAGTATCGTCTCCGGTAATCGTGTTCGCACCCAAGGACACGCCGGCCGAAGTCATTTCCACCATGGAAACGGCGCTGGCAGAGATCGCCGCCAAGCCTGAGTTTGCAGAGCTTTTGGCCGAACGCGGCACCGGGCCGGTTTTTGCCAACGGGGCCGATGCAAGGGCCGCATTGACCGCGATGCAAGCGGATGCCGCTCCATTGGTTCAGAACCTGAACAACTGAGGCGGGTGCCGGGTGGGCCGGTTTCAAATCCGGACCACCCGACTCATCGCACCTATTTCCTAGGGAGGACGCCATGCGAGATGTGGTCGAAGGAATTGTACTCGCCCTGTTTTCTTTGGTCGCGATCTGGGGTGCCTGGCAGGTGCCGGCGGCAAGCCCCGGCGACACATGGGCAGGGATTGTGCCTTTCGCAGCCTCGGTTGCCTTGCTGGCACTGTCGGGCCTGCTGCTGCTGGGCGGGTTGCGTGCCACGCAGACAGGCCACGATGTCGCCGAAGGGGGTGGCACAGGTACCCTGGATATTCTGATCCTGTTTGCCGTTGCACTGATCTATCAGCAATCCTTCCGCTGGTTTGGCTATGTCCTGCCCACGGCCATCGTTGCGCCGGTGGTTCTCTATATCTTCGGCGTCCGTAACTGGATCGGGATGGCCGCATCTGTGGTCGTCTGCCCGCTCATCTTCCACATCATTTTCTTCGAGCTGCTCGGTGTCTTTCCGCCTTATGGCGAAGTGTTCGACCTGCTCGACTGGTTTCGGGGGTAAACCGATGGAGATCTTTCCCGCCCTTTTGTCGGTCATCACCGATCCGACACTTCTGTTCGCAATCGTCCTGGCCGCCGCTGTCGGCATGATCGTTGGCGCCACGCCCGGGCTTACCGCATCCGCAGCCATTGCGATGCTTCTGCCCATCACTTTTTACATGCCACCTCTTTTCGCGCTGGCGTTTCTCTACGTGATTGGCAAATCCGGGCGCTACGGCGGCTCGGTTGCCGCGATCCTGTTCAACACTCCCGGTACAGCGGCAAGTGCCGCAACGCAGATCGATGGCTATCCGCTGGCCCGCGCAGGCAAAGCCGGAAAAGCGATGAAGGTGGCAACGATCTCGTCGGTTATCGGCGATTTCATGGGCGATATAATGCTCGTGGTCGGTGTTGGATTCATCGCCGCCATCGCATTGAAACTCGGACCACCAGAAACGTTTGCCATCTATTTCGCTGCCTTCGTGGTGATCGGTTCGGTGATCGGTAAATCCGTTACCAAAGGTCTGATCTCGGCCCTGCTTGGCATCCTGGTGGCCATGGTCGGTCTCGATCCGATCTCGAGCGAGGAGCGGTACACGTTCGGCTCTTTCGAACTGTCCAATGGCATCGGTCTGGTGCCGCTCATGATCGGTGTTTTTGTTCTTGGCGAAGTTTTTGCGCAGCTTGAAGAGCGCAAGAAAGCCAAGGGCGAGGTCAGGGAAAACGAAAGCGATCCAAGCGGGCACACCCTCACCTATGAGGAATTCAAACCCTGTATCCCGCATGTCATTCGCGGCGGATTCATCGGCGCCGGTATCGGCGTTCTGCCGGGTCTTGGCTCGGCCATCGCGGCGTTCATCTCGTATGGTGAAGGCAAGCGTCGCGCCAAGAACCCCGAACAATGGGGCAAGGGCGCATTGGAAGGCGTTGCCGCGCCTGAGGCCGCCAACAACGCGGTGTCTGGCCCGTCGATGGCACCGCTTCTGACCCTCGGCATTCCGGGCTCGACCATCGGAGCCATCCTGCTTGGCGTCTTTCTGATCCACGGCATTCAGGTCGGTCCCACGCTGTTCCTCACGGACAAAGAACTGGTCTATCAACTCTTTGCCTGCGGGATGCTGGGTATCTTCGCCTATGGGATCATCGGCTATTTCGGCGCCACGCAGGTTGCGCGCCTGATCCTGAAGGTTCCAGTAAACGTGTTGTACCCTTTGATCTTCCTGACCGCCTTTGTCGCTGCATATTCCGCCCGTGGGTCGATGTTCGATGTCACCGTCATGACTGTAGCCGGGTTCGTCGGCTGGCTAATGCGCAAGTTTGACTTCAACGTCGCGGCTTTCGTGATCTCGTTCGTGCTGGCCAAAGGGGCCGAGGAAACACTCCGGCAGTCTTTGCTGATGTCCGATGGCGGCGCGCTGATCTTCGTTGAACGCCCCATCGCCGCCAGTTTTCTGCTGCTCGGACTTGCCGCCATGGGATTTCGCATCCGGTCGATCATGAAAGAACGCCGTATCGCCGAGGGAGGGCTTGGCGATGCTTGACTTCCGTATCTACCGCAATTGCTTCTCTTCCGCGGAAATGCGGATGATCTGGTCCGAACACGCAACGATCTCCGCCTGGCTGAAAGTCGAACAGACTCTCGCCCGCTGTCAGGCCGATCTGACTCTGATCCCATTGGATGCGGCGGCCGCCGTCGAAACGATCAGCATCTCTGATCTGGACATAGACGCTCTGGCCACCGAGATGGAGCTTGTCGGGCGGCCCATCGTTGGACTGGTGAAACAGCTTCGGGCACTGGTGGGAGAGCATGGCTGCCACGTGCACCACAAGGCGACCACGCAGGACATCATGGATACCGCGATGGTCATGCAGATGAACCTCGGCCTGACCGAGGTAGGGACCTTTACGGGTCAATTGATCGGTCTTCTGGACAGCCATATGCGTGCCCACCCTTCGACCATGCTTCTGGGGCGCACGAATGGACAGCACGCTGTCCCCATGCAACTGACAACCAAGCTGTCTGTGTGGCGTTCGGAACTGGTACGGCGCGTTGAGGCCTTGGAACAGGCGGCCAATCGTGGGCTCAACGTGCAGGTCGGTGGCCCGGTCGGAGATCTGCGCGGCTATGAGAATGGGTCAGGAGAACGGGTCAAAGCCGCAGTTGCGAAACGGCTCGGGCTCGGTGTTGTAGCGCCCCATTGGCAAAACGCGCGGGACGGGATTGCAGATGTAGTGACCGCTCTGGGTGCCCTGTGCGCCACACTCTGCAAGATCGCTCACAACGTCAATCTGCTGTCATCGTCCGATATTGCCGAAGCCTCGGAGGCGTCTGCGAACGGCAAGGGCGCGTCCTCTTCCATGCACCACAAGCGCAATCAGCGAGCCTCCGAGTTCATGGAAGCGGTTTCCCGTCTTGGCCGACAGAAAGCCGAACAGTTCGGAGAGTTCACCTTGCATGAACACGAAAGGTCTGGCGGCGCATGGATCGGAGAATGGGTGATCATACCCGAGGTGTTCCTGCTGACATCCGGAGCCTTGCACTGGGCGCAGGCTTTGTTCGGGGGGCTGACCTTTCATCCCGAAAAGATGGCCGAGCGGTGCAAGGCTTCCGCTACAGCAACAGCCGGCTAGGTACGCTCGTGCAGGGGTGCTTTCCAAACAATAAGCTGTCTCTATTGACAACTAATGCATACGCGCCTAAATGCTGTCATGGCTGACAACTTAAGGTGACTAGATGCGATCTTTCAAACTCCTCTCACTCACGGCTCTTACCGCTGCTACCAGCTGCGCGGCCTTCGCCCAAGCGGTTGAAACCGCGCCGCTTTCGGTAACCGTCGACGGGGTTCGCAATGGGAATGGCGCGGTGATCGTGGCAGCCTTTGATCAGGCCGACGCCTTTGAGGCGATGGACGTGGCCAAAGCTGTCGCGCTGGCCCAAATCCCAGCTGCCAACACAAAGGTTTCGGTCACCTTTCACGACCTACCCCACGGAACTTATGCCTTTGCCGCCCTGCATGACGAAGATCTGGACGGCGATCTGGGTATGAATGGCGAGGTGCCGACCGAGGGCTATGCCTTTGCCGCCATGGGACGCCGTGGCCTGCCGTCAAAATTCGAAGACGCGGCTGTCGCCACCGGCGAGACGGCTGGGTCGACGTTGCGGCTGAAATACTGGAACTGACATGGCTGGGCGTCCTTCAAACCGCGACGAACGCTATGCGCAGGTGATGCAGGCATTGGTTCGATGTGTGGCACGCTTTGGGTTGGAGGGCGCCTCTCTGACCCAGATCGCAGCCGAGGCCGGGCTGACCCGACCATTGATCCGGCATCACTTGGGCAACCGGGAAGACATGATCGCGGCACTGCAGGATCATGTTCTGCACAGCTTTGCCGAACAGACCGAGGCGTTGATCGCCGCCTTGCCCGGGGACGCGCCCGGAGCGGCCTTGGTGGAATATCTGTTTTCAGACACGACCGGGTCGTCACCGGACATGGTGCTGGCCTTCGCCGCACTGACAGCACGCGCCGCCGAAGACGCGGACCTGCGCACCGCTTGTCGCGAGTCCCTGTTGGGGTTCGAGGCGGCGATCGCCAGAGTTCTGCGTCAAGACAACCCGCAAGCCGGCGATCACGCGATCAATGCCGCGGCCCATGGCATCGTAGCGCTTTATCTGAATGTGGCGTCTCTTGCGCCTTTGGATATGCCGCATGGCTGGACGCAGACCGCGCAAACCATCGCGCGTAAGCTGCTGGAAGGATTGGACGGTGGGTCATGACGCAGGCCCGTTCTCTCAACTACTTGATCTTCGCGGCGCTGATGATCGCCACGGCGTTGGGCTATCAGTCGCTCTGGGGGCTACTGTTCCTCTATTGGACGATCCCGAACTTCTACTCGGGCCATGCCTTCCTGATTTCTGACGTGACACGAGCCGAGGACCCGGTCCTGTTCTGGCTGATCCAGATCGCCTGGATCGTGCTGGGCCTGATGCTTGTCACCCTTGATTTCTTTCCAGTTCCGGCCTGATCCGGCCACCTGAGGAGTACCCAAATGACCCGAATGCTGCACCTGCTGCCTGTTGATGCTTATTCCTCGCAGGAGTGGTTCGATCGCGAAATGCGCGACATCTTCTCGAAAACCTGGCGGTATGCGGGATTCATGGAGGATGTCAGCGAACCCGGCCAGTTCATTACCGTTCAGGCCGGGCTGAACAATATATTCGTCGTGATGGGCCGCGACCGCCGCCTGCGCGCCTTCCACAATATCTGCCGCCACCGGGGCACGCAGTTGATCCGCGCCGTCGGCAAGACACAAAAGGCACTGACCTGCCCCTATCACGACTGGACCTATGACCTGGAAGGCAACCTGATCTCGGTGCCCGAAGAGCACGAAGAGTTTGGTCAGGTCGACAAATCCTGTCTGGGTCTGAAACCCGCCAAGGTCGACATATGGAAATCGATGATCTTTGTGCACCCGGACCCCGGCGCCCCGACCATCACCGAATGGTTCGGGCCGGTGGAACCGCATATCGGTCCGCATGCTCCCGAAGAACTGGTCGAATATGAAGAGCTGAACAACAGCTACGAGATCAAGGCCAACTGGAAGGTGGTGGTCGAGAATTATATCGACGTCTACCACCTGAGCCACCTGCATTCGAACACGCTGCAGATGTACGATCACAAGGCGGCGAAATACCATTGGGAAGGACCCCACTATGTGTTTTGGGAGCCACCAGTGGGCGACTTTCTGAAGAATCAGGAGAGCAAGCTGATTGCGCCGCGGGTGATCCCCAAGGATATGAACGGCGCCTGGGTGCCGATGCTGTTCCCTGGCATAGGGTTGGCCGGATCAGAAGACGGCTGGAACATTTTCATCATCGAACCACTCGGCCCGGAACTGACCCGGGTCAGCAACCGGGGACGGGTCTCGAACAGTTCCGGCTGGGAGTTTTCCAAGCAGGCGATGAAATCCTCGATGTTCTGGACCAAGTTCGGCCTCAGTGGAAAATACGCGGACCATGACGCGATGAGCGAGGACGACCCGATGGTCGCGGGCGACTTCACCGGCGAGGACGTCTATGCCTGTGAGCAGCAGCAGAAATCGCTGAAATCCCCCTATTTCGAAACCGGTCCCGCCGCCGTCGGCGAAAGCCCGGTTCTGGACCATCAAAGGGTCGTTCTTGAATGGTTGGGAGTAAGCAATTGAACCTGCGCGATTTCCACCCTCTGACCGTTCTGGACACCCGCGACGAAATCGGCAGCAAGGCCAGGACGGTCATGTTCGATGTGCCCGAAGCGCTGCGCGAAACCTTCGCTTGGCGACCAGGCCAGCATTTGTCGTTCCGCTTCACGGTAAACGGAGAGAACCATCGCCGCAGCTATTCGATTTCTTCGTCGCCCTTTTCCGGTGATCCGCTGCGGATCACCGTGAAGCGTGTCAGGGATGGCGTGATCAGCAACTACATCAATGACAATGTACAAGAAGGTGACGTGATCGACGTGATGCCACCCTTTGGTGGGTTTTGCCTCGATCCCGGCGCGACGGCGCGACGCACGCATTACTTCTTTGGAGCGGGCTCGGGCATCACTCCGCTTTATGCGATGCTCAGCGCGGTCATGGCAGCAGAGCCCAGCTCCTTCGCTCATCTGGCCTATGGCAACACCAATGAAAAATCCATTCTGTTGCAGGATGAGCTGAACGCCGTTCGGGAAACGAACCCCGACCGGATGACGATCCACCACATCTTTTCCAAACCAGGCTTTTGGTCTTCTGCCAACTACTGGCGCAAGGGCATCATCGACAAACCCGCGATCGAGGCGCTGATCGCCGAGAACCCGCCCTATGCGCAGGATGCGCAGTATTACATCTGTGGGCCGGGTGGGATGAACATGGCGGTGAAGGCCGCACTCATGTCGCTCGACGTGCCCGCAATACGCATCCACATGGAAAGCTATGGCGGCGCGGCAGAGCTTGACGCCAGCGTCGAAGGCATGGCCGCAACGGCAGAGATCACGCTGGACGGCTTTCAACACTCAATCAACGTGGCCAAGGGGAAAACGGTTCTCGAAGCGGCCAATTCCGCCGGACTGAAACCCCCTTTTTCCTGCCAGTCTGGAGTTTGCGGCGCCTGCCGCGCCAAGTTGACCAAAGGCGAGGTCCACATGCGCGCCCGTATGGCGCTGGAGGACGCGGACATTGCAAACGGGGCGATCCTGACCTGCCAGTCGCTGCCAATGTCGAAAACCCTGTCGCTCAGCTATGACTGACCGCGTCCAAGGAGAAGAGGCCCTCGAACGGCCAGAGAGATATAGCGCGTAGTCGGCCACGAAACCGAGGGGGTTCCACTTCGCGCGCGCTGGCCTCGGGAACAGGTGTTGACCAAGGCAACGCGGTAGATATTTTAGCCAGATGAAAATCGGACCTGGGTTAAAGGCAAGACTGGTGCAACAGGCCCGGACCGAGGGGTTCGTCTCCTGCCGCCTTTGCCGGCCATGGGATGTGCCCGAAGTGCCGGGGCGATTGGCGCAGTTTGTCGAGGCCGGGTATCACGGGCAAATGGGCTGGATGGCCGAGCGAACGCATTGGCGCGGCGATCCGCAAGCTTTGTGGCCCGAGGCGAAAACCGTGATCATGCTGGCCGAAAGTTATGCCCCGGATCACGATCCGCGCGATATTCTAGAGCAGCGAGACAAAGGCGCGATCTCGGTCTATGCGCAGAACAAGGACTACCACGATCTGGTCAAGAAACGGCTCAAGCGGCTGGCGAGGTGGCTGATTGGTGAAGCCGGTGGCGAGGTGAAGGTGTTTGTCGATACAGCGCCGGTGCCGGAGAAATCCTTGGGGCAGGCCGCCGGGCTGGGCTGGCAGGGCAAGCACACCAATCTTGTCAGTCGCGATTGGGGGAATTGGGCCTTTTTAGGCTCTGTTTTTACCACGCTTGACCTGCCCACTGATCCAGCCGAGCCGGATCGGTGCGGGTCGTGCCGCGCTTGTCTGGACGCCTGCCCGACGGACGCGTTTCCAGCGCCCTACCAGTTGGATGCCCGGCGCTGTATTTCTTACCTGACGATCGAGCACAAAGGCCCGGTCGATGTGGACTTGCGCAGCAAGTTGGGCAACCGGATCTATGGCTGCGACGACTGCCTTGCCGCCTGCCCCTGGAACAAATTCGCGGTAACCGCCAGCGATCTGCGCTATGCCGCGCGCGACGATCTGCTCGCCCCCGATCTGGCGGAGCTTGCGGCGCTGGATGATGCCGGATTTCGCGCGAAGTTCTCGGGCTCGCCGATCAAGCGGATTGGGCGCGACCGGTTTGTGCGCAACGTACTTTACGCCATCGGCAATTCGGATAACGCCGCGTTGAAGCCGGTGGCGCTGGCCCTGTTGAACGATCCGGACCCGGCGGTGTCAGACGCGGCGTCCTGGGCTGTCGGGCGCTTGCCATAGATGACGCAAACAGGCTGGATGTTTGGGTTCTCGCGCTCTACCTCTCGGGTCGCAGGATGCGGGAGGCAAGCATGACCCTAGCTTTGGGGGTGGATACGGGTGGTACCTATACCGACGCAGTGCTGGTACGGGACGAGACCGAGGTGGTGGCAAGCGCCAAGGCGCTGACCACGCGGTCCGATCTGGCCATTGGCGTCGGCGAAGCCGTGCGCGCGGTGCTGGACAGTGCCGGTGTCGGCGCGGATCAGATATCGATGGCGTCGCTGTCGACCACTCTTGCCACCAACGCGCTGGTCGAAGGCCAAGGTGGGCGGGTCGCCTTGATCTATATCGGGTTCCGCGAAAGCGATCTGGATCGGCATGGTTTGCGTGACGCCCTGAAGGGCGATCCGGCGCTGGTGGTTGCGGGCGGGCACAGCCATGCGGGCAATGAGGCCACAGCCTTCGACAAGGATGCGCTTTTTGCCTTTTTAGAGACTGAAAACGGTGTATCCGGCTATGCGGTCGCGGCGCAGTTCGCCACCCGCAATCCGGCGCATGAGTTGGAAGCGGCGCGCATCATACGCGAACGCACCGGCGCGCCGGTGACCTGCTCGCACCAGCTATCGGCCAAGCTGAACGGGCCGAAACGGGCGGTGACCGCGGTGTTGAATGCGCGACTGATCGGCATGATCGACCGTTTGATCGGACGGGCGCAGGATGTGCTGGGCGAGTTGGGCATCACCGCGCCGATGATGGTGGTGCGCGGCGACGGCGCGCTGATGTCGGCCGAACAGGCGCGGGCGCGACCGATCGAGACCATTCTCAGCGGGCCGGCAGCCTCGATCGTCGGCGCGCGCTGGCTGACCGGCGCGCAGGATGCGCTGGTCTCGGATATTGGCGGCACGACCACGGATGTCGCCCTGATCCGCGACGGCAAGCCCGCCATCGACCCGGCAGGCGCGCGGGTGGGAGGGTTCCGCACCATGGTCGAGGCGGTTGCGATGCGCACCAGCGGGCTGGGCGGTGACAGCCAGGTACACGTGCAGGCAGAAGGGTTGCGCGGAGGCGTCCAGCTTGGCCCGCGCCGGGTGCTGCCGATTGCGCTCATCGCGCGCGAAGCCCCTAAACTGGTGCATGACAGCCTTGAGGTTCAGCTACGGGCCACCACACCGGGCGAACATGACGCCCGCTTTGTCCGCGCCGTGCCGGGTTTGGATACCGATGGACTCGGCGCGCGAGAACAGGCGTTGCTGGACCGGATCGGCAATGTGGTGCATCCGCTGGGTGCGCTGTTGCGGACGCGGATGGATCATGCGGCGCTTAACAGATTGGTGGATCGCGGGGTGGTGCAGGTTTGCGGCGTGACGCCCTCGGATGCCTGTCATGTTCTTGGCACACTGTCTTCCTGGGACAAAGAAGCGGCTGAAAAGGCGCTGACGCTGTTTGCGCGCAAGCGGGTTGGCTCGGGCAACCGGCTGGCAGAAACTCCCCATGATCTGGCCCGGATGATCGTCGATCAGTTGACCGAACAGACGGTGGAAACCTTGCTGGAAGCCGCCTTTGCCGAAGAAGAATCGGAATTTGGCATCCCAGCCAGCACATTGGCGCGCCATGTCCTGACCCGCAAAGGGCTGTTGGCGCATCGCGGGCTGCTTGCGCTTGATGCGGCGCTGAACGTGGATGTGATCGGGTTGGGCGCCTCGGCTCCGACCTACTATCCGGCAGTCGGCAAGCGCCTGCGCTGCCGGATGGTGCTGCCGGAATATGCGGGTGTCGCGAATGCAATCGGCGCGGTGGTGGGTCGCGTAACTTTTCGCCGCAGCGGCGTCGTCACCTCGCCGTCAGAGGGCAAATACCGGGTACATCTGGACAGCGGGCCGCGTGATTTCGGCGATCCTGATGCGGCCATGTCGATGCTTGAGGACAAGCTGCGGGACATCGCCGAGGCTGAAGCGCGCGCGGCAGGGGCCGAGGATATCCGCCTGCTGGTTGCGCGCGATGTCCGCACCGCCCGCGTTGAGGCCCGCGATGTGTTTGTCGAGGCAACCCTGACAGTCGAGGCCAGCGGGCGACCGCGCGTGGCCTCAGGCTGAAATAGAGTCTATTCAGCGGCATCCACGCGTTTCGGCAACACCCAGCCGGGGCGTGGGAAGTGGCAGGTATAGCCGTTGGGGACACGTTCCAGATAGTCCTGATGTTCTGGCTCGGCGTCCCAGAATTCACCAACGTGCTCCACGTCAGTCACCACCACACCGGGCCAGAGACCCGAGGCGTTCACGTCAGCGATGGTATCGATCGCCGTCTGCTTCTGCGCCTCGTCCTCGTAAAAAATCGCCGAGCGATAGCTGAGGCCGATATCGTTGCCCTGCCGGTTTGGCGTTGTGGGGTCGTGGATCTGAAAAAAGAAGGCCAGCAGATCGCGATAGCTGATCACCGCGGGATCAAAGACGATCTCGATCCCCTCGGCATGGGTGCCGTGATTGCGGTAAGTGGCGTTGGGCACATCCCCACCGGTATATCCGACGCGTGTCTTGGATACTCCGGGTAGCTTGCGGATCAGGTCCTGCATTCCCCAGAAACATCCGCCTGCCAGAACGGCACGTTCGGTCCTCATGCGATATCCTCCACTTGGTCCAGGTAATCCCCATAGCCTTCCGCCTCCATCTCATCGCGATGGATGAAGCGCAGCGAGGCCGAGTTGATGCAGTAGCGCAGCCCGCCATGTTCGCGCGGCCCGTCCGGAAAGACATGGCCCAGATGGCTGTCGCCATGGGTCGAGCGCACTTCGGTGCGGATCATGCCCAGCGTCTTGTCTTCCAACTCCTGCACATGGGCGGGTTCGATGGGTTTGGTAAAGCTGGGCCAGCCGCAGCCGGATTCGTACTTGTGCGCCGAGGCAAACAGCGGCTCGCCCGATACGATGCAGACATAGATACCCGGCTCCTTGTTGCTAAGGTGTTTGCCGGTTCCGGGGCGTTCGGTGCCACTGCGTTGGGTGACGTGGAATTCCTCGGGCGAAAGCGCGGCAATCGCGTCCGGGTCTTTGAAAAATCGACTCATGGTACCCCCGATGTCGTGTCAGGTTTGACTAACAAATGGGGCGCATCGGCGCAAAGCAAAGAGGTGTTACACACCGCTCGCAAGGACGTGTGCCGCGCGGCCTAGCGCAGCATCGCCGCCAACGCGTGGTAAGAAGCCTTGGGCGTGCGCGTCAAGCTCTCGAAATCCACATGCACCAGACCGAAACGTTTTTCATATCCCAACGCCCATTCGTAATTGTCCAGCAATGACCAGACCATATAGCCCGCGACCGGAACGCCATCCGCGATGGCGGCTTTGACCGCATTCAGATGTTCGTTCAGATAGTCGATCCGCATCTGATCCGGCACTGCGCCATCTTTGAGGCTGTCATCATTGGCCATGCCGTTTTCGGTCACAAAGATCGGCAGGTTGCCGGTGTAGTCCTGCGCCGTGCGCCTGAGGAAATCATACAGGCCCTGCGGATAGATTTCCCACCCCATCTGTGTTTTGGGCAGCGGGCCCGGCACCTCGTGATGGTGCGGCCAGGGCCCGTCATCGGGCGCGATGAGCTTGCGAGTGTAATAGTTGATGCCACACCAGTCGACCGGCGTACCGATGATGTCGAAATCGTCTTGCCAGTTCTCGGGCATATGCGACCCCAGCCCGGCGAGCACATGCTCAGGGTAGCACTTTTTGAACACCCCACTCAGGAAAAAGCGGTTGTAATAGCCGTCATATAGATCGGCCGCGCGCCGCGCCTCGGGCGAGGCATTGGAGGGTTCGGCCCATTCCAGATTGAATACCGCACCAAGGTTGTCCATGCCCAGCGCACGCATTGCCTGAATGGCGCTGCCATGCGCCAGCATCACGTGATGCATGGCGCGGGCGGTGGCGCGAATGTCGCGCAGGCCGGGTGCATGATGGCCAAGGAAATGGCTCAACCAGCCTACGCACCACGGCTCATTGATCGGTGCGACCGAGTGCACCCGATCGCCGATCCGGCCCATGATGATCTCGGCGAAATCGGCGAACCAACCAGCGATGTCACGATTGCGCCATCCACCCAGATCCGCCAGCGGTGAGGGAAGCTCCCAGTGATAGAGCGTCGCAAGCGGCTTGATCCCACGGGCCAGCATCGCGTCGACCAGACGATCATAGAAATCCAGCCCCTCGACGTTCACCGCACCTCGCCCTTCGGGCAGTACCCGCGCCCAGCTGGTGGAAAAGCGGTAGGCGTCAAACCCTGCCGCCGCTACCAGATCAAGGTCTTCTTCGTAGCGCAGAAAATGCTCGCAGGCCCGCGCGCCGTTTTCCGCGCGCACCACGTTGCCCGGTGTAGCGGCGAAGCTGTCCCAGTGGGTCTGCCCGGCACCGCCCAACGCGTGACCTTCGATCTGATAGGCTGAGGTGGCTGTGCCAAATGTAAAGCCAAGTGGAAAGTCCTGCCGTGAGTGGCGCATCATCGTCTCGTCTCCGGTGCTGGTCCTGTCGAGCGGCCAACCACCAGCTCAGCCTCCAACATGTGGTTCTGGTTGGGCGCATCGGGTTGCTCGATCTTTTCGATCAGCATGCGAGACAGGATCTCACCAGCGTGCTGCACCGAAGATCGAGTGGCGGTGAAGATCGGAACGTCCGAGCCGTTGCGCAGATAGGAGAGATCATCGTCATGGGTAATGACCGACACGTCGCGCGCAAGCGTCAGCCCCGCCTCGTCGATGGCCCGGCGCACGCCGATGGCCGAGATCATCGACGCGGCGAGGATCGCGGTGGGCGGATCCTCCATCTTCAGCATCGCGCGGGTCTCATGGTGGCCGTAGACCTCGGTCATCTCGGCGCTGCGCATCAGGGCAGGATTAGGCTCTATTCCAGCCGACTTCAACGCTTCGACATAGCCTTCGCGGCGGCGGTGCGCGAAATCCATCTGCTCCAGCCCGTTGATCAGTGCAATTCGGCGATGCCCCAGATCAATCAGAAATTTCGTCGCCCGCTGGAACGAACGTTTGTTGTTCACATCCACCCAGTCATAGCTTTCCTCGATCCCCGAAGAGCGGCCGTGCACGATAAAGGGTAATCCAATGCGGTTGAGCAGCGGGATACGCGCGTCGTTCACCCGGGGACCCTGCAGGATGACCCCGTCGACCGAACCCTTCGCGACCAGCGCGTGATAGACCTGCTCCTCATCCCCGTCATCGACGCGGGTGAACATCATGTCATAGCCGAAGGTTGCATAGGCGCGCGAGGCGCCGGCGACAAAATCACCAAATACCGGATTGACCATCTCGTGCTGGGTCGAGGCCGGGATCACATGGCCGATCACCATCGCCCGCCCGGTTGCCAGCCCCTTGGCGCGGCTGTTGGGGCGATAGTTATGTTCGCGCGCGGCTTCTTCCACACGCCGTCGTGTTGCCTCGCTCACTTCGGGGTAGCCGTTCAACGCACGGCTGACGGTGGTCTGCGACAGTTGCAGTTTTTTGGCGAGGGCTTTCAGGTTCATATCGGATTCAAAGCGCTTTCAAACATATCCTAGAACATGTTTTGTGGGCAAATCGGTCTTTCGTCAACATTTTTCGCCAATCTGACCAAAACCTCCATAAAATATGAGATTTTCGAAGTGCCGAAAACAGATCATTGACAGGACCCCTAATGTTAGCGGATAAACAATAATTACCAAAGCGCTTTGAGAGATGAGTCGTTTGAGCGCAAATGCAGTCGGGAGGTGAAGCTATGAAACACGCACTATATGCAGGTGCCGCAACGTTTGCCCTGATGGCCGGGGCGGCGCAGGCGGAAGGTGAGCTGATCTACCCGCCGGGCGAAGGTCCCTTTAGCTGGGACAGCTACAACGCCTGGGCTGAATCTGCACCTGATCTGACCGGTCAAACTGTCACCGTATATGGGCCGTGGCTGACCCCAGAGGATGGCAATTTCAACAACATGCTGGCCTATTTCGAGCAGGCAACCGGGGCTGACGTGATCTACACGGGCTCGGACAGTTTCGAGCAGCAGATCGTTATCGATGCCGAGGCCGGATCGGCCCCGAACGTTGCAGTCTACCCGCAACCCGGGCTGGCGGCGGTCATGGCTTCAAAGGGGCAGCTGGCACCGCTGGGCGAAGACATGGCCAAGTGGGTTGCTGACAATTATGCAGCCGGCGAATCCTGGGTCGATTTGGGAACATATGCCGACGCAGACGGCAACGACCAGATGTTCGGGTTCTTTTACAACGTCAACGTCAAGTCGCTGGTTTGGTACAACCCCGAGAATTTCGAGGATGCGGGTTACGAAGTGCCGGCCTCGATGGAAGAACTGAAAGAACTGACCGAACAGATGGTCGCGGATGGCGAGACGCCATGGTGCATCGGATTGGGTTCCGGCGCAGCGACAGGCTGGCCCGCTACCGACTGGGTCGAGGACATGATGCTGCGCACGCAGCCGCCTGAAGTTTATGACCAGTGGACAAAGAACGAAATCCCGTTTGACGATCCGCGCGTCATTGCGGCAATCGACGAATTCGGTTGGTTTGTGCGTGACGATGCCAAGGTTTCAGGCGGTGCGGGCGCGGTTGCATCGACCGACTTCCGCGACAGTCCTAAGGGTCTCTTTTCGTCTCCGCCTCAATGCTACATGCATCGTCAGGCGTCGTTTGTACCGGCCTTCTTCCCTGAGGGTGTCGAGTTCGGTTTGGACACCGATTTCTTCTATTTGCCGGCCTATGCCGACATGGATCTGGGCAAACCGGTCCTGGGTGGTGGCACTCTGATGGCGGTCACGAACCCGTCTGATGCGACGATGGTATTCATGGAGTTCCTCCAACAACCCCTCGCCCATGAGGTCATGATGGCGCAGACCGGCTTTCTGACCCCGCACAAGGGCGTGAACCCAGATGCTTACAAAGATGATACCCTGAGAGGTTTGGGCGACATTCTGCTGGGTGCCACCACGTTCCGCTTTGACGGGTCCGATCTCATGCCTGGGGCCGTGGGCGCAGGCACGTTCTGGACCGGGATGGTCGACTATACGGGCGGGAAATCCGCGCAGGATGTGGCAAGCGAAATTCAGTCCTCCTGGGACGCGCTGCAATAACCCCCACTCACTCATGAGCAGGGGCAATCCGGGATCAACCGGGCTGCCCCACCCCTTTCCTCTTCCCGGAGCATGAGAGATGAGCCCAGCGCTGCAGGGTCTTTTGACCATCGTGATCGGAGTGGTCGGTTGTATCGGCTATTTCTACCTCTCCAACCAGTTTCTCGACAAGATTCTCTACCCGCCACGCGGACCAAACGCAGGGCGCAACATCAACCGTGCAAACTTGATCCGACCCTGGCTGTTTCTGTTTCCTGCTTTATTCGCGCTTGGCATTTATCTCGCCTATCCGGTTTTCGAAACCCTGCGCCTATCGCTGACCGAGCGGGTAACCGGCGGTGGCTATAGATGGGTTGGGCTGCAGAACTACCAGCAGATGATGCAGGAGCCGAAGTTCTGGGAGGCCATGCGGAACAACATGCTATGGCTGATCGTGGTGCCTGCAATGTCCACCGGTTTTGGCCTGCTGGCCGCACAGCTGACCGACCGGATTCGCTGGGGCAATCTGGCAAAATCATTGATCTTCATGCCGATGGCGATTTCGTTTGTCGGCGCGGCGGTGATCTGGAAGCTGGTTTATGACACGCGACCCGTCGAGCAGGACCAGATCGGCGTGCTGAACGCCATCTACTTGGCGCTGGGCGGGGCCGAACCGCAGACCTGGCTGACCACCCCGTTCTGGAACTCGTTCTTCCTGATGATCGTGCTGATCTGGATTCAGACCGGCTTTGCCATGGTGATCCTGTCCGCCGCCCTGCGCGGCATCCCCGAAGAAACGGTCGAGGCGGCCATCGTCGATGGCGCCAACCCGTTCCAGATCTTCTTTAAGATCAAGGTGCCGCAGATCAAGAACACCATTCTGGTGGTCTGGACCACGATCACGATCACCGTGCTCAAGGTCTTCGACATCGTTTTTGCCATGACCAACGGGCAATGGGAGACGCAGGTTCTCGCCAATTACATGTTCGACAAGCTGTTCCGCGCCAATGACTGGGGCGTGGGGTCGGCCTCGGCCATCGTGATCATGATCCTGGTGATGCCAATCCTGGTCTGGAATGTGCGCAACGCGCGCGCAGAGATGAAATAGGGAGTGCCGAGATGAACAATATCGCTGGCTCAAGATCGGCACTGGTCTGGATCGTCAATCTTTGCGTGCTGGGCCTTGTCTGCCTCTGGCTGTTCCCGACATTCGGTCTGTTCGTGTCGTCCTTCCGCACCGCGGACCAGATCGCGACAAGCGGCTGGTGGCGCGCGATGTTCCCCTCGGAACAGAACCTGACCCTGCGCACCGCACCGCCCGATACCCAGGTTGAACAAGGCGACATGTATGTGATCGAGGGCAACCTCTTTGGCGACAGTCCCAAGGCAGGAATTTCGGTTTGGGGCGTGTCCTCGCGCGAAATCGACGCCTATACACCGGGGGAAACCGCCGAACTGCGGCGCGGGGGTGAGATTACCGTGCAGGCCGATGGCGCCTACCGGTTGGTGAACAGTGAGGCCTTCGAAGGAAAGCGCGGCCCGCGTGTCTTTGTGACTGCAACTACGTCGCCCGAACTGACCTTCCAGAATTACAAAAACATCCTGTTCGATCCGGCCAATTCGGACGGAATGACCAAAGCGTTCTTCAACACGCTGACGGTGACCATCCCCGCCACGATCATCCCCATTCTGGTCGCCGCCTTTGCCGCATACGCTCTGGCCTGGATGGATTTTCCCGGCCGCGCGCTACTGATCGCGGCGGTGGTGGGCCTGCTGGTAGTGCCGTTGCAACTGGCGCTGATCCCGCTTTTGAAACTGCATCTTGGAGTGGGGATCGGCAAAAGCTATCTGGGTATCTGGCTGGCTCATACCGGGTTCGGGCTGCCGCTGGCAATCTACCTGCTCAGGAACTACATGGCCGGTCTGCCGCGCGACATCATCGAAAATGCGCGGGTGGACGGGGCCACGGATTTTCAGATCTTCACTAAGATCATCTTGCCGCTGAGCTTTCCGGCACTGGCCTCGTTCGCGATCTTTCAGTTCCTGTGGACTTGGAATGACCTGCTTGTTGCCAAGGTGTTCCTGATCGACGCCTCGGGCCAAACCACGGTGATGACCGCGCAGATCGTCGAGCTGATGGGCACGCGCGGGGGCAACTGGGAAATCCTTGCCACGGCGGCTTTCGTGTCGATTGCCGTGCCGCTGCTGGTCTTCTTCGCAATGCAAAAATACCTGGTCCGCGGATTGCTGGCCGGCTCTGTCAAATAGGGTAAATTCATGAACGCTCAAATGGCTCCTCAACCGGGTGTTCCGGTCGAAACCGCCTCGGATTGGTGGCGCGGCGGGGTGATCTATCAGATCTATCCACGCAGCTTTCAGGACAGCAATGGCGACGGCATCGGCGATCTGGACGGGATCACGCAGCGGCTGGAATATGTCGCTTCGCTTGGCGTAGATGCGATCTGGATCTCGCCCTTCTTCAAATCGCCCATGAAGGATTTCGGCTATGACGTCAGCGATTATCGCGATGTCGATCCGATGTTCGGAACTTTGGCGGATTTTGATGCGCTGCTGGCCCGCGCCCATGAACTTGGGCTGAAAGTGATGATCGATCTGGTCCTGTCCCATACCTCGGATCAGCATCCGTGGTTTACCGAAAGCCGGGCGTCGCGCGAAAACCCGAAATCCGACTGGTATGTCTGGGCCGATCCGAAACCCGATGGAACGCCGCCCAACAACTGGCTGGCGATTTTCGGTGGCTCAGCCTGGCAGTGGGACGCGCGGCGGCGGCAATACTACCTGCACAACTTCCTGACCTCGCAGCCGGACCTTAATTTCCATGAACCTCAGGTTCAGGAAGCGCTTCTGGACGTGGCCCGGTTCTGGCTGGATCGCGGCGTGGACGGGTTCCGACTGGACACGATCAACTTCTATTTCCACGACAAGGAACTGCGCGACAACCCACCCCTGCCGCTTGAAGACCGCAATGACAGCATCGCACCGCAGGTGAACCCCTATAACCATCAGGACCACCTCTATTCCAAAAGCCAGCCCGAAAACTTGGCATTTCTGGAACGGCTTCGGGCGCTGACCGATGCCTATGATGCCCGTGCCTGTCTGGGCGAGGTGGGCGACGCCCAACGCGGGCTTGAGATCATGGGGCAATACACCGCGGGCGCCGCGCGTATGCATATGTGTTACGCGTTCGAGTTTCTGGAAGGCCGGCGCGCCACAGCGGCGTTTATTGCCGGGGTTTTCGACGACCTCGAAGCCGCAGCACCCGATGGCTGGGCCTGCTGGGCCTTTTCGAACCACGATGTGAAGCGCCATGCCAGCCGCTGGGGTTTAAGCGACGCGGCGCTGCGCTGCTACACCACGCTGATGATGTGCCTACGCGGTTCGGTCTGTCTGTATCAGGGTGAGGAGTTGGGCCTGCCCGAGGCGGATGTGAGTTTCGAGGATCTGCAAGACCCGTATGGCATCGAGTTCTGGCCCGAATTCAAGGGTCGCGACGGCTGCCGCACCCCCATGGTCTGGCAGAGCCAGGCGGAAAATGCCGGGTTCGGCAACGGCAAAAGCTGGCTTCCGGTCAGCTCGGTTCATGCCGAAGTGGCGGTGGACCGACAGGAACAGGACCCTGGTGCGATGCTGCACCATTACCGGGGTGCCATCGCGCTGCGCGGGGCTCATACTGCGTTGCAAACCGGTACGCAAACGGATCTGCGCGCCGATGGCGACTTGCTGAGCTTCACCCGCGCAAACGCAACCGAGACGCTGTTCTGCGCCTTCAACCTGGGTGACGGCACCGTGGAGGTCCCATTGCCCGACGGGTCATGGCAGTCAGTGCGCCCAAGGGCGGAACCCGGAGGGCAGCGCGCCGTGCTCGGGGCTTGGGACTATTTGATCGTGAAACAGGTGAGGAACTGACATCATGGCCGATCTGAAACTCACCGATGTAGAAAAGACCTATGCCGAAAACGTCAATGTTCTCAACAACATCAACTTGGATATCACGACCGGCGAGCTGATTGTTTTTGTCGGACCGTCAGGCTGCGGCAAATCCACCTTGCTGCGGATGATCGCCGGGTTGGAGAAGATCACCGGCGGCGAGCTGACCATTGACGGCGAGGTCATGAACGACGTGCCACCGGCGCAGCGTGGTATCGCGATGGTGTTCCAGTCCTACGCGCTCTACCCGCATATGACGGTGCGCGACAACATGGCCTTTGCCTTGAAGATCGCAAAGAAATCGAAATCCGAGATCGACGCAGCCGTTGAAAAAGCCGCCAAAGTGCTTCAGTTAGAGCCGTATCTGGATCGTCTGCCCAAGGCGTTATCCGGCGGGCAGCGCCAGCGTGTGGCCATCGGCCGCTCAATTGTACGCGATCCCAAAGTTTACCTCTTCGACGAACCGCTCTCGAACCTCGATGCCGCCTTGCGCGTCGCCACGCGGATCGAGATCGCACGGCTGAAAGAGGCGATGCCAGATCGCACCATGATTTATGTGACCCACGATCAGGTCGAGGCGATGACATTGGCAAGCCGCATCGTGGTGCTGGCCAACAAGGGCATCGCTCAGGTCGGAACCCCACTGGAGCTATATGAAACGCCCGAGAACGAGTTTGTCGCCCAGTTCATCGGCTCGCCCGCGATGAACCTGCTGCCCGGCAGGATCACCGGCACTGGCGCCCGCACCATTGTGACGCTGGACGGTGGCGGCAGCGCTATCTCGGACATCCGGACCAGCGATGCCGACAGTGGAAAAGCAGTCAATATCGGCGTCCGACCTGAGGATATGAGGCCCACAGACAGCGAATACCTGTTCAAGGGCAAGGTCGATATCACCGAAGCTCTGGGTGAAGTCACACTGCTCTACTTTGAGCCGGTCGCGGGGGCCGATCCGGTCATCGCCAAGCTGCCGGGCATCCAGCGCGATCTGCGCGGTACTGATGTCACCCTGACCGCCGATCCGGCCAAGGTGCATCTTTTCCACGAAGGGCGGTCGATGCGCCCCAAATCCTGAAACGGAGCGCGGCGATCAGGTGGCGGGTCGGGATTCGGCCTCTGACGTATCAGACGGCTGAACTTCACCATCCAGAATTGTTGCCTCATCCGCGACATCTTCGGGTGCGTCCTCTACTTCGTCGGACTTGTCCTCCAGCGCGCCCAGGATCAGCGGCAGCATCTGTGCACCAGTTGCGGTTGCAACTTCCTGTTTGGTCGGCGCGGTCCAGGTCAGCGTGTCGAAGCTGTGGCAATTGTTGCAGGTCGGCGCCCATTCAGGCTGGATGTCGTGACAATTATCGCAGACCCATTGCGGCCCGCGCGGCGCAGTCAGCGCCTTGGCCAACCAGCCTTGCACTACCGCATCCGATGCGCCCTCGCCCCGTTCGACCGCAGCCATCAAGGTGAAGACGCGCGCATCCGCATCCTCCATCTCGACAAGATCGCCCAGCGCGCGGCGCGCTTCTGGGAAGTCTTCGGCCACGATGTTCAGCTCGGCCATGACCAGACGGGTCTCGGTATCGTTGGGATGCAGACGCGACAGTGCCGAGAACCGGCGGACCCGGTCTGAGGGGGTCTCGTCGGGGACGATCTCGGCAAAGGCGTGGGCCAGGTCGGGATGCGGGCGGACCTCCCAGGCTTTCTTGAGGATCTTGGTTGCATTGCGCGGCTTGCCCTTGGCGATATGCGCGCGCGCCGCCATGGCGGCAGCGGGCACCAGATCGGGCGACAGTCGATTGGCCTCGATCGCACGTTCCTGCTGGTCGACAGTTCCATCCTCGTCCAGCAACTCCTTTGCTTCGGACAAGGCCAGCACCGCATCGCGGCGCTTATAGACATCGCGCGGCAGGGCTCCGGATTTCAGCTTGGCGGTGAGTGTTGACCGGGCACCGGCCCAGTCCTGCGCCTTGGTCTGCAAGGTCAGCAACACATCCTGAGTCTCGCCATGTTTCGGCTTCAGTTCCAGTGCCTTTTCCGCCAGCTTGCGTGCGGTGTCTTCATCCCCGTCGGCCAGCTTTTGCTTCATGATTCCGCGCACGCCGACAAAGCGGGTCGCGTCATTTGTGACCAATTTCTTGTAGGTCTCGGCGGCGCGCTTGGTATCGCCGTTCAACTCTGCCGCCTGCGCCACCAGCAGGTTGGTCAACTCGGGCTTTTGCAGCAGTTTTTCGGCCTTGCTTGCCTTTGCCATCGCCACGTTGCCTTCGCCCGAGGCCAGCGCCATCACGCTATCGGCCAGCGCCTGATAACCGCGGCGTTCGCGGCCCCGGTCGAAATAGCGCGACATCGCGGTTTCATCCCCGTTGAGGAATTTCAGCGTCGCGATCAGCAGGCCCAGCAGTTTGAAGGCCAGCCAGACCAGGCAGACCAGCACGATCAGCGCCAGCACTGACTGCAGCGGGCCAAGTGTATATTCCGTCCCGGCGATCGTGACCTGCACGCCGCCCTGTGTATCCATCAGATACCCGGCACCCAGCGCCAACAGCGCGATAATCGCCACCAGAACGAGAATTTTGAGCAGTGACCAAAGCATGGCGCGTCCTTCAGTTCGAGTTCAGGCTGGATGCCAGGGCGTCAGCAGCGCTAAGCGCCTCCTGACGAGAGGTCGCGCGCGCAATCCATTCGGACAGCGCCGCCTTGGCTGCGTCGGGCAGCGCATCCAGATCGGTGAGCGTGGTCGAGACATCGCCCTGCGTCAGCGCCGCCTCGGCC
The DNA here is from genome assembly GCF_041537925.1 of Ruegeria hyattellae. Classification (NCBI taxonomy): domain Bacteria; kingdom Pseudomonadati; phylum Pseudomonadota; class Alphaproteobacteria; order Rhodobacterales; family Roseobacteraceae; genus Ruegeria; species Ruegeria hyattellae. Next base: position 10,599 of record NZ_JBGOSH010000015.1, on the reverse strand, counting down.
CGGGACAGGACCGCATCGGGGTCGGAGCCTTCGCGCGGTGCGACCGAACGTGCGCCGGTTTGGCGCTGAATGAAGGCCATCAAACCGGTGCCTTTCTCGGTCTCGCGCGCGTCAGCAAGTGCCACCCTCGCAGCGGGCGCAAAGCTCTCCTGCAAGGCGCTCATTGTTGCAATGCCATCTGTGGCCGATGCCGTCAGCGCGTCAGGGATATCGACGCCACCGGATTTCAGCGTATCCAGCGTCTTGGAATAAGGCGCACCGCTTTCCAGCTCACCGCGCAACTGTGCGGCGGCGGTGCGATTGGCGGCGGACTGCGCATCGGAACTGGCCTGCGCCTTGAGGTCCTGCGCCTGCTTCATCATCGATTCGACCTCGGCGCGCTGGCTGGCCATGGTGTCCTTGAGCTTTGCCAACTCCGCGTCATAAGCGGCCACCGCCTCTTTCGAGGCTCCTTCTGTGACAGGGAGTTTTTCCAGATCGCTCAGCCGCGTTTCCAGATTCGGCAGGGATTTCGACAAGTCCTGAATCTGAGTGCTCAGCGTTCCCAGATCGGTTGTCATCGGATCAATCTGCGCTGTCAGCGCGTCGATCTTGTCGCTCAGACCGGCGGTATCCGTCCCGCTCACTTTCTGGTCGAGCGCACTCAGCGCGTCGGTCTGCTGTCTTAGCTGCGTTTCAAGTGCAGTAACCTGTGTGGTCAGCGCGCTTGTGTCCGAACCCGACCCGAACAGACCAGCCTGCCCCGCGACAAAGCCGATCGCGGCGGCCAGCACTCCGCCAATAAGCGCAGGAGCAAAACCACCTGACTTCTTTTCTGGCTGGGCCGCGGGGTTCTCCACATAGTTCGGGGTGAAACTCATCTCGGCTTCGGCTTCGGCTTCGGCTTCGGCTTCGGCTTCGGCTTCGGCTTCGGCTTCGGCTTCGGCTTCGGCTTCGGCTTCGGCTTCGGCTTCGGCTTCGGCTTCGGCTTCGGCTTCGGCTTCGGCTTCGGCTTCGGCTTCGGCTTCGGAAGTCAGGTCATCCACCGCCTCATCCACGTCAACAGCCTGGCTGGCCTCACCTTCGGGCAGCTCTGTAGCATCGGCATTTTCGGCTGCCTCCACCGGGTCAGCCTCGGATGAGGTATCTTTGCTGATCTCAGTCTCTTTTTTACCGGCCACCGAGCATTTCCCCCGTGATTCTAAAAATTATTAAACACCAGACCCTTGCAAAGACTAATGCGCGTCCGAGCGGCCCTCAACCCGGTTCGCCCGTTTGAGGGACATTTCGACGGTTTTTCCCATCGCAGCATTGTTCGGGGCCGCGGCAACCGCCAGATCCTGAAAGGGCAATGTTTTAAGGGGTTCCGCCACTGCAGAGCTGAGCGCGGTCAGCCAAAGAGGCGCGCGCGGGTTGGCCGTTTCGGCAAATTGTCGCGCTGTTCGCGGCGAGAAGAACGGCGCCAAAACCGGCGCAGGCCCGGCCAGAACGCCCGCCGCGGCATCACTCAAAGGCAGCAGGGATTGATCGTAAATCGCCTTTTCGTCGCACGAAACGCCCGCGCGCGACAGGTTTTCGGCAATATCTCCGCGCGCGTGCACACCCCGCAAATGCAGCAGTTGCACGTCGGGTCTGATGCGTGTCAGGTTTGCGATCAGCTGCTGCGCGGTGTCACCCGATTGTGTCGCGTGCCAGCCTGCGCCGCGCGCTGCTTCTGTGGTCGCGGGACCAACGCAATAACAGACAAGGTCGCGGCTGCAGATCAATTCGCTGGCCACCGCAACCGCATTGGCAGATGTGAAGACAAGCGCGCCGACGCCCGACAGGTCGGGTGCAACATCCAGCGGGCGAATCTCGATCATTGGAGAAAAGACCGGCGAGAACTGGGCCGAAACCGTGGCGGGCAAGCCGGCGATGAACCGTTCAGAGGCGGCGGGTGGGCGTGTCATCAGCAGATGCATCTTGTCGTGGCCTTCCGCCTCGGGATTGTTTGCCGGAACGCGGGATGCTACCCCGCAGCGTATATCCGATGCAATCCCGGGGATGCATGACACCACATCTGACCATATTGGGACTGGAAAGCAGCTGCGACGACACGGCAGCGGCGATCGTACGTCAGGCCGAGGGCCACACACCCGAAATCCTGTCCTCGATCGTTTATGGCCAGACCGAACTACATGCGGATTTCGGCGGCGTCGTGCCCGAGATCGCCGCGCGCGCACATGCCGAAAAGCTTGATGTCGCGGTCGCCGATGCGCTGGCAGCAGCACAGGTGACACTTGCGGATCTGGACGCTGTTGCGGTGACTGCCGGGCCCGGGCTGATCGGCGGAGTTCTGTCGGGCGTGATGTGCGCCAAGGGACTGAGCGCCGCGACCGGGCTGCCGCTGGTCGGCGTAAACCATCTGGCCGGTCACGCGCTGACACCGCGTCTGACCGATGCGGTTGCCTTTCCCTACCTGATGCTGCTCGTCTCGGGCGGGCATTGCCAATATCTGATTGCGCGCGGTGCTGAAGAGTTCACCCGTCTAGGCGGCACTATCGACGATGCTCCGGGCGAAGCGTTCGACAAGACAGCACGCCTGCTAGGTCTGGCCCAGCCCGGCGGCCCGGCGGTGGAGGCAAACGCGAAGACGGGCGATCCGAAGCGGTTCCGCTTGCCGCGCCCGTTACTTGACCGGCCCGATTGCAACCTGTCCTTCTCGGGTCTGAAGACGGCGGTACTGCGCGCCCGGGATCAGATCGTCGCCGAGAAGGGCGGTCTGACCAGACAGGACCGCGCCGACTTGTGCGCCGGGTTCCAACAGGCGGTCGCGGATACACTTACCGAGAAGACTCGCCGGGCGATTAGGCTCTATATTGGGGAAAACCCCGTTGAACCGGTCGTCGCCGTCGCCGGAGGCGTTGCCGCAAACGGGACGATCCGGGCAGCATTGGAGGCACTTTGCCAGGAGGCCGGAGCGCGTTTTCTGGCGCCACCTCTCGCGCTATGTACCGATAACGCGGCGATGATCGCTTATGCGGGGCTGGAGCGGTTCCGCGCTGGCGCGCGCGACGGCACGGACCTTGTCGCGCGGCCCCGCTGGCCGCTGGACAAGTCAAGCCCAGCCTTGCTGGGCAGCGGCAAGAAAGGGGCAAAGGCATGAGCGTTTCGGTTCTGGGGGCGGGTGCTTTCGGCACCGCCTTGGCAGTGTCGCTTGCGGGGAACGGGCCGGTGACGCTCTGGGCCAGATCGCGGGCGCAGGCGGATGCGATGCAGATTAGCCGCGAGAATGCGCCGCGTCTGCCCGACATAACTCTGCCCGAGAGGCTGCGCGTCACCGATGATTTGTCCCTTGCGGCGCAGAGCCGGACTTTGCTGCTGGCGGTTCCGATGCAGAAATTGCGTGCCTTTCTGTCCGAACATCTGGAGGTTCTGGGCGATCACGCGCTTGTCGCCTGCTGCAAGGGGATCGAGTTGGAAACCGGGCTGGGCCCGATCGCTGTCATGTCCGACCTACTGCCCGGGGGTCGCACCGCCCTTCTAACGGGTCCCAGTTTTGCAGATGACATCGCACTTGGCTTGCCCACAGCGCTGACGCTCGCCTGCGCGGACGCAGAATTGTGTGAGGCGCTGCAGCACGATCTTACCACAGCCAATCTGCGGATCTACCGCACCAGTGACACGATCGGGGCCGAGCTTGGAGGAGCGCTGAAGAACGTGATGGCGATTGCCTGCGGCACGGTGATGGGCGCCGGTCTGGGCGACAGTGCTCGCGCCGCTCTGATGACGCGCGGATATGCCGAGATGCAGCGCTTTGCGCTGACCTGCGGTGCGCAGCCGGAAACGCTGGCCGGTCTCAGCGGGTTTGGCGATCTGGCGCTAACCTGCACCTCGGACCTGTCGCGGAATTATCGCCTTGGCTTGTCGCTAGGCCAGTCCGAGGCGTTCGACCCGTCGGTCACGGTGGAAGGGGCGGCAACTGCCTATGCCGTGGTGGCGCGGGCCGATGCGATGGGGATCGACATGCCGATCTCGCGCTGTGTGACCGGGTTGCTGGATGGCGCCTTGACCCCAAATGCGGCAATGGCGCAACTTCTGGCACGACCGCTCAAGGAGGAATGACATGCTGATTGCCCTGATCGCGCGCGACAAAGATGGTGCGCTGCAAACCCGTCTGGATAACCGCGCGGCGCATCTGGCCTATATCGAGGACACCGGTGTGGTCGCGCAGGCCGGTCCATTGCTGGATGGCGACAATATGATCGGATCGCTGATTATTCTGGATGTGGCGGACATGGCGGCAGCCCAGGGTTGGGCTGACAACGATCCCTATGCCAAGGCGGGGCTGTTTCATTCGGTCGACCTGATCGTGTGGAAGAAGGTGATCGGGTGATGGCATATTGGCTCTTCAAATCCGAACCATCGACCTGGAGCTGGGATCAGCAGGTCGCCAAAGGAGACGTGGGCGAGGAATGGGATGGCGTGCGCAACTATCAGGCCCGCAATTTCATGCGCGAGATGAAGCTGGGCGATCGCGGTTTCTTTTACCATTCACAAAAGGACAAGGCCGTGGTCGGCATCGTCGAAGTCTGCACCGAGGTCCATCCCGACAGCACCACCGACGATCCGCGCTGGGAATGTGTGAACATCAAGGCAATCCGGCCCTTCACTGAACCGGTCACATTGAACGACATCAAAGCCGAAGAGGCGCTGGGTGAGATGGTGCTGGTCAAGAACTCGCGCCTGTCAGTGCAGCCGGTGACGGAAGCGGAATGGCGCAAAATCTGCGGCCTGGGGCAGACAGAGGCGGACTGATCAGGCATCCTTTGGGCAGGGCCAATAGCGGAGAATTCACACATGGAACTGCTCAACATACTCGTCGCTGCGGTTGCGGCATTTGCGATCGGGTCGGTCTGGTACATGAAACTGGCCGAGCCGTGGATGGAGGCCTCGGGCGTACCGCGCGGGCCGGATGGACAGCCCGAAGGCGGGATGAACCCCAAGATCTTTGCGCTCGGTTTTGTCCTGCAATTGATCGTGGCCGGCATGATGAGCCATGTGTTCCGGATGAGCGGTATTGCCTCACTTGGCGCGGGTCTGGTCAGTGGGATCGGGGTCGGACTGTTCTTCATTTCGCCCTGGATCGCGCTGAACAACATGTATGCCATGCGGCCGTTCAAGCTGACGCTGATCGATGGCGGGTACGCCACGCTTGCCTGCGGCATCATGGGCTTGGTTCTAACGCTGTTCTGAGGGATTTGACGGTATATTGGGGAAGGTCCTGACGATACAGAACCTTCCCCGTCCCCACGTGCTCCCTACTCACCACACGCGAAAAAATTTGAAGGTTTGACCGTCCTGGTCCTTGGATTCACTATCCGACAACTCGCCGGAATTGGCAAACTCAAAGCATCTCAGATTGAGTTAAAATGCGAAACGCCCACTGTCCCCGGCGGGCGCTTTCAGGCTTGGGGCACGCTTACCCGTAGACCGATTCCTTGCCGAAATGCTTGGTCAGCATGTAATAGACAACCGCGCGATACTTATTTCTCTCGGATTTTCCATAGGTCTCGACAACCGAGTTGATGGCCTGCATCAGCTCAGGCCCGTCGGCAAGACCCAGCTTCTTGATCAGAAAGTTCTTCTTGACCGTTTCCAGTTCACTGTCCTGACTGGACGCAACAGTAGCGGCATCCGCGTCGTAGATCGCCGGGCCGCAGCCGATGGTGACCTTGGTCAGCAGGTCCATGTCGGGGTCAATCCCGCATTTGTCATTCAGATCATTGGCATATTGCGCGATCAACTCGTCTCGCTTTCCCATTTCCAGTCTCCCTTGGTTATTGTGTGTGAGCGGGGATGTCATTCCCGCCGCGCAGGCTAATCAGCCAGCCAAACCGCACAAAGGGAAAATTCCGCTCGGTTCCCCCTAACAGCGGCTCCGCCTCGAGCTGTTGCGAATCCATAAATTTTATTTTACATTTTAGTTAAATAACATACTGCACAGACCGGGAGGCCCGAACATGACCGCATCTTTTCCCAATGAGACCCCCACCTATCGCGACGCGCGCAACGCGCTGCTGCGCTCCGAACTGGAGCTGCGCCAAAAGACCGAAGAGGTCGCGGCGCTGCGGCGCAACTTGCCCAAGGGTGGGACCATTGCCGAGGATTACGGTTTTGCGGCTCTGGATGGCTCTGTTGCGCCGCTGTCATCACTGTACGGCGATCACGAAACGCTGGCGATCTATTCGCTGATGTATGGCCCCAATGCGGATGCGCCCTGCCCCGCCTGCTCGTCGCTGCTGGACGGGTTTTGTGGTCATGCCGCGCAACTGGCACGGCGGATGTCGCTTGTCATCGTCGCGCAGAACACACCGGAAAAGCTGGCCACTTTGTCCGCGCATATGGGCTGGCAGGCGCTGCCCATCTACTCGGCCTTGGGGACCACCTATCAAAGCGACTATTTAGCAGAGAGTTCCGAGGGCAGTCAGATGCCGATGATGAATGTCTTTTGCCGTGACGAAGACGGTATTCATCATTTCTGGGGGTCAGAGATGTTGTTTGAACCCAGCCCCTGGCACCCGCGCCACATGGACACGGTCTGGCCGCTCTGGAATGTGCTGGACATGACGCCGCAGGGGCGCGGCGATTTCATGCCTTCCTTGCGTTGAGGCACCTAAGGGGCCGGGCAGTCACACCGCCCGGCGCCGACCGGATCAGTACCGGTAATGTTCGGGCTTGTAGGGGCCCTCGGGCTTCACGCCGATATAGGCAGCCTGTTCGCTGTCCATCCGGGTCAGTTTGACGCCGATCCGGTCCAGATGCAGGCGGGCCACCTTTTCATCCAGATGCTTGGGCAGGATATAAACCTCGTTGTCGTACTGATCCCCTTTGGTGAACAGCTCGATCTGGGCCAATACCTGGTTTGTAAAGGACGCCGACATCACGAAAGACGGGTGGCCAGTGGCGTTGCCGAGATTCAGCAAGCGGCCCTCGGATAGCAGGATGATACGGTTGCCCGAGGGCATCTCGATCATGTCCACCTGTTCCTTAATATTGGTCCATTTGTGGTTTTTCAGGTTGGCCACCTGGATCTCGTTGTCGAAGTGGCCAATGTTGCCAACGATGGCCATGTCCTTCATCGCGCGCATATGCTCGATGCGGATCACGTCCTTGTTGCCGGTGGTCGTGATGAAGACATCGGCGCTGGCAACTTCGTCCTCCAGCAGCGTGACTTCGAACCCGTCCATTGCGGCCTGGAGGGCGCAGATCGGGTCGACCTCAGTCACTTTCACCCGGGCACCGGCACCGCGCAGCGAGGCGGCAGAGCCTTTGCCCACATCGCCATAGCCGCAGACGACGGCAACCTTGCCCGCCATCATCGTGTCGGTGGCGCGGCGGATACCGTCGACCAGCGATTCCTTGCAGCCGTATTTGTTGTCGAACTTCGACTTGGTGACGCTGTCATTCACATTGATTGCCGGGAAGGGCAGCTGACCGTCCTTGACCAGCTGGTACAGGCGGTTCACGCCAGTGGTGGTCTCTTCGGACACGCCCTGAATCTGGTCACGCATCTTAGTGAACCAACCGGGCGAGGCCGCCATGCGCTTGGCGATCTGTGCCTTGATGGCCGCTTCCTCTTCCGAGCCGGGAACAGGGATGATGTCTTCGCCCGCTTCGGCACGTGCGCCAAGCAAGATGTATAGCGTTGCATCGCCGCCATCGTCCAGGATCATGTTGGGGCCGTCGTCGAACAAGAAGGATTTGTCGAGGTAGTCCCAGTGCTCTTCCAGGGTCTGACCCTTGATGGCAAAGACCGGAACACCAGCTTCGGCAATGGCCGCGGCGGCATGGTCCTGGGTCGAGAAGATGTTGCACGACGCCCAGCGCACATCCGCACCCAGCGCCACCAGCGTTTCGATCAGAACTGCTGTTTGAATGGTCATGTGCAGCGAGCCGACGATGCGCGCGCCTTTCAGGGGCTTGGCCTCGCCATATTCCGCACGCAAAGACATCAGCCCCGGCATCTCGGTTTCAGCAATATCCAATTCCTTGCGGCCAAATTCGGCCAGCGAAATGTCTTTGACGACGTAGTCTGTGCTCATCGGAATACTCCAGCTCATTTGAAAAAGCCCTCTATCATTCAAACAAGAACCTCACAACGCGAATCCATATTGCCGCCGGACTCAATTCTGAGATACCGTCAGCCACGCCAAAACTGACAGTTACTGGATCAGGATCTTTGATGGGATCTAATACACGAACGCCACAAGTGACGGCTTCGCGTCCTGCAAGCGCGCGCAGGGCAATCATGTTCTGCTGCGATCAGAACTACCTCGTCTTCGCTGCGCACGCGATCTCGCAGATCGCCGCGCTGCATCCAGACCGCGATTTCGACATCTGCCTGTGCTACGGCGAGCGTCCAGTCACCATCCCCGAAAGCCTTGCGCATCTCGACATCCGACTCTGCCACGTACAGACCGGAGATCTGTTCCAGGGCTTGCGGCTGGACCCGGGCAAATCCCATGACGTTTACTTGCGGCTTGCCCTGCCAGAGGCCTTTGCCGAAGAGTATGACCGCATCCTGTACCTGGACAGTGACATCTTCATACAGGGCGGGGATTTCGGCGCATTGTTGAAGCTGGATTTCGCGCCCTACCCGATTGCCGCGGTTCGCGACAACATGCAGTGGCGAACACCCAACCGCAGGCCGAGACAGTTCAAGATCCTCGATCTGCCGACCGCGCGGTACTTCAACGCGGGTGTCATTCTGATGGATGTGGCGCGTTACAACGCACAGGACCTGCTTAACCGGTGCGTCGCCCTGGGCAAGGCCAAGGCCGATGTGATGATCCGCCATGACCAGAATCTGTATAATGCAACACTGCAGGGCGAATGGGCCGAGCTCAATCCGGCGTGGAACTGGCAGTTCACCTGGTCTTCGCGCCTGTTTGCGATGCAGCAAGAGCCCAATCTGGTACATTTCATCGGTGGCACAAAACCGTGGAAGGATCCGAAGGGCGAACTCAGTCCGAGATTCGCAAACTCGTTCAGACGGTTTGCCGCGAGGTACTTCCCGGATACCGACATCATCCGATCCGAGGCCGCGACCCTGGCGCCAAACAGCTGGAAAATGCGCAAGATGTTGATCCGACACCTGGCATCAAGCAAAAAGACCGCGAAGTTTCTTGACCGCTTTCAGGGCGAATTGGACGTGCTGCGATAGAATCGTCGCACCGGCAGCTCTCAAAGCGCAGCAAGCCCCACGAGATTGGGACGCCGACGACCGCATTGGCCTATGTTTGGGGGAGAGGGGGAGGGGACGCGTTCGCTAAAACTGGCCCCGGGTCAACTTGGCGTACCGTCCGGAATCACAGCCGGGACGGCTTCGAAAAAATCAGTGCCGGCGGCGACAATACAGGAAATGCCGTTGGCCTGAGTCAGTAGAACGGTGAATGTGCCGGTTTCTTCAGAAGTCCAGATCTCCATCACCGAATGTGAGCCACGTACATTCTGAAGACCACCGACCTTTAATTGTTCGGCATATTTGTCTTTCAGATTGGCGACAACATTGTCGCGGGCTCCGCAAGAGGCGGCAAGGGCAGGCGGCGCGGTGGCGGCCATACCGAAAGTCAGGGCAACACCCAACAAACGCTTGAACATGGCAAGCTCCTTTCGTTACAGGTTTCTGTCTGAGAGGGCCGCTTAGGGAGGAAAATATGCGTCCCCCTCGATTAATATATCGTGATCCCGTACCCGAATTTCAAACCACGGGCGCTCAATAATTTGTTCGCAATGCGTGATCAGGATAGAGAACATTGTGCGATCGAAATGTGGCAAAAACATGGCAACCATGAAAGGCTGTGGCTGAATGGCAACGCAAACACGGGCTTGGCAGCGGATGTTATCGGGGCGTCGACTGGACTTACTGGATCCGACCCCTGTGGATATCGAGATCGAGGATATCGCCCACGGACTGGCCTTTGTGGCCCGCTGGAACGGCCAGACCAAGGGTGATTTTGCCTATTCCGTGGCCGAACATTCTTTGCTGGTCGAGGCACTTTTTGGCCGGATTTCCCCCAAAGCGCCCGCGAAATGGCGCTTGGCAGCATTGCTGCACGACGCGCCGGAATACGTGATCGGCGACATGATCTCACCGGTGAAATCCGCCGTCGGGCCCGATTATGGCAAGCTCGATGACCGGTTGGCGTCCGCGATCCACATCCGCTTCGGCCTGCCCGCCGCCGTTCCCACAATCGTGAAGCGGCAGATCAAGAAGGCCGACAAGATCAGCGCCTGGATGGAGGCCACCCAAATCGCCGGATTTTCCGAGGCCGAGGCCACCAAATTCTTCGGCCGCCCGGACAGAGCGGTCATGGAAGCGCTGCAGATCAAGCTGCGCCCACCGGTTGAGGTGCGGCAGGCATTTACGGATCGGCATGTGGCGTTAATGGAAGCGGTTTGAGTGGACGCCTTGCGCCAATGTCAGCTCTGAGCCTATTTTGTTGAAAAACTCCTGCTTGATCGACAGGTGGACTGCTGATTCAATTCCCGTATCGAGCGGGAGGATTGAGGATGCTGGGACCGAAGCAAGAGGCGCAAGCTGCGCTGTTCTATGAGTTCTCGCTGGAAGATCATGTC
>NZ_JBGOSH010000014.1:0-134472 GCF_041537925.1 Ruegeria hyattellae | reverse complement strand
ATTGCGATTACGTGGCCCGTGCGGCGCAAATGACGAATTCCTCCTCGCCGCCACCGCCCAAAACCTCCGGAAACTGGCCAAGATCTTTCCTGCACCGCAGCAAACCCGCAAAGTCTGACCAGAAAGGCGCTCGCGGTCAGTTCAGCGCACTAATTTCTGCGACCGCAACACGTTGTTTTTCCACAGAATCAGCCCTAAGCAGTCATTGTTCTGGCGAGTCAATTTGCTTTCGCAGCAAAAGAGCTTTCTGGCGCGCCACGCTAACGGCAACCGGCCATAATACAAGGTGCTACTCCGAACTGTACCATATTGGCGAGGTGTAAGCGCGATCCTGTACTTCTGCTGGAACGCTATCCGGTAGAGGAATGTCGTAAAACGCAGCATCAATTGTGGTCCAACGCGGTTTTGGAATCTCAATAACGCGCACGTAGTAGAAGGCATTCTTAGAGGGATCAAAGTCTGGGTCCTGCCAATATCCGTCCAGTGCTGCGGCCCCAATTGAGTTATTGTAAGTTGCCTTCTCAACGTTGACCGTCGAGCCGACGGATTCGCGGGCGCGACCGTCTGTGCCGATCTCGCGACCTCCTGACACCGCGACATCATAGATCCGTTCAAAAGTCTCGCCGCTCCCGTCGATCCAGCCCTTGATGATCTGCACGCGGTCCAGATTAGCACCGTCAGGGTCGCGCAGAGCGCGGATCAGGAATCCAGGTGCAGCCCCTTCCGGCGCATTGGCCAGATCGCCGCCCATCGGCACGCCATTACGATAACCGTGTGCCGCAAAGTCGGATACGCCAAGGTCCTCTGCATCAAAGTTCCATCCGCCAAAGACGCGCACACGGATTCTGCTGCCTGTAGTGGCATAAGCCTCCTTGCGGGAGATCGCTCCATGTACTTCCTCGCGGGTGTTTTCGCGCGCCCAGACGGCAGTCAGCCCTGCTGCGGATTCCTGTGCGGTGACAATCCGTAGCGCCGGGTCGTCCGACGGGATCACATCAAGGTTGTGCCGTATTGGCGACGGCTCTGTGTGCTGGTACTTGCCAAAGTAATTGTCTTCACGCGTAGTCGGGAGCGCTGTGTGGGAATCTGTTGTGCCTGTGAAACCTGATTTGAACGGGTTCACACCGATCTCACGTTTGATCTCAAGCCCTACTTTGAGCGCCGAGCGCGCGTATTCATAACGCAGCATCTCAGGTTCTTTGGCGGCTGTCCCTGCGAGATTTGCGACGTCCCATGTTTCGAAGTTGGCAAATTCATCATCTGGCGACAACATTGGATGTGTTTCTTCATCGCCCTTAATTTGTGTTATCTCGTGCATTGGTTCCCAACGGGCGCGTTTGGCCGCATAGTCCGCATCCATGGGTGATCCGTCGAACTTGGTTGGCGCAAACATGATACCATTCGACACGTTCCCATTGTGTGGTACCGAAATCGCACTGCCACCGGTTTCCTCTTCGTAGGCAGCCAAGTAATCCCACAACGGTTCAGGATCTTCGCTGTCGAAGTACGTGAAAGGGCGAGTGCGGCTTGTCTTATCCGCCCCGTCACCGAAGAGAACGACGCGGTGCAGGTTGTTCCCAAGCGGGGTCGATGTCCATTCGTAACCCGCGATCGCTGTGAAAACGCCGGGATTGTTGTAATGGTCTACGGTTTCAATGATCTGTTGCCACAAGTCGCCATCGAGATCCAAGCCCGCCGTAGGGTCGCGGCCCTGTACTGTCGATATTTCGATTATGTCGGCGAAGGCCGCCATCCGTCCTTCTTATCCCGAATTGAACCGCTCGTATGTCAGGCGACCCCATTCATCAGCCAGCAGGCGAGGGTCCGCCGCGCGAATGGCGGTGGACAGCCCGAGCATCTCCGCATGTTCTGTGATGGCCAGAAAATCGAGGGGTCGGACAAGTTGCACCGATTGTCCGGTGTTAGAGATGATCCGCTCGCCGCGCGCTACGCGAAAGGCGTCGTGAATGTCGAGCGAGGTACCAACCAACCCGGCGTCAAAGGAAATTTCTGTATGAAAGTGCAAATCGCCAAAAAGCACCTGATCCGGGTACGACCGATCAACAAATGGCGAATAGTCGGTTCCGGCTTCGACAGTGGCTTCTGACACGACGCCTTCAAACGCCAAAGCGCTCGTTGAAGCCAATAGTACCAATCCCGCCAATCCCGCTGCAAATTTGTTACTAAATTTGGTGCGTTTCATGACTATCTCCCCATCCTTCAAACTCCCTGTTAGGCGGTGCTAACACAGTTTTGGGTTCCAGCCTAATCGCAGAGGGGGCACCTTGCGGCATATCAATTAGCCGTAATCCGTTTAATATGCTGCGCTGCTTCGAACGGCAGGTTTGTCCGCTCAGCCGCCGTCGATTCCCTCCGGGCAGACCGCAAGCTTGACCAAAAGCGTCGGATGGCCGCTCTGAGCCCAAAACAACCGATGCTGCATTGTGGATGAAAGTTCGTGACTGAGCAAAGCAGACACGCGAAAACACAATAAGAAACCCGGAGCTACGCACGTTTGGGACCATTCTCAATCGTAGCAAAATCTATTCTGAGATGAACCTACTTTGCATTTCGACTTCCTGTTGGCGCATCAGCGTCCAGGCGGTTTCCATGTGATCGGACATGATAGCGCGGGCCTGATCGGCATTGCCGTTTCGAAGCGCCGCGACAAGTCTTTGCTGGTGATCGCGGCCCTGTTTCCAAAGCTCAATGTTGGGCGGCGAATAGAGGCGCCGATAGACGGTGAGATCGGTCAGCAGGTTGACCATGAAATCGATGATGAACCCCAAGAGCGGGTTTTTCGCCTGTTCCGCAAGAATGGCGTGAAACCGCAGTGAGGCCACATGCTGTTCGCGCTCTTCGTCGAGCGTCGAAGCTGGTTCGGAGTATTCGGCGATGTTCTCTTCGAGCAGTTGAAGCACGTCCTCGGATAGTTTTCCTGCTAACGCCGCAGCCAATTCGGGCTCCAGCGTAAGCCGCATCTGGTAGATGTCACCGATGGTCAAATTCTTGAAGTAAAAGTAGTTTCCCAGAAGCGCCTTAGCGCGTTGGCGGCTGACTTCGTGCACGAAGCTGCCTCCGCCGGGTCCGGTGCGGGTCTTGATCAGCCCTTGCGCCTCGAGCACTCGCATTGCCTCGCGGATCGTGCCCTTGGCCATGCCAAACTGCTCGATCAGTTCGGCCTCGCCGGGCAGGCGGTCTCCAGCCTGTAAGCCGCGCTCGACCACCCAGACCTTGATCGCCTCGGCGACCTGAACCGGTCGGCTGAGTTTGGGCTCAGTCTTTGAGCGGGTGGTGGCAGGCGGCAAGTTGTTCCTCTCCCATGTCTTCAAGTTCCGGCACCTTGGTGCGGCACAGATCGGTGGCACGCGGGCAACGCCCGGCAAAGGCGCAGCCTGGCGGCGGGTTGAGCGGATCGGGAAGTTCAGACCCTTTCTGCTCGGGTGCGGTCAGCGGGCGTCCGACCACCGGGGCGCTGTCGGCCAGAAGGTTTGTATAGGGATGCCGGGGGTTTGCAAAGATGCTCTCGGCCCTGCCGATCTCGACCACCGCACCGAAATAAAAAACGACGATCCGGTCGCTGACCGCCTCGACCACCGCCAGGTCATGGGTGATGAAGATGTAGGTCAGTCCGAACCGGTCCTTGAGCTCGGCCAAAAGGTTCAATACCTGCGCCTGTACCGAGACGTCAAGCGCCGAGACCGGCTCATCCAGGATGATGATGCGCGGGCTGGCGGCCAATGCGCGGGCGATACCGATCCGCTGGGCCTGCCCGCCCGAGAATTCATGCGGATAGCGCTCGAGGAATTCTTCGCGCAGGTTCACCGAGGAGAAGATCTCGGAAATCCGCCGATCGCGATCGGGTTTGGACAGGTTGTGCAACCGCTTGAGCGGGGCCTCCATCACCTGCCGGATGGTTTTGCGCGGGTTCAGGCTGCTTTGCGGGTCTTGAAACACGTACTGGATCAGCTTACCGAATTCCGCCGGGTCCGCATTATCGAGCGCACGGCCCTCGATTTCGATCGTGCCCTCGGTGGGTTCCAGCAACCCGACAAGCATCCGCGCGAGCGTGGACTTGCCGCAGCCGGATTCGCCGACAACGCCCAATGTCTCACCGGTCGGCACCTCGAAACTCATGGGGCGAACAGCACGCACCCCGGGCGTGGCTGGGCCAAAGAGCGGCTTTTTCAGCGGAAAGGTCTTGGCCAAGTTGTCAACCTTGAGTGCGGGCATCAGACGGCCTCCTCGGGATAGAGGCAGCGCACCGCGCGGGGCGCCGTGCCCTTGAGCGCAACCTCCTCCGCTTGGCAGGCCCCCTGCGCTTTTTCGCAGCGTGGGGCAAAGGCACAGCCCCACGGCAGATTGTCGACCACTGGCGGCAGGCCCGGGATTGCTGCAAGTGCCCGCCGTCCGCCGCCCAGTTCCGGCACGCAGGCGATCAGGCGTTTAGTGTAGGGATGGGCGGGTGCGTCGAGCAACGCCTGGGTCGGGCCCTCCTCGACAATGCGGCCTGCATACATCACCGCCACCTGGTCACAAAGCTGAGCCACCACGCCGAAATCATGGGTAATGAAGATGATCGCCAGCCCGTGGTCGCGGCGCAGGTTATCAAGAAGCGACAAAATTTGCGCCTGTACGGTGACATCAAGCGCGGTGGTGGGCTCATCGGCGATGATCACGTCCGGCTCGTTCGCCAAGGCCATGGCAATGCCAACGCGTTGGCGCATGCCGCCCGACATTTCGTGGGGGTAGTTGTCCACGCGACTTTCAGCGTTGGGGATGCGCACATCCTTGAGCAACCGGACGGCGCGGCTGCGGGCCTCGGCATTGCCGATCTTGTGATGCGACTGGATCGCCTCGGCCAGTTGCTGGCCAATGCGATAAAGCGGATGCAACGTCGAGAGTGGGTCCTGAAAGATATAGGCCACCCGGTCACCGCGCTTCTTTCGCAGGGTCTCGTAGGGCGCGCCGATCAGATCCTCGCCCTGAAACCGGACTGCACCGCCGGTGACCACGCCAGGGGGCGAGGCGACAAGCCCCATGACCGACAGCGCCATCACCGATTTACCCGAGCCGCTTTCGCCGATCACGCCAAGGCATTCGCCGGGTTTCACCGCCAGCGACACACCACCAACGGCGCGGTAGATACGCTTGCCCACATGAAATTGTGTCTCAAGCTCCTGGATGGCCAAAAGATCGTCGGTGGCTGCAGGAACAGCCCCGGTACGGTCGACCAGCGTGGTGGCCCGGGGGCGGCTGAGAGCCCCTGAGCGCAGGCGCGGATCGAGCGCGTCTCGCACCCCGTCGCCCAGAAGGTTTATCGACATGACGATCAGGAAAATCATGATCCCCGGCACCACCGATGTATGCGGATGCGAAATAAGCGCCGAGCGCGCCTCGCCCAGCATCGAGCCTAGATCGGCCTGTGGCGGCTGGCTGCCCAGACCGAGAAAGGAGAGCCCTGCGGTTTCAAGGATCATCCAGCCCACGGTGGTGGACATGGCGATGATGATGACCGGCAGGACATTGGGCAGGAGCTCGGTGAGGATGATCCGCGTATGTCCCATGCCTGCCAACCGAGCGGCATCGATGAATTCGCGGCCCGCGAGTCCGACAGTGATGCCGCGGATGTTGCGCGCGAAAAAAGGGACGTTGACGGCGGCCACGGCGATAAGCGCATTCATCAGCCCGGGGCCGAGCGCCGCGACGATGGCCAGTGCCAGCAGGATGTAGGGGAAGGCCATCAGCATATCGACACCGCGCATGATGATGTTGTCGGTGCGCCCACCAAAATACCCGGCGACGATCCCGATGGCAGAGCCTATAGTGGCAGCGATCAGTGCCGCCGCGATGCCGACGGCCAGAGATAACCGGGTGCCATGCAGCAACCGGCTGAGCAGGTCGCGGCCTAGGTGATCGGTGCCCAGCAGGTGGCCGGCGGAAAACGGTTTCTGGAAACGGTCGGCGGTGGCTGTGGTGTCGGGGTTCTGCAGAGGCAGAAGCGGCGTGATCAGCACGAGGATCAGGATCGCGGCCAGCACCACCGCACCCAGTGCCGCCAGCCGGTTGCGGAAGAGGAGCTTGAGGAACGCGCTCATGTCTTGATCCTCGGGTCCAGAAGGCTTTGCGCCACGTCGACGGCGATGTTGAAGAGCACGTAACAGGCGGCGACGAAAACGACGCCGCCCTGCACCAGCAAGAGGTCACGCTTGAGGATC
This sequence comes from Ruegeria hyattellae, assembly GCF_041537925.1. Lineage (NCBI taxonomy): Bacteria > Pseudomonadati > Pseudomonadota > Alphaproteobacteria > Rhodobacterales > Roseobacteraceae > Ruegeria > Ruegeria hyattellae. The sequence goes on along the minus strand of NZ_JBGOSH010000014.1, from coordinate 128,254 downwards.
GCATCAACCAGCATCCGGCCGACACCGGGCCATTGGAACACGATCTCGATATAGACCGCGCCAGATAGGACGAACCCGGCTTGAATACCCAGGATCGGAATGATCGACACCATCGCGGCGCGCAGCGCATGACCCATGATCACGCGCCGCTCTGGTACCCCCTTGGCGCGGGCAGTGCGGATAAAATCCTGCCGCAGAACTTCGAGCATCGCAGAACGGCTCAGTCGCGCGATCACCCCGGTGGCGACGGCGGCCAATGCCAGCGCCGGCATGATCAGGTGATTGATCAGGTCCGGCAGATCACCGCCACCGTAGATCGCAAACATGCCTGATACGGGCAGCCAGCGCAGATTCACCGCAAACAGCAGGATCATCATCATGCCCAGGAAAAAGGACGGCACCGAGATGCCGATCAACACCACAAAGGTGATTGCCTTGTCTGCGAGCCCGTACTGACGCGCAGCGGAAATCACACCGGCGAGAACCCCAAGCAGGGAACATAAGGTAAATGCCGTGCCTGCAAGGATCAGCGTCGCGTTGAACCGCTCCAGCACCTCATCTATCACCGGGCGGTTCAGAGAGTAGGACCGGCCGAAATCGCCGGTCAGCATATTGGACAGCCAGATGAAGTAACGCTGCACCATGGGCTTGTCGAGCCCGAGGTCACGGTTCAGCTTTTCGACATTTTCTGGGGTGGCGTAGGAGCCAAGGATCGCCGTTGCCGGATCGCCAGGAATGAGCGACATGATCAGGAATACAATGATCGTGATCCCCAGCAGGACAGGGATGGCCGAGATCAGCCGTTTGAGGATGTAGCCGCCCATCTTGCCCTCATCGCTTTGGTTCCGGGCCGGTCGCAAGGCCGGCCCGGAACCTCATGCTTCAGTTTTTTACCACACCTTGCAGATGCAACAGGAACGACGGCTCCAGCCCGAAGTTTTCCACCCGGTCACTGGTCACCGCGTTCTGTTTCCAGTTGGCGATAAAGACCCAGGGCGCATCTTCCTGCACGATGGTCTGCATCTCGCGGTAAAGCCGTGCACGTTCGTCCTGATCGGTCGCGGTGCGGGCGGCCTCTAGTAGTTCGTCGACCTTCTCGTTGGCGTAATAGCCCGAGTTGAAGCCGCCATCTGCTGGCCAAGCCTTGGAGCGCAGTGCCAGATAGGGCAACGTGTCGGGGTCGTTGGTCATCCATGCCATCTCGGCCATGTCGGCCTTGCCTTCCAGACCGGGATTCACCTCGCCCAGGAAGGTGTTCCATTCGTAGGTTTCGATCTTCACATCAAAGCCCACGGCTTCGAGATCTGCTTGAATGGCCGTGCCCATTGGCACCGGATCAAGCATCCCCGAGCCGCCTTCGGTGACATAAAAGGTCAGCTCTGCACCCTCGGCCCCGGCCTCGGATATCAGCGCCTTGGCTTTCTCGGGGTCGTAGGGATAGGGATCAAGCGTGTCGTTATAGGCCCAGGCGAAGGCAGGCGGGGTCGGCCCCACGGCCACGGTTGCGGTGCCTTCAAGCACATCGTTCACGATCGCTTCTTTGTTGATTGCGTAGTTGGCGGCCTGGCGCACCTTCTTGTCGGCAAAGGGACCTTCCTTGGCGTTTAGAATTAAAAACCAGACATGCGGCCCGGCCTGTTCGGCAATCTCGAACTCATCTCCCTCGAACTGGCCCAAGGATGTCGGCGGGACTTCGACCATCAGGTCAATGCCCCCGGCCAGCATCTCGGCCACGCGGGTATTGGCGTCAGTGATCGGACGGAAGACAACGGCCTCGGTACCAGCGGCTTCCCCCCAGTAACCATCGTTGCGTTCAACCACCACGGCCTCGTTCGACCGCCATTCGGCAAATTTGAACGGGCCTGTCCCCACCGGGTTACGCCCGAATTCTTTGCCATTGGCCTCGACCGCCGCCGGCGAGACGATCAGACCAGTCGGATAGGCCAGGTTCGACAGGAACGGCGCGTAAGGCGCGTTCAGGGTGAATTTCACCGTCATGTCATCGACCACCTCGGTCGATTCCACCGCGCCGAAGAAAAAGGAGAGCGGGAACGGGCCGGTGTCATGAAAGGGGTGATTCTCATCGAGCATCCGGTCGAAATTGAACTTCACCGCCTCTGCATTGAACGGTGTGCCATCATGGAAGATGACGCCCTCACGCAGGGTAAAGGTATATTGGGTGCCGTCCTCGCTTATTTCCCATCCGGTGGCGAGCGACGGTTCGACCTCGAGCGTGCCCGACTTGTAACGGGTCAACCCCTCGTAAACATTCACCAGAATCCGGAAATCGTTCACCGCGGTCACGGCAGCGGGATCAAGCGATTTCGGTTCGGCGATCTGACCGACGATCAGCACGCCGGGTGGGGTTTGGGCAGTGGCAGAGGACGTGACGGCACCGATGGCAAGTACCGCACCCGCGGCGGCAGCCACCAGACTCCGGCGGGTCCAGGTCGTGAGTGTCATTGTTTTGCTCCCTGTTGAAATTCTGCTGCTCTATTTATCATGATAAATTGCAATCGTCAAATTATCATGATAAATACGGGCTAACCGAGTTAAGGTGCGACATGACGTTTTCGATTCTTGCACGTGATCCCGAGACCGGCGCAATCGGCGGTGCTGCGGCAACCGGCTCTCTTTGCGTTGGTGGCTGGGTGTTGCGCGGCGATCCGGCTGCGGGCATGTCCGCCAGCCAGGGGGCGGCCCCGTCGACCTTCTGGGGCGAGGAAGTTCTTGCCGAAATGCGTAAGAGTTGTCACGCGGCGCAGGCAGTCGAGAAGGTTACGACCGCGGATCGTGGCCGTGATTATCGCCAGCTGACCGCGCTCGATCTGAACGGACGGACCGGCGCCTATACCGGCGCCTCGAACGAGCCGGAGAAGGGCGATTTGTGTTTTGCGGATGGCATCGTGTCCGGTAATATGCTGGCCCGTGCCAGCGTATTGGATGCAATGGCTGAGCGCTTCACTTCGACCGAAGGCGCGTTCGATTGCCGCCTGCTCTCTGCTTTGCAGGCCGCTGCGCAGCAGGGGGGCGATTTCCGCGGTCTCTTGTCCGCGGCGCTTCTGGTGTTTCACCCCAACTGGCCGCCTCTGACCCTGCGGATTGATCATCACCCCGACGATCCGGTTGGCGCGCTCATCGCGTTACACAAAACGGCAACCTCCGGTGCCTATGCCAGATGGGCAGAACAGGTGCCCGTCCTGAATGACAGGGAGCGTGTTCTTGACTAACTGGGGCCAGCGCGCCGAAACGCTGCTGAATGAACTTGCCGCCTGTTCGGAACCAGGCCCCGGTGTTACGCGCTTGCCGTTTACGCCGGAACACCGGGCCGCCCTCGAAGTTCTGAAAGCGGCAATGGAAAACGCAGGGCTCAAAGTTTCGCTGGATGCCGCCGGAACACTTGTCGGTCGGCGCGAAGGGCCGCCCGGCAGCAAAACCTTCCTGATGGGCTCGCATCAGGACTCAGTGCGCGAAGGCGGGGCCTATGACGGGATTATGGGTGTGGTGCTTTCGCTCCTTGCGCTGGAAAAACTATGCCAAGAAGACGAGGAACTGCCGTTTGCCGTCGAGGTGCTAGCCTTTGCCGACGAAGAAGGCGTGCGCTTTCCAACCGCCCTGATCGGTTCGCGGGTCCTGGCAGGCAGCTTCGACCCATCCGTTCTGGACATGCGCGACGGACAGGGCATTACATTGCATGATGCAATGGTCTCGTTCGGGCTGGACCCTGTGGCAATCAGCGCACTCTGCCGCGATCCGGATGACGTTATTGGGTTTCTCGAAACCCATATCGAACAAGGCCCTTTCCTTGAACGTGAGGGCGAAGCCATTGGCGTCGTCACAGCAATCTGCGGCATCGAACGACATCAGGTCGAGATCACCGGGGAAACAGGTCATGCCGGCACCCTGCCGATGAAAGGGCGGCGTGATGCGCTGGTAGGAGCGGCTGAGGTCGTTTCAGAGGTCGACCGGCTGGGCCAACAGACCAGCGATCTGCGCGCCACGGTCGGCGCGCTTACCTTTGAGCCGAACGTCGTGAATGCAGTGCCGCGCAAAGTCAAACTGACCGCTGAGCTTCGTTCGCCAAGTGACGAAATCCGATGCAATTCCGGATTGGCGCTGCACGGCTTTGCCCGGGAACTGGCAAGTCAGCGGAACCTGACAATTAAGACCCAAAAGACCTATTCACAAATGGCACAGCCCTGTGACCGTGATTTATCTCGACGTCTTACACAGGCAGCGACAACGGTTGGGCAGCAAGGCTTGGCGTTGCCTTCTGGCGCCACCCATGATGCATCGGCAATGGCAGACCTATGCCCGATCACGATGCTGTTCGTTCGATGCCGCGAAGGCGTCAGCCACAAACCTGAAGAATACGCTTCACCCGAAGACATGGCGCTTGCAGTTTCATCCCTATCGAAATTTCTGAGGTCTGTTTGACGGCATAACTTCCGCTGGACCATTTGTGGAGACCTTGCTTCGGTTCGGCAAGAAAGTTGCAATTCGACAAACCAAATCAATTCTGTCCGCAAAGCGATCTATTTCGGACTTTTCATCAATCAAGATGGATGACCGATTTGTCCGCAAAGCAGACTTTGGGCAAGTCGCCCAATCCAGTCTCAGCAATCAAACGGCTCGGCTCGAAACTCCTACCGCGGGCTGCGTTTCGCCAATATCCGCTGCAATGTCCTGCGGTGCATGTTCAGACGTCGGGCGGTTTCGCTAACGTTGCGGTCACACAGCTCATAGACGCGCTGGATATGTTCCCAGCGTACCCGGTCCGCGCTCATCGGGTTTTCCGGGGGTGGCGGCAACTCATCGCTGCCTGCCAGCAGTGCGTTCATGATGTCGGTGGCATCTGCCGGTTTTGACAGATAATCCGTGGCGCCGATCTTCACCGCAGCCACGGCGGTAGCGATCGCGCCATAACCGGTCAGCACCACCACCCGGCAATCGGGACGCTTTTCGCGCAGCACCTCGACCACGTCCAGACCGTTGCCGTCCTCCAGCCGCAGATCGACCACGGCATAAGCGGGCGGTCGCGCGGTGGCAATGGCGCGCCCTGCGGCAACAGAGCCGGCGGTCTCGATCTCGAAGCCGCGTTTTTCCATCGCCTTGGCCAGACGTCTCAGAAACGGCTCATCATCGTCGACCAGAAGAAGCGATTTGTCCGGCCCGATTTCTAGCTGCGGAGTGTCGGCCATATTCGTTCATTCCATTGTTTTTCGGGGGTCAATGTGGCTGCACCGCAGTATTAACGGCACAACCTGAAAGGTCAAACGTGGTATCAGATGTCACGCTGCGTCCAGAAAGCAGCCGATCTGGTCGGCCATGTTCTCGGGCTTGATCTCGCGGCGGAAAAACTCGACGAACCCGTGCCCGGGCAGAACCAGATAGGTAAAGGTCGAATGGTCGACCAGATAAAACTCGTCGGCAGCGTCCTGGGCCTTGTAATAGGTCTTGTAGGCCTTGCTGGCCGCCTTGACCTGTTCCGGCGACCCGGTCAGGCCAATCAGCCGCTCATGTAGGTTCTCGGCATAGTCCCCGACCACCTCAGGCGTGTCGCGCTTGGGGTCGATCGAGATGAAGACCGGCGTCACCATCTGCCCCCGATCTTCCAACACATCCACCGCGTCGGCGTTGCGCGCCATGTCGAAAGGGCAGACATCTGGGCAGAACGTATAGCCGAAATAAAGCAGCGTCGGTTCGGTGATCACATCCACGTCGGTGACGGTTTCACCCTTGGCGTTGACCAGTTCGAACGGCCCGCCAATTGCGCCCGCCCCACCCGCGATCTGGCTGGCGCGGCATTGCGCGAACTGGTCATCCGACTGACCGCCTCGCGTCATCAGCCAGGTTACGGCAAGCAGCAGAACCACAAAGATTGCGGCAAGAACAGCATAGAGACGGGGCATGGCGTTGGACCTCGAAGAATGAGATGTTGAACATACTGGCCGTGAGACCTATCAACTTGTTCGGCCTTTGCAACGGGACATAGTTGACCAATGGCAATTTCCAATAGCAGCCTCTGGCGCGGCCAGGAACGCAGCGGCTGGATTAGGCTGCGCACGCTGATCCTGCTGCGCTGGGTCGCGATCGCCGGCCAGCTGGGGGCGATCACCGTTGCCCAGCGCCTCTATCACCTGCAGCTCGAGCTGACCTTGTGCTATCTGGCTGTCGGCATTTCAGTAGTCGGCAACCTGATCTCGATCTTCATCTTCCCCGAAAACAAACGCCTGACCGAGTTCGAGAACTTCCTGATGGTGCTGTTCGATCTGTTGCAGCTGGGCTCGCTTCTTTACCTTACCGGAGGCCTCAACAACCCGTTTGCGCTGTTGCTGCTGGGACCTGTGACGATCTCGGCAAATGTGCTGGGGCTGCGCTCAACTTTGATCATCGGGGGAACGGCCATCGTGCTGGTCACGCTGCTGTCCGAGTTCTACCTGCCGCTGCGCACCGCAAGCGGTATGATCCTGCAGGACGCCGATATCTTTGTATTCGGCAACTGGATCGCCATTATCATCGCGATCGTCTTTCTGGGTCTCTATTCCCATCGAATCAGTACCGAGGCACAATCCATGTCCGAGGCACTTTCGGCGACACATATGGCGCTGGCGCGAGAACAGAAACTCACCGATCTGGGCGGCGTCGTCGCCGCCGCTGCGCATGAGCTGGGAACGCCACTTGCCACCATCAAACTGACCAGCTCAGAGTTGATCGAAGAGTTGGATGACCGCCCCGATCTACGCGAGGATGCCGACCTGATCCGCGAGCAGGCGGACCGGTGCCGCGACATCCTGCGCAATATGGGCCGAGCCGGAAAAGACGACCTGCACCTGCGACAGGCACCACTCTCGACCGTGATCCACGAGGCCGCCGAGCCGCATCTGCATCGTGGCAAAGAGGTGCATTTCCACGAAGGGCCCGGCACTGGCGGCGACATGCAGCAACCCTCGATCCTGCGCCAGCCAGAGGTGATCCACGGGCTGCGCAACCTGATCCAAAATGGGGTGGATTTCGCCCGCAGCACTGTCTGGATCGAATCCGAATGGACCGGTGACCGGATCGCTATCCGCATCATGGATGACGGGCGCGGCTACCCGCCGCACCTGATCCGCCGAATCGGCGACCCGTTCATGCGGCGGCGACGGAGCGAGAGCGAGCAACGGACAAGGCCGGAATACGAGGGTATGGGGCTGGGCCTGTTTATCGCCAAAACGCTGCTGGAACGCAGCGGTGCCACGCTGTCCTTTGCAAATGGCTGGGACCCGAACCAGACGCTGAGCACCTCGCCGGAACGGCTGGGCGCCATCGTTCAGGTGGTCTGGCCGCGCAGCAAGATCGACGCGCGCATCGGTGAAAACCGCGTACCCGTTGGTAGAAACCAACAGATTCCCATCTAGTTAAGCGGGCGTTAACCTCTCTCGGCGCAATGTCCCGGATACGGTTACGGCAAGGGGTCGGACATGGCGGCAGGCGATTGGATCACGCTGGCAAGCATTTGTGTGCTATCAGCCATATTGGCCGCGCTTTGGATATCCCCAATGCGAGCCCTGGCGGGTCCCGCCAAGCATCTGATGCGTTTTAACCCGCGCAGCAAGACGGTGTACCTGTTTGATGGCGAGGATCTGATCGGAATTTCCGACAACGGTCCCGACCCTCAGGATACGGTGGCGGACTGGGACACGCTGCACGCGCGGCTGTCAGTCGAATTTCCCGGCTTTCCCGACAGCCCGGACACAGTCCGCAAACATGGCGAACTCAGGGTGACCCCGATTGACGGCAGCAGCCAGACCGAAGTGTTCTGCGAATGGATCGACGGCGTGACACGCGTGGAACTGCGTGCCGCGCGTCCCGACGCGGTCTGCGCAGATGACGAAACCGCGCCAATGCAACGCGCCATGGACAAGGCGCCTTACCCGGTCTGGTATCTGGACGGCTTCAACCGGGTCAAATGGTGCAATACCGCCTATTCTATGCTGGCCCGCAAGGTACGCGACGACCGACCCAGGCTTGAGGAACCATTCTTTCCAGACCCGCAGGATCTGGGCGCGCTGGGCCGCAAGAAACGCCTGAGCATCGAAACCGAGGACGGCCAGCACAAGCTCTGGTACGATTTCACCGCGTTGAAACAGCAGGGCGGTTATCTGTGTTATGCTGTGGATGCCCATGCCGTTGTCGAAGCTGAGGTCGCGCGGCGCGATTTTGTGCAAACGCTGTCGAAGACATTCGCGCAGCTTTCCACCGGATTGGCCATATTCGACCGCAACCAGCAACTAGCGCTGTTTAATCCCGCACTCACCGATCTGACGGCGCTGCCGGTCGATTTTCTCAGCGGGCGCCCCAGCATCGCCAGTTTTTTTGACCGGCTGCGCAACAACAACATGATGCCCGAACCCAAAAGCTATAGCAGCTGGCGCCAACAGATTAACGCGCTGCTCGCAGCCGCCACCGACGGGCGGTATCAGGAAACCTGGTCGCTGCCCTCAGGCTCGGTCTATTCTGTCAGCGGGCGACCACACCCCGATGGCGCGGTGGCCTTCCTGTTCGAAGACATCACCGCCGAGATCACGCTCACCCGTCGCTTTCGCGCGGATATGGAGCTGGGCCAAACCATCCTCGACCACTTGGACGAAGCCATCGCGGTCTTCTCCGCCGACGGGGTGCTAAGCTATTGTAACCGGACCTTCCGCACCCTGTGGGAGGTGGACCCGGAGGAAAGCTTCAACCAGACCACCGTTCTGGATGCGACAAGGATTTGGCAGAAACGCTGCGCTGCCACACCGGTCTGGGGCGAGATTCGCGACTTTGTCGCCGCGCGAGAGCACCGAGGCGAATGGTGGGCGCAGGTCGAGCTTCGCAAAGGGCATAAGCTTTCGGTCACGATCAGCCCCCTGCCGAACATGGCAACCATGGTGAGTTTCGCTCACGAAAGCACCCCAGCGAGAACGGAAAATAGGCTGCTCGTCCGGGCCTGAACCGGCTTGCAGCCGGATTGAGCCAGCGTCATTGTGGCGCCATGAATTCGGGCAGGTCATCGACTCTCACCAAACGCACGCGATCGCCTGCGGATACCGCGGCGTTGGCGCAGGTACTTGGCCCGGCGCTGGAGCCGGGGGACTGCCTGTTGCTTGTCGGCCCGATCGGCAGTGGCAAGACCCATTTCACGCGGCACCTGATCCAGAACCTGATGACCGAGATTGAGGATGTGCCCTCGCCCACCTACACGCTGGTCCAATGCTATGAGACCCACCGGGGCGAGCTGTGGCATGCGGACCTCTACCGTTTGACCAGCACCAGTGAAATCGAAGAACTGGGGCTGATCGACGCGATCGAGACCGCGATCTGCCTGATCGAATGGCCCGACCGAATGGCCAACCTGATGCCAGAGGGCGCTCTGCAAATCACTTTCGACACTGACCCCGATCAGGCCGAGACGCGCGATCTGACGTTCGACTGGACCGATCCGAAATGGCAAACCCGGCTGGGCGGTCTCGCATGAGCGATCGTGACACGATGCGCGCCACCTTTCTGCACCAACAGGGCTTGCAGGTTGCGCAGGTGGTGCCGCTGGCCGGGGATGCCTCGAACCGTCGCTACTTCAGGGTGACAGTCCCAGCATCGGGCAACAGGCTGATCCTGATGGATGCGCCGCCGGAAAACGGTGAAGACGTCAGACCATTCCAGACCATCGCGGCGCATCTGCGCCGAATCGGGCTGAGCGCGCCCGAGATCCACGCCGCGGACCCCAAGGTCGGCTTTCTGCTGCTCGAAGATCTGGGTGACGACCTATTCGCCCACCTGATCGCGCGCGACGCAAGCATCGAACCCGAACTTTATCGGGCGGCAGCGGATGTCTTGATTTCGCTACGCGACGTAGCCGCTCCACCCGTGGCAAAACCCGATGCCTCCACGCTGGCGGAAATGACCGCAATCGCGTTCCAGAAATATGCCGCGCCCATCACCGGGCACTACCAGATACCGGACAGCGCAGAATTCCTGGCCCGTTTCCACGACATCCTTGCCCGCACGCTCAATGGCCCTGCCATTCTGACACTGCGCGACTACCACGCGGAAAATCTGATCTGGCTGCCCGACCGCCGCGGCCCCGCCCGCGTTGGCCTGCTGGACTTTCAGGACGCGTTTCTGTGCCATCCCGCCTATGATCTCGTGTCGCTTCTGCAGGATGCACGGCGCGACGTGTCTCCCGAGACCGAGGCCGAAACGCTCCGCTACTACATCGCGCAAACCGGCGCCGACGCCGGTGCATTCACCGCCGCCTATGCGGTATTGGGCGCCCAGCGCAACCTGCGCATTCTGGGCGTGTTCGGGCGGCTTTGCCGGGACTATGGCAAGCCGCATTACGTCGACCTGATCCCACGGGTCTGGGCCCACCTGATGCGTGATCTTCAGCACACCGAACTGCGGCCCGTGGCAGCCTTGCTTCGCAACGGCCTGCCCGACCCCACGCCAAAAAACCTGTCGAGGCTCCGGCACACATGACCAATATCCTGCTGTTCGCCGCCGGTTTCGGCACACGGATGGGCGCCCTGACGCAAGATCGCCCCAAGCCGTTAATCCCGGTCGCGGGCCGCGCGCTGATCGACCACACGCTGGATCTGGCCCGCGCCATTCAACCCGGCCTGATCGCCGCCAATCTGCACTACAAGGCCGACATACTGGCTGCGCATCTGGAACCCCAAGGTGTCGCACTGAACATCGAAGAGCCGGATATCCTCGAAACCGGAGGCGGGTTGCGCGCGGCGCTGCCGCTGCTGGGACCTGAACCGGTTGTCACGATGAATACCGACGCGATCTGGTCCGGTCCCAACCCGGTTGCGCAATTGCTCGATGCCTGGGACCCTGACCGGATGGACGCTCTGCTCATGTGCGTGCCTGTCCAACAGGCGCTGGGACATACCGGACAGGGGGATTTCACCCGAGACGAGGATGGCCGGATCACCCGCGGCAGCGGCCTGATCTATGGCGGCGTACAGCTCCTCAAGACCGACCGGTTGGCCGGGATCGACGAGCATGCCTTTTCGCTCAACCGGCTCTGGGACCTGATGCTGGCCGATCACCGCCTGTTTGCGCTGTGCCATCCCGGCAACTGGTGTGACGTGGGCACGCCCGAGGGCATAACGCTGGCCGAAACGCTGCTCGCCGATGTTTGAAACGCAAGACCGCCCGCGTATCTTTGCCGTCCCGCCCGGCGCGGATTTCCCCAAAGCGCTCGTCGAAGGCCTGCGCGCACGATCGGCAACGCACTCACCCGAGGCGCTGGCACGCTGCGATCTGGTGGTGAACACACGCCGCATGGCGCGGCGGGTGCGAGCGCTTTATGACGCCGGGCCACCCTGCCTGCTGCCCCGATTGTCGCTGGTCACCGGATATGCCGATGCGGCCTGCAGCCAGCCCCTGCCCCCGGCTCTGCCCGCTTTACGGCGGCGCCTGGAACTGACCCAACTGATCGGCAACCTGTTGGAGAGGCAGCCCGATCTTGCCCCGCGTGCCTCGCTCTTTGATCTGTCCGACAGCCTGGCTGCGCTGCTGGACGAAATGCAGGGCGAAGGTGTGGCGCCCGAGGCGATCCGAGCGCTGGATGTCAGCGACCTCTCGGGCCATTGGGCGCGCGCGCAGCGCTTTATCGGCATCGCGGAACAGTTCCTTCAGGACACCGACAGCGCGCTGGATCAGCAGGCACGACAGCGACAGATGGTCGAGCGCCTGATTGCCGAATGGCACAGCGACCCGCCGGGACATCCGGTCCTGCTGGCTGGCTCCACCGGGTCGCGCGGCACGACGATGTTGCTGATGAAGGAGGTTGCGCAGCTGCCGCAAGGGGCGCTGATTCTGCCGGGGTTCGATTTCGATCAGCCCAGCCATGTCTGGGACAGGCTCGACGATGCGCTTTCAGCCGAGGATCACCCGCAATACCGCTTTGCGAAGCTGCTGCACGATCTTGGCCTGACACCTGCAGACGTGCAGCCCTGGACCGGCGGGCTCACGCCCTGCCCACCCAGAAATCGACTGGTGTCTCTTGCCCTGCGCCCTGCCCCGGTCACCGACGCTTGGATGAGCGAAGGCCCCGCGCTGACCGATCTGGCGCACGCGACCGGCGACCTGACGCTGCTCGAAGCGCCCTCACCCCGGTCCGAGGCGCTTGCCATTGCGCTGCGGCTGCGCGAGGCCGCCGAGACCGGGCAAAAAGCCGCGCTGATCACGCCCGACCGGATGTTGACCCGTCAGGTCAGCGCAGCACTTGACCAGTGGAACATCCTGCCCGATGACAGCGCCGGTCTGCCGTTGCAACTGTCACCACCGGGCCGGTTCCTGCGCCATGTGGCAGGTCTGTTCACCAAGCGGCTGGACAGTGAGGTGCTGCTGACGCTACTGAAACATCCGCTTTGCCACGACGGGGCCGAGCGGGGCGCGCATCTGCTCAACACTCGCGAGCTTGAACTGGATCTGCGGCGTAACGGGCCGCCCTTCCCCGAAGGTCCCAGCCTTGCCGGGTTTGCCGAACGCAAAAAGATTTCTGTCGATTGGGTGGGCTGGATCACCCGCCATTTCTGCGACCAGCTTGTCCGGGACCGCCTGCCGCTCAGCACCTGGGTGCAGCGTCTGCGCCATTTGGCCGAGGGGATCTCGGCCGGGCACACGGGCGCCGAGGGCAGCCTGTGGGACAAGAACGCCGGTCAGAAGGCGCGGTCGCTGATGGACGAACTGGAGCGTGAGGCGGCGCATGGCGGCGATCTGTCCTCCCGCGATTTCACCGATCTGCTTGGCGCGCTGCTGGCGAACGAAGAGGTGCGCGACCGCGACGCGCCAAATGAAAACATCATGATCTGGGGCACGCTTGAGGCGCGGGTTCAGGGGGCTGACCTGCTTATTTTGGGCGGGTTGAACGATGGCAGCTGGCCCGAGGCGCCCAGCCCTGACCCCTGGCTGAACCGGCAGATGCGCCATCGGGCAGGCCTGCTGCTGCCGGAACGGCGGATCGGGCTGTCGGCGCATGATTTCCAGCAGGCCATTGCCGCGCCCGAGGTCTGGCTGACCCGCGCGACCCGCTCGGACGATGCCGAAACCGTGCCCTCGCGCTGGCTGAACCGTCTGACCAACCTGTTGCGCGGCCTGCCAGCGCAGGGCGGCGATCAGGCGCTGGCAGACATGCGCGCGCGGGGTACGATCTGGCTTCAACGCGCCGATCTGCTTGAGGCCGCGCCCGCGATCCCTCCTGCCCCGCGCCCCTCGCCACGCCCGCCGGTTGCGGTCAGGCCCCGGCAGCTGTCGGTGACCGAAATCAAGCACCTGATCCGTGACCCCTACGCGATCTATGCCAAACATGTCCTGCGGTTGCGCCCGCTTGATCCGCTGGTGCAAGCGCCTGACGCTTTGCTGCGCGGGATCGTCATTCACGAGATCCTCGAAACTTTCATCAAGGACAGTCTGCTCGACGGTGCGATCCTGCATCGCGATGCCTTCCTGAAGCGCGCTTTGGCCTTGTTAGAGGCACATGTGCCCTGGCCAACTGCACGCAAGCTTTGGCTGGCCAGGCTGGCCCGCATAGCCGATGCCTTCCTCGCGGCCGAGGTCGAACGCCGCAGCGATGGCGGGCCGATCGCCTTTGAGGCTCGCATAAGAAAGCGCCTCGACCCGCTTGATTTCACGCTTGTGGGCCGGGCCGACCGGATCGACCAGAACCGGCGCGGTGCGCTGTGCATCTATGACTACAAAACCGGCACACCGCCCAGCGAGAAACAGCAGGCCCGCTTCGACAAACAACTGCTGATCGAGGCGGCGCTGGCCGAAGAAGGCGGGTTCGAAAGCATCGATCCGATGCCGGTAACGCGCGCGGTCTTCATCGGAATGGGCGGCAGCTATACCGAGGTGCCCGCCCCGCTGGACAGCGAACCACCCGAACGAGTCTGGGCCGAAATGCGGCAGTTGATCGCGGCCTATTTCCAGCCCGAGCAGGGCTTTACCGCACGCCGGATGCTGCATCGGGACACCGATCGGGGCGACTATGACCACCTCGCCCGCTTTGGAGAGTGGGACCGCACCGCAACCCCCTGCCCCGAGGACCTGACATGAGCGCTCGCAACGATGCGACCGAACGGCAGGTTCAGGCCGCAAGGCCCGATGCCTCGACCTGGCTGGCGGCCAATGCCGGGTCCGGCAAGACGCGGGTGCTGACCGACCGGGTGGCGAGGCTGCTGCTCAGCAATGTGGAACCGCAGCACATCCTCTGCCTGACCTACACCAAGGCCGCCGCGAGCGAGATGCAGAACCGGCTATTCAAGCGGCTTGGCGAGTGGGCGATGCTGGACGATGCGGACCTGCTGGCGCAACTGACCGATCTGGGGCCGGATGGCGCGGTCGATACCGCCCGGCTGGCCCATGCCCGCACCCTTTTTGCGCGTGCAATCGAAACGCCCGGCGGACTCAAGATTCAAACGATCCATTCCTTTTGTTCCGCCCTGCTGCGCCGGTTCCCTCTGGAGGCCGGGGTCAGCCCGCAATTCTCTGAAATGGAGGATCGCGCCGCAACGTTGCTGCGCGCGGATATCGTCGAGGATTTCGCCGATGGCGAACAGGCCGCGCTGGTCGAGGACATTGCGCAATTCGTGACCGACACGGATTTCGATTCGCTGACACAAGCCATCGCGCAAAACCGGATCGGATTTCAGTCATCGCTCGACTGGGCAGCGCTTCTGGCCCTCTTGGACCTGCCGCAGGGCTTTGACGAGCAGGCATTGACCGGGTCGGTCTTTCTGGGAGGTGAGGCGGAATTGATCCGTTCGATCCGTCCCATCCTGACCGAAAGCGGTGGCAACAACGCCAAGGCTGCGGCCAAGCTCGGGGCCTTCGCCGAGGCCACGTTGGCGCAGCTGCCCGTTCTGGAAAGCGTCTTCCTCACGGGTGCCTCGGCCAAAGAGCCGTTCAGCGCCAAGATCGGCAGTTTTCCCACCAAGGTGGTGCGCGAGGGACCAATGGCCGCACTGATGCCGCAGCTTGAGGCGCTGATGCGGCGGGTCGAGGATGCGCGCGAACGTCGACTCGCTCTGGCCGCCGCCCGCAAATCGCTGGCACTGCATCGGTTCGCAGCTGCGTTTCTACTCGAATACGAGAGCCGCAAGCTATTGCGCGGCTGGCTCGATTTCGACGATCTGATCTTCAAGGCGCGAGCGCTGCTGAACGACCCCGCTGTCGCTGCCTGGGTGCTATTTCGTCTGGACGGTGGCATTGATCACATCCTCGTGGACGAAGCGCAGGATACCAGCCCGACGCAATGGGACGTGATCGAGAAACTGGCGCAGGAGTTCACCGCTGGAGAGGGCGCGCGCCCGGATGTGGAGCGCACCATTTTCGTTGTCGGTGACAAGAAACAGTCGATCTATTCTTTCCAGGGTGCCGACCCCGACGCTTTTGACAGGATGCAGGCGCAGTTCGGGCAACAGCTGCGGGATTCAGGCTCTAATCTACAGGATTTGACGCTTGAGTACTCGTTCCGCTCTTCCCCGGCGATCCTGAAACTGGTTGATCTTGTCTTTGAAGATCGGGCCGAGGCCGGGTTTCGCAAGGATGCGCAGCACCGTGCCTTCAAAGGTGATCTGCCGGGCCGGGTCGACCTTTGGCCGGTGGTCGAGAAGGTCGAGGAAGACGAGGATCGCGACTGGACCGACCCGGTGGATCGGCCCGGCGCGCGCCACCATACAGTGGTTCTGGCCGAACAGATCGCGCATCAAATCAAGGCAATGATTGACAGCAACGTTACCATCCCCGAGGACGGTGACAAACCCGGTACATTCGTGCGTCGTAAGGTGCGGCCCGGTGACTTTCTGATCCTCGTGCAGCGCCGTTCGGACCTGTTCGCCGAGATCATCCGCGCCTGCAAAAATGCCGAACTGGCCATCGCAGGCGCCGACCGGCTGAAAGTGGGCGCTGAGCTTGCGGTCAAGGACCTGGCGGCTCTGCTGAGCTTTCTTGCAACGCCCGAAGACAGCCTGTCGCTTGCCACCGTGCTGCGCTCGCCGCTTTTCGGCTGGAGCGAGCAGCAACTGTTCGATCTGGCGCATCGGCGTGAGGAGGTGTTCCTGTGGCAAGCGCTGAGGGGCAGGGGCGAAGCGTTTCCCCAAACCCTCGCCATGCTTAGCGATCTGATGGCGCAGACCGATTTCCTGCGCCCGTATGATCTGATCGAACGGATCCTGACCCGCCATGACGGGCGGTGCAAACTGCTGGGTCGGCTGGGGGCCGAGGCCGAGGACGGCATCAACGCCCTGCTGTCGCAGGCGCTGGCCTATGAACGCAGCGACGTGCCCAGCCTGACCGGATTTCTGGTCTGGATGCAGACCGATGATCTGGAAATCAAACGCCAGATGAGCGGCGTGGGCGACATGATTCGGGTGATGACGGTGCATGGTGCCAAAGGCCTGGAGGCCCCGATCGTCGTCCTGCCCGATACCGGAGTGCGCCGTGCGCCCGCCGATGCCGAGGTGATGCGGGCAGGGGATACGCCGGTCTGGCGGGTGTCGAAAGATGTCTCCCCCGCAGTGATCGCGAGGGCGCGGGCAGAGGCGCGGGAAAAGCAGATTAACGAACGTCTGCGGTTGCTCTATGTGGCTCTAACACGAGCGGAAAAGTGGTTGATCGTCGCCGCGGCGGGGGACTTAAGCAAGACGGGTGATAGTTGGTACCAGATGGTGCAGGCCGCTATGGGACCGGCGGGAGCAAGCCTGCTGCCGGATGGACAAACCCTGCGCCTGGAACATGGCGATTGGGACGGGCTGCCGCTGGTCGAGGAAAGCGCGACCGCAGCACCAACCGCCGACCTGCCCGATCTGTTCCTGCGCAACCCGCCCGAACCAGTGCCGCACCCCAAATCGCTCAGCCCGTCCGATCTGGGCGGCGCCAAGGCGCTGCCGGGGGATCAGGGCCAGGATGAAAACGCGGCAAAGCGTCATGGGACGGCGGTGCATCTGTTGCTGGAACACATGCCGCGATGTGATTCCTCCGATTGGCCTGCGCGCAGCGAAACCTTGCTGGCCGATCATGACAAGGCAGAGAGGGATCTGGCGCTGAAAGAAGCAAGCGCGGTACTGCGCAATCCTGCGCTGGCCGCCATCTTTGCCCCCGAGACGCTGTCAGAGGTCACCGTGACCGCTCCGATGGACGGCCATCGTATTCACGGCATCATCGACCGTCTGATCATAACGCCGGATTACGTTCAGGCCATTGATTTCAAATCGAATGCCACGGTCCCTGACTCGCCCGAGACCTGCCCCGAAGGCCTGTTGCGCCAGATGGGTGCCTATGTCAGGGCCTTGGCTCAGGTCTATCCCGACCGGCGGATCAAGGCGGCAATCCTGTGGACCAGAACCGGCATCCTGATGCCTCTGCCACACGATCTTGTGACGGCTGCAGTAAGCCGCACCCAGATATCTTGACGTTGCATAGAAGGCTACATAGGTTCACTGCCCAAGCCCACCCCATTCAGGAGACATCGTAATGTCCACCGTAGCCGTCACCGACGCCACTTTCGACGCAGAGGTCAAGAACTCCGACATTCCCGTCGTTGTGGATTTCTGGGCCGAATGGTGTGGCCCGTGTAAACAGATCGGCCCCGCTCTGGAAGAGCTGGCCAGCGAGTATCAAGGCAAGATCAAAGTTGCCAAGGTCGATGTCGACAGCAACCCGAACGCCGCCGCTGCCATGGGCGTGCGCGGTATTCCGGCGCTGTTCATCTTCAAGGATGGGCAGGTGGTATCGAACCGCGCCGGCGCAGCCCCCAAGGCAGCGCTGCAAAGCTGGATCGACGATTCGATCTGAGCCGACCCAGCCCGGACCGAACAAAGGCGCCCCGACCGGGCGCCTTTTTGGTTGCGCCCGGCAAGCGGCTGGGCACACTGCACGGATCGAGGAGATACATCATGGCAAAGACACGGGTTCTGGTAGAGTTCGGCATGGGCACATCGCTCAGGCGTGCGGATTATACCGAGGCGGCGGCGCGCGCGCTCAGGGACGCACTCTGGCGTAACTCGATGAATATGGCCGAGCTGTTCGGCTTTCCCAAAGACGCCATGATCGTCGAGGCCGAGATTGGCGTGCAGCAGCCCGATCAGGTGGACACGGACGCGCTCAAGACCGTGTTTCCCTATGGGCAGGTGCAGATCGGCGTGACGCAGGGCGGGTTGGATATCGACAAACCGGATGGCCGGGGCCGCACCGTCATGGCCAACGCCGCAATATCGGTCTTTTTCGACATGGAACCGGAGCAAGGGGAGCCCGCACAATGAGCATGAAGCGCATCATTTTGGAAATGGGCTTTGGCACCAACCTGCATGGCATGGACTACACGAAAGCGGCCCGGCGCGCGGTTCAGAATGCGCTGCACCGGTCCTCGGTCACGGTGATGTCGTCGCTTGGACTGGAGCACACCGAGATGCGGGTTCAAGTGACCATCGGCGTGCAGCAGCCCGATCTGGTCGATTGCGGTCTGGTTGCCGCCGACCTGCCGCGCGGCAAGGCACTGTCGGTTCGGGCGGTCAAGGGCGGCCTGGATGTCGATGATCTGCCGACGGGCGACCGGCATATCATGGCAACCGCCGCGATCGAGGCGTTTCTGCCCGATCAGCAGGGGGCCTATCGGCTCACCAAATGAAAAAGCCGCCCGGTAACCGAGCGGCTGGTTTTCTGTAGCAGTCCTGAGATCCGGTTCAGATCAGAGCGATCTGCTCACGGGTCAGACCGATATCGTCCAGCTGAGCGTCGCTCAGAGCCGACAGTTCCTTGCGGGTCTGACGGGCTTCGTTCCAGTCCGCGACCGAACGGAGGGCCGAACCGAACGCGTCTACGATGCGGTGGATGGTGATTGCGCCCAGCGGCGCGTGTGCTTGTACAGAGGCATTTGCCATTGCGCTGTTCCTTTGATGTGAGTTTTCCGATCTCGTCGGTATGAGGCTCATGTAAGCCCGCCAGATGAGTCTCACAATTGCTCGTTCGACAGCCCCGAATTGCGCGCTGTGCATAACAAACAGGCAACGTCAAAACCCGCCCCACCGCCCGCATGGAGACGAGGCCCCTTGTGCGCCCGCACCGCCCGATCCATATAGACCACGATCAGATGGAGGCATTCATGGCGGACAGCGACTTTCCCGGTTGGCACGGCACGACGATCATCGGCGTCAAGAAAGACGGTAAAGTGGTCATTGCCGGGGACGGGCAAGTCTCGCTAGGGCAAACCGTCATCAAGGGCACCGCACGCAAGGTGCGCAGACTCAGCCCGGGCGGGTTCGACATGGTGGCCGGATTTGCCGGATCAACGGCGGATGCCTTTACCCTGCTTGAACGGCTTGAAGCCAAGCTGGAGGCGACACCGGGTCAGTTGGCACGCGCCAGCGTCGAACTCGCCAAGGACTGGCGCACCGACAAGTATCTGCAAAAGCTCGAGGCAATGCTGATCGTTACCGACGGGACCGACATGTTCGTGATAACCGGAGCAGGCGACGTTCTGGAGCCTGAGCATAACGTGGCTGCAATCGGGTCGGGTGGAAACTTTGCCCTTGCTGCCGCGCGTGGGCTGATAGACAGCGACCGCAATGCCGAAGAAGTGGCGCGCGCCGCCATGGCCATTGCCGCCGATATCTGCGTCTACACCAATGGCAACCTGACCGTGGAATCGATCGGGGGCTGAGTGTGTGCCCCAGCCCCCCGGGCCCCGTGCGTGAGTGGTGGTGCCCGTGCTTCGACTTCCGGGGGAAGCGCGAAGACTGACAGGGATATGATGAGGGCAGGGCTGCATTTGTAGCCCCGATCACGACGCGCTGATCGGGCGTGTGCCGGAATGTGGGCGGTTATTTCAGAAGTGCCCGCAGCTCCTTGCTGCGCCAACCGCGATAGGTGCCGATCAGGCCAAGGACCGCCGATACGAACACGATGTAGAAGGGCAGCCGGATATCGACGCTCATCAGCCCGCCGCCAATCAGCGACATGACCCCGCCCGCAAGGCAGAACACCGCCGTGGTCACCCCCATGACCCACCCCTGATCGCCTTCGGCAACGCTTGAAGAGAACAGGCCAAGCAAGGTGGGGTAGGCTACGCCAAAGAAGAAATAGAACAGAAAGACAGGCACATAGCTGAGCGCGCCGCTGGGGCTGAAGGCAAAGGCCAGCGTGCAGACCATCATCGTGGTCAGGGATGCCCGCAGGATCGTGTGTTTGGTAAATCTCTCCTGCGCAGGTTTGACCAGAAAGGTGCTGGAAAAGGCCAGTGCGACACCAATGGTCACCATCAGGATGCTGGCCCCGACAACGCCGTAGCCAAAGGCGCTGGTCTGAAAATTCTCGGCAAACACGTAGAATGTGACATTGGCGATCATGAAAAACGCGTAGACCGGCAGCAGTTTCAGAACCAACGGATGATCCTTCACCGCGATCAGGCTGTCGGTGATGTCGGCAGGGCGGAAGACGAAGGGTGACCGCTCGATCCTCAGGTCCTTGAAGAAGAACAGCACCAAGAAGATCGCGATTAGAACCAGCAGGAAGGCCCCGTAAAACGGCGTCTTGAACGATGCCGCCCCGAACAGCGGCAGGTTCGACAGGGCGGCCCCGATCAACGGCCCGCCCACCAGACCAAAGCTGATACCGGTGACGATATAGCCCATGTTGCGGTCGCGGTCAGCGGCATCGGTGCTGCCGTCAATCATCGCCGCCTGTGCAATCGGCTGGTTGCCGGCGGTAAACCCGGTGATGCTGCGCCCCAGGATCAACAGCAAGAGGCTGTCGAGATAAAGCGACGCAATGGTCAGCGCATAGCCCACCAACGCACCACAAAGACAGATCAGCAGCGCGTTCTTCCGCCCGATCGCGTCCGAGACTTTGGACACATAGACGACGCCCAGAAACCACGCGAGAAAGAAACACCCGATCACCAGCCCGTAGTAGAAATGCCTCCGCCCGTCCGACGTTGCCTCGGGCAGAAACCCGGTTTCGGGTTTCATTATCAAAGTGTCGATGATCGGAAAGACCAGCCCCTGACCAATCAGATCGACAAAGACAACAAAGAGCAGGGTGATCTTGGCAATTTTTGTCATGACGGGCCCCGCACGCTGTGGTCTTACGCGGCCAGCCTAGCAAATGTCTGGAATATTTCCATATTTTCCGGGCCACGGCCCGGAGGCATGAAGAAGGGGCCGAATCGTCGCCCGGCCCCCAGTATGGCGAAATCTCAGTTGATCTTGGCCACGCCCAGCGGCACACCGGCCACCTCGCACCAGATATAGACCTCGTCATAGGCCGAGACATCCCAAGTCGCGGGCACCGCATATTGTTGCTTGCCCGTCAGGTTCAGCAGGGCGCCCAGTTTTGTGTCGGGGTCATAGCTGCCGCCCTTGCCAAATGCGACACGCGGATCAGGGCCGCCATCCAGCGAGAAATCCTCGCCAAGTTCGACGATGTACCGGTCCCCATCCTTGAAGACCCGGACCGATCCCGAGGTCTCGTGGTTGGAGCGGCCTTCGAAACTGCCCTTGGCGCCGCCGGCGATGGCCGAGCCCGCAGTGGCAAGCGTCAAAAGCGCGCCGGTGGCGGCAGCGGTGGCGAACAGTGAGCGGCGGGTCATCATGATGGGGGTCCTTCCGGTTGAGGCGTTGGCAGAATTGCCTTGCCGCAATCTGTGCACAGGCCGAGCAAATAAAACCATCCTTCACAAACCCCTGAAAACGCGTGTTCATTCCGTGTGAGTCCGTGAGATTGCCGTGATCTGCTTGCGTTTTCCCGCGCCATGCTTAGGTTCCCAGCGAAACAGAGAGACCGAGAGATCATGACCGACCTGACGCCCCGCGAGATCGTATCCGAGTTGGACCGCTTCATCATCGGCCAGCGGGACGCCAAGCGCGCGGTTGCCGTCGCGCTGCGCAACCGTTGGCGGCGCAAGCAACTGAGTGACGATTTGCGCGATGAGGTCTATCCCAAGAACATCCTGATGATCGGCCCCACCGGTGTCGGCAAGACCGAGATCAGCCGACGTCTGGCCAAATTGGCCCGCGCGCCCTTCATCAAGGTCGAGGCGACGAAATTCACCGAGGTGGGGTATGTCGGCCGCGATGTCGAACAGATCGTCC
The DNA here is from genome assembly GCF_041537925.1 of Ruegeria hyattellae. Lineage (NCBI taxonomy): Bacteria > Pseudomonadati > Pseudomonadota > Alphaproteobacteria > Rhodobacterales > Roseobacteraceae > Ruegeria > Ruegeria hyattellae. The sequence goes on along the minus strand of NZ_JBGOSH010000014.1, from coordinate 106,133 downwards.
GCGATCTGGTCGATGCAGCAATCATCCAGACTCGCGACTACATGCGCGAAGACGTCAAATCCCGCGCCCATGCTGCCGCCGAGGAACGCGTGGTCGAGGCCATCGCAGGCTCGGATGCCCGCGAGTCGACGCGCGAGATGTTCCGTAAAAAGCTGAAGTCGGGTGAGTTGGACAATACCGAGATCGAGCTGGAACTGTCAGACACATCCAACCCGATGTCGATGATGGAAATCCCCGGCCAGCCCGGTGCCAATATGGGCATGATGAATCTGGGCGACATGTTTGGCAAAGCCTTTGGTGGGCGCACCGTGAAACGGCGGATAACTGTTGCGGAAAGCTATGAAGTGCTGATCGGCGAAGAGGCCGACAAGCTGCTGGACGATGAAATCGTCAACCGCACCGCGATGGAGGCGGTCGAACAGAATGGCATCGTCTTTCTGGACGAGATCGACAAGGTCTGTGCTCGCACCGAAGCGCGCGGCGGCGATGTCAGCCGCGAAGGGGTACAGCGCGACCTGCTGCCACTGATCGAGGGCACCACCGTCAGCACCAAACATGGGGCCGTGAAGACCGACCATATCCTGTTCATTGCCTCAGGCGCGTTCCACATCGCCAAACCCTCGGACCTGCTGCCTGAATTGCAGGGCCGCCTGCCGATCCGGGTCGAGCTCAGGGCGCTGACCGAAGAAGACTTCGTACGCATCCTGACCGAAACCGACAATGCGCTGACCCGGCAATACACTGCGCTGATGGGTACCGAAGAGGTGACCGTGAGCTTCACCGATGACGGTATCGCTGCTCTGGCCAAGATCGCGGCGGACGTGAACCAGAGCGTCGAAAATATCGGGGCGCGCAGGCTTTACACCGTGATGGAACGGGTGTTCGAAGAGCTGTCTTTCACTGCGCCCGACCGATCCGGTGACGCGGTCACCGTCGATGCCCGGTTTGTCGAGGCAAATCTGGGTGAATTGACGAAATCAGCCGATGTCAGTCGCTACGTTCTCTAGACCTCGGCGTGGAATCGTCTAGCGTGGGGCCGCATTCAAACCGGAGTTTTGTTCATGCGGCCCGTACTGCTCGGACTTTTTGCGATTGTCCTTACCGCCTGCGTTGATCGCAGCGTCAATCCGGTCGTTCCCGAGGCGCTGGAGGTCGGAAGCCCTTACACCGTCTTTGTCGCGTCAAGCCGCGCGAAAGAGGCCGACGGAACCTATGGGTTTCGCCGCTCTGACAGTCTAAGCCTGCTTGAACTTACCGTGTCGATCCCGCCAGAGCATCAGCCAGGCAACTTAAACTTCTCTTACGCCAACCCGGACCCCGAACGGCAGTTCGCACTTGCGGGTCAAAAGGAGTTCGCGACGCAGCGCGACTTCAACACGCGCCTGGCCCAGCGTATGCGCAGCTTTGATGCAGCCAACCGCGAGGTGGTGATCTTTGTCCATGGCTATAACACGACCCAAGTAGAAACCGCCTTTCGCGCTGCACAAATGGCGCATGACGTGGAAATCCCCGGCCAGATCATGATGTATTCCTGGCCCAGCCGTGGGCGGGCCTATGGCTATGCCTATGACCTCGACAGCATGCTGTTCGCGCGCGATGGGCTGGAAAGCTTTGTAAAACAGGTCAAGGCCGCCGGGGCAAAACGGATCATATTGGTGGCACATTCCATGGGCTCGGCCCTGACGATGGAAATGCTGCGTCAGGTTGAGCTCAAGAACCCCGGCTGGGCAAACCGCACCTTCGAGGGCGTTATCCTGATCTCACCCGATCTGGATATCGATCTGTTTCGCGAACAGATGGATGAGATCACAAACGTGCCGCAACCCTTTGCCATCCTCGTCTCGGAAAAGGACAAGGCGCTTGGATTTTCCTCTCGCTTGCGCGGAACCGCTGACAGTGAACGGTTGGGAAATATCAGCTCAATCCAGAAAATCGCCGATCTGCCGGTCGAGGTGATCGACACCACCGAATTCAGCGAAGATGCGGAGTCTTCGCATTTTGTAGCGGCAACCTCTCCTTCACTTCTGGCGATGTTCAAGGCCACTCGCCCATTGAGCCAGGCACTTGAGCCCGAAAGCATCGGGGTCGAGGCATTGATTCCGGCTGGCTTGCGCAATTCGCCGGGTGCAACTTCAGTCAGACTCAGCGCGCCGCTTTCCGGCGACGAAAGATGAGCGATGGCGGGTTACGCGGATACCTGATCCGCAATGCCCGCTGGTTGGGCGCGGGAGGGCTGCTGAGTTTCCTCTCCTGTTTTGGGCAGACCTTTTTCATTTCGGTCTTTGCCGGAGAGATTCGGGGTGAGTTCGGACTCAGCCATGGCGGCTGGGGCGGGATTTATTTCATTGCCACCGCTTTGTCGGCCATCGTCATGATCTGGTCCGGCGTTATGACCGACTGGTTTCGGGTGCGTGTTCTAGGGCCAGCGGTGCTGTTGGGCCTGTCGCTCGCCTGCCTCGGCATGGCCTGGAACAGTTCGGTTGTCCTGCTGCCGATTGTGATCTTTGGCCTGCGTCTATTCGGGCAGGGGATGAGCACCCATATCGCGCTGGTGGCAATGGCCCGCTGGTTCCAAGCAACGCGGGGCAGGGCGCTGGCCATCGCGACGCTTGGCTTTGCCATCGGCGAGGCGGTGCTGCCATATGTTTTCGTCAAAGCAATGACACACTTTGACTGGAGAGACCTTTGGACATTTTGCGCAGTTGTTTGCGTGGTGGGAATTCCGATTCTGATGTGGTTGCTCCGCCGTGAGCGCACGCCGCAGAGCCTGGCAAAGGGCGATTCGAGCACCGGCATGAACCATCATCACTGGACCCGGGACGAAGCCATCTCGCATCCCTTGTTCTGGTTCATCGTGCCGTCGATCCTGGGCCCCTCCGCCTTCATGACAGCCACCTTCTTTCATCAGGTCCATCTTGCCGAGGTCAAGGGGTGGGAACACCTGACCTTCGTGTCCATGTTCCCCGTCTATACCGGGCTATCGATTCTGACCGCCATCGCGACCGGTCTGGCGTTGGACAGGTGGGGCACAGCGCGCATCTTGCCCCTGTTCCAATTGCCCATCGTACTGGGCTTCCTGATATTTGCCTTCGGCACCGGCATTGGCACTCTCTTGCTGGGTTTCGTGCTGATGGCACTGACGGCAGGGGCATATTCAACCTTGCCCAGTGCGTTCTGGGCCGAATTCTACGGCACCGCCCATATCGGGTCGATCAAGGCGCTGGCGACCGCTGTCATGGTGCTGGGCTCGGCCATCGGACCGGGGTTGACCGGAGTGCTGATCGACGCCGGAATCGGAATAGAAACCCAATTCCTCTGGTTTAGTGCCTATTTCCTGGTGGCTTGCCTGCTGGTGTGGATTGGCATCAACCGGGCTCAGAGCCCGCCACGCGAGCGTCGCAGATACACGTAATACGCTCCATCGCCACCATGGCTGATATGAGCAGGCGTGACCTGCAGCACCGCCTGCGCCAAGGGCGGCAATGACAACCATTGCGGCACCTGGTTGCGCAAGACGCCACGCGGTGTCGGGATCGGGCCGGGCTCATCGCGGTCCTTGCCCTTGCCGGTGATCACCAGCACCAGCCGCTTGCCAGAGCTGTGCGCCGACAGGATGAACCGCACCAGCGCCGGATGCGCGGTATCGGTCCGCATCCCGTGCAGGTCCAGCCGCCCCTCGGGCTTGATCCGGCCGCGTTTCAACTTGGAAAACGCCTTTTGATCCATCTGCAGCGGCAGCGCGGCAAGCCGGTCCGTCACTGCCGGTTTCAGATGAGAGCGCTGAGGCTTCTGCTTGGCCGACTGGCCCAGATCAAACGCCTCGATCCGAGGCAAAGGGGTCTTAGTGGGCTTGGGCTTGGGCAAAACTGCGGGGCGCACCGGGTCAGCCTGTTGCGGATGCAACCGTTCAGTGCGTTCGACGACCTTTTTCCAGAGGTCGATCTCGTCCTGCCGCAGTTTCCGCCGTGTCATCACGGCCCATCCGGTGCCAGCGCATAGGCGCGTTGAATGGGCAGCAGGACCACCATCCGCCCCGGATCCCTGAGCTGTCCGGCGGCCCGGCCCGCAGCGTCCCCGGTGCCAAAAAAAATATCAGCCCGCTGTGCGCCCTTTATGGCTGAGCCGGTATCCTGCGCGATCATCAGGCGGCGGATCGGGTCCTTGCCGTCTTTTTCCAGCCAGACCGGTGCGCCCAGCGGCACAAAACCGGGATCAACCGCGATGCTGCGCAGAGTGGTGACAGACCGGTTCATAGCCCCCAACGGGCCGACGCTTGCAGGCAGGTGTTTGAGTTCACGAAAAAACACATAGGAAGGATTATGAAACAACAGATCGGCACCTGCCGCCGGGTTGGCCCGCACCCAGCGCTTGATCACCTCGGCGCTGACCTGATGGGCGGCAAATAGGCCTCGGCGCACCAACTCGCGCCCAACTGAACGGTAGCCATGCCCATTCGCCCCGCCATAGCCGACCCGTACCGTGCCGCCGCCCGGCATCCGAATGCGGCCTGAGCCCTGAATCTGCAGAAAGAACAGCTCCACCGGGTCATCGACCCAAGCGATCTCAAGCCCCCGGCCTTCCATCACGCCGCTGGTCAGAATGTCGCGACGGTGCAGCCATTGGCCGGCCTCGCGCGCCTCGGGCGGCATCTTGTAGACGGGGTATTTATAGGGGCCGCCGCGGCCGCGCGCGCCGTTCAGTTCCGGCTCGAAATACCCGGTGAACAGCGGCTCGGCACCGTCCTCGATCAACACTGGCCGAAAGAACAGTTCGAAAAACGCCCGAGCGCCAACCGGGTCCTGTTCCCTGCCCAGCGCACACAGCGCCCGCCAATCGGGATCGTCCAGATCGCCACAGGTGTTCAGAAAAACCGAAAGAGCGGCGGAATGATCATCCGCCGCCCAGCCATCCAGGCCGTCATAGTCCAGCACTGTATGCGTGGCTTCTGCCCCCGACGATGGTCCCGCGACCATTATCGCACCCGCCAGAAAAGCCGACCGGAGCGCCGCAATCATGCGTCCGTGGCGACAAGTAGCCAGTTGGGGTCATCCGTGCCCATGTTGCGGGCAAAGGTCCAGGTGTCCTTCTGGCGTTTGACCGTGTTCGGATTGCCCTCGACGATCTCGCCATCGCTGTTGCGAACAACCGAGGTCAGCTCACCAACAAAGCGCATGCTGATCTGGGCCAGGTTGGTGTCCTTGTCGAATGTGACATCCGCCACCGAGGTTTCGCGCACACCGACAAATTCGGACTCGATCGTCAGGCCCTGATCCTCGCGCGCCGCGACAACCGACACAAAGGTGTCAAACACGTCTTCGGCGAGAAATGGCTCGATTTCTTTCAGGTTGCCATGTTCGAACCCCATGACGATCATCTCATAGGCACCGCGCGCGCCATGCACGAACTCTCCGACCGAGAAGGCCGGTTCGATCCGCTTCATCGCCGCCAGCGCGTTGGCCGCGTCGCTGTCCTCGTCAACATGGTCGGTGATGTCGTGGTCGGGCCCGCCCTCGATCACTTCGAAGTCGCGCTTTGACCGGCCGTCCGGTTGCTGCGTTACAGGTGGTTTTTCAAAGCCTTCGCGCGTCCCCAATACGCTTCTGAGGCGCAGGATCAGGAAGATGGCAATGCCGGCCAGCACGAGTAGCTGGATCAGGGGTGAGTTCATTTTGTCCTCGTCTTAGACCTCAGGCTTTGTAAGCAGAGCCTCACGCCATTATGTAGGGGCTAGGCGGGGGCAAGTCCACCGCTCAACCCGACGGAAAGGACCCTGAAAATGTATCTGCTTCTGGCGTTTCTGCTGATACCGATCATCGAGATCGCGCTGTTCATCCAGGTCGGTGGCCTGATCGGGCTGTGGCCGACGCTTGGCATCGTGGTTGGCACCGCCTTTCTGGGCACCTGGCTGGTGCGGACGCAGGGCCGAATGGCGCTTGGAGAATTGCAACGCGCCTTTGCCGAATTGGACGATCCGACCGAGCCGCTGGCGCATGGCGCGATGATCCTTCTGTCGGGAGCGCTGCTGCTGACGCCAGGGTTCTTTACCGATGCGGTTGGCTTTGCATTGCTTGTTCCTGGCGTGAGAGTGGCGGTGTTCCGCTACCTTCAAAAACGGGTGGTGGTCACGCGGTTCCAGATGGGTCCCGACCCGCGCACTCGACCGGATTTCCGCGATCGGGGCGCTGGCGACGTGATCGACGGCGAATACGAAGAAGTGGCCCGCCCACGCGATCCGAACGCCCCGCCTTCGGGTTGGGTCGAAGGACCGGACCGCCATTGAGGTGACGGGATCAAGCTGCTAAGCATTGGCGGATTTTTTATTCAGGAGTGGTTTCATGGCCGAAGACGACGCTGCAGCAGATCAGGAACAGCAGCAGCCCCCGCAGGTCCAGATGCGCGTTTTGGCGCAGTTCATCCGGGACCTGTCCTTTGAGAATGTCATGGCGCAGAAAGGTGCGTCGGGTCAGATCGAACCGGATATCAATGTCCAGGTCAGCGTCGACGCGCGCAGGCGCCAGGTTGAACACCAGTATGATGTGACGCTGAAGCTCAACATCACCAACAAGGCCAAGGGCATGGACGATGTCCTGTTCCTGATGGAGCTGGATTATTACGGAATTTTCCACGTCGAAGGCATTCCGCCAGAACAGTTACAACCGTTTTTGCTGATCGAATGCCCACGTCTGCTGTTCCCTTATGTGCGCCGCATCGTCAGCGACATAACCAGCGATGGTGGCTTCCCACCGCTAAACCTGGACCAGATCGATTTTGTGCAAATCTATCGCCAGCGTCTGGCGCATGTGCAGGCGCAGCAGAAAGATCAAAAGGCAGACGCCTGATCTTGGCTCCCGCGCCTGACTGGATCAGACGCGGGACCACAGGGCGTTTTCGCCCAGTTTTTTCACAAAGTCCTTGTGTGCTGCGCGTTCCTCTTCACTGATCCGTGGCGGTAGGGCTGCCGAGCGCGGCTGCGGGCGCCAGTTGTCCTTGGCGTCTGATCCGCCCCGGTCGCCGGAACTGGACAGCCCGAAATCGGGTTGCCGGCCCCCGATCAGTTCCAGATAGACATCGGCCAGGATTTCGGAATCGAGCAAAGCCCCGTGCAGAGTGCGTGCGGTGTTGTCGATATTAAACCGGCGGCACAATGCATCCAGCGTGGCGGGCGAACCAGGGAACCGCTTGCGCGCTATGGCCAACGTGTCGATGGCCTGCTCCCACGGGATCTCCTCGACACCCATCCAGCGCAGTTCGGCATTGAGGAATTTCATATCGAAGGCGGCGTTGTGGATCACCAGCTTGCCATCGCCAACAAAATCCCGGAATGCCCGTCCGATCTTGGCAAAAACCGGCTTGTCCTTGAGCAAGACCGCACCGGGCGCAGGTGTCTGCGGCGGCTCAAGCAGGTCTGGGCCGATCCCGTGCACCTCGAACGCCTCTTGCGGCATGGATCGTTCGGGGTTGATGTACTGGTGATAGGTGCCGCCTGAGGCTACATGATTCCAAAGCTCGACCGCGCCGATTTCCACAATCCGGTCACCGCTTTGCGGGTCAAAGCCCGTGGTTTCGGTATCGAGTACAATCTCACGCATTTGCCAGCCCTGTCCGTATCTGCCCGACAATATCATGAACCTGCCGTCTGGCATGGTCCAGCGTGTCGGTGATGATCACGTAATCCGAACGGGCGCATTTTTCCGCGTTCGGCATCTGCTTCGCCCGGATCTGTTCGAACTGCGCCTCGCTCATGGTGCCGCGATCCAGAACTCGCTGGCGTTGAAGATCGGCGGGGATCGTCACGCAGGCAACCGCATCCATTGCGACATCGCCGCCGGTTTCGAACAGCAGGGGGATGTCGAAGACAAGTATGTCGGCCTGTGCCGATTGGCGAAACTTGGCGCGGTCCTGGGCCACCAGCGGATGAACGATCGCCTCAATGTCTTTTAACGCCGCTGGATTGACCGTGATGATCTGTTTCAATGTCGCGCGATCCACCGTGCCATCGACAATCGCATCGGGAAACCGTGCCGCGATCGGGTCAACCGCCGCGCCCTTGTTATAGAGGCGATGCACTGCCGCGTCGGCATCCCACAATGCACAGCCTTCCGCAACAAACATGGCCGCAGTGGTGCTTTTGCCCATGCCGATCGAACCGGTCAGCCCGAGGCAAAAACTCATCTGAGCGCCGCCGCCCGCGTCGCCTCGTCCACCACCGGGCGCTGGCCAAACCAGCGTTCGAATCCGGGCACGGCCTGATGCAGCAACATGCCCAGACCGTCGACAACGGTGCATCCGGCCTCTTCTGCGGTCTGCAACAGCCGGGTTTTGAGCGGCGCATAGACCAGATCGGTCACCACGCAATCAGGTGAAAGCCCGTCCAGCGGCACGCGCAATTCCGGTTTCTCGACCATACCCAGCGACGTGGTGTTCACCACCAACTTGGCCTCCTCCACCACATTGCCTGCCTGCACCCAGTCGGCAACCACAACACGCTGACCGAAATCATCCTTCAGTCGTTCAGCGCGGGGGCGGGTGCGGTTGGTCAGGATAATCCGGGGCACACCGGCCTCGGCCAGCGAGGCAACCACCGCCCGTGCCGCACCGCCTGCGCCGAACACGACCGCCGGTCCCGAGGTCGGGTCCCAGTCGGGTGCTCCCTCGCGCAGGTTCGAAATAAAGCCATACCCGTCCGTGTTGTCGGCATGAATCAGCCCGTCGGCACGAAAAATCAGCGTGTTCGCCGCCCCGATCAGCGTCGCCCGGTCGGTGACCTTGTCGGCAATGGACATCACCGCCTCTTTATAGGGGATCGTGACGTTGAGCCCGACAAACCCGGCCTTGGGCAGGGTGCGAATGACGGTTTCAAGATCCTGCGCGGTCACATCGATTGGAACGTAGAACCCTGAAATTCCCATCGTGGTCAGCCAGTGACGGTGAATGAAGGGAGACTTCGAATGTGCGATCGGGTGCCCAATGACACCGGCCAGTGGTATCCGCATGTCTGTCATTGGTCGATAACCCCCCGCAAAACCAGATAATTGAGCAACTCCAACAAAGGGATACCCAAAACGTTAAAATAGTCGCCGTCAATGGCGGTGAACAGGCGCACACCTTCTTCTTCCAGCTTGTAGCCGCCGACCGCGTGACGGATACTGTCCCAGTTCCGCTGAACATAGCCGGTCAGATAAGCATCAGTGCTATCCCGCATCCGCAACCGCACCTGACCCACATGGCGCCAAACCGGCTTACCTCCTTCATATAACACAGCCGCCGACAATAGCATGTGCCGTTTGCCGCGCATCTGCTGCAACTGCGCCAGCGCGGCCTCGGGCGTGGCGGGCTTCGACAATAGCTGCCCCTCGAAATCCAGCACCTGGTCGCAGCCCAAAACCATCGCCTCGGGGTTTCGTTCACTGATCCGCCGCGCTTTCCAATCCGCCAGCGTGTCGGCAATATCACGGGGAGCCGCGTTTTCGGCCAGCAGGGCCGCCTTGATCTGATCCTCGTCCACACGCGGGACTTGGACCTGGAACGGGACGGCCGCGTTTCGCAGAAGCTGCGCCCGGATTTCCGAGCCTGAGGCAAGCAGGAGTGGGACAGACATGTGGAAAACCCCTTGAGCAAGTATGTAATCCGGCGTGAACCCTTTGCATGATTTCTCGCAAAAAGCGCAAGAGTTATGAGGCAAGCGAATGTGTCCCGAAACCAACCTGCTGCTATCCCACCGGGACAAGGATAAGTCGCAACCCGTGGTCAAACCCGATCTTCTAAAGTTATATCGGATTTATCCACATTTCACAGGCCTGTTACTTGCCATAACTAACCGATTAATAATGTTTTAATCCGCCCTCAACACTTTCTTGCCTCGCCCCTCGAAACTTTTCCCTGCTGGGGATAAGCGGGAGCAAAACCCAATAATCCACCGAAATCCTTCTCCCAACAAAACCATCATCCTTTTTTCTTTCTTTCTTTTTTATTAGGGAGGGTCCGAGCAGGACAGGACAGCATGACCGATTTTCTTTTCATTCTTTATCCGTGGATCAAGTCACTGCACATCATGGCCGTGATTTCCTGGATGGCGGGGCTGTTCTATCTGCCCAGACTTTATGTCTATCACGTCGAAAACGCCGGATCGGTCGAGGGTGCCTCAGCAATCTTCGTGACCATGGAACTGAAGCTGCTGCATGTGATCATGCGCCCCGCCATGATCGTCAGCTGGGTCTGCGGCCTGATCCTGGTGCTAACCCCGGGTATCGTCGACTGGAGCTATGTCTGGCCTTGGACCAAGGGCGCATCGGTGATTGCGATGACATGGTTTCACTATTGGCTCTCTCTGAGGCGCAAGGATTTCACGGCCGGGCGCAACCAGCTAACAGGGCGGCAGTTTCGGATGATGAACGAGGTTCCGACCATCTTGATGGTGATCATTGTCATCTCGGTCGTCGTAAAGTTCTGACGGGCATTTGACTCCGCCCTCCGCGCCACCTATGTAGACCGGGTCTGCCCGTCCGGGTGGAATGTTTTCCAAGTCTATGAATGTCTGTGCCGCCTTTGTCGCGGCCAAGGGTCCTATCACTATGACAACCGAATCCCTCAATCTTGCCGATCTCAAATCCAAGAGCCCCAAAGACCTTTTGGCGATGGCCGAAGAGCTCGAGATCGAAAACGCCTCGACCATGCGCAAGGGAGAGATGATGTTCCAGATCCTGCGCGAACGTGCGGACGAGGGATGGGCCATTGGCGGTGATGGCGTCCTTGAGGTGTTGCAGGACGGTTTCGGCTTTCTACGCTCGCCTGAGGCGAATTACTTGCCGGGTCCGGACGACATCTATGTCTCGCCCGACATGATCCGCCAGTTCAGCCTGCGCACCGGTGACACGATCGAGGGACAGATCAAGGCCCCCAATGACAACGAGCGCTATTTCGCGCTGACCAATGTCACCAAGATCAATTTTGAAGCGCCCGAGAAGGCCAAGCACAAGATCGCTTTCGACAACCTGACGCCGCTCTATCCCGACGAGCGGTTGCAGATGGAGGTCGAGGATCCGACCATCAAGGACAAATCGGCGCGGGTGATCGATCTTGTGTCGCCCATTGGTAAAGGCCAGCGGTCGCTGATCGTGGCGCCGCCACGAACCGGTAAAACGGTGATCCTGCAGAACATTGCGAATTCGATCGAAAAGAACCATCCGGAATGCTACCTGATCGTGCTGCTGATCGACGAACGCCCCGAAGAAGTGACCGACATGCAGCGCTCGGTAAAAGGCGAGGTCGTGTCCTCGACCTTTGACGAACCGGCAACCCGTCACGTCGCAGTGTCCGAAATGGTGATCGAAAAAGCTAAGCGTTTGGTCGAGCATAAACGAGATGTTGTGATCCTTCTCGACTCAATAACAAGACTTGGTAGAGCCTTCAATACTGTGGTGCCCTCATCTGGTAAGGTACTAACTGGTGGTGTGGATGCAAACGCACTGCAGCGCCCGAAACGGTTCTTTGGCGCGGCGCGGAATATCGAAGAGGGCGGATCGCTGACCATCATCGCCACCGCGCTGATCGACACCGGCAGCCGGATGGACGAGGTCATCTTCGAAGAATTCAAAGGCACCGGTAACTCGGAAATCGTTCTGGATCGCAAGATCGCGGACAAACGCGTCTTCCCAGCCATCGACATCCTCAAATCCGGGACCCGGAAAGAGGACCTGCTGGTCGACAAGGGCGATCTGGCCAAGACCTTTGTTCTGCGGCGGATTCTCAACCCGATGGGCACCACCGATGCCATCGAGTTCCTGCTGTCCAAGCTGAAGCAGACCAAGACAAACTCCGAATTCTTCGATTCGATGAACACCTGATCCTATTCGTGACCATCGCGAGGCCATCGGTATGGACACCATCTTTGCGCTGGCCAGCGCGCAAGGCAAAGCTGGCGTTGCCGTAATCCGTGTGTCCGGGCCCCATGCCCGGACCGCCGCCGAAGACATGTGCGGCGCGACACTGCCATCGCGCGGCATGCGGTTTCATCAGCTGAGTGATGTCTCGGGTGAGCATCTGGACGAGGCGCTTGTCTTGTCCTTTCAGGCCCCGGCCAGTTTTACCGGCGAAGACGTGGTCGAGTTTCAGACCCATGGGAGCTCTGCTACCATCTCCGCAATGCTGCGTAGCCTGTCCGAGCATGACGCGCTGCGTTTGGCAGAGCCCGGTGAATTCACCCGCCGCGCGATGGAAAATGGCAAACTCGACTTGGCCCAGGTCGAAGGTCTGGCTGATCTCATCGACGCTGAAACCGAAGCGCAGCGAAAACAGGCACAGGTGATCCTGGCCGGAGATCTCGGAAAACTGGCCGAGTCCTGGCGCAGTGATCTGATCCGCGCGGCCTCGTTGCTGGAGGCGGTGATTGATTTCGCGGATGAAGAAGTCCCGACCGATGTGACGCCTGAAGTCCGGTCATTGCTCAGCAGGGTTACGGCGGACCTCGAACGAGAAGCGGCCAATGTCAAGATCGCCGAGCGCATCCGAACTGGGTTCGAAGTCGCGATCGTTGGTCCCCCAAATGTGGGAAAATCCACTCTACTCAATGCGTTAGCAGGTCGCGAGGCGGCGATCACTTCGGAATTTGCCGGAACAACGCGTGACATCATTGAGGTCCGGATGGACCTTTCGGGGCTGCCGGTGACCTTGCTGGATACGGCCGGTTTACGCGACACGGAAGACTATGTGGAAGGTATCGGCATCCAGCGCGCCAAGGATCGTGCCGATAGCGCCGATCTGCGGGTGTTTTTAAGCGAATCGCTTGGCGATCTGAGGATCACACCGCAGTCCGAAGATATCCACGTTCGACCCAAAGGGGACCTGAGCGGGGAACAGCCCGGTTCGATCTCGGGTTTGACCGGGGCTGGCATCACGCAACTGGTCGATGATATTTCCGAGCGGTTGCTCAATCGTGCTAGTGGTCGTGGCATCGCCACGCGTGACCGCCACCGAATCGCGATGATTACTGCCCTGGCCGCGATGTCGAATGTCTCAATGATCCTCGACTCTGGTCCGGATCAGTATGATATAGCTGCTGAGGAATTGCGCACGGCAATCCGGTCGCTTGAATCACTGGTCGGTCGTGTTGATGTTGAAAACCTGTTGGACGAGATCTTTGCGAGTTTTTGCCTGGGAAAGTAAGGAGTGTTTCACGTGAAACATTCGGAGTTTGATGTCGCCGTTATCGGGGCAGGGCATGCGGGCTGCGAAGCGGCCCATGCTGCCGCACGACTTGGAGTGCGTGTGGCGCTGATCACCCTCAAGCGCGCAGACATTGGCGTGATGTCCTGCAATCCGGCGATTGGCGGGTTGGGCAAGGGACATCTTGTTCGCGAAATCGATGCGCTCGACGGGGTCATGGGCCGAATTGCGGATTACGCCGGTATCCAATTCCGCTTGCTCAATCGCCGCAAGGGGCCAGCCGTGCAGGGACCGCGTGCCCAAGCAGACCGCGCACGGTATCGTTCTGCTATGCTTTCCGAGACCGAGAACCGGCAGGGACTTACGATAGTCGAGGGCGAAGCCGTTGATTTTCTGATGAAAGGTGCAGGGGTCGCTGGCGTTCTTCTTGCCGATGGGTCCGAAATTCGATCATGCACTGTCATTCTGACCTCAGGCACATTTCTGCGTGGGATCGTTCATATCGGGGATGTCAGCCATCCGGGTGGGCGCATGGGCGATAAGCCGTCAGTCAAACTTGCCGAGCGGCTGGACTCGTTTGAACTGTCGCTTGGTCGCTTGAAAACCGGAACACCGCCGCGGCTAGACGGGCGCAGCATCGACTGGAGTGATCTGCAAATGCAGCCGGGCGATGATGATCCGGTCCTGTTTTCGTTCCTCTCTGAGGCGCCCGCAGCGCGGCAGATTTCCTGCGGGATCACTCACACCAACGCGCAAACGCACCAGATTATCGTCGATAACCTCGAACGTTCTGCGATGTATGGCGGTCATATCGATGGGGTGGGACCCAGATATTGCCCCTCCATCGAAGACAAGGTTGTCCGTTTTGCGGAAAAGGAGTCGCATCAGATCTTCCTCGAACCGGAAAGTCTCGATGATCACACCATTTATCCCAATGGAATTTCGACGTCGCTCCCGCAAGATGTTCAGGAAGAATATGTTCAGTCGATCAAAGGCCTTGAAAAAGCTGTCATTTTGCAGCCCGGTTATGCGATCGAGTATGATTATGTCGACCCTCGTTCGCTTTCTACTCGGTTGTCTTTGGACGCGGTGCCTGGTCTTTTTCTGGCAGGGCAGATCAACGGCACAACCGGATATGAAGAGGCAGCGGCACAAGGGTTGGTTGCTGGGCTGAACGCGGCGCTGGAGGCCAAGGGCGCGGAACCGCTACATTTTGGCCGATCCGACAGTTACATCGGTGTGATGATTGATGATTTGACCACGCGAGGTGTCACCGAACCCTATCGAATGTTTACGTCACGTGCAGAATTTCGGTTGTCATTACGCGCCGACAATGCCGACCAGCGATTGACGACTATGGGCATGGAAATAGGCTGTGTTGATGAAGCGCGTCGTGCGCAGTTTCTTGAGAAAATGGAGCATTTAGACAAGGCGGAATCACTTCTAACCAGAAGCACATATACACCTAAGCAACTGCAGGGCGCAGGAATTTCCGTGAATCAGGACGGAAACCGGCGGGACGGAATGGCGGTTCTGGCCTTTCCTGATGTGAAATTCGAAGATCTTCTGCCCTTGATTGACGGATTGGAGGTCGTGCAGGATCCGATCCGACGACAGGTGGAGCGCGATGCGCTGTATGCCAATTATATCGCAAGGCAACAGAAAGATGTTGATGCGTTGAAGCGTGACGAAAACCACCGCATTCCGACCGTGTTTGATTTCTCGGTTCTGGATGGATTATCCAGCGAGCTGAAGCAAAAGCTCACCGCGGTGCGGCCGGAAAACTTGGCCCAAGCCGCGCGGGTCGAGGGCGTGACACCTGCCGCCTTGGCGCTGATCCTTGCGCATCTTCGCCGTTTGAAACGAGCGCGTAGCGCATGATGGAGGCAGCGCGCGCCGTAAGTGGCTTCGATGTTTCACGTGAAACAATCGAGCGGCTGACAATATTCGCGGAATTGGTGAAGAAGTGGAACCCGCGGATCAATCTAGTTTCCAAAAGCAGCCTTGAATCCTTGTGGACCCGGCATTTTGTGGATTCTCTTCAGGTTTTTCAATGTGCCGATCTCGGCGGCCACTGGGTGGACATTGGCAGCGGCGGAGGATTTCCCGGCTTGGTCACGGCAATTGCTGCAATGGACAGGCACGTGGATCACCGCTTTACTTTGATCGAAAGCGATCACCGGAAATGTGTGTTCTTGCGAACGGTTATTCGCGAGACGGGATGTAGCGCCAAAGTTCTGACCGAACGTATCGAGTCAGTGGACCCGCAACAGGCAGATATTCTTTCAGCCCGTGCGCTGGCTGATCTGGACACGCTTTTATCCTTTTGCGACAGGCATTTGAAACCAAATGGCCTGGGCCTGTTTGCCAAGGGAGCCAGTTGGAAAAAAGAAGTGGATAACGCAGCGAAGCAATGGAATTTCATTACGGATGCGATTACTAGTTTAACCGAACCCAATGCGGTTATACTGAAAATCCGAGGAATTGCGCGTGTCTGACCTGTCTCGCCCCGACGGCCCCCGTATCATCGCGGTTGCAAATCAAAAGGGTGGTGTGGGCAAAACCACGACTGCAATCAACCTGGCGGCGGGTCTGGTCGAGCAGGGACTACGCGTTCTGGTGATTGACCTCGATCCGCAGGGCAATGCCTCCACCGGCCTTGGCATCGAAGAACGATCGGGAACCACCTATGAGCTATTGATTGATGAGGCGCCGCTGGCCTCGGTTATTCGGGATACCGACATCGAAGGCCTGTCGATTGTGCCTGCCACGGTTGACCTCAGCTCTGCGGATATCGAGATGATCTCCAACGAAAAGCGCAGTTTCCTGTTGCATGATGCGTTGCGGCAGACCGCGATGGACGCGTTTGGATGGGATTATATCCTGATCGACTGCCCGCCATCGCTGAGCTTGCTGACCGTGAACGCCATGGTCGCGGCGCATTCGGTTCTGGTGCCGCTGCAAAGCGAATTTTTTGCCCTGGAAGGTTTGTCGCAGTTGATGTTGACGATCCGAGAGGTCAGACAGACGGCGAATCCTGACCTTCGAATCGAAGGTGTAGTGTTGACCATGTATGACAAACGCAACAACTTGTCCCAGCTGGTTGAACAGGATGCGCGGGACAATTTGGGCGCGCTTGTGTTTGACACCAAGATTCCACGCAATGTACGACTGAGTGAGGCGCCTTCTTTCGCGCTGCCGGTGATGAATTACGATACAAATTCGCAAGGTGCTGCGGCGTATCGGGCCTTGGCCGAGGAATTGCTGCGCAAACATAACAAAATCGCCGCATAACGGCGGGGAGGAATGAGCATGACAACGTCGAAACCACGCGGGCTTGGTCGCGGTCTTTCTGCCCTTATGGCTGATGTGACATCTGAGCCGGCAGCGCCAGAGACCGCGCCGCGCCGGTCGGGTATGAACGTCCCGATCGAAAAGCTGCGTGCGAACCCAAATCAGCCCCGGCGGAGCTTTTCGCAAGAAAATCTGGATGAACTTGCGGCCTCGATCCGAGAAAAGGGAATTCTGCAGCCGCTGATCGTCCGCGCGCGCGCTGAGGGTTACGAGATCGTCGCTGGGGAGCGCAGATGGCGCGCCGCCCAGATGGCGCAGCTGCACGAGGTTCCGGTTCTTGTCCGCGATCTGGATGATACCGAAGTTCTTGAAATCGCAATTATCGAAAACATTCAGCGCGCCGACTTGAATGCGGTGGAAGAGGCGGCGGGCTATCGTCAGTTGATGGATAAGTTCGGTCATACCCAGGAAAAGCTGGCGGAAGCGCTAGGCAAAAGCCGCAGCCATATCGCGAACCTCCTCCGGCTGTTGTCATTGCCTGCCGATGTTCAGGCTTATGTGATCGACGGCAAGCTGTCGGCGGGGCACGCGCGAGCGTTGATTACGGCCGAAAACCCGTCTGAGCTGGCGAAACAGGTGGTGCGGGACGGTTTGTCGGTTCGGGCGACCGAAGCGCTGGTCAAGAAGCAGCAACAGGATGAAGCCGGGGAAAAACCGGACCGTCCACGCCCCTCGGCACCGACAAAAGATGCGGATACGCGTTCTTTGGAACGGGACCTGTCGGCGATCCTGGCGATGAAAGTGGCGATCAATCACAAGCCCGGGGCGGAATCGGGGCAGGTTGTTTTGACCTACGAAAACCTCGATCAGCTGGATGATCTCTGCGCCAAACTCAGCCGTTAGGCCGGGTCCAGATGAAGACCAAAACGCAGCTCAGCACCACGGCCTGGATAATCAGGACATAGGTGGGAGCGCCAAATACAAGTGACAGCAGGAATACGGCGGCAACCGACAAGGTGGCCGCCTTTTTTGCGCCGGGCCGGATTGCTCCGGAGCTATGCCAGTCGTCGATCATCGGGCCAAAAAGGCGGTGCGTCAGCAGCCAAGTATGCAACCGGCTTGAGGATCGGGCAAAAAAGAAGGTTGCCAGCAGCAGGAACGGCACAGTCGGCAGCAGGGGCAGGACAACGCCGATGATGGCGAGGCCAACGCAGATCAGACCGAGGGTTGCCCAGAGGTACTGCATCTGCTCAATCCGCCAGCAATTCGCGCAGGATAGCGTTCAAAACGGGTCGCCCCGTCGCCGTCGCCCGCAGGATGGTGCCGTCTTGTTCAACCATGCCCATATCAATGAGCTGTGTCAGTTTGTGTGGGTTGATCGGTGAATCGGAAAGTTTGGTGTACCTTTCCATATCCAGACCTTGAGACAGGCGAATACACATCATCATGTATTCCTCTGCTTGCTCCCCGGTTGAAAGCGGCGTTCTGATCAGGTCTCCGGAGCCGGAATTGACCGCTTTCAGCCACTCACCCGGTATCTGGTGGGTTTCGGTGGCATATCGTTGTCTGTTTATCGTCAGCCGCCCATGGGCGCCGGGACCGATCCCCAGATAGTCGCCATAACGCCAATAGATCAAATTGTGCCGAGATTCTGCTCCTGAACGCGCATGGTTCGAGACCTCGTAGGCGGGCAGGTCGTGGCGGGCGCAGATTTCCTGCGTGGCCAGGTACATATCGGCGGCGGTGTCGTCTTCGGGTAGCCCACGCAGTTTGCCACGGGCATACCGATCGCCAAAGGCGGTGCCGTCCTCGATCGTGAGTTGATAGAGCGAGAGGTGATCCACCGCCATGGACAGCGCTTGGGTCAGTTCTTCTGACCAATCCGCAAGTGTCTGGTTTTGACGAGCATAGATCAGATCAAAGCTGACCCTGTCAAAGCAGTTGCGTGCGATGTCAAAAGCAGCACGCGCCTCTGCCACCGAGTGGATTCGGCCCAATCGGCGCAGATCATCATCGTTAAGTGCTTGAATTCCCATTGAAATACGATTGACACCGGCATCCCGGTACCCGGCAAAACGGCCTGCCTCGACCGAACCGGGATTGGCCTCCAGTGTGATCTCAAGATCGTTTGAGACGGGCCAGTATTTGCGCGCGGCCTCGATCACTGCGGCCACGGTGTCCGGTTCCATCAGCGACGGCGTTCCGCCGCCAAAGAAGATTGTGTTCAGGACTCGGCCCGACAGATCAGGTGCGTTGCGGTCAAGCTCGGCCAGATAGGCCGCGACCCAAACCCGCTGATCGATCCGCGAGGAGACGTGGCTGTTGAAATCGCAATAGGGGCATTTGGCCTGACAGAACGGCCAATGCACATAGAGGCCAAAGCCGCCCTGTCGCCAGTCATCTGTCAAAACAACCGGTCACGAATTTCGCGACCGCGTCGGCGCGATGGCTGATCTTGTTCTTTTCCCAACGGTCCATTTCCCCAAATGTCTGGTCATAACCCTGCGGCACAAACATGGGGTCATATCCGAACCCGTCAATACCGCGCACCGGCCAAGTCAAGTGGCCGGGAGCGACACCCTCGAACACTTCGTCATGGCCGTCGGGCCAGGCCAGCACCAGCGTGCAGCGAAACTGCGCGTGTCGGGGATGGGGGGTGTTTTTGGCCTCAAGTTCGGTATGGGCGCGGGTCATGGCCATCATGAAGTCGCGGCCCTCGCCGGTTTCTGCCCAATCAGCGGTATAGACGCCGGGCGCGCCGTCCAGCGCATCGATGGTGATCCCGGAATCGTCGGACAAGGCCGGCAGGCCGGTGGCCTTCGCGGCGGCATGGGCCTTGATCCGTGCGTTGCCGACAAATGTGTCCTCGGTTTCCTCCGGCTCCAGCAGATCTATTTCACCGGCGCCGATGACCGTGACCCCAAAGGGCGTGAGGAGATGCGCCATCTCTTCAAGCTTGCCTTTGTTATGGGTTGCGACCAGCAGCCGGTCGCCGGTGAATTTACGGGTCATGCAGTGGTGGCCTTTTGCGCGGCGGCCAGTTCCGAGACACCTTTTTCCGCCAGGTCCATCAACTGGTTCAGCTGATCGCGGGAAAAGATCGACCCTTCGGCCGACATCTGCACTTCGATCAGTTTACCCGAACCTGTCATGATAAAGTTGCCGTCAACGCCTGCTTCGCTGTCTTCGGGGTAATCCAGATCCAGCACCGGCTGGCCCGCATAGATACCACAGGACACGGCCGCGACCGGATCGACCAGCGGGTCGGAAATCACGTCGCCCGTTTTCATCAGCTTGTTCACGGCGAGACGCAGTGCCACCCAGCCACCGGTGATCGAGGCGCAGCGGGTGCCGCCATCGGCCTGGATCACGTCACAATCGACGGTGATCTGACGTTCGCCCAAGGCAACCCGATCCACACCGGCGCGCAGGGCGCGACCGATCAGGCGCTGGATTTCCACCGTGCGGCCACCTTGCTTGCCCGAGGACGCCTCGCGCCGCATGCGGGTGTTGGTCGAACGCGGCAGCATGCCGTATTCGGCGGTGACCCAGCCCAGGCCCGAGCCCTTGATGAAGGGCGGCACGCGATCCTCGATGGTGGCGGTGCACAGCACATGCGTGTCGCCCATGCGGATCATGCAGGAGCCTTCGGCATGTTTGGTCACGCCGGTTTCAATTGAAACCGGGCGCATTTCATTCAATTCTCGTCCAGAGGGTCGCATGGGAAATCCTTATCCTGTCCGGCCTTGGGATACCGTCCGCGGGATGGAAAGCGCAACCCCGATTGACCTTTGTCTCTCATGGGTTTTAATGACCGCCCGACTGAGGATGCGCGTATGAACGATGCGACGAAACTGTTGGAAGACATGAACGAACGCTCGCGCGAGGTGTTCCGTCTGATTGTCGAGTCTTATCTTGATAGTGGCGAGCCGGTGGGCAGCCGCACCCTGACCCGCACACTCAGCGAAAAGGTGAGCGCAGCCACCGTGCGCAATGTCATGCAAGACCTTGAATATCTCGGCCTGCTCGACAGCCCCCATATCAGTGCCGGGCGGGTGCCGACGCAGATGGGGCTGCGGATGTTTGTCGATGGGCTGCTTGAGGTTGGCGAGCTTGAGGATGCTGACCGCACGCGCATCGATTCCACGCTTGGCAACGAAAACTCCGATGTCAGCGGTATGCTCGACCGGATCGGGTCTGCGCTGTCAGGAGTCACGCAGGGTGCCTCGCTGGTGCTGACGCCCAAGCATGAGGCCGAGATCCGGCATATCGAGTTTGTCTCGCTCGCCCATGATCGCGCTTTGGTGGTGCTGGTGTTTTCCGACGGACATGTTGAGAACCGGTTGTTCACCCCACCACCCGGTCAGACGCCCAGCTCGATGCGCGAGGCGGCGAATTTCCTCAACACGCTGATTGAGGGGCGCACAATCAGCGCCGTGCGGCGCGATATCCAGAGCCAGATCATCACGCGCCGGCAAGAGATCGATTCGCTTGCGCGTGAAATGGTGGAAAGCGGGCTGGCCGCATGGGATAGCCAGGATGTGGATTCGGCGCGGCTGATCGTGCGGGGCCGGGCGAATCTGTTGGGGGATGCGGGTCAGGCCGAAGAGTTGGAGCGGATCAGAACGCTCTTTGATGATCTTGAACGCAAGCGTGACATCGCGGATTTCCTGGAACTCACCGAAGAAGGTGAGGGTGTGCGCATTTTTATTGGCTCAGAGAACAAACTTTTCTCACTTTCGGGTTCCTCTCTGGTGGTGTCTCCATATATGAACTCTGATCGAAAGATTGTCGGTGCTGTGGGTGTCATTGGACCCACGCGCCTGAACTACGGACGGATCGTGCCGATTGTGAATTACACGGCGCAACTGGTCGGGAAATTAATTTCCGACCGGAGTTAGAGGTGAAAAGATGGCAGAGCCTAAAAACGAAGATTTTCTGGACGATATTGCTGAGGTCGAGGCCGAGGAACTTGCCGAAGAGCTGAGCGAGATCAGCAACGAAGAGGCCGACTTTGACGCGCTGCGCGCCGAGCGGGACCAGTACAAGGACCGGTTCATGCGCGCGCTGGCGGATGCCGAGAATTCTCGCAAGCGCGGCGACAAAGCGCGTCGCGATGCCGAGCAATATGGCGGCTCGAAACTGGCTCGCGACATGCTGCCGGTCTATGATAACATGAAACGCGCATTGGAAGCGGCGACCGACGAACAGCGTGAAGTGTCCGCCGCCCTGATCGAAGGCGTCGAATTGACCATGCGGGCCCTGCTGGACGTGTTTTCCAAGCACGGCATCCGGATTGTCTCGCCCGAGGTGGGCGACCGGTTCGACCCGCAGATGCACGAAGCCATGTTCGAGGCGCCGCTGCCGGGCACCCGTGCGGGCGATATCATTCAGGTTTCGGCCGAAGGCTTCATGTTACATGACCGTCTGCTGCGCCCGGCGCAGGTTGGCGTGTCGTCGATGCCGGCGAGCTAATTGCGCGAGAGCTAGATTGAAGGGGCGTTCAGGATCTGGCCGCCTCTTTCAGCTTGTAGATCAGGTCGAGCGCCTCACGCGGCGAGAGATCATCAGGCAGAATCTCGTTGAGCATGTCGAGTGCGGGTGAAGGCGCGGCTTTTGTGACGGGCGCAGCAGGCGGCGCGGCAGAAAATAGAGGCAGATCGTCGATCAGCGTCTGCTGTTTGCCGCCCTCGCGTTCGGTCTTTTCCAGCTGTTCCAACACGATACGCGCGCGCTCCACGACCGAGGCGGGCAAACCCGCAAGCTGTGCAACCTGCACACCATAAGAGCGATCCGCAGCCCCTTTGCGGACCTCGTGCAGAAAGATCACCTCACCTTCCCATTCCTTGACCGAGACGGTGGCGTTTTCGACGCCCGTGAGTTTCCCTGCAAGCGCGGTAAGTTCATGATAATGCGTGGCAAACAGTGCACGACTTTGGTTGGCGGTATGCAGGTGTTCCAGCGTGGCCCAGGCGATGGACAGCCCGTCATAGGTGGCAGTACCGCGTCCAATTTCATCAAGGATCACAAGCGCGCGGTCATCGGCCTGATTGAGGATCGCGGCGGTTTCAACCATCTCGACCATGAAAGTGGACCGCCCACGCGCCAGATCGTCCGAAGCACCGACGCGGCTGAACAGCTGGCTGACCAGCCCGATATGGGCCGCATCAGCCGGGACATAACTGCCCATTTGCGCCAACAGAGCGATCAGGGCGTTCTGGCGTAGAAAGGTCGACTTGCCGGCCATGTTTGGCCCGGTCAGCAACCAGATCGCCGCGCCGCTTTCGGTGCTCAGATCGCAATCATTGGGCACGAAACTTTCGCCGCCCTGTTGACGCAGGGCTTGCTCCACAACCGGGTGACGACCGCCGTCGATGGCGAAGGCACGGCTGGTATCGACACTTGGACGACACCAGTTTTCGCCCGTGGCCAAATCGGCAAGCGCGGTGGCCAAATCGATCTCGGCCAGCCCGCGCGCGGCCAGGTTGATTTCCGCGGAATCTTCCAGAATAGCGTCAGAAAGCCTTTGATAGAGCCGCTTTTCGATCTCAAGCGTCAAATTACCTGCGTTCAGGATGCGGGTTTCGATCTCGCTGAGTTCAACGGTCGTGAAACGGACCTGATTAGCAGTGGTCTGGCGGTGGATATAGGTCTCGCTGAACGGCGCGCTCAGCATTTTGTTGGCATGGGTGGCAGTGGTTTCGATGAAATAGCCCAGCACGTTGTTGTGCTTGATCTTCAGCGAGGCGATAGCGGTGTGTTCTGCATATTTCTGTTGAAACCCGGCAATCACGGACCGGCCCTCGTCACGCAGAGTGCGGGCCTCATCCAGTTCCGCATCGAAGCCTTCGGCGATGAATCCGCCATCGCGCGCCAGCTGTGGAGGATCTGCAACAAGCGCGGCATCGAGCAGAACGAGCAGGTCATCGAACCCGGAGAAGTTGCTGATGGATTGGGTCAGCAGGGCCGGCAGGCCCTGTTTCCCGGCGATCTGCGAAATTGCTTCGGCCTGTTTCAGGCCGTTGCGGATTGCGGCAAGATCGCGCGGACCGCCGCGTTCCAGCGCCAGTCGGGAAAGGGCGCGGTCCAGATCGGGTGTTTTGCGCAATGCCTCGCGCAGGTCGGTAGCGGTCAGGCGATCCTCGGTGGCGAAGCTGACCGCATCCAGCCGGTTGGTGATCACATCCAGATTGCGCGATGGGCTGGATAGGCGCTGTTCCAACAGCCGCCCGCCGCCGGGGGTGACAGTACGGTCGAGAACCGCCAACAGTGAGCCGGCGCGGCCACCGGAGAGCGACCGAGTCAGTTCCAGATTACGGCGCGTGGCGGCGTCGATCTGCACCACCCGGTCTTCGGCCTCTTTGACGGGCGGCTGCAAGAGCGGCAGTTTGCCTTTCTGGGTAATCTCAAGATAGTCGATCAACCCGCCCATCGCGGAGACCTCGGCGCGGGCGAATTGCCCGAACGCGTCCAGCGCGCCCACATTGAACAGCGCGCATAGCCGTTTCTCCGCCGCCGTGCTGTCGAAACTGGCACGTCCAAGCGGGGTGAGCGGAACGCCCATATCAGAGACTATTTGGGCGAAATCGTCCTCTGACCCATCCGCGATAACCATTTCGGCGGGGGCAAGGCGGGCAAGCTCGGGACCTAGCCGCAGGGGGGTCAGAGGCATGACATGGAATGCTCCGGTCGAGATATCGGCCCAGGCCAGCGCGGCAGCATCGCGCACCACTGCGTAAGCGGCCAGAAAATTGTGCCGCCGTGCCTCAAGCAGCGAATCCTCGGTCAGTGTGCCAGGGGTAACCAGCCGCACCACATCGCGTTTCACAACCGACTTGTAACCGCGCTTTTTGGCCTCGGCGGGGCTTTCCATCTGCTCGCAGACGGCGACGCGAAATCCCTTGCGGATAAGCGTCAGAAAATACCCTTCGGCAGCATGAACCGGGACGCCACACATTGGGATATCATTGCCCTCATGCTTGCCGCGCTTGGTCAGCGCGATATCTAGCGCCTCGGAGGCGGCAACGGCGTCGTCAAAGAACATCTCATAGAAATCGCCCATCCGATAAAACAGCAGCGCATCGGCATGCGCCGCCTTGATGTCGAGATATTGCGCCATCATGGGGGTGACTGTGGTCAAGGTCTGTCTCTCCGTGGGTGAACCGGCGCGACCTTACAAACCCGATTAGCATCGCGAAAGGCGAAACTGTATCGCCGTTGAGGCGGCAGCCATGCTGCGCTATGAGGCATTGGCCCCTTTAGCAAAAAGAAGACCCACATGCCCAAAGCCAAGATCAGCCGCGAAGAAGCGCTTGCCTTTCACATCGAACCCACGCCGGGCAAGTGGGAGGTGCAGGCCACCGTCCCCATGACGACACAACGCGATCTGTCGCTGGCCTATTCGCCGGGCGTTGCGGTGCCCTGCGAGGAAATCGCGGAAAACCCCGAGACGGCTTATGACTATACCAACAAGGGCAATCTGGTTGCCGTGATTTCGAACGGAACAGCTGTACTTGGGCTGGGCAATCTTGGCGCGCTTGGCTCGAAGCCGGTGATGGAGGGCAAGTCGGTCCTGTTCAAGCGCTTTGCCGATGTGAACTCGATCGATATCGAGCTGGATACCGAAGACCCGGATGAATTCTGCCGCGCCGTGCGCCTGATGGGGCCGACATTCGGTGGCATCAACCTCGAAGACATCAAGGCGCCGGAATGTTTCATCATCGAACAGCGCCTGAAAGAAGAGATGGATATCCCCGTCTTTCACGACGACCAGCATGGCACGGCCGTGATCTGCGCCGCGGGGCTGATTAACGCGCTGCATCTGAGCGGCAAAAAGATCGAAGACGTCAAGATCGTGCTGAACGGAGCTGGTGCGGCGGGCATTGCTTGTATCGAGCTGCTGAAATCCATGGGGGCGAAACACGACAATTGCGTTGTCTGCGACACCAAGGGCGTGATCTATCAGGGCCGGACCGAGGGGATGAACCAGTGGAAATCCGCTCATGCGATCAAGACCGATCTGCGCACGCTGGATGAGGCGATGAAAGGCGCGGACGTGTTCCTTGGCGTTTCGGTCAAGGGCGCGCTGACCCAGGACATGCTGGCCGGGATGGCGGAAAACCCGGTGATCTTCGCCATGGCCAACCCCGACCCCGAGATCACGCCCGAAGATGCCCATGAGGTGCGCGCCGATGCCATCGTCGCAACGGGTCGGTCGGACTATCCCAATCAGGTCAATAACGTGCTCGGCTTTCCGTATCTCTTCCGGGGCGCGCTGGACATTCATGCCCGCGCCATCAACGATGAGATGAAGATCGCCTGTGCCAATGCGCTGGCCCGGCTGGCGCGCGAGGATGTGCCTGATGAGGTGGCGATGGCCTATGGCAAGAGCCTGACCTTTGGGCGTGACTATATCATCCCGACGCCGTTCGATCCGCGGCTGATCCACCGCATTCCGCTCGCTGTTGCACGGGCTGGTATGGATACCGGTGCAGCTCGGCGGCCGATCGTCGATATGGATGCCTATGAGCTGAGCCTGAAATCACGGATGGACCCGACCGCCAGCATTTTGCGCGGGATGAACGCCCGCGCCCGTGCGGCGCAAAGCCGGATGATCTTTGCAGAGGGCGATGATCCCCGCGTTCTGCGCGCTGCGGTGATGTATCAGCGTTCGGGCTTTGGTAAGGCGCTGGTTGTGGGTCGTCCGGAAGAGGTGAAGGAAAAACTGGAAAGTGTGGGGCTCAGCGATGCCACGCGCGAAATGGAGGTAGTGAACGCCGCCAACACCCTGCATCTGGAGGCTTACAAGGAGTTTCTTTACGAGCGACTTCAAAGAAAAGGCTTTGACGAAAAGGATGTGCACCGACTCGCGGCGCGTGACCGGCATGTGTTTTCGGCCCTGATGCTGGCGCATGGGCACGGCGATGGTCTGGTCACCGGGGCGACGCGGAAATCAGCTCATGTGCTGGACCAGATCAATCATGTCTTTGATGCCGACGTGCATAGTGGAGCCGCCGGGATCACCGCGCTGCTGCACAAGGGTCGTATCGTTCTGATCGGCGATACGCTGGTGCATGAATGGCCCGAACCCGAGGATCTGGCCGACATCGCCGAACGTGCGGCAGGTGTTGCGCGCCATATCGGGTTGGAGCCGCGCGTGGCCTTCGTCAGCTTTTCGACCTTCGGCTATCCGGTTTCGGAACGCGCCGAAAAGATGCATCAGGCCCCGCGTGTGCTAGAGGCGCGCGGCGTCGATTTCGAGTTCGAAGGTGAAATGACCGTGGATGTGGCGCTGAACGCCCAAGCGCAGGCGGGCTATCCGTTCCAGCGGCTGACCGGCCCTGCGAATATCCTCATCGTTCCAGCACGGCATTCGGCGTCGATCTCGGTCAAGCTGATGCAGGAAATGGGCGGGGCCAACGTGATCGGCCCCATTCTGGCCGGGATCGGCAAGCCGGTTCAGATTTGCTCGACCGTTTCGACCGCAAATGACATTCTGAACATGGCTGTGCTGGCGTCGAACGATCTGGGGTAAGTAACTTCCAAAAAAATCCCGCCGATTTCATTGGGCGGGTTTCTTATTTCCGGTGGCAAGCTCAGCTTCCGGCAAAGGGTGCCGCGTCGCCCCAAAGCTGTTTCACCCGGGTATCCCTGCCGCAGGCCTTGCGATAGAGTTTATAGGCGGTTGCCTGACGCTTGGGGCCGAAGCGGGTGAAGACAAGGCTTTTGCCCCTGTAGTAGTCCTGATGTGAGGCATCGGCGGGGTAAAATGCCCCGGCCGGGATCACCGGTGTCACGATTTTCTGCCCCAGCGCTGACTGGGCGTCGGCCTTTACCTGCTCGGCAAGCGCTTTTTCCCCTTTGTCAGAGACGAATACCGCCGTGCGATAGCTGTCGCCGCGATCACAGAACTGTCCGCCTGCATCTGTAGGGTCGACCGATCGGAAGAACATCTCAAGCAGCCGCCCGCGCGAGACTTTTCCGGAATCGAAGGTGATCTGGACCGCCTCGTAATGCCCGGTGCCGCCTTTGGTGATTTGCTTGTAGGTCGGGTTCTTGGTGGAACCTCCGGCAAAGCCCGAGACCGCGTCGATCACGCCGGGAACCTTTTCGAAATCGGCCTCGACGCACCAGAAACAGCCGCCCGCGACCGTTAGCGTTTCTTGCCCGGCGGCAGAGGCGGGAAGGCAGCGCAGCACGGCGGCGAAGGTTATCAGGGAAAAGAGCGCAATCGGCTTGATGTGATCGGACAGGGTCATGTCGGGTCTCCTTTGTCGTGATGGTGTGGCGAAGGGCACCCGCAGGCAAGAGGGTGACATGTTTTGTCACATGCAGGTGACCGGAGTTTACCCCTTGGCCCGAGCGCCTCACGGCAGTAGCTTGCGCGCCGGAGGAGAATAGCATGGCAGACAGGAAGAGCAGGCAGGGCAAGGCGTTGATCGGCAGCGAGGCGCAGGCATGAAGATCGCCATGTGGTCCGGGCCGCGCAACCTGTCGACGGCCATGATGTACAGTTTCGGCGCGCGCACCGATTGTGCGGTGATCGACGAGCCGTTTTACGCCGCCTATCTGGCGCGCACAGGCATCGATCACCCCATGCGCAATGATATACTGGCGTCGCAGGAGCAGGACGCAGGGCAGGTGGCGCAATATCTGTCCGGCCCCAACCCTGGCGCGCGACCGTTCTGGTATCAGAAACATATGACCCAGCACATGGTGGATGGCATTCCCCGCGACTGGATGCGGGCGGTGCGCAATGTGTTCCTGATCCGCCACCCCGCGCGGGTGATCGCCAGCTATGCGGCCAAGCGCGAAAACCCGGTGCTGGATGATATCGGGTTCCGTCAGCAGGTCGAGCTGTTTGACGAGGTCAATGATCGGGGCGGGTCGCCGGTTGTTGTCGACAGCTTTGACATCCGTGCCAACCCCGCCGAGACGTTGGAAAAGCTCTGCGATGCGATCGGTGTGCCGTGGTCGCCGCACATGCTGAGCTGGCCCAGGGGCGGCCATAAGGATGACGGGGTCTGGGCGGCACATTGGTACGGTGCGGTCTGGCAGTCGACAGGTTTTGCAAAACCCGAGGGGGATCTGCCGGAGGTGCCGGAAGACCTGCAACCGCTGCTGGCGGCCTCCATTCCCTATTACGAGCGGTTAACAGCTGACCGGATTTGATCAGGGCGGATCAGTGCAAATCTTCGAGAAGGCGCAGATTGCGCTTGCGGTCATCGAACCCCGGATGGGTGCTGAGCCAGCCCGAGATCCCGTCGACATCGTACAGGTTGTGATTATCGAAGAAGTCAAGCAGCCCGTCCGGGTCATAGCCCGCCTCCCTCGAAAGCGTGGCGCCGAACGTGTCAGCATGCAGCTCATGCGCACGTGAATAGGACAGCGACAGGATCAGGTTGCCCTGCAGCAGCGCGTCCTCGATGATCGGGCCGGTATCGCCCGCCAGCATGCTTATCAGGACAAAGCCACCAACCGAGCGATAGACCTGTTTGAGCCCGTGACGACCCGCGACATGGCCCATTTCATGCCCGATCACACCGGCCAGCGCATCGGGCGAAGCGGTCTCGGCCAGTGCGTCAGTGACGATGATGGTGCCATTGGGCAGGGCAAAGGCGTTTGGCCCCATACCGGGCATATCACGAAAGGCCAGCCGGTAAGTCTGCGCCGTACCGGTCGGGCTGGAATGTTCCAGCAGCTGGCTGAAGATATCGCGCAGCTCGGCCTGCCGGGTAGGGTCAAGTTTGCTGGGCTCGGCCATGACGCGGTCGATACTGCTCAGCATGCCTTGCTCCATGGCGTTGACGACCGGGTCAGGCGTCAGCCAGACCGCGACGTGGACCAGCGCAGTCAGCCCGTATTTCCACATCGCCCATGCACCAAGGATGCAGGCCAGCGCAACAGCTACAAGCCGAAAATGGAACTGCTCGAATCCGTGAAGGGCCGCGTGATCACCCAACAGATTGTCTACCGTCTCATGCGCGACGGTCAGAAACAGCGTGCCGTCGGGCAGGATGATCCGCCGCTCTGCCTGACCCAGACGCGGCTCGATTTTCACAGTGTCCAATGCGGCCTGAGTCAGGATCTTCTGGGCTGGATCGATCAGCCAGACCTGACCCTGTCCCACAGCCAGCCGGGCCACTATCTCGCGCGAGCTGAGCGGAGGATAGGCGCGGCCCTGGATGGACACGCTGCCTTGGGTTGAGCGGATGAAAGGCATCTGCGATTACCGGACCGATTACACCGCAACCTCGATCCCGAACCCTTCGAGATCGCCATACGCGTCGCCGATGGCATTGCCGCTCGTGGTTTCCTCATCGACGAAGTCATCCAGCGACCCGCCAGGATAGAGCGTGGTATGGTCGGCCAGATAGCGCGCACGCCGCACATGCGCCCAGGGCATCATCAGGCCAAGAGTCAGCAGCACCACAAAGAAGTTCGACACCGAAATCCACAGCAGTTTCAGTGGTGAAACGCTGGAGTGAAAGCTGTGTAAATCATCCAGTGTGAGGTTGTTATAGACCGTGTTGCGTACCATCGCGTGATAGATCAGCGCCGCCGGAACGATGGCCACCAGCAGCAGCACATAGATCAGCCCCGCATTGATGAGGGTTGCAGTCTCTTCGGAACCGGCCTCAAGCGCCTGCAGGGCACGCGGGATATTAAGGCTGGTGCTGACAACCGCAAAAAGGATCATTATGGAACCGAGACCCCAGACCATCGCCGCCAGCAGCGCCTTGTAGAACGGACCAATCGTGCTGCTGAAACTGAACCGTGTGGTGCCCAGCCCGTGTCCGTTGGCCAGAAAGCGCTGTATGGCACGGGTGACGAAAGGCCAAGCTGTGTAAAGCGAAAGGGCGGCGAGGATGGGATAGAGGTAATAAACCTTTAGCGCAGACCCGAAGCCGCCGTGAAACGTGAAGCGGATATTCGACCAGCTGGACATGCGGGCATTGAAGCGCAGCGACCGCACCAGCAGATAGGGGATCAGCGCAATCAGGCCCAGGATCATCAAAACCGCCGCAATCTCATTCGTACTGAGCAACGCGTAAGCCACAATCCCGGCAATGACGATCAGCCGCCCGAACATGATCTGCAATCCAGTGGCGTGATAGTCGAAATTGCGCCCGGCCACATAGGTGTTCTGGTAGAAGTATTTCTTGGTCCGTACCTTGGCCCAGGCGCTATAGATGCCAAGCGTCAGGATCGACAGCAGCAGATTGACGATCCAGATACCAAAAAACTCGCGCGCCGATCCGCGAAATTCGAACCTCGCTTTCGATAAATTTGAGCTGCTTACCTGCATGTTCGCCTCTGTGTTCTACAAGGTTACCGATACGCGGACCGCCGAGTTTCACTTGAGGCGGCCCGCATTCGGGAATCGCAGAACAAAGGGGCAAATCTTTGGCAGAGTTGTAGCGGTTCGGGGGTATCTACAACTCTGGCGCGTATTTATTTCAGGCGCTTTTCCCGCGCTGCCAGCAGTTTCAGACGCAGCGCGTTCAACTGGATGAAGCCCGCCGCGTCCTTTTGATCGTAGGCGCCCGCGTCTTCCTCAAACGTTACATGTGCCTCGGAATAGAGCGAGTGATCCGACCAGCGGCCCACGGTCGAGGCAAGGCCCTTGTAGAGCTTCACGCGCACAATGCCGGTGACATGGTCTTGAGATTTATCGATGGCGGCCTGCAGCATCTCGCGTTCGGGGCTGTACCAGAAGCCGTTATAGATCAATTCGGCATATTGCGGCATCAACTGGTCTTTCAGGTGCATCGCGCCACGGTCCATGGTGATGGATTCGATGCCGCGATGCGCCTCCAGTAGCACCGTGCCGCCCGGGGTTTCATAGATGCCGCGCGATTTCATGCCCACGAACCGGCCTTCGACCAGATCGAGACGGCCAATGCCGTGCTTGCCGCCATATTCGTTCAGCTTGGTCAGGATTGTGGCGGGGCTCATTGCTTCGCCATTGATGCTGACCGCGTCGCCTTTTTCAAAGCCGATTTCGATGAATTCCGGCTCGTTCGGCGCGTCCTCGGGATGCACCGTGCGCTGATAGACGTAATCGGGCGCCATATCGGCGGGGTCTTCCAGAACCTTGCCCTCGGACGAGGTGTGCAGCAGGTTGGCATCGACCGAGAACGGCGCCTCGCCGCGCTTGTCCTTGGCGATCGGGATCTGATTGGCCTCGGCGAACTCCAGCAAACGGGTCCGGCTGGTCAGGTCCCACTCACGCCAGGGCGCAATCACCTTGATGTCGGGGTTCAGCGCATAGGCTGCCAACTCGAACCGCACCTGATCGTTGCCCTTGCCGGTTGCACCATGGGCGACGGCGTCAGCACCGGTGGCCTCGGCAATCTCGACCAGACGTTTAGAGATCAGCGGCCGCGCAATCGACGTGCCCAGCAGATAGAGCCCCTCATAGACCGCATTGGCGCGAAACATCGGGAAGACGAAATCGCGGACGAATTCTTCGCGGATATCCTCGATATAAATGTTATCGGGCTTGATCCCCAGCAGCTCGGCCTTCTTGCGCGCCGGGTCCAGTTCCTCGCCCTGGCCCAGATCGGCGGTAAAGGTCACCACCTCGCACCCGTATTCGGTCTGCAGCCATTTCAGGATGATCGACGTATCAAGCCCGCCGGAATAGGCCAGCACAACTTTTTTGGGCGCAGACATGGGATTTCCTCTCAATCGAATGACGGATGGCCCCTAGCGGTTTTTTGGCAACAGGGCAAGGCGATCACATTGACGGCGCGGTTTGGCTGCGATCAAGTGCGCCAAACATTTCGCCAAATGGTTGAGGAGACGGGTTCAGATGTTGGGTTGGAAGATTTTTGCGCATTCCGTGCAGATGGTGCTGCGTAATCTGACGCAGGCGCTGCAAATCTCGGTAGTGCCGGGATTGATCGGCGGGGCAGTGGTCGTTGGGCTTTTTTATCTGTTCGGTATGCCGTTCGAAAGCTTCGATACGGAAACCACCGGTTTGCCTGAAGGCGTGACACAAGGCCAAGTAACGCTGTTCATGATCGCTTTTGCGATTACCATTTCTGTGGTGATGTTATGGGTTGTGGTTTCTTGGCACAGGTTTGTCTTGCTTGAAGAATATCCAAGCGGTGTCATACCACCCTTCAGGTTCGACCGTATTCTGGCTTATTTTGGCCGTTACCTGCTTTTGATGCTTCTGGCGTTTTTGGCGTTTATTCCCGTTGGGTTAATCCTGATGATATTGCAGGGCGCGCCGGTCCTCGCCGTTGCAGTGTCGGTCGTTGCGTTTCTGGCGCTCATCATCTGTTTTATCCGGCTTTCGATCATCCTGCCATCCGCGGCAATTGGAAACCCCATTACATTGTCGCAGGCCTGGGCCGCCACTGAGGGATCAACCGGCGCAATCATCGTTTTGGTGATCGTCGCGGTTCTTTTTCAGATCGCAATACAACTTGTTGCGTCCTTGCTTGCGTTGATCCCGGTCATTGGCATCATAGTCGTGCTGTTCGCCACCATGCTGGTCTTGCCGCTGATCAATGTCAGCATCCTGACGACCATGTATGGGCATTTTGTCGAAAAGCGCGAGCTGACGTAATCTTC
Organism: Ruegeria hyattellae; assembly: GCF_041537925.1. Taxonomy (NCBI): domain Bacteria; kingdom Pseudomonadati; phylum Pseudomonadota; class Alphaproteobacteria; order Rhodobacterales; family Roseobacteraceae; genus Ruegeria; species Ruegeria hyattellae. The sequence continues at coordinate 73,091 of NZ_JBGOSH010000014.1, read as the reverse complement.
GTACACTCATGTATTCCTTGCCCTTTCGACGGTGATGCGGCACGACACGCTCATGACTGATTTCATGACCCGCGCCCGTGCCGCTGAGCAGGCAATGCGCTCCGTCTTTCCACCGACGCCGCTGCAGCGCAATGCACATCTGTCCGAGCGTTATGGCGCTGACATCTGGCTCAAACGCGAAGATCTGAGCCCGGTGCGGTCTTACAAGCTGCGTGGGGCCTTCAACGCCATGCGCAAGCAGCAGGGGCAGGACCTGTTCGTTTGTGCCAGTGCGGGGAATCACGCGCAGGGTGTGGCCTTCATGTGCAAGCATATGGGGGTGCGGGGCGTGATCTTCATGCCGGTCACCACGCCGCAGCAGAAAGTCCAGAAGACCCGCAAATTCGGTTGCGAGCAGATCGAGATTCACCTGACCGGCGACTATTTCGATGACACGCTGGCCGCCGCACAGGACTGGTGTGCACAAAATGGCGGGCATTTCCTGTCGCCCTTTGACGATGAAGATGTGATCGAGGGGCAGGCCTCGCTCGCGGTTGAGATTGAAGAGCAGTTGGGGGGCGTGCCTGATCATGTGGTGCTGCCGGTGGGTGGTGGCGGCATGTCCTCGGGTGTGGCCACCTGGTTTGGCGACCGCACCCACTGCCTGTTTGTGGAACCGGCGGGCGGTGCCTGTCTGCGGGCAGCGCTGGCGGCGGGGCATCCGGTGACCTTGGGTCATGTGGATAACTTTGTGGATGGCGCGGCGGTGGGCCGGATCGGGGAAAAGACCTTTGATCTGCTGCGAAAAACCCATTTATCGGATGTACTGGTCCTGTCCGAGGACCGGATCTGCGTCACCATGATCGACATGCTGAATGTCGAGGGAATCGTTCTGGAGCCGGCGGGCGCGCTGGCCATCGACGCAGTCGAAGAGGTGCAGAGCTTTGTCCGGGGCCGCAGCGTTGTCTGTGTCACATCGGGCGGCAATTTCGATTTTGAACGCCTGCCCGAGGTAAAGGAACGCGCCCAGAGATATTCCGGCGTGAAGAAGTACTTTATCCTGCGTTTGCCGCAAAGACCGGGCGCTTTGAAGGAGTTTTTGGGGATTCTGGGCCCCGAGGACGACATTGCGCGATTTGAATACCTCAAGAAATCGGCGCGCAATTTCGGGTCGGTGCTGATCGGGATAGAGACTCTCAAGCCGGAGAATTTCGAACGTCTTTTTGCACATCTGGAGGATGCCGGGTTTACCTATACCGACATCACCAACGACGAAACGCTGGCGCAGTTTGTGATCTGATCAGACCAGATGTGCCTTGGCTTCGGCCTGAAAGGCAATCCGGGAGTTTTCAAATTCGGCAATGATTTCACCGATATCCACCGTGTCGGCATTGCCGTTTGCGGCCTCGCGTTCGCCATTCTGGCACAATGTGGAAAAGGTGCTGAAACCAAGGCTGAGCGCGCTGCCTTTCAGAAAATGCAGATCACGCTCCAGCGCGTCGCGATCGGGATTCACCTGCAAACGCGCGATCACCTCTCCGACCTCTTCCAGAAACAGGTCGAACACCTCGCCAAAGTCGTCCTCGCCAACCTCGTCACGCAGCTGGATGACGCGGGACCAGTCAATCATCTTTCACCTCTCGGGGCCGTTCTGCCCTGTGCGCAGTTTGACGAAGAGGTTGTAAACACAAAGTAAAGATTTTCCCGTAATTAGTGTTTCATAAGATGTTAAGACCATCTGCCTAGCGTGGTCGGGTGTCGGTAACGAAATCGTATCCGGGGTTGAGCGTTGCTGCAGGTTGGATCGGCAGAAGATCATTCGCAAAAGGTGTTGGGCTCGATCCGCCATGTGCTGGTCGTCGACGACAGTCGGCTGCAAAGACGAATCCTTGCCAGCTCCTTGAAAAAATGGGGGCTGGAGGTGGTCGAGGCCGATAGCGGCGACGAAGCGCTGCGCATTTGTGCCGAAGATCCACCCGATCTGGTGTTGAGCGATTGGGTCATGCCGGGCATAAGCGGCCCGGATTTCTGCCGTGCCTTTCGCGATCTTGAAACCAATTGGTACTCCTATTTCATCCTGCTGACCTCGAAGAGCGAAAAGAACGAAGTTGCGCAGGGGCTTGATGCCGGGGCGGATGATTTCCTGATCAAACCGGTCAGTTCCAATGAACTACGCGCGCGCATTTCCGCAGGCGACCGCGTGTTGGGGATGCAGCGCGAATTGTCGGAAAAGAACCGCCAGATTGAAGAGGCGCTGGAGGAGTTGAAGCTTGCGCATGACGCGATCAACAAGGACCTGATCCAGGCGCGCAAGATACAGGAATCGCTGGTCCCCGAACTCAGCCGCAATTTTGGCGCCTCGCGGGTCAGCCTGCTACTTGAGCCTTGCGGGCATATCGGCGGTGATCTGGTCGGAATGTTCTCGCCCGGGTCGGGACGGCTGGGGTTCTACAGTATCGACGTATCGGGTCATGGAATCACCTCGGCGATGATGACCGCGCGGTTGGGCAGCTATCTGTCGGCAAGCTATCCGGATCAGAACCTTGCGATGGAGGGCCGGTTCGACAGGTTTTATTCGCTGCGACAACCCGAAGAGGTCGCGCGTATCCTCAACGCCAGATTGCTGACCGATCGGGGGGTCGAGGAATATTTCACCATGGCCTACGGGATTGCCGATCTTGAAAGCGGCGCATTGCGTCTGGTTCAGGCGGGCCATCCGCACCCACTGCTGCTGCGCAAGGACGGTACGACCGAGTTTCTGGGTGAGGGCGGTGTACCGATCGGCCTGCTGCCCGATGTGCCTTACACGCAGATCGAAACCCAACTGGAACGTGGTGATCGGGTGCTGATGTACTCCGACGGATTCACCGAATGCCGCATGAAGAACGGCGAGATGCTGGATGAGGACGGTTTGCTGGACCTCGTGCGCGCCTGCGATCCCGATCTGCAGGGACGGGCGTTTCTGGATGCTCTTTACGACAAGCTCAGCCAGCGCATGTCGCCCGAGTTTGGGATGGAGGATGACGTGTCGGCCACCTTGTTCGAATTCAACGGCCCGTGAGCGCGGTCAAAGCGTGCCCATCAAAAAGTGGTGGGCAAAATGCCGGTCGCCCGCATTGCCCAGCATCTGGGCTGCCTCATCCGCGCCCATCCAGACCGGCTCGTGAATCGCCTCGGTCGGTGGGCCAACGCGACGAACGGGCCGCGCGCAGTAGATCAGGCAGATCTTCTCGGCCCACAGATCGTATTCCGGCATATAGACGAACCGCCGGAACGCGCCGACACGACGCGGAGTTGCGATTTGCCAACCGGTTTCCTCATAGACCTCGCGATGCAGCGCAGGCAGGGGCGATTCGCCCGGATCGATGCCACCGCCGGGAAGCTGCAGGTCCGGCCCGGGTTCGGTCTGGCATGTCAGCAGGAGCGATCCCGACAGGGGCAGCAGGGCATAGACGCCTGCGCGCCGGATATATTTCCGACCCGGTTCCGGGCTTTCACCAAAACGTCTGATCATGTATGCGCCTCTTCCAACTCGGCTTGCCCGCCTTATATGGTCGCGGTATGCCAACCTGTGGCGCGTAAGGAAACCCCATGACACTCAGTACCAAAATCGCGTGGGACGATACGGTCCTGCCATTTCAACTTGATGTTCCGGACATGCGTGGCCGGGTCGCCCGGCTGGACGGCGTCCTTGACGGTATCCTCAGGCAGCATGAATACCCGCCCGTGGTCGAAGCGCTGGTGGCCGAAATGGCGCTGCTTACCGCGCTGATCGGCCAGACCATCAGCCTGCGTTGGAAGCTGTCATTGCAGGTGCAGTCCAAAGGCCCGGTGCGGATGATCGCAACCGACTATTATGCCCCCGAGCACGAGGGCGATCCCGCTCGCATCCGGGCTTATGCCAGTTTCGACGGCGACCGGCTGAGCGATGGCGCGCCATTCGAGCAGGTGGGCGAGGGATATTTCGCGATCATGATTGATCAGGGCAGCGGGACCCAGCCCTATCAGGGCATCACGCCCTTGGATGGCGGGTCGCTGAGGGCCTGTGCCGAGGCCTATTTCGCGCAGTCCGAGCAATTGCCGACCCGATTCTCGCTCAGTTTCGGGCGTTCGTCGGAACCTGGCACGCCTGAGCATTGGCGAGCTGGTGGCATCATGCTGCAGCACATGCCCAAGGCCTCGCCCTTCGTGGCCAGTGGCGACGGCGAAGGCCAGATTCTGACTGCCGCCGATCTGGTCGAAGGCGAAAGCGGCGAGAACTGGAATCGGGTCAATATCCTGCTCGATACGGTCGAGGATCTGGAACTGATCGGTCCCTCGGTTCCGCCCACCGACCTGCTGGTGCGTCTGTTTCACGAGGAACAGCCGAGAGTCTACGATTCGCAGTCGGTGCGCTTTGGCTGCTCCTGCTCAGAGGATCGCGTGCGTCAAAGCCTGTCGATCTATTCGGCGCAGGATATAGCCAAGATGACCACTGATGAGGGCGTCGTGACTGCCGATTGCCAGTTCTGCAGCGCGCATTACGTGCTGGACCCCAAGACCGTGGGGTTCGAGGCGGATGCGGATGAAAGTGACTGATCCAACCCAGGATCTGCGCGCAGCCCTGGCCCGTCCCGGGCTGGGGTCCAGCGATTTCGACCTCAATCCCGAGGCGGTGCTGCCCAAGGATCGCAAGTTGCGGCCTGCGGGCGTGTTGGTGCCGATCCTGATGCAGGGGGACGGACCAAGGCTGATCCTGACCAAGCGGTCCTCGGCGTTGAAACACCATCCGGGTCAGATCGCCTTTCCCGGCGGCAAACAGGATGAGGGCGACGCAGACGTGACCGCCACAGCTTTGCGTGAGGCGGAAGAAGAGATCGGCCTGCCGCGTGATCTGCCCCGTGTGATCGGCCATTTGCCCTCGCATGAGACGGTGACCGCGTTTGACGTGACCCCGGTTGTCGCGCTGCTTGACCGTCCTTTTGAGGTGGTGCCCGAACGTGGCGAGGTCGAAGAGGTGTTCACCGTGCCGCTGTCTCATGTCACGTCGCCCGCGAATTTCATGGTGGAATCGCGCCGTTGGCGGGGACAGCGCCGCAAGTATTTCGTGGCGCCCTATGGCCCCTATTACATCTGGGGCGCGACGGCGCGCATTCTGCGCGGGCTGGCCGCGCGGATGACCCCGTGACGCGGATCAGCGATAGCTGGCTGACCCGGCCTGCAACGCAGGCGATCTGCCGTACCCTGACGGAGGCGGGTGCGCAGGCGCTGTTTGTTGGTGGATGCGTGCGCAACGCGCTGCTGGGTGCGCCTGTCTCGGATATCGACATCTCGACCGATGCGCTGCCGGACCAGGTCATGGAGCTGGCACAAGCCGCTGGTATCAAGGCAGTGCCCACAGGCATCACCCACGGAACGGTGACGCTGGTCAAGGGCGGTATCCCGCATGAGGTCACGACCTTCCGCCGCGACGTTGCCACCGATGGCCGCCGCGCCGTGGTCGCCTTTTCCACGGATCTGGCCGAGGATGCCGCACGGCGCGATTTCACCATGAACGCGCTTTATGCAATGCCCGACGGCACGGTGCTTGATCCGCTGGACGGGATCAAAGACCTGACCACCCGCCGGGTCCGGTTTATTGGTGTGGCGCAGGACCGTATTCGCGAGGATTACTTGCGGTCGCTGCGCTACTTCCGGTTTCACGCCTGGTACGGTGACCCGGCACAAGGCTTCGACCCCGACGCGCTTGCGGCGATTGCCGAAAACCTGGATGGGCTTTGCGCCCTCTCGCGCGAGCGGGTGGGGGCTGAGATGCTAAAGCTTCTGGGCGCCCCCGATCCGGCCCCCTCAGTTGCCACCATGCGTGCCATCGGTGTTTTGACAGCGGTGTTGCCGGGCGCGGATGACCGGGTCCTGGCCCCGCTGGTACATCTTGAAGCCGAGGCAGGGCTTGCCCCCGACCCGCTGCGGCGGCTTGCGGCGCTGGGCGCGCCTGAGCAGTCGTCCACCTTGCGCTTGAGTCGGGCACAGACGGGAACGCTTGCGAAACTTCATGAGGCTGCGACCGGTACCGCACAGGCGGGCGAATTGGGCTATAGGATCAAGGCAAAACTGGCGGTGGATTCGCTGGTGCTGCGCTGCGCCTTGCTGGAACAGCCCTGGAATTCGCAGTGGAAACCCCAGGTCGAATCCGGGGCCAAGGCGCGGTTTCCGGTGTCTGCCGGCGATCTTATGCCAGAATTTCAGGGACCGGCGCTGGGTGCGAAACTGGCTGAGTTAGAGACGAAATGGATAAAGTCTCAGTTTGATTTGTCGCGCGACGAACTGCTTGGAATGGCGTGATATTTGCGCCGAAAAATTTTCCTGGTGACAACTCGCCCGGTTTCCAGTTAGCTTGCGCTCAGTCACATGAAGGGAGGGCTGCGAATGTATCACGGGATCTGGTTCCGCTAACGCTGGGATAACCGACCCGTATCGGGTGGTGTCCTGGCACCGCCGCTTTCGCATGTCTTTCTGTCTGCTCATCCGGAGCACGTTTCATGTTTCGTTACTTCGAAAATCTCGTCGACCCTTTTGTTGCCTATCCCGAAAATGACCGGCCGCCGCGCAAGCTCTGGCCGTTCATGTTGGACTACTCACAGCCGTTCAAACGGGTGTTTGTCTGGGTTTCGCTGATCTCGATCGTTGTTGCAGCGATTGAGATCGGATTGATCTACTACATGGGTCGGGTCGTTGACCTGCTGACCGGCGAACCGCAGCAGGTCTGGGCCGCGCATGGCACTGAACTGATCCTTGTGGCCTTGTTCATCTTGTTCTTGCGGCCGCTGATCCAGTTCATTGATGTGCTGCTCTTGAACAACGCGATCCTGCCGAATTTCGGCACGCTGATCCGCTGGCGGGCGCATAGGCATGTGTTGCGTCAATCGGTGGGGTGGTTTGAAAACGATTTCGCGGGCCGGATCGCCAACCGCATCATGCAAACGCCACCCGCTGCGGGTGAAGTGGTGTTTCAGGTCTTTGACGCGATCTCATATTCGCTTGCCTATCTGATCGGTGCCGCGATCCTGTTGATGACGGCCGAGGCCCGGCTGCTTTTGCCGCTACTGATCTGGTTTGCGCTTTATGCCTGTCTGGTGCGTTGGACGGTTAGGCGGGTTGGCCCGGCCTCCAAGGCGGCATCGGATGCGCGGTCTGCGGTGACGGGTCGAGTGGTGGACAGCTATACCAACATTCACTCGGTCAAGATGTTCGCGCATCACGACCTGGAACTCGACTATGCCCGCGAGGCGATCGAGGAAACGCGGCGGACATTTCAGGTCGAGATGCGGATCTTCACTACGATGGATGTGGTGTTGACGCTGCTGAACGGTCTGCTGATCGTTGGCGTTGTCAGCTGGGCGATCTGGCTTTGGTATTACGGGATGTCTTCGGTCGGTGTCGTCGCGGCCGCCGCCGCGCTGACCCTGCGGCTAAGCGCGATGACCGGCTGGATCATGTGGGCGCTGACCAGCTTCTTCCGCGAACTTGGCGTCGTGGCCGAAGGGATGGAGACCATCGCACAGCCCATCGACCTCGTGGATGCGCCCAAGGCCGAACCGCTGCACCTGACCGATGGTCGGATCGAGATCCGCGAGCTGTCGCACCATTACGGGCGCGGTGCCGGTGGTCTGGACCGGATCAGCATGACAATCGAGCCCGGCGAAAAGATCGGGTTGATTGGCCGGTCCGGCGCCGGGAAATCGACCCTCGTCAAGTTGCTGTTGCGGTTCTACGACGCCGAGTCTGGTGAAATTCGGATCGACGGACAGTCGATTGCCGATGTCACGCAGGACAGCCTGCGGCGCAATATCGGTATGGTACAGCAGGACAGTTCGTTGCTGCACCGCTCGGTGCGTGACAACATCCTCTATGGCTGTCCTGATGCCAGCGAGGATGAGATGATCGCCGCTGCCAGACGAGCCGAGGCGCATGAGTTCATCCTTGATCTGGCCGATCCCGAAGGTCGCCATGGCTATGACGCCAAGGTCGGTGAGCGCGGGGTGAAACTGAGCGGTGGTCAGCGGCAACGGGTGACGCTGGCGCGGGTGATCCTGAAAAACGCGCCGATTCTGCTGTTGGACGAGGCGACCTCTGCACTAGATTCCGAGGTCGAAGCGGCCATTCAGGATACGCTATACGGCATGATGGAAGGAAAAACCGTGATCGCTATTGCACACAGGCTCAGCACGATTGCCCGGATGGACCGTATCCTGGTTATGGATCAGGGTCATATTGTCGAACAAGGACCGCATGCCGAATTGCTTGCACAGGGCGGGCTCTATGCTCAGTTCTGGGCGCGGCAATCGGGAGGGTTCATGAACCCGGAGGCCGCTGAATGAGACTGGCGGACCTGATTGATCCGTTCCGTAAGATCGAAACGCCCCCGCCCGACCGGCTGGGGGCGTTCATGCGCTGGTGCCTTGCGGGGGCATGGCCGATGCTGTTTATGGCCGCCGGTTTCTCGGCCACAGCCGGGATCATGGAGGCTGGCACCGCCTGGATTCTGGGCCGGGTGATCGACACCGCGACATCGGGCGGGCAAGATCTGTTCTTCTCGGCCGGCAATCTCGCCATGATTCTGGGCGCAGTGACATTTTTTCTGCTGATCCGCCCGGTCTTTTTTGGCCTCACCGCATTGTCGAACAACTATATCGTCATGCCCAACATCCCACCGCTGGTTCTGGCGCGGCTTAACCGCTGGACGCTGGGCCAGTCGGTGACCTTCTTCGACGACGATTTCGCCGGGCGGATTGCGCAGAAACAGATGCAGACCTCGAATGCCATGTCTTCGGTCGTGTCCGAGACGATTAGCGCAATGGTGTTCGCTCTGGCCTCGCTGGTTGGCACGGTGGCCCTGCTGGGCTCTATCCATCCGCTGGTCTTGCTGCCCTTCATCGGATGGCTTGGTGTCTATTTCTTTCTGATCCGCTGGTATCTGCCGCGTATCCGCAAACGCTCGGCGGCGCGGGCAGGGGCGCGGGCGCTGGTGTCGGGCCAGATTGTCGACGCGATCACCAATATCAAGACGGTCAAGCTGTTCGCCCATTCCGATCACGAGGAAAGTGCCGCGCTCGACGCGCTGGACGAGATGCGCGAACGCTCGTTGGAATTCGGCGCGCTTTCGGCCAGCTTCCGGTTCATCCTGATGTGCCTGGCGGGGGTTCTGCCGGTCATGCTCCTGGGGGTAACGCTGCTTTTGTGGCAATCGGGTAGTGCAACAACGGGCGACATTGCTGCCGCCGGGACCATCTCGATCCGCATCGCGCAGATGACCGGTTGGGTCAGTTTCACGTTGATGGGGATGTACGCCAATGTCGGCGAGGTCGAGAACGGCATGAAGACCCTGGCCGTCGCCAACCGAATCGAAGATGCGCGCGGGGCTAATGACTTGCGGGTTACTGAGGGCGAGATCGTTTTTGACGATGTGGGATTTGCCTATGGTCGTGACATTGGCGGTGTTCAAGGCATCGCGCTGACCATCAAGCCGGGCGAGAAATTGGGCATCGTCGGCGCCTCGGGGGCCGGGAAATCGACGCTGGTTTCGCTATTACTTAGGCTCTATTCGGGCGAAAAAGGTGAAATTTGCATTGACGGACAGAACATCGCCACTGCCACACAGGACAGCTTGCGGCGGCAGATCGGCATGGTCACGCAGGAAACCGCCATGTTCAACCGTTCGGCGCGTGACAACATCCTGTATGGCCGTCCAGATGCAAGCGAGGCCGAACTGATCGCCGCCGCCGAAAAGGCCGAGGCGCATGAGTTCATCCTGAGCCTGCAGGACGGGCAGGGGCGGACCGGCTATGACGCGCATCTGGGCGAGCGGGGCGTGAAACTGTCCGGCGGGCAACGCCAGCGGATCGCTCTTGCCCGCGCGATTCTGAAAGACGCGCCGATCTTGGTTCTCGACGAGGCGACCTCGGCGCTGGATTCAGAGGTCGAAGCCTCGATCCAGACCGCGCTTAGCCGGGTGATGCGAGGCAAGACCGTGCTGGCGATTGCGCACCGGCTGTCAACGCTCAGCGAAATGGATCGGATCATCGTGATGGATCAAGGGCGGATCGTCGAAAACGGCACCCATGACAGTTTGCTGGCCAAGGGTGGGCTCTATGCGCAGTTTTGGCATCGGCAGTCGGGTGGCTTCATCCGGACCGAGGCAGCGGAATAAGGGTTTTTTGTCGCGTGTCGCCCCTGTATCAGGCGGGTCATGAGCGAGATTTATCACATTGAGCGGTTGGGCCATCAGGGCGACGGCGTTGCCGTCGGCCCGATCTATGTGCCCCGCGCCTTGCCCGGTGAACGGGTCAGCGGCGTGCTGGACGGGCGCAACCTGACCGATATTCGGATCGAAGAGCCATCGGAAGACCGGGTAAAGCCACCCTGCCGTCACTACCGCGCTTGCGGCGGGTGCCAGTTGCAGCATGCCAGCGATGGCTTCGTCGCCAACTGGAAGCAGGAGGTGGTGCGCACAGCGCTCGCCGCGCAGGGCGCTGAAGCTGACCTGCGCCCGATCCACACCTCGCCCGCTGCCTCGCGTCGCCGGGCGACGCTGGCGGTTCGGCGCACCAAAAAGGGCGCGCTTGCCGGCTTTCACGGCCGTGCCTCGGGCGTGATCACCGAGATCATTGATTGCCAGTTGCTGGACCCTGCCTTGCTGCGGGCGATCCCGGTGGCCGAAGCGCTGGCACAGCTTGGCGGCAGCCGTAAAGGCGCGCTTGCGGTTACGCTCACTTTGTCCGATGCTGGTCTTGATGTGGCGGTCAGGGGCGGCAAACCGCTGGACGGGCCGCTGGAACTGGCGCTGGCACAGGCTACCGAACACCACGGTCTGGCCCGGCTAAGCTGGGAGGATGAGGAGATCGCCATGCGCGATCCGCCCACCCAACATTTCGGCACCGCGACCGTCCTGCCGCCGCCCGGAGCGTTCCTGCAGGCCACCAAAGACGGTGAATTGACTCTGCTAGAGGCCGTTTCCGAAGCCGTCGGAGACGCGAAACGGATCGCCGATCTGTTTGCCGGAAGCGGTACATTCAGTCTGCCGCTGTCTCGAAAAGCCGAGGTGCACGCTGTCGAAGGCGATCGTGAGATGACTCGCGCACTGGATGCCGGGTGGCGCAAGGCAAGCGGACTCAAGAAACTCACCACCGAGGCGCGCGACCTGTTCCGCCGTCCCCTGATGCCGGATGAGCTGGCCAAGTTCGACGCGGTCGTGCTCGACCCGCCACGCGCCGGAGCCGAGGCGCAAGTGGCCGAGATCGCCGCCTCCCGGGTTCCGGTGCTGGGCTATGTCTCGTGCAACCCGGTCAGCTTTGCGCGCGACGCAAAGACACTAATCGACGCAGGCTATGCTCTGAACTGGGTGCAGGTGGTCGATCAATTCCGCTGGTCGTCCCATGTCGAGCTTGCGGCCTCATTCTCGATCACCCATATGAGCGCCAACTGAGCAGGAGCAGGCGGATATGGGGTTCAGAGAGCGGTTGGGCGCATTTGTGGAACATGTCCGGTTCGGGCAGTTCATTACCGGTGTCATCATCGCCAACGCTGTGCTGCTGGGGATGGAGACCTCACCTGCGTTGATGGACAGGTTCGGGTCTTTGATCGTTTCCCTCGACAGGCTGTGTCTGGGGATTTTCGTCATCGAAATCCTGATGAAGCTGATCGCGCGGGGCCATCGGTTCTTTACCAATGGCTGGAATATCTTCGACTTCCTCGTGGTGGGCATCGCGCTGGCACCGGCCACCGAAGGCCTGTCGGTCTTGCGGGCGCTCAGGATTCTGCGGGTGCTGCGCGTCATCTCGGTCGCGCCGCGCCTGCGCCGTGTGGTCGAGGGGTTCATCACCGCTCTGCCCGGCATGGGCAGTGTCTTTGTTCTGATGGCGATCATTTTCTATATTGGCGCGGTGATCTCGACCAAACTGTTCTCGCATTCCTTCCCGGACTGGTTCGGCGATCTGGGGCTGTCGGCCTATACGCTCTTTCAGATCATGACGCTGGAAAGCTGGTCGATGGGCATCGTGCGCCCGGTGATGGAGGCCTATCCCTATGCCTGGGTTTTCTTCGTTCCGTTCATCATGGTCACCACCTTTGCGGTGGTGAACCTGCTGGTCGGTCTGATCGTTAACTCGATGCAGGACGCGCATCATGCTGAAGACGAGGTCAAAACTGATGCCTATCGCGACGAGGTTCTGATGCGGCTTGAGGCAATTGAGGAACGGCTGGGCAAGCAGTTTACGACAAAAAAGTGATTTTGTTTTTTAGTGATTTCGTTCTATGCGGGTAAAAAAGAGAAAAAACGAGGCAGATGGCAATGGATCGGCGGACATTTTCACTGGGCGCGGTTGCGACGCTGGGAGTTTCAGGCTGCGGCAGCAGTTCGGCGCGGCGGTTTCGCAGCTATAACGGACCCAAGGTGACCTCGGTTGTGGTCAACAAGGGCACGCGGCGGATGTATCTGATGCACAATGAGCAGATACTCAAGGAATATGACATCGATCTGGGCTTTGCCCCGGCTGGTGACAAACGGGTCAAAGGCGATGGCAAGACGCCCGAGGGCACCTATTGGATCAACCGTCGCAATCCCAACAGCAGCTATCACCTGTCGCTGGGCATTTCGTACCCCAACGCGCTTGACCGGGCAGAAGCCAAGGCCATGGGCAAGGAACCGGGTGGTGACATTTTCATTCACGGCGAACCCAACCGGAACCGGCGACAGGCAAGGGACCCGGACTGGACCGCCGGCTGCATTGCGGTCAAAAATAAAGAGATCGAAGAGATCTATGCCATGGTCACCGACTGGACGCCGATTGCGCTGCGTCCCTAAGGTGCAGACCAAGCGGTGAAGCCAAACTGGATATAGTCGCGTTGATAGATTTCGGCGCAGGCCTGCTCCAGATCGGCATCATAAATATCGGCCAGAGCATAAGGCGTATCATCGGGGGCAATTTTTGGCACCGGTGCGTCCGTGCGGCCCAATTGCCGGGCAAGGGCGGGAAGCTGCGTGGGCATCTCATCTTCGCGCAGGACCATATCCGGTAGGGCAAAACCGGCAAATCCTGCGAGGGTTTCGGTCTGACTGCCCCAGGTTCCATCCACACGGATCGATGTCTGTCCCGCCAGGTTCTGCCGGAGAAAGCCCAGGAACGCCTCGAATGCGGCACGGTGACCGTCTTTGGAATAGCTCTCATCGGGCGCCTCGGTCGGAAGCGGGATCTTGTGGTAATCTCTGAGTAATCGCCGAATCCTCAGATAGCTGCCTTGCTCGGTTCCCAGAATTTGGCGGCAAAAAACCGAATGCGCGCGGGCCAACGGATGGCGCAGAACCGTAAAGCGGCGGTGTTCAGGGCGTTCCCGCATCCAGTGACGGATGGTTTTCTGGTTGGCACCTGAGGTCAGGTTGCCCACGGGCACATCATCAATCGCGGCCATCCATTGCTGGACCTCGGCCTCAGGCCCGCCGCGCACCGGCATAAACATCAACGGGGTTTCCGACCCCAGCACATAGCCAGGCACTGCCGGACCCCGGCGGGGTTCGAAATTTGGCGTGCGGGTCAAATTGAACCGGTCCAACTCTGCCAGAGCCTTTGCCATCTCGCGCGGGTTTGACACCTTGGCCTCGACCGGTTCAGGATTCTGTCGCGTTAGGCTCTGATCCAGCTCGTTCAACCGCCCGTCAACGCCAAGCCAGGTGGCCAAGCCATTCAGTATCTCGACGCTTTGTAGGTCTTCATAGGCCATATAAAACGCCGTCTGTCCCGCTTTTTGCAGTGTATTCAGTAGGGTGACCTGAAAAGTCTGGGTGGATTCGACATGGCCCAGAAACTCCGGCCCGTCGAATCTGGTTTTGGCATTCCGGCGTTTCTTGACGTTGGTGAGTTTCCATTGCTTGGTCGTGCGCGCGATCTTCCACGAGACATAGCTGTCCAGCGGGTTGCGAGTCAGGATGATCTTGGCGCAACTCGGGTCGGACAGCGCATGACCCAGAATCCGCGGATCGTGATCGTGGAAATACCGAAACCCGCCAAGCGTGCCAGGTACTTCGCGGATTGCGGCTAACAGGGAAAGCGGGTCGCGGTCGCGTGCTTCTTGCGAGATGTTCAGAATCTCGGAATATTTCGGGCCGCCAATGAAATGTGGATTGAACGCCTCTCCATAGCTGGTGACGCCGGGCAGCGCATTTAGATTGGCCTCAAGAAAGTTCGAACCGGTGCGCATCTCGGCGAAGACAATGAAATAGTCGAATTTGGCGGGCATTTTGCGTCAACGCACCAGATAGGGTTTACGCAGCGATTTCGGTGGGTTGACCGGATCCGGTTCAACTGGGAAATCGCCCATCAGATAAGGGTGCATGCCCTGGTTCTTGAGATTTTGCAGGAACTGCCCAAAGCCGCTGAGATCGACCATCTTCGGGGCCTCGGTCAGCTGGGATGTTGGGGCTGTGGCGATCTCGTCAATGATCATCTGTACCGGTTCCATCGGGGATTCCACGAATTCGGCCATGGTCCAGATCCGCACCCGCGCCTTGGTCAGGCCAGAGCGCAGGATAGTCAGATGCTCACTCTCAATCTTTTGCAGGCGCGCGGCTTCGGCACGCAGATCAGCGAAATTTCGGTTCGACCGGAATAACGGGACTGCCCAAGCGCCCGTGATCACCGAGATTTGGGCGTTGGTATCGCGTGCCACCAGACCGTTGATAGCCTGATTGTCGCCGGGACCGAACTGGAAACACTGCCGCTCGCCGCGCGTGTTCCAGATCAGGTTGGTCAGAAAGGCAGTCGGATTATAGTCGCGCATTACCGCATTGTCGCAGAGCGCGCCGTTGATCATTGTGTCGCCCCCGGCGAATTGCACGCGATCAGGCGCGAACAGGTGGCCATGCACGCGCATTCCGGTCGCCTTTTTCAGCCAGGGTTCGAAATTTTCGAACAACTCGGTAAAACCCTGGAATAGGGAATAGGGGTTCGATGTCAGCCCGTTTTCGTTGCCATGCTTGGGAAAACGGCTTTGCATATACAGCCCGTCGCGCCCGCGCGTGCGCCGTTCTACCGCCTTGGCAAAAAT
The DNA here is from genome assembly GCF_041537925.1 of Ruegeria hyattellae. Taxonomy (NCBI): domain Bacteria; kingdom Pseudomonadati; phylum Pseudomonadota; class Alphaproteobacteria; order Rhodobacterales; family Roseobacteraceae; genus Ruegeria; species Ruegeria hyattellae. The sequence goes on along the minus strand of NZ_JBGOSH010000014.1, from coordinate 58,037 downwards.
GCGGTCGATCTTGCCGGGATTGGGCTCAGTCCGTTTCATCGCCTCAGACTGGTCGGTCAGAAATGCCTGATAGAGACGATTGGCGCGCGGCCAGATCTTGCGGGCCACAAAGCAGTCGGACCGCCGCAAGAGCTGCAGGTGATCGTCATAGAAAATATGCGGCTTGCCTCTGAAATCGAACTTCGACAGAGTTAGTGACCGGCTTTCGATACGGCCGGAATAGAGCCGCGCCAGGGTTTGGTAGTAGCTTTCGTCGGGGATCCAGACCTGCCGGAAATACCGGTCATAACGTGCACGATTGGGGTCCTGAAGGATTGCAGACAGGGTCTGGCGCGTCAGGCACCACCACTGGCTGCCCATATGAGGCGTCAGCCCTTCGGGAATCTTGCGCTTTAGGCCCAGCGCGCGCTGAAGAGCGACGAATTTGTCGAACAGGAACCGGTTTTTCCGCCACGAGAACGGGAAGCGCAAGGTGAACCGTTCGCTGTCCAGCCCGCCAACGGTCCAGGGCACATCGGCGGTGGTGGCGCTTTCGACGAAATCGGTGCGGGGCCGGTCGGCCAGATAATCGATAAGTTCCTGTACCGGCCGCAGCGGCAGGCAGGCCCCCGAGGCAAGGTAGACATGGCGCACATCGGCAAACGTCTCAAGCATCATTTCCGAGGCGGATTGCGAGGCGGCAACGATGCCCCATGTGCCCCATTCGCATGTGTGGCGTTTGCTGAACAGGATCTGTGGGTCGTTTGCACAGGCCGTGCGGAAGGCGTCATAGATCGGGCGGGGCACCTTCCGGTCTACGTGAATGACGACCGGGCAGCCAGCCGCGCGCCAATGGCGCGCCACCTGCTCGGCGCGATCCAGCGCGCTATGGACCAGCATGACGATGCCAACGCTGCTCATGCCCAGTTCCCCTTGGACATGAGACCGAGGATCTCGAGCTGGCGCCAGTTAATGTATCTTTCGGACCATTTGCACCACATGTCCGGAAGATCTTGCGTTGCCGTCTCATAGGCGTGGTATTCGGCCGAGTTGGCATAGTGCTGATTGCGCTGCACTTCTTCCTTTGCCTTGGCCGAAAATGTGTCCAGAAACTTGGTGTGCAGCAGCGCGCCGCTGGCTTTTTCGCCGCCCCATTCTTCATAAACCTGGTTCAGGCCGCGTGGCAGCAGCGCATGTGTGGAACTGACATAGGCGTATTTGCGGTGCCACTTGACCAGCGGAATCTTGTTCAGCGCTGGGGCCTTTTTTGGCTGGTCGGCAAAGAAAGCACGGCTGCGCGGCCCACCCTGAATCCACAGATTGCCATAGGTGGGGTTTTTGGTGATTGAGTAATTGCCGCTGTCGAACCATTGCGCGATTTCCAGCGGGTCCTGACCGGGCTGATAGGGCATATCGCCCAGTTTCCCCTTGGGATAGACATCAACCAGCATGGCGCTGAAGCTGCGGATCGAGGACCCGTCAAGCCAGTCGGTCAATGCCTGGATCGGGCGGGTGTCACAGAACGGGTAGATAAAGAACTCGTCCGGATCGACAACCAGCGTCCAGTGGCCGTGCGCATAGCTCCGCTTGAGGTAATTCATCCAGTCCACGCCGTGGGTCGCGCGGCGGTAGCTGTGACGCGTGTGCCAGACCGAGATGTCGCTTTGCCCCGATAGGTACTCCAGCGTGCCGTCACTGCTGTCGTTATCGACCAGCAGGAAATGGTCGATACCCATCTCGCGGTAGTATTTCAGGAAATAAGGCAGCCTGATCTTTTCGTTGCGGATGGTGCTGACCAGCAGGACATCGCCGGGTTTGATTGCACTGGTATTGTCATGAACATTTGACAGCTCGCGACCTTTCCGAAGGCACCGCAGCAGTCGGCGCCGGCGCCGCAACCTCATACGATAGGAATCCCACAGACTCACGACATGTCCAACCTTTGAGTGGTACGCCTGGACGGGCCCTAGCCGGAACGACCCGACATGGAGCGATGATTCAACATATAACCCATTTAATCGTATTGAATATCAATTGGGTTAAAATGCGCTATCTTTTTGGCTTTTGTGTCACGCCTCGGTGCCTAAGTGATGGGCAAAACCGGGTCGCGGGGAAATTTGCTTCGCCCCTCACCCCTTGAACAGAAAACTGGGAAACTGGCCCAGCGCGCGCGGACTCTGCATCGCTTGTGCGTTAGGTCTTGTGGTGCCATCCATTTGGCAATGTTGGTAGAAGGCCAGGCCATCGGCGAGCGTACGCATTGCGTCGGGGCGCATGTCCTCATTTATAAAAGGTGCATGGGTCGACAGGTACAGCGACGGGCGCTGCGCCTCCAGCCAGGGCAAAAGCGTCGGCAGCAGCGAAAACTCTGCCCCCTCCACATCCATCTTGACCAGTGAAACACCATTCAGGTCAACCGCTTGCACGATCTGGTCCCATGTGATGCCGATCACATCGGTGCCAAGTTCCGGGTCGCCCAGCACAGAAGTCATCGAGTCGCCTGCCTCGCCGCCGAGGCTGGCCATGCGGACGATGCCGGTCTCTTTCCAAAGTGCCACGCCAAAGGCCGAGACATTGCGGATGTTGTTCAGTTCAAGGTTCCAGATCAGATGGCGGTAGGCCACCGGGTCAGGTTCGAAACACCAGACATGACGGGCGCGCCGCGACGCGTAAAGAACGGTCGGTCCGGCCCAGGCGCCGATATCTACATAGTCGTGATCTGGCGACAAATGCTGGTCGAGAACGGCAAAGGTCTCGGGCTCCCACTGGCCTGCGGTGACCTTGCGCCAGAATTTCGAGTGATAGGGATCCAACCGGAATGGTTCGCCATTCAGCTTGCCGTTGTAATACCCACGAGCGCGGTAGAACATTTTACGCGCTTTGGTGAACATGGCTTGCCTCCGTGTCTTTTCTGCTCTCGTCCATCTTGTGGTCGTCGGGTGCCGTTCCGGCCTGCCTTACCCAGTTAACGTGGCAAGGTCGATAGGTCTTGGCCAAGCCCCGTCATCGCCCGCCCCAGCCGCCGCTGTTGAGCAGACCCAACCGCTCTAGCTGCTGCCAGTCCTCGTAACGCTGCGTTTGCGCGGTCCAGAGGGTCGGGGCGGCGGCAATCTGGTCGTAATAAGGACCAAAATCCTCGGGATGGGTGAAATGTTGTCCGCGCTGACGTTCTATCACCGTTTTGGGCAGTATATCGGGCTGGAATTTAATGTGCAGCAACACGCCCGAAGGCGTCGTGCCTCCGGGCCCGTCATAAGCGAAATTCAAATCGCGTGGCAGGATCGAGTGGCAGGAATTCACGTAAGCAAACCGCCGAGACCAGCGCACCAGCGGGATCTTGTTGAGCGTGGGTGAACGTTCGGGCCGGTTGGAAAAGAATACTCTTTCGCGCGCACCGCCCTGCACCCAGAGATTGCCTAGCGGCACCTGCCACTGCCCGCGATAGGGGCCAGGATCGAACCCGTTCACCACGTCCAGCGGGTTGGTCGCCGGATCCTGGCTTTGCGCGCCGATCGGTCCTTTGGGATAAAGATCCAGCATCAGTGCGCCAAATACCTGACGGTTCTGCGTGTCGAGCCAGCCGGTCAGATCGCGCAATCCTGAGCGGTCGCAATGGGCAAAGACCAGCAGCTCATCCGCGTCCGCCATCAGTACCCAATGCCCATGCGCATAGCGCATCTGCAACCACGTCACCCAGTCGAGGCCGAATCGCGCGTCGCGATAAGAGGCATCCGTATGCCACAGCGATACATCCGGTTGATCGCGCAGCAACTCGGTAGTGCCGTCGTCGCTGCCATTGTCGACAATTAGAAAGTGATTGATGCCCAGCTCGCGGTAATAGTCCAGAAAATGCGGCAACCGGGTGAACTCATTGCGCATCGTGGCAACCAGCAGGATATCCTCTGGCGCGATCAGCGTCGTCCGATCCACCAGCGCCAGCAGATGGTGGCGGCTGCGCCAGGACCGCCACAGTAACCGCCGCCGCTTCCATCGCAAGCGATAGGCGTCTTTCAACCCTATGGCGGTCGGCGGGTCGGAGGCGACAGCACGCATCGGATTACGTCTCGTAATGCCCGTTCTGATGCCAGCGCCAGGCATCGGCGATCATCAGGTCGAGCTTCGAGCGCTCCGGCTTCCAGCCCAGCTCCTGCAAGGCGCGGACCGAGCCCGAGACCAGCTTGGTGCAATCCCCCGCACGGCGCGGACCGATCTCATAGGGGACCTCGCGATTGGTGACCGATTTCGAATGATCGATCACTTCGCGCACCGAAAACCCCGATCCGGTGCCCAGATTGAACACTCGGCTGCCCTTGCCCTCGCGTAGCCAGTTCAACCCCAGCACATGCGCATCCACCAGATCGCAGACATGCACATAGTCCCGGATGCAGGTGCCATCAGGCGTATCGTAATCGGTGCCGAAAACGGTCAGTGCCGCGCGCTTGCCGTCGATGGCGTCCAGCATCAGCGGCACCAGATGGGTCTCGGGACGATGGAACTCGCCCACCTCGCCCTCGGGGTCGGCACCTGCCACGTTGAAGTAGCGGAAGACTACGTGGCGTAGCCCATGGGCGGCTTCGAAATCGACAAGGATATCCTCGATCGCGCGTTTCGAGGCACCATAAGCGTTGAGTGGCAGTTGCGGCGTGTCCTCGTCCAGTACCACATTGTCATGCTCGCCATAGGTGGCGCAGGTCGAGGAGAACACGAAATCCAGACACCCCGCGGCCACCGCCGCCTCAATCAGGTTCAGCGAGCCGGTCACGTTGTTCGACCAGTAGCGGCCTGGCTCTGACATCGCCTCACCCACTTGGCTGAGTGCCGCGAAATGCATCACGGCGGCGGGCTGATATGTGGCAAAGATCTGATCCAACCGCGCGCGGTCCAGCAGGTCGCCCTGTTCGAAGGGGCCGAATTTGACGGCGTCCTGCCAGCCGGTCACCAGATTGTCGAAGGTGACAGGAGTGAATCCCGCCGCGGCAAGCGCCTTGCAGGCGTGCGAGCCGATATAGCCCGCGCCGCCGGTTACCAAAATATTCGTCATGAACTGCCTTGCCTTATCCTGTAATTGCGCGGAATCTGGTCATTCTATCCCCATTTCCTGCATCATCGCTTCTAGCCGGGGCACATCCTCGGGGTTGTTGAGTTCCCAGAACTGACGGCCCCTGGCATCGACCTCGGTACACAGAACGCGGTGCCCCTGTTCCATGAAGCGCAACTGTTCCAACCCTTCCAGCTGTTCCAGCGGTCCGATCGGCCAGGCCGGGTACGAGGACAGCGCCTCGGGCCGGTAAGCATAGACGCCAACATGGTGAAAGACTGGGGTCGGTGCGTCATCGGCATAGATCTGGCTGGTGTAGGGCACGACTTCTTTCGAGAAATACATCGCGGTGTGGTTGGCTGAAAACACCGCCGTGGTCCCCCCGACGCGGTCGTTTTTGCGGTCATGCAGGAAGCTGTTCAGCGCTGCGCCATCGCAGCGCAGGACCGGCGTTGCCACGCCCGCACCGGGCAGGTTGCGCAGGGCCGCGATCAGATCCTCGACAAACCAATGCGGGGTCAGCGGCGCGTCACCCTGCAAGTTCACGATAATCTCATAATCGCCACCCAGCGCCTCATGCGCCTCGGCGCAACGTTCGGTGCCGTTGCGGCAGGTGTCCGAGGTCATCACGACCTCGGCCCCGAATGCTTCAGCCGCGTCGCGGATGCGGTCGTCATCGGTGGCCACCACAACACGATCGACGCCGGAGACGGCGCACGCCGCGCGCCAGGAGCGTTCGATCAGAGTCTGCGACGTGCCAGTCGCACCTTTGAGCGGAACCAGCGGCTTGCCAGGATAGCGGGTCGAGGGGTAGCGCGCGGGGATGACGATCAGGACGGACATCAGGCTTCTTTCAGCTCGACGCCTGGCGCATAGGCGATGAAGAACGGGTTGGCATAGCCGTCCTTGCCGTAGGCCAGCGGTTCATGGGTGTCAAAGCGCACCACCTTGCCGCCCGCGCCTGCCAGAACCGCGTGGCCCGCCGCGGTGTCCCATTCCATGGTGCGGCCGACGCGCGGATAGATGTCGGCTTCGCCGGTGGCGACCAGACAGAATTTCAGCGACGACCCCGCGCTTTTGCTGTCCTTGACGCTGTATTTGTTGATGTAGTCGTCGGTAGCCTGATCGCGATGCGATTTCGAGGCGACCACCAACAACGCGGAATTGTCCGAATTTGACACCGAAATCGGTGCGGTCGCACCCGGTGTCGCCTTGTCCAGCGCACCGGTTTCTTCGACCGAGCAGCCATCGGCCTGCGTATAGAACATGCGGCCCTTGGCGGGGGCATAAACCACGCCGCGCGTCGGCACGCCGTTTTCGACCAGCGCGATGTTGACGGTGAAGTCGCCGCGCCGATGGATGAATTCCTTGGTGCCATCCAGCGGATCGACGATCAGGAAAGTGTCGCCCTTGGCGCTGTGCGAGGCCGCCTGTTCCTCGGTCACCAGCAGGATATCGGGAAAGGCTGCGCGCAGCCCGGCCGAGATCAATGCGTCAGCCGCCTCATCCGCCTCGGTGACCGGGCTGTCATCGGATTTGACTTTCACGTCGAAATCGTCGGAGTTGTAGATCTGCATGATCTTGTCCCCAGCTTCGATTGCCAGCCGCCGGATGACGGGAATTAGGTCTTCGTAAGTCACAAAAATGCTCCGATCTTGTGATTTGTTGCTCTGACGCATTGGTGCTCTTATGCTGTTCCTGTAACGGAACGGCAAGATTTCCGTGCGAGTTTTTGGGCAGCATCACGGGACGAACCAAACGTGTTTCGATACCGCCGGAATACATCTCTGCTGAGCGGCGCGCTCACCATGGCCGAATTGATCTTTCATTCGGTGGCGCGCAGCGTGCGGTCCAAACACAATAATGCCTTTCTCGCTCTGGGGCAGAACATGCTGCAGGTGGTCGTCATGGTGGCGGCATTCTACTTCATGTTTCAGCTGTTTGGGATCAGGACCGCACCGCTGCGCGGGGATTTCGTGCTGTTCCTGCTAACCGGCGTATTCCTGTTCATGACCCATGTGAAATCGGTTGCTGCCGTGATGGGGGCGGAAGGGCCGACAAGCGCGATGATGCTACATGCGCCCATGAACACCATCATCTCGATCAGCTCTTCTGCATTGGGGACGCTCTATATCAACATCCTGACGGTGCTTTTGATCCTGTTCGGGTATCACGCGATATTCGACGCGGTCGAAATTCAGAACCCCGCTGGTGCCTTCGGGATGCTGTTGCTGGCCTGGTTCACCGGATGTGCGGTGGGGCTGATGTTCCTGTCGATTAAGCCCTGGTTTCCAACAACGGTCGGGATCATGTCGACACTCTATCGCCGCGCACAGATGATCGCGTCGGGCAAGATGTTTGTCGCAAATACAATCCCGGCCTCGATGCTGGTGGTGTTTGACTGGAACCCGCTGTTTCACATCATCGACCAGAGCCGCGGTTTTGCCTTCCGCAACTATTTCCCGCACGTCACCAGCTGGCACTATGCGCTTGGCGTTGGTGTGGTGCTGATCATGTTGGGCCTGATGGGCGAATTCTATACCCGTCGCCATGTGTCGGCCAGCTGGTACGCCAAGCGATGAGAATGGTTTGCGCCCTGATGATCCTGCTGATGACAGGTCAGGTTGTTGCGGCAGATCCGTGGCCGCGGCTTTATGCGGTGACGGGCGTTGCCGCCGACGATGTCCTGAACATTCGCAGCGAACCACGTGCCAGCGCTGACAAGATCGGTGCGCTGGCCCCGGGTGCGCGTGATGTTGAGATAGTGCGGCGCGACCGCAGCGGCACCTGGGGTCGGGTCAATGTCATGGAACATGGCGGCTGGGTCTCGATGCGGTATCTTGCCGCGCAGTCCCCCGGTTTCGACGCGGAGTATTCCGGCCCGCTGCATTGCTACGGGACCGAACCGTTCTGGTCGCTAAGCGCCGATCCGGTGGGCACAGCAGAGTTTCGATTCTTTGACGCCGACCCCGTGGCGCTGAGCGCGGGCGCCCGCCAACCGGCCATGGGCTATTCCGACCGCCTGAGATTTGCGCTGGGCGATACCGGACTAGCGATCATCCGACGGGCCGAGTGTTCCGACGGTATGTCCGACAACGCCTTTGCGCTTGAGATCGATCTGATCCTGGATGAGAACCGCTTCCTGACCGGGTGCTGCTCGATCGCGTCGCGTTAGGTCACCACCCGCAGGGTCAGGTTGATGCGCCCGCCCTTGGGGAGCAATCGGGACGAGCCAAAGCGGATACGGTCGATCCCGTGATAGGTCAGCCGCGCTGGACCACCCATCACCACCACATCGCCCGAGTTCAGCCAGATCGATTCGGTCTTGCCACCGCGCGTGGTGTTACCGATCCGGAACAGCGCGTCATCGCCCAGAGACACCGACACGACGGGCCAGGAGAAGTCGGCCTCGTCCTTGTCCTGATGCAGGCCCATCCGCGCGCCATCGCCGTAATAGTTGATCAGGCAGCTGTCGGGGTGCCGGTCTAGTCCGGTAACTTCCTGCCAGATTCGCAGCACGCGCTCGGGGATCGCGGGCCAGGGCTGCCCTTTCGGATGTTGCGCCTCATACCGGTACCCGGCCCGGTCGGTAATCCATCCGACCGTCCCGGCCGAGGTCATGCGCACCGACATTTTCTGGCCCCGCGACGTTACCGGAGTGAACAGCGGCGCCGCTTTCAGAATCGGCCGCAGAACATCAACGAGACCCGCCTGAGCGGCCGCATCCAGATGCGCCTTCCTGATATCGAACCCGCGCAAAAGCAGCCTGTTCATCCCGAACTTCCCATTCCTTGCCAAAGCCTATCCAAAAAGCGCACAGATTCGCGAAAACCCGCGTTTCAGAGTGCTTGCAGCGCCTGTGCCCGACCCCTATATACGCCGGGACGCGCGATGGTGTAGTGCTGTCGCGCAACACAGAATCGGGATCTGAATGCCACAACGGGTTCGGATCTCGGGACATCGCCTTGAGACAGAAAGGGATCGAAACACATGAGCAAAGTTATTGGAATCGACCTTGGGACCACAAACAGCTGTGTCGCCATCATGGACGGCTCGCAGCCCAAGGTAATCGAAAACGCGGAAGGGGCGCGGACCACGCCCTCCATCGTCGCTTTCACCGATGAAGAGCGCCTGGTCGGTCAGCCGGCAAAACGCCAGGCGGTCACCAACCCCGACAACACCGTGTTTGGCGTCAAGCGCCTGATCGGCCGTCGTTACGACGACGCGGCGGTTGCAAAAGACAAGAAAATGGTGCCCTACACCATCGTCGATGGCGGCAATGGTGACGCCTGGGTCGAAGCCAAGGGGGAGAAATACTCACCCAGCCAGATTTCGGCCTTTACCCTGGGCAAGATGAAAGAAACCGCCGAGAGCTATCTGGGCGAGGAAGTCACGCAGGCAGTGATCACCGTTCCGGCCTATTTCAACGACGCTCAGCGTCAGGCCACCAAGGACGCGGGCAAGATCGCCGGCCTGGAAGTGCTGCGGATCATCAACGAGCCGACAGCCGCCGCGCTGGCCTATGGTCTGGACAAGGAAGAAACCCAAACCATCGCGGTCTATGACCTTGGCGGCGGTACCTTTGACGTGACCATCCTGGAAATCGACGACGGGTTGTTCGAAGTGAAATCCACCAACGGCGACACCTTCCTGGGTGGTGAAGATTTCGACATGCGGATCGTCAACTATCTGGCGGACCAATTCAAAAAGGAAAACGGTGTCGATCTGTCGAAAGACAAGATGGCCCTGCAGCGTCTGAAAGAAGCCGCTGAAAAGGCCAAGATCGAGCTGTCCTCGACCTCGCAGACCGAGATCAACCAGCCGTTCATCTCGATGGATCCGTCCTCGGGACAGCCGCTGCACATGGTCATGAAACTGACCCGCGCCAAGCTGGAGCAGCTGGTTGGCGACCTGATCAAACGGTCGATGGACCCTTGTAAGGCGGCCCTCAAGGATGCCGGCCTTTCGGCAAGCGACGTGGATGAGGTGGTTCTGGTCGGTGGTATGACCCGGATGCCGAAAGTGGTCGAAGAAGTGACCAAATTCTTCGGCAAAGAGCCGCATAAGGGTGTGAACCCCGACGAGGTTGTCGCTATGGGTGCCGCCATTCAGGCCGGTGTTCTGCAGGGCGATGTCAAGGATGTGGTTCTGCTCGACGTGACCCCGCTGAGCTTGGGTATCGAAACACTGGGTGGTGTCTTCACCCGCCTGATCGACCGCAACACGACCATCCCGACTAAGAAGTCGCAGGTCTTCTCGACAGCCGAGGACAACCAGAACGCGGTGACTATCCGCTGTTTCCAGGGTGAGCGCGAAATGGCTGCGGACAACAAGATCCTCGGTCAGTTCAACCTTGAAGACATCCCGCCAGCCCCGCGCGGCATGCCGCAGATCGAGGTCACCTTCGACATCGACGCCAACGGCATCGTGTCCGTGTCGGCCAAAGACAAGGGCACCGGCAAGGAACACAAGATCACGATCCAGGCCTCCGGCGGCCTGTCCGATGACGACATCGAACAGATGGTTAAGGACGCCGAAGAGAACGCCGAAGCCGACAAGGCCCGCAAGGAGCTGGTCGAAGCCAAGAACCAAGCGGAAAGCCTGATCCATTCGACCGAAAAGTCGGTGGAAGAGCATTCCGACAAGGTTGACCCAACCACGGTCGAGGCAATCGAACTGGCCATCGCGGCTCTCAAGGACGAGCTTGAGACCGAGAATGCCGACAAGATCAAATCGGGCATCCAGAACGTGACCGAAGCGGCCATGAAACTGGGCGAGGCGATCTACAAGGCGAGCCAGGAAGAAGGCGATGACGAGCCTGCCGCTGCCGATGAAGCGCCGGGCGAAGAAGACATCGTGGACGCCGAGTTCGAAGATCTCGACGACGACAAGCGTAACTAACGGGTCAACCGTGCCTGATTGGGCCGGTCCGGTATCCGGACCGGCCCATACTCGTTGAGGCAGAAGGAAAATCGGATGTCAAAACGCGACTATTACGATGTGCTCGGCGTGTCCAAAGGCGCTTCGGCGGATGAGATCAAGAAGGGCTATCGCAAAAAGGCCAAAGAGCTTCATCCCGATCGCAACAAAGACAATCCAAACGCGGAATCGCAGTTCAAGGAAGCCAACGAAGCCTACGAGGTTCTCAAGGACGGCGACAAAAAGGCGGCCTATGACCGGTTCGGCCATGCCGCCTTTGAGAACGGCATGGGCGGGGGTGGTGGTCGTCCGGGCGGCGGCGATTTTTCCAGCGCGTTCTCGGACGTTTTCGACGATCTGTTCGGTGATTTCATGGGCGGACAGCGTGGCGGCGGCGGTCGTCGTGCGGCGCGCGGTTCGGACCTGCGCTATAACCTGCGCGTCTCGCTGGAAGACGCGTATTCGGGTTTGCAAAAGACCATCAACGTGCCCACTGCGGTCGCTTGTTCGGCTTGCGAGGGGACCGGTGCCGAGGGTGGCGTCGAACCCAGCACCTGCCCGACCTGTTCCGGCATGGGCAAGGTGAGGGCACAGCAGGGCTTTTTTACCGTTGAACGTACCTGCCCGACCTGTTCGGGCCTGGGCCAGATCATCAAGAACCCCTGCAAATCCTGTCAGGGTGCGGGCCGGGTCGAAAAGGATCGCGCGCTATCGGTCAACATTCCGGCAGGCGTCGAAACTGGTACCCGTATCCGTCTGGCGGGTGAGGGCGAGGCCGGAATGCGCGGCGGCCCTCCGGGTGACCTCTATATCTTTGTCGAGGTGACGCAGCATGATCTGTTCGAGCGCGATGGCGTGAACCTCTATTGCCGGGTGCCGGTCTCGATGGCCAAGGCGGCGCTGGGCGGGTCAATCGAAGTACCGACAATTGACGGCGGCCGGGGCCGAGTTCAGGTCCCCTCTGGCAGCCAGTCGGGCCGTCAGATGCGCCTGCGTGCTAAGGGTATGCCTGCGTTGCGCGGTGCTGGCGTAGGTGACATGTTCATCGAATTGGCGGTGGAAACCCCGGTCAACCTGACCTCTCGGCAAAAGGAACTCCTGCGTGAGTTCGAGGATATCAGCGATGACAACAACCCGGAATCGAACAGCTTTTTCTCTTCCGTCAAATCCTTCTGGGACGGCATGAAGGGCTGAATACCGCAAAAATCCCTTTGTCAGAGCCGACCCATTGGGTCGGCTCTTTTGCTTTGCGCTTGTAACGTTGCGTCATTTCCCCCCTTGATTCTTTCCCGCGACCCTGAGATGAACGCGCAAACCGTTGGGGTGCCTCCGGGCTGAGAGCCGCATTTGCGTCGACCCATCGAACCTGATCCGGGCAATGCCGGCGTAGGAAACGGTCTCAGAATATCGAGCGTGCCCGCCGCCCATTGTCCACCCAAAACGGGAGAGCAATGAATGACGCCGATCGCCCTGACCATAGCCGGCTCCGACAGCGGAGGAGGGGCAGGCATTCAGGCCGATCTCAAGGCTATGTCGGCGTTGGGCGTCTATGGTGCCAGCGTCATCACGGCCGTCACCGCGCAGAACACCCAGGCTGTGACCGCTGTCCATGGCATCCCGCTGGACGTGATCCGCGCCCAGATCGACGCGGTGCTTTGTGATCTGGATGTGAATGCGATCAAGATCGGCATGCTGGCTTCACCCGCGATCATTCAAACGGTTGCAGAAGCCCTTCGCGGTTTTAGTGGCCCCGTTGTTCTTGACCCGGTGATGATCGCCAAATCTGGCGACGCGCTGCTTGCGGATGAGGCCGTGGAAACCCTGCGCGAGGTGCTGATCCCTCGGGCCACAGTCATCACCCCGAACCTGCCCGAAGCGGCGCGTTTGCTTGAGGTCAAACCAGCCGAGACACAGGAGCATATGTTCGCTCAGGCGCAGGCTCTGATCGCGCTAGGCGCGCAAGCGGTGGTGATGAAGGGCGGTCACGCCGATGGTCCGGTCTGTCACGACATGCTGGTCAATGGTGTTGGCCTGCTTGCCGACTACACCGCACCGCGCCGAGACACGATCAATACGCATGGCACAGGCTGCACATTGTCCTCGGCCATCGCGGCGGGGCTGGCACAGGGTCACAATCTGGAAGAGGCAATGCAGCGCGCCCATGGATACCTTCAGGGGGCTATCCTGAAAGCGGATGATCTGAAGATCGGGCAGGGTCACGGGCCGGTGCATCACTTTCATCAGGTCTGGGAACGTTGACATTGTACTCTGTCATAGGGGCAGGTGTGGCTGGTCTGACGGTCGCGACCGAGCTGTCCGCGCGTGGCGCGCAGGTGCAGGTTTTTGACCCTGCTGGTCCACCCGGTCCGCATGGCTGTTCGTGGTGGGCGGGGGGTATGCTGGCGCCCTGGTGCGAATATGAAAACGCCGAAGAGCCGGTGCTGCGCCACGGCAAGACCGCCATCGACTGGTGGGGGCGTCACACGAAGGTGGATCGCGCCGGAACCCTCGTAGTCGCCCATCGTCGTGACCTGCCCGACCTGCGCCGATTTTCACGCCGCACCGAAGGATATGCACAGGCCAATCAAGATGAGATCACCCAATTAGAGCCTGATCTTAGCGGTTTTGAGGCTGGGCTGCACTTCCCGCAAGAGGCGCATCTCGATCCCCGCACCGCGCTGCAAAGCCTGCGCAAGGCGCTCGTGGCGCAAGGCGCGGATTTCCACGCCAAACCCGCGCCCGAGACGCTCGACAATGCCATTGATTGCCGGGGTTTTGCTGCCCGCGACCACCTGACAGATCTGCGTGGCGTGAAGGGCGAGATGCTGATCATCCGCTGCCCCGATGTGACGCTCAGTCGTCCGGTCCGGTTGCTCCATCCGCGCATCCCGCTTTATGTGGTGCCGCGTGGCGAAGGTATCTTCATGCTGGGTGCAACAATGATCGAGACCGAGGACAAGTCGCGGATTACCGCCCGGTCGATGCTGGAGCTGCTCAGTGCCGCCTTTGCGTTGAACCCGGCCTTTGGCGAGGCGGAAATTTTGGAAACCGGCGTCGATCTGCGCCCGGCCTTTCCCGATAACCTGCCCCGCATCCGGCGCAGAAACGGGCGCATCTATGCCAACGGCCTCTACCGGCACGGCTATCTCATGGCCCCGGCGCTGGCGCAGGGCGTGGCCGATCTGGCGCTTGAGAACACACATTCGGAGTTCGTCGATGAAGATCATCATTAACGGTGAGCGCCGCGAGGTGTCGGCCATAACCCTGTCCGATCTGCTCACCGAATGCGGTTATTCCGGGCGGGTGGCCACGGCGGTGAACGAGATCTTTGTTGCCTCGTCCGCCCGGATCGGCCACGCGCTTGCCGATGGCGACCGCGTCGAAATCCTTGCACCGATGCAGGGGGGCTGAGCGATGCGAACGTTCTACGGCAGGGAACTTACCAATCCGCTGATGCTGGGAACGGCACAATATCCCAGCCCGGCGATCCTCGAGGCTGCGTTCCGCGACTCGAAAGCCGCCATCGCCACCGTCTCGCTGCGCCGCGAAGGGGCGGGCGGCGCGGGCCAGAGCTTCTGGCAGATGATCCGCGACCTAGATGTGCATATCCTGCCCAACACTGCGGGCTGCCATTCTGTGAAAGAGGCGGTGACAACCGCCCATATGGCCCGCGAAGTGTTTGACACGCCCTGGATCAAGCTGGAACTGATCGGCCATACCGACAGTCTGCAACCGGATGTCTTTCAACTTGTTGAGGCCGCGCGCATCCTGACCGAAGACGGGTTTCAGGTCTTTCCCTACACCACCGAAGATCTGATCGTGGGAGAACGCCTGCTGGGCGCGGGGTGTGAGGTGCTGATGCCCTGGGGTGCGCCGATTGGGTCGGGCCGTGGGCTGGCCAATGAATACGCGCTACGGGCAATGCGGGCCGAGTTTCCCGACACGCCGCTGGTGGTGGATGCCGGGATCGGCCTGCCGAGCCATGCAGCGCACGCGATGGAATTGGGGTTTGACGCTGTCCTGCTCAACACAGCCGTGGCCCGCGCCGGTGATCCCGCCAAAATGGCCCGCGCCATGGCGCAGGCGGTCGAGGCGGGCAGGTTGGCCCATCAAGCCGACCCGATCGAACCGCGCGATATGGCAACGCCATCGACTCCGGTGATCGGAAAGGCGTTCCTGTCATGACGCTCGACCGGTTCTACCCGATCTTCGACGATGTTTCGTGGCTGGCGCGCATGTTGCCGCTGGGCGTGAAGCTGGTGCAGCTGCGCATAAAAGACCGCCCCGAGGCGATCATCCGCACGCAGATCCGCACGGCCGCCGAACTGTGCCGAACGCATGATGCGGTGCTGGTGGTGAACGACTATTGGCAAATCGCTATAGACGAGGGCTGCGACTGGCTGCATCTGGGGCAGGAAGATCTAGACGAGGCCGACCTGCCCGCGATCCGAAAAGCGGGTCTAAAGCTGGGGCTTTCGACCCATGATGACGCGGAGTTGGACCGCGCCCTGTCGCTTGATCCTGCCTATATCGCGCTTGGCCCGGTTTATCCGACGATCCTTAAAAAGATGAAATGGCATCAGCAGGGTCTGCCGAAAGTGACAGAGTGGAAGGCTCTTGTCGGGTCGGTGCCGTTGGTCGGCATCGGAGGGATGAGTGTGGAGCGCGCTTCTGGCGTGCTGGAGGCAGGGGCCGACATTGTTTCGGTCGTGACAGACATCACGTTGAACCCTGACCCCGAGGCGCGTGTCCGGCAATGGATCGAGGTCACGCGATGAGCCGCTATGGGCGCCAGATGCAATTACCTGAGATCGGTGCCGACGGTCAGGCGCTGCTGTCCGATGCCCGCGTTCTGGTGATTGGCGCTGGTGGGCTTGCCGCACCGCTGCTGCCGTTATTGGCGGGCGCAGGGGTGGGGCATCTGACCATTGCCGATCCGGACGCGGTCGACCTGTCAAACCTGCACCGGCAGACGTTGTTCGCCGAAGTAGATTGCGGCCAGCCAAAGGCATTGCGTGCAGCGAAGCGTTGTCAGGAGATCAACTCGGAAGTCTCCGCGGTCGGTGTGGCAGAGGCTTTGACTCCCGCAAACGCGACGGCATATGTGAGAAATGTTGATATCGTGCTCGACTGCGCTGACAGCTATGCGGCCAGCTATGTTCTAAGCGATACCTGCTGCGATCTGAAAACTCCGCTAATCAGCGCCTCGGTTCTGGGGTTGAACGGTTATGTTGCCGGGTTCTGCGGCACCGGCCCCAGCCTGCGCGCCGTGTTCCCCGAAATGCCCGACAACACCCAAAGCTGCGCCAGTTCGGGCGTGTTAGGGCCTGTTGTCTCGATGATCGGGGCGCTGCAGGCGCAGATGGCGCTGTCGGTATTGCTGGGGTTTGATCCCTCGCCCATCGGTCAGATGGTGCAGGTGAATGCCAAGACCTTTCGCCTTTCAACCTTCCGTTTCGACACAGCATCAGAGCCCGAAAGCCGCTTCGCCTTCGTTGCTCCGTCAAGCCTCGGGGCACGGCATAAGATCATCGAGCTACGCGACAGTTCCGAAGCACCGGTTCCGGCCCATCCGGACGCTGTGCGTATCGCACCCGACGAGGTGCGCGCCGCCCTTCCCGATCCGGCGACACCACTTGCGCTGTGCTGCTCCACCGGCCTGCGGGCTTGGCGGGCGGCAGAACAGATCACAGAAATCTGGCCCGGTGAGATTGTTCTCGTCGCGGCCTCCACCTCATGAACAGGGTATTGATAACATGAAGAAAATTCTCACAACTCTGGCGCTTCTCGCCGCCACCCCCGGATTTGCCGGAGACAAGATGACCGTCCTTCTGGACTGGTTCGTGAACCCCGATCACGGACCCATTATCGTCGCGCAGGAAAAGGGCTATTTCGCCGAACAGGACCTCGATGTTGAAATCATCGCCCCCGCTGACCCCTCGGCTCCGCCGCGTCTGGTTGCGGCCGGTCAAGGCGATCTGGCGGTCAGCTATCAGCCGCAGTTGCACCTGCAAATCCATGAGGGCCTGCCGCTGAAACGTGTCGGCACGCTGGTGGCCACACCGCTGAACTGTCTGCTGGTGCTCAAGGACGGGCCGATCAAGACGCCCGCCGACCTGAAGGGCAAAAAGATCGGTTTCTCGGTCGCCGGTGTCGAAGAGGCGGTACTGAGCACGGTTCTCGGCAATTACGGCGTCAAGCTGGACGAGGTCGAGCTGGTCAATGTGAACTTCTCGCTGTCGCCCGCGCTGATGTCCGGTCAGGTCGATGCCGTGATCGGCGCATACCGGAATTTCGAGCTGAACCAGATGGATATCGAAGGTCATCCCGGCACTTGTTTCTATATCGAGGAAGAAGGTGTGCCGCCCTATGACGAACTGATCTATGTTGCCAATCCGGCGATGATGGATGCGGACAAGGTCGCGCGTTTCATTGCCGCGACCGAGAAAGCCACGCAGTTCATCGTGAACCACCCGCAGGAAAGCTGGGAGATCTTCTCGGGCACCTCGACCGAGTTGCAGGACGAGCTGAACAAGCGGGCCTGGAAAGACACGCTGACCCGCTTCGCGCTGCGCCCCGCAGGTCTGGATGCCGGGCGCTATTCGAGGTTCGAGGAATTCCTCAAGGACAAGGGCCTGACCGACAGCGTCAATCCGGTCAGCGACATTGCCATTGATGTGACCGCGCAATGAGTGCGGCCCCGGATTATGGTCGCGCTTTCGGCCTGATGCGCGCAGCCACCGGCGAGACGTGGCGGGACTATACCCGCCACGCCTTTGTCGAGAGCCTGAGCGACGGCAGCCTGCCGAATGACGCATTTCTGCATTATCTGCAGCAGGATTACGTGTTCCTGATCCATTTCTCGCGCGCCTGGGCGTTGGCGGTGGTCAAGGCTGAGACGCATGAGGAAATGCTGGTCGCCTCATCCACCGTGAATGGGTTGATCCACGAAGAGATGATGCTGCATGTCGGCGTCTGCGCCGAAGCCGGTATCTCTCACGACGCGCTGGCCGCGACGCCCGAACGGCCTGAAAACCTGGCCTACACGCGCTATGTGCTCGAGGCCGGGTATAGTGGCGATTTCCTGACCCTATTGGCCGCGCTTGCGCCTTGCGTCATGGGCTATGCCGAGATCGGCTTGCGGCTGAAGCAAGAGGCAGGCTCGGACGCTTATCAGCAATGGATCGACACCTATGCAGGCGATCAGTACCAGAGCTACTGCCGTGACGTTGGTGCCATGATCGACAGCGCTGTGGCCCGCCGCTTGGGCGAGGGATACGATCAACTGCCAGTCTGGCAGAGCCTGTGCAAGACCTTTCGCACCGCCACAGAGCTTGAGGTCAAGTTCTGGGAAATGGGCATGACCCCGTGACAGCAGCACCCGACATAACGGTCGAAGGGGGCGCATCAATCGACGGGGTGCCCCTTTTCGCGCCGTTGTCGCTTGTTCTGAAGGCGGGGGAATGGACCTGCCTGCTGGGCGGCTCGGGTGTTGGGAAATCGACGGTTTTGCGCCTGATCGCCGGGTTACAGACCGGGGCCACGTTTGACGGCACGATTCGCGCCTCGGACGGACAACCTGTGATGCCGCGTGTCGCTTATATGGCGCAGGACGATCTGCTGATGCCTTGGGCAGATGTGGCGCGAAACGTAACAATGGGCGCACGTTTGCGCGGGGAAAAGCCTGACGCTGACCGGTTGGCGAGGTTGCTGGGGCGCGTCGGTCTGACCGAACACGCCCACAAGAAACCTTCTGAAATGTCAGGTGGGCAACGGCAGCGCGCGGCGCTGGCGCGGACGCTGATGGAGGACAAGCAGATTATCCTGCTGGATGAGCCGTTCTCGGCGCTCGATGCCCGGACGCGGGCCGATATGCAGGAACTGGCGGTCGAATTGTTGCAGGGCCGCACCGTTCTGCTGGTGACCCATGATCCCGGCGAGGCTGCGCGTCTGGGTCAGACCATTGCGGTGATGTCGCATCGCAGTCTTGATCATTGTGCCGTGCCCGCTTCGCCTGCGCCGCGTCTGGTGGATGATATCGAGATGTTGGAAACCCAGGGCGCGCTGCTGCGTCTTTTGCGAGAGCGCGCGGCATGAAGATGGGTGCGCCTCTGGCGGCGGCGGTGTTTGCCATCCTGCTCTGGCAGGGTGTGGTGCTGTTCACTGCTCTGCCGCGCTTTATCCTGCCCGGCCCCATTGTAGTGGCCGAAACCTGGTGGGCGAACCGCGCTGTGATTGCTGAAAACACTCTTATCACCGCGCTGGAGGTCCTGATCGGCCTGATCGTCGGATCGGCGCTGGGTGCGGCCACTGCGATTCAGTTGGCCTCGTCACGGGCTGTTCGGGTGCTGGTGCAGCCGATGCTGGTCTTTACCCAGGCGCTGCCAGTCTTTGCCTTGGCGCCGATCCTGACATTGTGGTTTGGCTACGGGTTAGGGTCAAAAGTCGCGATGGCGGTGCTGATTATCTACTTCCCCGTGACCTCGTCCTTTTTCGACGGGCTCATGCGCACGCCCGAGGGGTATCTGGATCTGGCGCGCACGATGCAGGCCAGCCGCCGCGCGATCCTGTGGCAGATTCGAGTGCCTGCCGCGCTGCCCTCTCTAGCCTCGGGGCTACGCCTGGCGGCGGTCTATGCGCCGATCGGGGCGGTGATCGGCGAATGGGTCGGATCGTCGCGCGGGTTGGGCTATCTGATGCTGCTGGCCAATGGCCGGGCCAAGACCGACCTGATGTTCGCCGCGATGCTGACGCTTGGCGTGCTCTCGGTGCTGTTGCATCTGGTGGTTCGAAAGCTGACCGCCCGCATGGCGGGTGAGGCGCGTTAACCGGCTGGAAAGTGATTCCGGGGCAACCTCGCGATATGTCCAGTTCTGACGCCTTTCAAGAAGCCCCGATGTTGTTCGACCCGGATGAGGCTCCGACGGTTGCGCTGCCAACGGGGCGTATGCCGTCTTACATCAAGGATCACCGAACACGCCTGCGCGAGCGGTTCATGTCCGGCGGAGCGGCAGCGATGCCAGATTATGAGATGCTGGAACTGGTGCTGTTCCGCGCCATCCCCCGGCAGGATGTGAAGCCACTGGCGCGGCTGTTGCTGGACAGTTTCGGGGATTTCAACCGGGTGCTCAGCGCGCCACCCGACCGTCTGGCCGAGGTTGCGGGGGTGGGCGCGGCGATGATCACCGAACTCAAGATCGTCGAGGCCAGCGCACACCGGCTGGCCCGCGCTCGGGTGTTGCAGCGCCACGTGCTGTCCGGCTGGGACGCGCTGCTGGATTATTGCCACACCACTATGGCCCATCGCGAGACGGAGCAGCTCCGGGTGCTGTTCCTGGATCGCAAGAACGTTCTGATCGCCGATGAGGAACAGGCGCGTGGTACCGTCGACCATGTTCCGGTCTATCCGCGCGAGGTGGCGAAGCGGGCGCTGGAGCTGAATGCCTCGGCGCTTATCCTGGTGCACAACCACCCCTCAGGCGACCCGACCCCATCTCAGTCGGATATAGACATGACCATGCGCATTCAGGATGCCTGTCAGGCGTTGGGATTGACCCTGCACGACCACCTAATCATCGGCAAAGCGAATGAATTGAGCTTTCGCAGCGAAGGATATCTCTGAAGCGCAATCGGAATAGTGGCACCTTTTTTTGGACCAGATCGCGTGCCGATCAACGGGTCCAGACCTCGACCCGACGATTCACCTGACGGCCCCAGTCGCTGCCGTCACAGGCCATCGGCATCGCCTCGCCAAAGGCGTCGATGCTGATCTCCACCCGATCCAGATTAGCAGTTTCTGCAGCCGCAATCACCGCGTCGCGCACCGCCTGTGCCCGGCGCAGGGCTATATTCTGATTGCTGGTGACCGGACCGACCCCATCGGAAAACCCGACAAAGACCAGCTTGCGCGCATCATATGCCCCGATCTCCAACGCCTGCGCCAGTTGCTGGATATTCGAGCGGGATTGCGCATCGGGGCGAGATGATCCGGCTTCAAACCGGAACGAGGTGGTGAGCCGCGCCAGCGGTGACAGGACTTGCGTCAACCGTTGCAACTCGGACAGTGGCAACTCGTCCCCTGCCGATGCGATGGCATTGGCAAGCCGCGCGCCCTGCGCATCCATCTCCACCAATTCCGGTACCTGGTCGACGAACCCGGCCTCGCGAATGACCAACTGCGCCGACGGGCCACGCGTATAGGCTAGAAACTCGCGTGCGACCTTCGGCAGGCGGCGGGCGGGGATGTAGAGAAACATGGGCGAGTTGAGCGGATAATCTTCGGTTTTGATCGACCGCCGGTTGGCTGCGATCGAATACCCGCAGTCACCGCTCAGGGTCAGGGGACGGGCATTGCCGATCTCGGCAAAGCTCGCCACACCCAGTGCAAAGGGATCTGCCTCGACCGCGCGGGTCAGGCGGCTACCGCGTTGGTGCCGCGCCGCATCCCCCGTCGCCGCGGTGCCGACGGGCTTAAGGATGCGATCCTCGACTGCTTGCGCCAGACCAGATCCCTCCCCCGGCAAATGCACCGAAATCGGCGCATTCGGCCCGCCCAACTCTGCCCAGTTGGTCATTACGCCGGACAGAACCAGCGCCAGATCATCGACCGACATGCTACGCACAGGGTTGTCTGGCGCGACGATGGGCACCATGGCATCAAGACTCAGAACGCGGCTGTGGTTGGGATGTGTCATGTCGCCAAGGCCGGCCTCACGGGCGCGTTCACGCTCCTGGGGTCGGATCTCGCGCAGCGCCATGGCGACATCTGCGTGTCCGCTCAGCAGTGCATCGATGCCCTGATCGGTGGTCGAGATATCGAAGCGGAACCTTGCGGCGGGCAGGGTATGACCCGGCTGCTGCAACGCATAGACGAAGCCGCCACCGGGCAAGGGCAAGCGTTGGGTCACGTAACCATTGCCCTGAGCGAAGCCTTCAAGCAGGGCGGGCAGCAGCACCTCGGCCATGGACGAGGATCCGGCCAGCGTGATCTCGGCCACAAAATCGGTCAGCTTGGGGCAGGCGGGTCCGTCGCAGCTGACGCCCGAGGCATCGACCGTCAATTCTCCGAACCTGGTATCGACCCGATAAAACTCGCCATCATAGCCCAGTAGGTCACCGGTGACCGCCACCGCACCGTCGCGCGAGGTGAGTGTCACATCCTGCGCCAGCCCGGGCAGCGCCATGCCGGAAACGAAAAGCGCGGCAAAAACCGCCGCACGGAGCCAATTCATGAGGAACCTGATTTGCCTACGGATTATTTTCCGGCGATCTTCAGGTCTTCGACAAGATTATTCAACACCAGAAAGTCACCGGTCGCGTCGCAGCTTGGCATTGACAGGGTCAGGTCGCGCATCCGCAAACTGCGGTTTGCGCGCAGCTCCAGCGACTGCGCGGCGATGTCGCGGTCGCAATTGGCGGCGGTGACTTCGGCCTCGATCGTCAGCGATATTGCGTCCGAGCGCGCCAGCTGGTCGCGTGGAACGCTGTAGATTTCGGCCACACGAGAGGTGCTGTTGCCCAGCTTGCCAAGGCGGACGACATCACCATATGCGCTGTCATTGGCGGTGACCGGGGTCACCCCATTGTCGCTTTTGGCGTTGATCTGCAGGCCGGATTCGCCGCCCCACTGGATTGCCACACGCTCGAATTCCAGCAACTCGTCCACTTCGGCACGGGCGACCGCACCGGCGCCGTTTTCAAACTCGATGATGAACACCGCCTGCTCCGACAGCGCCGGGATCGTGACATCAAGCGCGCCTTTGCCGTCGGTGGTGTCGGTAAAGAACAGGCCACTGTGATGCACTGTTACCCGTTGGTTCGGAAAGCACGATGCCTCAACCGAAAGCGCGACGCGGGCCAGCGGCAACACCGATGAAGCGACAGTGACGTTGCATCCAAGCTCCGGGTGCATCGGGTCGCCTGGCGGTACAGGCAGCGAAAGCTCGCGCGCTGCGACTGCGCCATCTGTCACATGTTCCAGCGTCGGTTGAGCCAGACGAGTGGGCACTGGCAGGCCGGGCAAGGCCGAGGTCAGCTTGATATCGCGGACCTCAAGCATGGCATATTCATCAATGTCCGCGCGCGCAAATGGGGCCAGAACGCGCTGTTGCAACCCAGACGGATGCCGGATGATGGACGCATATTGCGAAGGCGCGTCGCGCTGCATGAAATATCCGATCGCCAGTGCGCAGAACGCCGTTCCGCCGACTGTCAGTAGGTTGCGTGTCCGAATCATCACCGACTCCCCCGGCTTTGTTCGGATTAACTTTCGTTAAAAAAGGCGGCCAGTTTGTGGCCGCCCTTGGGAGTCATTTTGTCCGAATAAGGGCAGTGCCCTCAGGTCAGCCGCCCGTGGCAATGTTTGAACTTCTTGCCAGAGCCGCAGGGACAGCGATCATTGCGCGAGGGTTTGCCCCAGGTTTCGGGGTCGTCTTCGACAAAACCGGGAGCTGCCTGAGCGCCGCCATCCGCCGCCTGATCCGCGCCCGCCATTGCGGGTTCTTTCGCTTCGGCGTTCTGTTGTGGTGCCTCGCCCGCTGCCGCGCTCTGCATCTGGGCCTGCTGGGCGGTCATCTGGGCCAGCATCTCGCGCTGTTCCTCTTCGCTCAGCGGACGGACCCGCGCCAATTGCTGGGTCACCGTTTCGCGCAGGCTGTCGAGCATCCCCTCGAACAGCTGGAAGCTTTCGTTCTTGTATTCATTGAGCGGGTCGCGCTGCGCATATCCCCGGAACCCAACGACCGAGCGCAGATGTTCCAGAGTCAGCAGATGCTCGCGCCAGTTGCCGTCGATGGTTTGCAGCAGCACCTGCTTTTCGATGTTGCGCATGTTCTCGGGGCCGAAATCGACCGCCTTCTTTGCCATGTTCTCATCGGCGGCCTTGATCAGGCGTTCGCGGATCTGTTCGTCATCGACGCCCTCTTCATCGGCCCAGTCGATGATCGGCAGGTCGAGACCCAGCTTTTCGATCACGGCTGCGTAAAGACCCTGTGTGTCCCACTGATCGGCATAGGATTTCGGCGGCATGTACTGGTCGATAATGTCGTCGATCACCTGCTCGCGCATGTCCGACACGATCTCGGACAGGTCTTCGGCGGCCATGATCTCGCGCCGCTGGCTGAACACAACCTTGCGCTGGTCGTTCATCACGTCGTCGAATTTCAGAACGTTCTTGCGCATGTCGAAATTGCGACCCTCGACCTTGGCCTGCGCGCGTTCCAGCGATTTGTTGACCCAGGGGTGAATGATCGCCTCGCCCTCTTTCATGCCCAGCGTTCTGAGCACCTTTTCCAGACGTTCCGAGCCAAAGATGCGCATCAGGTCGTCTTCGAGGCTGAGGTAGAACACGGTGCGGCCAGGGTCACCCTGACGGCCTGAGCGGCCGCGCAGCTGGTTGTCGATGCGGCGGCTTTCGTGGCGTTCCGAGGCCATTACGAACAGCCCGCCCGCCTCTAGCACCTTCTTTTTCTCTTCCGCGTGCTTGGCCTCTTCGGCGGCGCGCAGCTCGGCAGGATCGGCTTCGGGGTTTTCGGCCAATGCGGCCAGCACTTTCATCTCGACATTGCCGCCCAGCTGAATGTCGGTGCCGCGACCGGCCATGTTGGTGGCGATGGTGACCGCGCCCAGATGTCCCGCCTCGGCGACGATCTGCGCCTCTTTTTCATGCTGGCGGGCGTTCAGGACGTTGTGCTTGATGCCTTCTTCGGTCAGCAACTGGCTGAGCATTTCGGACTTTTCGATCGAGGTGGTGCCAACCAGGACCGGCTGACCTTTTTCGTTGGCTACCCGGATTTCCTTGATCATCGCGCCGTATTTCTCGCCCGTGGTGCGATAGACCTGATCGTCCTCGTCCACCCGTGCGATCGGCTTGTTGGTGGGCACCTCGACCACGCCCAGACCGTAGATTTCGGCAAATTCCTCGGCCTCGGTCAATGCGGTACCGGTCATGCCGCCCAGCTTGTTGTACAGCCGGAAGTAGTTCTGGAAGGTGACGCTGGCCAGGGTGACGTTTTCGGGCTGGATCGGCGCGCCTTCCTTGGCTTCGATGGCCTGATGCAGCCCGTCCGACAGGCGGCGGCCCGGCATCATCCGACCGGTGAATTCGTCGATCAGCACAACCTGCCCGTCACGAACGATATAGTCCTTGTCCTTCTGGAACAACTTATGTGCCCGCAGGCCCTGGTTGACGTGATGCACGATGGTTGTGCTTTCGGGATCATAAAGCGACTGAGCCTCATCCAGCAGGTCTCGCGCCTTGAGCTGGGTTTCCAGGAACTCGTTGCCCTCGTCTGTGAAGGTCACGTTCCGAGTTTTTTCGTCCAGTTCAAAGTGACTATCGTCCAAGGTTGGGATCACCGTGTCGATGGTCAGGTACAGGTCCGAGCGGTCTTGCGCCGGGCCCGAGATGATCAGCGGTGTCCGTGCCTCATCGATCAGGATCGAGTCGACCTCATCCACGATGGCGAAGTTGTGATGTTTCTGGAACAGCTGGTCCAGTTCCGCTTTCATGTTGTCGCGCAGATAGTCGAAGCCCAGCTCGTTATTGGTGGCATAGGTGATGTCACAGCCATAGGCGGCGCGTTTCTCATCCTCGGGCATGCCGGTCCAGATCACGCCGGTGGTCATGCCCAGCGCGCTGAACACCTTGCCCATCCATTCGGCGTCACGCTTGGCGAGGTATTCGTTCACCGTCACCACATGCACGCCCTTGCCGGTCAGCGCGTTCAGATAGGCCGGGAAGGTGGCAACCAGCGTCTTGCCTTCGCCGGTTTTCATTTCGGCAATGTTGCCCTGATGCAGGAAGGCGCCGCCCATCAACTGTACGTCAAAGGCGCGCAGGCCAAGCGCCCGCTTGGCGGCTTCGCGCACATTGGCAAAGGCCTCGGGCAGCAGGTCGTCAAGGCTTTCGCCGTCCAGGGCACGCTTGCGCAGGTCCTCGGTCTTGTCCTTCAGCCCGTCATCAGACAGTTTTTCGAACTCTTCTTCCTGCGCGTTGATCTTTGCGATCAGCGGGCGGGTCGCCTTGATCTTGCGGTCATTCGGCGTTCCGAACACCTTTTTGGTGAGCGTTCCCAGTCCCAGCATGTTCACTCCAGCGGATCTATTCTTATCGAGGTTGCGACAGGCTTGCCCGCCCTGCGCGCAACCCATAGATACGGGGGGTGAAGGCGGCCCTGTCCAAGGCTTCAAAGCGATGTAAGCGGCAGGTCTAAGAGTGTCAACGCCGCGCCCTGTCGTGGTCTGAATATAGGATGAATACATGCCCAAAGGCTTCACTTTTCTGCCAGCTTTGGCCCTTGCGGCGGTGATGGCGCTGCCTGCGACTGCACAAAACCAGCCCGATGCCGATACTGTTGTCGCAACTGTCAACGGCGAAGACATCACGCTGGGCCATCTGATCCTGGCGCGGGCCGCGCTGCCCCAGCAATACCAGCAGGTCGAGGATCAGGTGCTGTATGACGCCATTCTCGATCAACTAATCCAGCAGAACCTGCTGCGCGAGGCGCTGGGCGACGAGATGCCGCGCCAGATCGCGCTGACGCTGGAAAACGAGAAACGCTCGCTGCTGGCCGCCACCATGATCGACCGGCTAACCGCAGAGGCGGTGACCGACGAGGCGCTGCAGGCGGCCTATGACGCACAGTTCAATGATTGGGCCGGTGCCGATGAATATGACGCCGCCCACATCCTGGTCGAAACCGAGGATGAGGCCAAGGCGATCAAAGGTGAGCTGGACGAGGGGGCAGATTTTGCGGAAACCGCGAAAGAGAAATCCACCGGGCCTTCGGGCCCCAATGGCGGTGCGCTTGGCTGGTTCGGGCCGGGCCAGATGGTGCCCGAGTTCGAACAGGCAGTGATGGCGCTGGAACCCGGCCAGGTCTCGGACCCGGTGAAGACGCAGTTCGGCTGGCATCTGATCAACCTGAAAGACAAGCGCAAATCCCAGGCCCCTGCGCTGGACGATGTGCGCGGCGATCTGGCGCAGCAGATCCAACGCGAGGTGATCGAGGCGAAAGTGGCGGAGCTGACCCAGTCCGCAACAGTGGAACGCCCCGAGGTCGAAGGCCTGACACCCGAGATGCTCAAGCAGCTCGACCTCGTGCAGGAGTAAGCGCTTTGGCGACAATCACCAAGGTTTCGCCGCTGGCGCCCGCGCGTTTTCCAGACCTGCCGCGGCTTGGCGGCGTGCGCTTTGCCACCGCCGCGGCGGGCGTCAAATATGCCGGGCGCACTGATGTGATGCTGGCGGTTCTCGATGCGGGCACGTCGGTCGCGGGTGTTTTCACCCGCTCCTCGACGCGCGCGGCTCCGGTGCTGGACTGTCAGCAGAAACTGGGTGGGGGAAGCTCTGGCCCCGCCGCGATCCTTGTGAATTCGGGCAATGCCAATGCGTTTACCGGCCAATACGGGCAGGCCTCGGTCGCCGAGGTGACCAAGGCGGTGGCCGAGACAACCGGAGTACCTGAGCAGCGCGTCTTCACCGCTTCGACGGGGGTTATTGGCGAGCCGTTGCCCCATGACCGAATCGTGTCGCAGATAAACGACCTGAACGCGGGCCTGTCGGGCGACGCTATCGAAGATGCCGCGCGGGCGATCATGACCACCGACACTTTCGCAAAAGGAGCAAGCGCGCAAGTCGAGGTCGATGGCAAGACGGTGTCCATCGCCGGTATGGCCAAGGGATCGGGCATGATTGCGCCCGATATGGCGACGATGCTGGTCTATATCTTCACCGATGCGGGCTATGATCAGGCGGCGTTGCAAAGCGCGGTTTCGGCCATGGCGGATCGAACGTTCAACTGCATCACGGTCGACAGCGACACTTCGACTTCGGACAGCCTGCTGGTCTGCGCTACCGGTGCTGCGGGCGTGGATGCGACAGGCGTTGCCCGGTTTGATGCAGCACTTGAGCAGGTGATGCGCGAGTTGGCGCATCTGGTGGTGCGGGACGGCGAAGGCGCGACCAAATTCATCGAAATCCGCGTCACCGGCGCTGTTTCGGATGCAGAGGCCAAGACCCATGGCCTGTCGGTGGCCAATTCTCCGCTAGTCAAAACCGCCATCGCCGGAGAGGACGCCAATTGGGGCCGGGTGGTGATGGCGATCGGCAAATCGGGGGCCACGGCGGACCGGGACATGCTGAGCATCTCGTTCGGGGATATTTTGGTGGCGGAAAAGGGCTGGGTCAGCCCGGATTACCGCGAAGAAGACGCCGCCGCCTATATGAAGGCGCAAGATCTGGTGATCGCCATCGATCTGGGGCTGGGCGCGGGCAAGGCCACGGTCTGGACTTGCGATCTGACCCACGGATATATCGAGATCAACGCGGATTACCGGTCGTGAAACCGGAGCACGCCCCGCAAAAAGTGGAACCCGGTTTTGCGTCCGGGATTGTGACAATGAATATTGTACTTGTCTCGGCCGTTGCGCTGATTGATCCCGATGGCCGGGTGCTGTTGGCGCAACGCCCCGAGGGAAAATCCATGGCCGGGCTATGGGAGTTTCCGGGTGGCAAGGTCGAACCAGGTGAAACGCCCGAAATGGCGCTGATCCGCGAACTGGAAGAAGAACTGGGCATCAACACCTGGAAATCCTGCCTTGCGCCGCTCACTTTCGCGAGCCACGGCTATGATGACTTTCACCTTCTCATGCCGTTGTTTGCCTGCCGGAAATGGGAGGGCATCCCGCAATCCAATGAAGGCCAGAGGTTGAAATGGGTCCGTCCGAATGACCTGCGCGACTATCCGATGCCGCCTGCTGATATTCCGCTCATTCCGATCCTGAGAGATTGGCTGTGATCTGACCACCCGCGTCTTTTGGTTGCATTCCGATCCCAGCTTCTCTCGACATTTCGTCGCGGAATAGACTCCACACGCTACATGTGGGACGTTAGCGCGCGCTCCGTTTGGCAACCTGACGCTAAACAGTGTCCATTTGCGGTTTTTTCGTGTATAGTGAATTCATCCAAATGGCAATTTGGGAGGATGTCACGTGCTACGTACAATTACGATTGGTACGTGTGTGTTCGTACAGGGCACATATGTGCGCGCGCTTGCCGATGGACGTATCGAAGTGAAGATCGGCAAGAAGCATTTTGCTGGACGTCCGGTCAAGGCTGCGGCCTGACGAAACGGCACACCGCCACTCACATGACTAGGGGTTGGCCCATCGGCCAACCCCTTTTGTTTCAACACGTCGGGACAGGTCAGTCCAGCGTGCGAGTGACTTCTTCGCGCTCGAAGATCTCGATGACGTCGCCCTTGCGAATATCGTCGTAGTTCTCGAACGCCATACCGCATTCCTGACCCGACTGAACCTCGGCCACTTCGTCCTTGAAGCGTTTGAGCGTCTTCAGCGTGCCTTCGTGGATCACCACGTTGTCGCGCAGCAGTCGCACACCGGCCGAACGACGGGCGACACCTTCGGTGACCAGACAGCCCGCAACCTTGCCGACATTAGAGACCTTGAATACGTCCTTGATCTCGGCATAGCCGATGAAGTTTTCCTTGATCTCGGCGCTCAGCAGACCTGAAGCGGCGGCTTTGACGTCGTCCACAAGATCATAGATCACCGAGTAATACCGGATCTCGACACCTTTCTGGTTCGCCGTGTTCCGCGCCGAGGTATTGGCCCGCACGTTGAAGCCCATGACGGGCGCGCCCGAGGCTTCGGCCAGACCGATATCGGTTTCAGTAATGGCACCGACGCCGGAATGCAGCACGCGCACGCGCACTTCGTCATTGCCGATCTTTTCCATCGCCTGAACGATGGCCTCGGCCGAACCCTGCACATCCGCCTTGACCAGAATCGGCAGCTCGGAGACGCTTTCGTCTTCCTTGGCCTTCTGCATCAACTGTTCAAGCGTGGTCGCGGCACCGGCGGCGGCGCGTTTGTCCTTGGCGGCCTGTTCGCGGTAATCCGCGATCTCGCGGGCCTGCGCTTCGGTCGAGGTCACGTTCAGAACGTCCCCGGCCTCGGGTGTCCCGTTAAGGCCAAGAACCTCCACCGGAACCGATGGCCCGGCTTCTTTCACCCGGTCGCCCTTGTCGTTGATAAGCGCACGGACCTTGCCATATTGCTCACCCACAACAAAGATGTCGCCCTGACGCAATGTGCCTTTCTGAACCAGAACGGTCGCGACGGGGCCACGGCCCACATCCAGCTGCGCCTCGATCACTGCGCCTTGGGCGGCGCGGTCGGAATTGGCCTTCAGCTCCAGAATCTCGGCCTGCAGCGCGATCGCTTCAAGCAACTCGTCCAGACCCTGACCGGTGATGGCGGACACTTCGACGTCCTGAACCTCACCCGACATCTTTTCGACGATCACCTCATGCTGCAGCAGGTCAGTGCGCACTTTGTCTGGGTTGGCGTCGGGTTTGTCGACTTTATTGATCGCCACGATCATCGGTACTTCGGCCGCCTTGGCGTGATTGATGGCCTCGATGGTCTGTGGCATGACCGCGTCATCGGCCGCCACTACAAGCACAACGATATCTGTCACCTGTGCCCCGCGCGACCGCATCGAGGTAAAGGCCGCGTGGCCCGGTGTATCGAGGAAGGTCAGCGTGGCACCACCATCGGTTTTGACCTGATAGGCACCGATATGCTGGGTGATGCCGCCCGCTTCGCCGGCAACAACCTTGGCGTCGCGGATCGCATCTAGCAGCGAGGTCTTGCCGTGGTCGACATGGCCCATGATGGTGATGACCGCAGGGCGCGGTTCCAGATCGTCGTCCTTGTCCTCGATATCGGCGATGACATCTTCGACATCGGCATCGGACACACGTACAACGTTATGGCCGAATTCCTCAATGATCAGTTCGGCAGTGTCTGCGTCGATCGATTGGTTCTGAGTGACCATCATGCCCATGTTCATGAGCGATTTGACCACGTCTCCGACCCGTTCGGCCATGCGGTTGGCCAGTTCGGACACAACGATGGTTTCCGGCACCTGCACGTCGCGAATCACCTTTTCACGCTCGACCGAGCCGCCCATGGCTTTTTGCCGGGCGCGTTCCTGCTTGCGCTTCATCGCGGCCAGCGATTTCTGCCGGTTGCCTTCGCCACCCGACAGAGCCTGGTTCAGCGTCAGCTTGCCCGAGCGGCGGTTGTCGTCACGGCCCTTGCCGCGCGTCTGGCGCTGTTCGCGCTCGCGACGCGGGGCTTCGCTGGGCGCGGGTCGACCACCGGTGGGTGCGCTGCGCTGCTCCGGCTTGGGTGCCTCTTTGGCCGTGGCCGCTTCGGCCGCGGCGCGACGGGCGTTTTCCTCGGATTCCTTGCGTTGGCGCTCCTCGTCGGCGGCTTTTTGCTTGGCGCGCTCTTCGGCCTCGCGCTGCTCGCGTTCCTTCGCCTCGGCCTCGGCCCGGCGCCGCTCGCGATCTTCGGCGCGCGCTTTTTCTTCAGCGGCACGGCGCGCGGTTTCTTCGGCCTCGCGTGCCTTGGCGGCCTGGACCGCCTTCAGGCGGCGGGCCATCTCGGCATCAGAGATCCCGGCGGGGCGACGCGATGGATCACCCGACGGCGCAGAGGACCCGGCCCCGGGCTTTGACGCACCGGGCTTGGGGACCACAACGCGCTTGCGCTTGGTTTCCACCACGACATTCTTGGTCCGTCCGTGGCTGAAACTCTGTTTCACATTCCCCGAGCGGGGCGCCCCACGCAGACCCAATGTCTTTTTGCCGTCACTATCGCTCATCAAGCTTACTTACCCTTCCGTGCGGCCGTTGCCGCCGTCATCCGTTTCGCGCAAGCCACGCAGGCGCTGCGCTTCCTCTACAACACGTTTGGCGAGTCCACCAGAGGCCAGCGCCGCATGTATCATTGTTTGGCGACCAAATGCCATGCCCAATTCGTCCGCCGTGAGCCAGCCGATGTATTTACCGAAATGCGGCGTGCTCAATTTCGTCTTTCCGCGCGCCGATCCATCGCTGGCCTGAAGCAGAACCTGAGCCTCTTCCTTGTCGAGCCAGGTCTTGACCTTCTCAAAGCCCGCCACCGCATCACCCGACTTGCGTGCCAGGCTCAGCAGGTCGACGACGCGGCGCGACAATTGCCGTTCCAGTTCGTCGATCAGACCGTCCGGGACGCTGGCCTGCATCTTCAGGCCGCGGCTGAACAGCTTCTTGTCCACTGCTCGCTGCAGAGCCGCGCGGTCCGCCGCGACATAGACGCCCCGCCCCGGCAGCTTGCCCATCACATCGGGCACAACCGTGCCGTCCGGACCGGCAACAAAGCGGATGAGTCCATATTTAGGACGCACCTCACCCGTGGCGACGCATTTGCGTTCGGGACCGTCCGACCGGTCTTTTGAGGCGCCACCGCGGCTCATCAGGACCCCAACCGGGCCTGAGATCAGGCCCCGGCCTCCGCGCTGGTTTCTTCGCCTTCCTCAGACTCGACCTCTTCTTCGTCGGCCTCAAGTTCGGCCGGATCAACCCAGCCCAGCAGAACGCGTGCGGTCATCACCATGGATTGCGCTTCTTCGAGGCTCATGCCGAACGGTTCCAGAATGCCGTCATCCTTGACGCGCTCGCCATCAACCGTGGTCCAGCCGCCCGCCAGCTCCCAGTCGGCGCAAGTGGCAAAATCTTCCAGCGTCTTGACGTCGTCCTTGGCCAACGCCTCGATCATCTGGGGTGAGAGCCCCTCGAATTCAACCAGGCTGTCCTCGACACCCAGCGCGCGCGCGTTGTCCAGCGCCTGCTTGGCCTGCGCTTCCAGATAGTCGCGGGCGCGGGCCTGAAGTTCTTGTGCAGTGCCTTCGTCGACGCCATCGATGACCAGCAACTCGTCCAGTTCGACATAAGCGACTTCTTCGAGATTGCCAAAGCCTTCGGAGACCAGCAGCTGGGCAAAGAACTCGTCCAGATCCAGTGTTTCCATAAACAGGCTGGTGCGCGCCTCGAATTCCTTCTGGCGACGGGCCGATTCTTCGGCCTCGGTCATAATGTCGATATCAAGATTGGTCAGTTGGCTGGCCAGACGCACGTTCTGACCGCGGCGGCCAATGGCGAGGCTCAGTTGTTCCTCGGGCACGACAACTTCGATCTTGCCGGCTTCTTCGTCCAGAACGACCTTGCTGACCTCGGCGGGTTGCAATGCGTTCACCAGGAAGGTTGGCTGATCTTCGTTCCACGGGATGATGTCAATCTTTTCGCCCTGCAATTCGTTGACGACCGCCTGCACACGGCTGCCACGCATACCAACGCAGGCACCGACCGGATCGATCGAGCCGTCATAAGAGATCACGGCAATCTTGGCGCGCGACCCGGGGTCGCGGGCGACCGCCTTGATGTCGATAATGCCGTCATAGATTTCCGGCACTTCCATCTTGAACAGCTCGGCCATGAATTCCGGCGCGGTGCGCGACAGGAAGATCTGGTGCCCGCGCGGCTCGCGACGGACCTCTTTGATAAAGGCGCGCAGACGGTCATTAGGGCGATAGCTTTCGCGACCGATCTTGTCGTTGCGGCGCAGCACAGCCTCGCCACCTCCGATATCGACGATCACATTGCCGAACTCTTCGCGCTTGACCTGACCGTTGATGATGGTGCCGGCGCGGTCCTTGAATTCCTCGTACTGACGGTCGCGTTCGGCTTCGCGCACCTTCTGCAGGATCACCTGCTTGGCCGATTGTGCGGCGATGCGACCCATTTCGACCGGCGGCACCTCTTCGACGTACTGGTCACCCACGGCAGGGTTTTCCAAATATTGCTTGGCCTGTTCCATGGTGAACTCGGCCTGATAGTTCTCAAGCTCTTCATCCTCGACCACGGTGCGGACGCGGGTAAAGGTGGCCTTGCCGGTCTTGCGGTCGATGCTGACGCGGATATCCATCTCGGCGCCATAGCGGCTCTTGGCGGCGCGGGCGAGGCTTTCTTCCATCGCCTCGACCACCAGACCGGGATCGATCATCTTTTCCCGGGCCACGGCCTCGGCGGTTTGCAGCAGTTCCAGCTGGTTGGCTGAGGTGATTGCCATCAATTCGTCTCCTCTTCGGACCCTTGCTCGGGCACGATTTCGTCGCCCCGCAGGGGCGCGCCTTCAACTTCATCACCCCGCAGGGGCGCATCTTCAACTATCTCGTCGAATTGGTCTTCGTTCAGGTCTTCGGGCAGCGCGCCCGCCGCCTTGCGCTGGCGCAGCATTTCCTTGATCAGATCGTCGGTCAGCACCAGCTTGGCGTCGCTCAGCCAATCGAATTGCAACCCGATTGTGATCGTCTCACCATGCTCGGGAATGTTGATCAGTACCTCGTCGCCCTCGACCCCGGCAAGTTCACCCTTGAAGCGGCGACGGCCATCGATCAGTTCGGCGGTCTCAAGTTTAGCCTCATAGCCTTCGAACATGTCGAAATCTTTGAGCCGCGTCAGTGGGCGGTCGATTCCGGGGCTGGACACTTCAAGCGTATAAGCGTCCAGGATCGGGTCCTCGACATCCAGCGTGGCGCTGACTGCATTCGAGATCTCGGCGCAATCATCCACCTCGATGCCGCCATCGGATTTGTCAGCCATGATCTGCAACGTCGACTGCTTGCCGCTCATCAGACGGATGCGCACCAACTCGAACCCCAGATCCTCGATCACAGGGGTGACGATCTCGGCCAGTCTCCGGTCGATCGCTGCCTTTGCTATCAGGTCGTTGGTCATCTTGGTCCAAACACAAAAAAACGGGCCCGCGGCCCGTCGATATTTCCCGGTGGAGCCTCAGGCCAGAGCCCGACGCGCCGCTGTTGAGAGGCATATACGTGGTGGCGGGTGAGTCTGCAAGAGGCGAAAACGCGCCCGCTGTTCACCTTCGCGATCTCAGTTCATCTCACGACAAATTCCGCGTGTAGAGCCCCTGCGGCATTGATGGTCTTGAGAATGTCGATCATGTCCCTTGGCGAAACCCCGAGCGCGTTCAATCCCGCGACCACCTGCGACAGTGAAGTTCCCTCGGGCACCTCGGCCAGTTTGATACCTTCATCCTCTTCAAGTGCTGCGGTTGTGCGCGGGACAACTACTGTTCGCCCATTGGCAAAGGGGTTCGGCTGCACGACAAGCGGCGCTTCTTCAATCCGCAGGGTCAGGTTACCCTGCGAAACGGCAACGCGTGAAATACGTACATCATCGCCCAGCACGATCGTACCGGATCTTTGATCGACCACCACACGCGCCCGACGCTCCGGCGTGACGAGGATGTTTTCAACCCTCTCAATGGCATGGGCGACCGAGACTGCGCGGGTCGCCGCGACATCAAGCTCTACTGTGCCGGAATCGCGCATTACCGCCACCGGGCGTCTGAATTCGCGGTTCACAGCTGTTTCGATGCGCCCCGCCGTGGTGAAATCGGGTTCTCGCAAAGCCAGGCGCAGGCGCCTCAGCGATGAGAGATCAAAGTCGATCTCTTTCTCGACCCGCGCGCCCGAGGGGATGACGCCCGAGGTGGGCACACCGCGCACCACCGAGGCCGCCTCACCTTCGACACTGGCGCCACCAGCCAGCACAGTGCCCTGCGCGACGGCATAGATTTGCCCGTCGGCGGCGTTGAGCGGGGTCATGATCAATGTCCCGCCGAGCAGGCTTTTCGAATCACCAATCGCGGACACCGTGACGTCGATCTGCGAGCCCACCCTCGAAAATGGCGGCAAACTGGCGGTCACAAAAACGGCGGCGACGTTTTTCGGGCGAAACTGCTCTCCGGTGACGTTGACGCCGAGGCGTTCCAGCACATTTGACAACATGTCTTCGGTGAAGGGTGCATTGCGCAGCCCGTCGCCGGTTCCGTTCAATCCCACGATCAGGCCATAACCGATCAGGTCGTTGCCGCGGACGCCATCGAAATCGACAAGGTTCTTCAGGCGGATTTCTCCGGCATTGGCGGGCAGGGCCATCAGTAAGGTCAGGGCAAGAAGTCTGAAAATGCTCATCTGAGGTAGTTCACCAGCGACAATTGCGAGGACCGGACGGTGGCGGCGTAGAGGCTCTCCAACTGGAACTGGGCCGCTTCCAGATGTGTTGCCGTGTCATAGGGGTCCGCCGCCAAAAGTATGTTGCGGGCAAATTCCGTGGCCGTCGCGGTGGCGGCGTTTTGGGTCTTTGCCGCTTCGATGCGTGACTCCGTATGACCCAGATCGGCTTGCAGCAGGGTCAAGTCTTCCTGGCTACGCAGTAAACCCGCCCCGGTTCTGTGCAGCAGATCGGACTGAACCGTTTCCGAAAACCCCAACGCCGGGTCGGTTGCAAGCGCGGCTAATGCGGTGTCGCGCAGCATGGCTCGAAACGTTGGATGATCGGCGCGCAGCGGCAGGCTAGCGTCCTGGGTATCGGATACACTGATCGGGTCCAGGCTCTGGTCGGAGCCTTGATAGATAACTGCTTCGAACCCGGCAGGGTCGTTGAACCAGTCCGTGGCGGCCTGGATAATGTCAACCGGCGTTGTCTGACCGCTCACCACCGTGCGCAGGGCTGCCAGCAGGGTTTTGTCATCGGCGAGCGGCGTCGTATCTAGGGCCTGCCCGGCAAACAGGCTGCGCCCGCCCGATCTGGTGTTCAGTGTCGATACCAGAAGCTTGAGGTCGTCGGCGGCCTGGTTGCTCATGTGTTGGCGCGTGACCTCCTGGCCGGGTTTGGAAAACGTGACCAGTTTTGCCGAGAGGTCACCCACCCGGTCATGCAGGTTCGCAAGGCCCGTCTGTATACCGCTGGCCCAGGCACCCGCCTCGGCGGTGACGGTCTTGAACGCCTGCAGATGGCGCAACCGGCGATCCATATCGGTTAGCTGCGAATAGTCGCCAGCAAGCCGAGTATTCACGTCCTTGGTCTGGCCGGAACTGAGTTCATCGGTCAGCGTAGCGATCCGGGTCTTGATTTCGACGCTGCGGGTGCGCAATGCCAGCGAGCTGGCCAGATCACCGATTGATGTCAGGGGCATGGGTCAGATCCTCAGCAATGTATCCATCAGGGTCCCGACAACCTCGAGAACCCGCGCGTTGGCGGCATATGCCTGTTCAATCTGCATCAGGGATTGCAGCTCCGCGTCGGTGTCCACGCCAAGGGCCTGTTCGATTCGCTGAAATTCGGTGAATGTTGCCGAGGCGAAGGCCGACCGCTGTTCGGTCTCGGCCGTGGCCTGTGCGGTGATTGACAACATTCCGGTTGCCACCCCGGCTGCGCTCAGTGCGCCGGGCCCGAAATTCGCACTCGCCAGCGTTCGGGGCGTGGTAAGCGCCGCGCTCATCGCCTTGAGCAGGGCGGCGCCGCCCTGAGGGCCGGGACCCGAAGCGTTCAACCCGTCACGCAAGCGCCAGCTTTGGCCGCCTTGGGACGGATCGGCAGCTGTGTTGAACTCCAGCCGGTTCGACAGGCCGAGAGCGTTTGCCGGCAGAAAGGCGGCGCCGGCGTCGGTGAACAGGCCGGGATCGGTCGCGGCCAGCGTCGGGTCAACCGCCGGATCGGCAAAGCGTTCGATCAGGTCGCGGGCGAGAGCGTCGAGATTCTGTTGCGCGTCGACGGCAAGATCGTCACGGATCTGAAATTCGGCGGCCAGCGTGCCACCCCGGATCGGCGATGCCTCGCCCCCGGTCCGCATCGGCATGCCGTTGATCTCAAGGTCGGAGAGCAGCCCGTTCGCCTGAGTCATATGAGGTTCAGCAGAGGTGGCGGGGGCAAAGCTGAGTGTGGCGGCGGAGCCATCAAGCAAAATGGCGCCGCCCTCGCTATAAAGCGCAATGCCGTTATGTTCGCGGCCGGCGATCTTGGCCGGTATGACGGTGTTGACCTGGTCCACCAGTTGCTTACGCTGATCGAGCAAGGACGCGGTATCCGAACCTGACAGCTCAACGCGCCGGATGCGGGCGTTGAGCGCCTCGATATCCTGCAACGTGCCGTTCAGCCTGTCGACCTGTTGGCTGATATTGCGATCCGCGCGCGTGCGCAGGTCACTCAGGCCCTTGCCCGCAGACTGAATTGCCTGTGCCAGATCGCTTGCGGCGGTGGCAGCAGCATCTAGCCGTGTGGGGGCATTTGGGTTGCTTGCTGCAGTGATCAGAGCGGCCTCGAGCTCGGCCACGCGGTGGCTCAGTGATGCGGGATCATCGGTGGAACCGATCAGGGCCCCGAACTCGGCATGAAACCGGGTCAGCGTATCAACATTCCGCGACGTGGCTTCGGCGCTGCGTCGATTGTCCGTCAGGACCGGGTCGGTGCGGCGGGTGACGCCCAGAACGCGGACGCCCTGACCGGCGGTTGCATTCGAGGTCAGCTCGAGACTGCGCTTCGCATAACCCGGTGTCAGCGCATTCGCGATATTGTCCGAGATCACACCCGATGCGCGACCGCTGGCCGTCAGACCGCTGAGTGCGTTGTTGAACGCTGCCGAGATTGTCATATCCGCCCTCCTTCCATGGCCCTAGCGGGTGCTCTGTCAGCGTTTGATATTCGTGGTTTCCTGAAGCATCTCGTCAACAGTCTGGATCACCTTGGCGCTGGTGGAATACGCGCGCTGGGTCTGGATCATTGCGGTCAGTTCGGTTGCGATGTCGGTCTTGGATTCCTCGCGCGCGAAGGACACCATGTCGCCGGTGGGCCCGTCGCCCGCGTCCCACAGGAAATAGGTGCCGCTTTCACGAGAGGGCGCATAGGTCTGCTGGTCGAGCGAGAACATCCCGTTTGGATTGGGCAGGTCGACCAGGGGAACCTGATAGACCCGCTGGCTGATACCGGAATCGAAGAAGGCATAGACGTAGCCGTTTTCGTCGATTTCCACTTTGGTCATGGTGCCCACTGCCGATCCATCTTTGGTGGTCGAGACCGGTGCAAACGTGTCAGAGAGCTGCGAAATGCCGTCGGTATCGCCCAGCAGGCCGATATTGATCTCCATTGGGCCGCCGGCGACACTAACCACAAGGCTGCCCGTGGCGGGATCATAGGCGCCGCCCGAAACGGCTGTGACGCTGGCCAGAGTGCCCCCGGCCGTGCGGCTGTCATCGAAGGTCAGGGTATATTCACCGATCGTCGCCCCGCCAGACGCAGTGTCGCGCAGTATCATCGTCCATTCATTGCTGACACCTGTGGCGGGCACCGTCGGAACCAGCTCGATCTGAACATTCTCCGATTTGCCCAGATTGTCAAAATACTCCACCGAAAGCGGTTGAGAATCTCCCGCTGCGCCGGCTTCGGTCGCGGTTGCGGGCAGGTTCATGCGCAGACCCATCCGGGTTGTCGGGGACCCCGAAACCTGGTTCACGCCCATCTGAATCGGTTGCAACCCTTCCGACGTATCGCGCGGATAAGAGGGCATCGAACCGTCTGCGGCAGCGGGCCAGCCCAGCAGAACCAGACCCGATTCGGTAACCAGATATCCCTGTTCGTCGGTTCGGAATGACCCGGTCGTAGTCAGCAACATCTGCGAAGACCCGGCATCCGAAATCTCGGACGTGTGCCGCACTGGCAGCATGCCGCGACCCCGGATGGCGAGGTCGGTGGCATTGCTGGTCGACACGATTGAGCCGGCCTGATCGATCAGACGGCGGTTGGTCGTACGGACCCCGCCCGCGGAATAGGTGCCGCCCGAGGACGAAGTAACCATTGAATGAAAGTCCGTTTCGACCCGTTTGTACCCGAAGGTCGAGGCATTCGCGATATTGTCGGAAATGGTCGCCAGTCGGTTGGCATTGGCTGACAGCGCAGCCACGCCCGCGTTCAGCGAAGAGGAAATGGACATCGGAGCCCCTTTTGTTGCTTTGGTCATTCAGCCTTCTGCAACAGCTACGCGCTGGGGTTTAACAGCGCGCTAACAGCTAAAATACGAGCTATTCTGTCGAAGAGCTGCGCAGCAGCGTGATCTCAACCCGGTTGTTGCGGGCAGCCATAGGGTTTTCGTCCCTGAGCTTGCGGTCGGCATGCCCGGTCACCCGCTGAATGCGGGCCGGGTCCAGTCCGGAGCGTTCCAGAAGTGTCTTGCTGGTCGTGGCGCGATCCATGGACAGGTGCCAGACCGGGCTGCGCGCCAGCACAACAGGACGCGCCTGCACATGGGCGCTTACCGCGACATGGTTGCTGACGCTCGCCGCCGCCATCGCCACAACCGCCGCCAGGTCTTGCATCGTCTGGGTCGGCGTGTCGGAATGCCGATCGAAAAGCGGCACCTGATCGGTTGCCGAAAGCTCGATGATCAGTCCCTCGTCGGTAACCCGGGTGACGATGTGTTTCAGCAGCCGGTCAGAGACCTGGCTTTCACCGCTGCGCCCCTGCAGCATATTCTGAACGGCGCTGAATTCGTCCACCGACGCGTCCTCTTCCCCGTTTTGGTCGACGCCGGTTGCACCCCGTGCGCGGCGCGATTCCGTCAGGTGCTGCTTTGTCGCGCCGCGCCCATCCAGAACTACGGCATCATCCGAGAACACGTTTTCGCCCCCAAAGGCACCATCACCGCCGCCCGAAACCGGGCTGAGCGGGATCGACGGTGAAAAGTAATCCGCCAACCCTTTGCGTTGTTTTTCGGTTGTTGCGTTCAGCAGCCACATCAACATGAAGAACGCCATCATGGCCGTCACGAAATCGGCATAGGCCACCTTCCATGCGCCACCATGGTGGCCACCGCCACCAACGACTTTCTTACGTTTGATGATGACTGGCGCCGCATTTGATTGCGCACCCATCTCCACCACCTTTTTTCACCCACCACCGTGGTAGCGGTGCAGGTGTTAAGAGGGGGCTAACAGATAAAATTGTGTGGGTAATTCGGTAATTTCCGGGTCGTAGGTTGCAAGCCGCCAACGCGAGGCGACATCAGGTATTCCTGTCTATACAGGCTCTAACAAGACCGATTTTCCGCTTGCGGCAGAGCGCTGGGCTGCAAGCCCCATCCGCACCGCCATCCAGCCATCCAGCAGTGACACGTCCGGCCCGTCGCGTTCGCCACGTAGGAGCTGCAGAAACGCCTGATGCTGATAAAAGGTCGATCCGTTGTGGTCGCCTGCATCAAGCAGGTCCCCGTCCACCGGGATTTCGGTCGTCACCGGCCCTTTGGGTGCGCGCGGGCTGACGATCAGTTTCGGGACCGGGGGCGCGCCCAGTTGCGCGGGCCAGAAACGGCCCGGCCCGGGCACCAGCGCTTCGATCTTGCCTGCGGCGCCGATGGCCGAAACCTCCTCCTGATAGGTTGCACCCTCGGCAAACATGCACAGTTCCAGCATCGCCCGCGCGCCATTGTCGAAATCGACGATGACATAGCCGTTGTCGAGAATGTCGGGCACCTCGCCCTCGTAGCGCTCGTCCAGATGGTTGAGCGATTGTGCTGCCGAGGCCATGATACGCACCGGCTCGGCCTGCAGCGCCAGCCTCATCAGATCGAAGAAATGGCAGCATTTTTCAACAAATGTCCCGCCGCTGTTGCGATTGAACCGATTCCAGTTGCCGACTTTGTCCAGAAACGGAAACCGATGCTCGCGCAGGGTCAGCATCCTGATGCCGCCAGTGGCGACATCGGCCTGTTCCAGAAACGCCGCGATGGGCGGCATGTAGCGGTACTCCATCGCCACCCAGATCGGGGCCGGATAGCTCTCGCGCAACGCAAACATCGCCTCGGCATCCGCCGGGTCGGTGAACAGAGGCTTCTCGACCAGCAGGGGCAGGGGCCGTGTTTCCGCGATCTGCAGAACCTGCGACACGTGGCGGTGGTTGGGGCTGGCGATCAGCAGGCAGTCCAGATCCGGCAATGCTAGTAGCGCCTCCAGCGACGGCACAAGTGTTGCTTCGGGTGCGATCTGGCTGGAGGCCTCTGCCATTCCGGCATCGGGTTCAAAGATCGCGGCAACGCGCGCGCCTTCAAGCAGTGCGATGTTCTTCAGATGCTCCTGCCCCATCATGCCGCAGCCGATGATCCCGTAGTTGATCTCTCGGGTCACGCGTCTCTCCTTATCTGAGCCGTTGGACATAAAGCGCGCGGTCCGGGTCGAACCAGGTGCGCGAGAATTCGACCGGTTGCGGCGAGTCGGCCCAACTGAACCGTTCGATATACCCGATGGGTGTCCCGTGGGGTTTTGTAAATTGCGCGGGCGCCCAATCCGGCACCACCCCGACCGAGACCCTGTCTTCGGCGCGTCTGATCCAGAACCCAAGCTGGTTCTGGTAATAGTGATAGAGCGAATCGGACACATCCCGCCGCCGGATCAACCCGGCAGAAGCATCCAGCCAGATCTCTTCGACCGCGATCACCGTGTCATTGAGATAGCGCAGCCGCCGCACCCGTGATCCGTTGTCTAATATGCCAAACTTCGGTAGATCGTCGGGTTTGGGCAGCAGATCGACCGACAGCACATCCGCGCGCGGCAACCCGCCGCCTTCGGGCAGTTCCAGCCGGAACATGGCATAGACGCTGTTGGTCTCGGACCCGTTGCGCACATAATTGCCCGACCCCTGCACGCGCTCCAGCAACCCGCGTTCGCTCAATTGGTGCAGGGCTTTGCGCAGCGTGCCGACTGAGGTGTTAAGTTGCGTCGCCATCTCGCGCTCGGGCGGCAGGCGCTCGCCCTCGATCAGACGGCCCGCCGCTATATCGCGGGTTAGCCGTTCAGCGATCTGCACATAGAGCGGCAAGGCGTTCGGGCTCGGGCCGGGCTGTGTCACGGGGTGCGGCGTCCTGTCGCGGAAAAAATTGATACACTATTGATCTACATCAAGGCGCCTGTTACGCAAGAGAAAAAGCCACACCGCGCGGAGAAACCCCCGAATGACCATCGTGCCCATCACATCGCCCGACCTTGATGCTGCCGAGGTGTCGTGGTTTTCGGCGCTTTGTTCGGACGATTATCAGTTTCTGGGTCAACCCGACGGCGCGCTGCGCTCAAGCTGGGATCATTGCTCGGCTATTGTGAAAGAGGCCGAGGCGCAGGGATTTCGCAACATCCTCTGCCCGTCCTCGTTTCAAGTGGGGCAGGACACGCTGTCCTTTGTTGCGGGATGCGCGCCGATCACCGACCGCATCAACCTGCTGGCCGCCGTTCGCTGCGGCGAGATGCAACCGATCATGCTAGCCCGGACCATCGCAACGCTGGATCACATGCTAAAGGGACGGCTGACGGTCAATATCATCAGCTCGGACTTTCCCGGTGAAAAGGCCGACAGCAACTACCGCTACCAGCGCTCGCGCGAAGTGGTCGAGATTCTGAAACAGGCCTGGACGCAGAATGAGATAAACCATGAGGGCGAGGTCTATAACTTCGCGGGCCTGACCACCGATCCGGTGAAACCGTATCAGACCGGTGGGCCGCTGCTCTATTTTGGGGGATATTCCCCGGCGGCGCTGGAGCTGTGCGGGCAACATTGCGATGTCTATCTGATGTGGCCCGAGACCAAGGACGCGCTGGAAGGGCGGATGAAAGCGGTGAACGAAGTTGCCCAGCGTTATGGACGGACGCTGGATTACGGTCTGCGCGTCCACATGATCGTCCGCGATACCGAGGCCGAGGCGCGCGAATATGCCGAATATATAGTCTCTAAATTGGACGATGAGTATGGTCGGCTGATCCGCGAGCGGGCGCTCGATTCCACCTCGTTGGGTGTGTCGCATCAGGCGCGGGCCCGCGAATTGGCAGATCAGTTCGGCTATACCGAGGATCATTTGTGGACCGGTGTGGGCCGCGCCCGTTCGGGCTGTGGCGCGGCGCTGGTTGGGTCGACCGATCAGGTCATGTCCAAGATCGAAGACTATCAAAAGATGGGCATCCGCGCCTTTATCTTCTCGGGCTACCCGCATATCGACGAGGCCCGCCATTTTGGCAGCCGGGTGTTGCCGAACCTGAAAACCTGTTCGCTGCCGCAGGCCTATGGCCGGGTGCCGTCGGACACACCCGCAACGCCGTTGGGCAACGGAGTACGCCGCTAATGGATCGCGTCAAACTGGGCACAAAACTGGAGCTGAGCCGCATCGTCTATGGCATGTGGCGGCTGGCCGACGGCGCGGACACCTCCGTGGACCACGTGAGCGCCAAGATAGGCGCCTGCCTGGATCAGGGCATCACCTCATTCGATCAGGCAGATATTTATGGCGCCTACGCAGCCGAAGAGGTTCTGGGCAATGCGCTGAAATCCGACCCCGCCCTGCGCAACAGGATGGAGATCGTGACCAAGTGCGGCATCGTCGCGCCCATCGGCCGCTATGCCGATGCCAGGGTCAAATATTACGACACGTCGCGCGCCCATATCGAGGCATCGGTGGATCATTCGCTGCGGCTGATGGCAATCGACCATATCGACTTGTTGCTGATCCACCGGCCTGATCCCTTGATGGACCACCACGAAGCGGGCGCGGCGCTGGATGCGGTTGTGGCTTCGGGCAAGGTGCGCAGCGTTGGCGTCTCGAATTTCCGCCCTTGGGACTGGTCGCTGCTGCAATCGGCGATGAACACGCAGCTGGTGACAAATCAGATCGAGATATCCCTTTCCGAAATAACACCTTTCTCGAATGGCGATCTGGCCTATCATCAACACAACGGTCATCCCCTGATGGCCTGGT
Source organism: Ruegeria hyattellae (assembly GCF_041537925.1). Taxonomy (NCBI): domain Bacteria; kingdom Pseudomonadati; phylum Pseudomonadota; class Alphaproteobacteria; order Rhodobacterales; family Roseobacteraceae; genus Ruegeria; species Ruegeria hyattellae. The sequence goes on along the minus strand of NZ_JBGOSH010000014.1, from coordinate 13,603 downwards.
CCCCGCTGGGAGGGGGTGCGCTTATGGCCGGACAGAGCAAAGCCGCTCAGATCGCAGATGAGATCGCTGCCGAAGCGGGCGTGGACCGGTCTGCCGTGGCAGTGGCCTTCCTGCTGGCCCATCCTGCCAACATCCTGCCAGTGATGGGCACCAACAATCTTGATCGGATCGCCCGTATCTCGGACGCGTTGAAGGTCACGCTCGACCGGCAAAGCTGGTTCCGCCTGTATGAGGCAGCGCTGGGCAAGGAGGTGCCGTGATGAACGCGTTCTCTCCGAAGACGCCGGTGGTGTTTGAACCCGATACCGCCAATCCGCGGCAATTGCGCGACGCTTTCGCGAAATTTGCCACTGGGGTAACGGTGGTGACCTGCGCCGGTGAAACCGGGCCGCTTTGCATCACGGCCAACAGTTTCTCGTCGCTGTCGCTGGACCCGCCACTGGTGATGTGGGCGCCTAGCAAGGGCTCTCGCCGGTTTCCACTGTTTCGCGATGCCAGGGAATTCGCCGTCCATGTGCTGTCTGCCGAGCAAAGTGCGCTCTGCTGGGCCTGCTCGCAGGACGCCTCGGCGTTGAACGATTTCGATTATCTCGAAAACGAATGCGGTGTTCCGCTGATCCCCGGCTGTCTGGCGCGGTTCGTCTGCAGCCATGTGGCCTGCCACGAGGCGGGCGATCACGTGATCATCGTCGGAGAAGTTGACCAGGTCGAAATGTGTGAAGGAGACGCATTGGCCTTTTTTGCCGGCAAGTTCGGCCAATTCGCGCAGCAATAAGCGCGCCAACACCTGCCGAACCCGGGAGGTACCAAAGGGAGGGCGATCCGCATGGGCGGATTATTATCGGTGCTCGCACCGATCGGCTTCGTGAACGAATTTGCCTTGCGGATCGGTCGCGCCATCGGCGTTGTCGCGATTGCCGCGATGGTCGTTGCGATCCTGATTCAGGTGTTTTTCCGATACGTTCTGAACAATGCGCTGCCTTGGCCGGACGAGGCTGCGCGGTTCTGCATGTTATGGATGACCGGCCTGATGGCACCCACCGCATTCCGGCGCGGCGGCTTTGTTGCCATTGACATGTTCGGCCGCGCGCTGCCCTCCATCCCGGGCCAGATTCTGAGCCTGTTCCTGCTGGCCGTCTCTTTGCTGGTTCTTGTCGTTGCGATCGGGATCGGATGGGGCGAGGTCACCGGGTTTGGGGGCAAGTTTACCACCGCCTCTCTCTATCTTCCGACCTCGTTTTCCTTTGATGAATGGTATCGGATTCCGCGCAGTTGGATGATGGCCTCGCTGCTGGTCGGGGTAGTCTTGCTGACCTCGGTCAATATCGAACTGATCCTGCGGGGCCTTGTGACGCTGATGGGTGGCAGTGACCGTTTACGCCCCATCGATGATGTCGAAATGTTGGGGAGCGAGTAGATGCTGATCTGGTTCCTGCCCGCCTTCCTGTTCTTCCTGCTGATCGGCTTGCCGGTCTTTTTCGGGCTGCTCGCCGCACCCGGTCTGCTGTTGTGGCTCAACGGGCAGGAGAAGGACATCACGCTGCTCTACCGCAATGTCTATAACGGGATGGACAGCTTTCCGCTGATGGCGATCCCGTTCTTCATGTTGGCGGGCGAGATGATGAACCGCGGTGGCATCACCATCCGGTTGGTCGAGTTCAGCCAGGCGCTGATGGGGCATCTGCGCGGGGGGCTGGCGCAGGTCAATATCCTCAGTTCGATCCTGTTTGCTGGACTGTCCGGCTCGGCGGTTGCCGATACCTCGGCACTGGGCTCAATGCTGATCCCGGCGATGGAGAGAGAGGGCTATAGCCGCAAATTCGCCGCCGCGATCACGGCGGCCAGTTCGGTCATCGGGCCGATCATCCCGCCTTCGGGAATCATGATCATCTATGCCTACGTGATGGGCGAAAGCGTCGCGGCCCTGTTTCTTGCGGGTATTATCCCGGGCATTTTGGTGGGTGTCGGGCTGATGGTGATGGTTCGGCTGATGGCCGACCGCTACGATCTGCCACCGGCGCATCGCGTGGTGTTGACCGGCACCCAGCTCGGCAAAACCGAAACTTGGGTGTCCTTCCTGCTGGTGCGGTTGAATCTGGGGCTGCTGCTGTGGTCCTTCATGCCGGTCGGGGCCGAGGCGAGCAGTGCGATCCAATGGGGCCTGCTGATCGGTGCGCTGTTGATTGCGCATGGCATCTTCCTTGGGTTGCGTCGGGTGGTCAGCCATGATTTCCGCATGGTCTGCAAACGCGCCATGGTGCCGTTGCAGACACCGATCCTGATCCTCGGCGGCATTCTGGCCGGTGTCTTTACGCCGACCGAGGCCGCTGCCGTTGCCGTGGCCTACGCGGTCTTTGTTGGTTTTTTCATCCTGCGCAGCCTCAGTCTGCGTGACATGCCGCAGATTCTGACCAATGCCGGGATCACCTCGGCGGTGGTGTTGCTGCTGGTGGGCGCGGCGATGGCGTTCAAGACCGTGGTCAGCCTGAGCCACGCACCCGAACAACTGGCGGGGTTCATCCTGAACCTGAGCGAAAACCCCTTGATCCTGTTGTTCCTGATCAACCTGCTTCTTTTCATCGTCGGAATGTTTCTGGACGCGGGGCCTGCGATCATTATCCTTGGGCCTATTCTCGGTCCGATCTTTACCGATCTCGGCGTCGACTCGATCCACTTTGCCATCATCATGAGCGTCAACCTGACTGTGGGTTTGGCAACGCCTCCGATGGGGCTTGTCCTATTTGTCGCGGCGGCGGTATCGAAAGAGAGGGTCGAGACCATCGCAAAGGCTATTCTGCCATTTTTGGCCGTGGAAATTCTGGTGATTTTCCTGATCACCTATGTCCCGGCAATATCAATGACGATCCCGAGACTGACCGGGTTCGCACAATGAGTATCTGAACAGGGAGGAAACGCTGTGCTCAAAACTGCCTTAAAATCGGTGGCCGTGGCGGCCATATTGGCTGGCTCTGCCATCACGGCGTCCGCGGCGGACTTTACGTTGCGGGCGACGGCCAATTCGAACGAAAATGACGAGGATTATGACGGTCTGATCGTCTTCAAGAACTATGTTGAAGCTGCCTCGAACGGTGCGATTGAGGTCGAGCTGTTCATCGGCACGCAGCTCTGTTCGAACGGCGCTGAATGCCTTCAGGGCATCGCTGATGGCAGCGTGGATATCTACATCTCCACCTCGGGCGGCGCTTCGGGCATCTTTCCCTTCGTGCAGGTGCTGGATCTGCCCTATCTGATGTCGGATGACCGCGTGGCCGAGGCCGTGCTGGCCAGCGACAGCGATTTCATGCAGGCGATGAAGCAGATGGTCTCGGACGTGTCCGGTGGCATGGTGCGGCTGATGACCGTGGGCAATACCGGCGGTTGGCGGAACTTTGCGAACACTCAGAAGCGGGTGCAGAGCCCGTCCGACATGGAAGGTCTGAAAATCCGCACTGTGGTGGCCGACTTACCGCAGGTTCTGGTCACGTCGCTGGGCGCATCGCCCACCCCGATCCCGTGGCCGGAACTGTTCACCAGCTTCCAAACTGGTGTTGTTGAAGGCTCTAAAAACGGCATTACCGATATCATGAACATGAAGTTCCCCGATGCCGGGTTGCAATATGTCACGCTGGACGGGCATGCCTATATGGGCGCTCTGTGGTTCATGAATAACGAGAAATTCATGGCGATGCCGCCGGAATTGCGCACTGTTGTCGTGGATGGGTTCTATCAGCTTCAACAGGCAACTTTTGCCTCGCCCAAGCGTAAGTCGATCCAAGCCTATGAGGATTTCGTAGCCGGTGGTGGCGACCTCTATGTGCCGACGCGCGACGAGAAAGCGGCGTTCAAAGAGGCGGCAACACCCGTCTATGAGTGGTTCACCTCCAATGTGGATGGCGGCCAGCAGGCCTATGATGCGCTTGTGGGGTCCGTGGCCCAGGCCGAAGAGCGGATCAATGCTAGCCGTGCGGCGGATACGCAGTAACCTGACAAAGTGGCGGGCGGTTCAGGCCGCCCGCTTACGCTTAGCGAAACGGGTACATCCAGGGTTGATAATCGTCGATCAGTTCCTGCGCCTTGGCGATCTCTTGCGGCGTCATCTTCTTGACGACGTCCTCAAGGCTGATCGCCGCATCGGGGTCACCGCCGATGGCCGAGAGCGCATACCAAAGATAGGCACGTGTCAGGTCGGGCGCGGGCAATCCGCGACCAACCTCATAATACCAACCGATGCCCGATTGCGCGCCCGGATGCCCCTTCATCGAGGCACGCAGATACCAGTCGAAAGCACGCATATCGTCCCGCTCGACACCCAGACCCATCGCATACATCACGCCGATCAGTTCTTCTGCATCGGCGTTACCGGAGCGCGCGGCGGGCCAAAGCGCCTCATAGGCGGCGTCAAACTGCCCCGCTTCCATCAGATCGCGCGCCTCTTCGATATCGGCAAAGGCGGGCTCCGCAAAAACCAAAAGAAACAGCAGGCGATACATGGCTTAATCTTCCTCGTCTTGTCTGTGCCCTTGGCGGCAGAACCGCTGCCACCTGCGTTGAGCGATGCAGATTTCATTCAAGTCGATCCGAGACAGGCAGCACTTGGCCACCAACTCTTTTACGATCCGATCCTGTCGGGCAACCGGAATATCACCTGTGCCCATTGCCACCACCCCGATTTCGGCACTTCGGACGGGCTGTCGCTGGGGATCGGAGAGGGGGGTGTTGGGCTGGGAACCGAGCGCCTCGCGGGTACGGGCGACAGCCGGATCAAGAAACGCATTCCGCGCAATGCGCCAGGCTTATGGAACCTGGGCGCGCGCGATCTGCACACGTTTTTTCACGATGGTCGGTTGAGCAAGTCGGATCAATTCGGCAATGGGTTCGACTCGCCTGCCGAAGAGTGGCTGCCGCAAGGGTTGAACTCGCTTCTGGCCGCGCAGGCGCTGTTTCCGCTGGTGGCGCAGTTTGAAATGGCGGGCAATCCGGCCGAAAACGAGATCATCGGTGCGGTGCATGACCGGATCGACGCGGCCTGGCCGATCCTGGCAAAGCGGGTGCGCACCGATCCAAAATATCAGCGGGCGTTCATGACAGCGTTCGACCATATTGATATGCCGGATCAGGTGAGCATTGTCGAGATCGGCAATGCGCTGGGTGCCTTCATGGCGGTTGAATTGCAGAGCATCGACAGCCCGTTCGATACATATCTGCGCGGTGACAAGGCCGCGCTGACCACTTCGCAGAAACGCGGTATGGAGTTGTTTTATGGCAAGGCGGGCTGCGCCGCGTGTCATTCCGGGTCTCTGCTGTCCGATCAGAAGTTTCACGCGCTTGGCGTGCCGCCCTTTGGCCCCGGCAGAACCCGCCGGTTCGACCCTTACGCGCGCGATGTTGGGCGGATGGGTGAAAGCGACCGGCTTGAGGATGCCTACAGATTTCGCACTCCGATGCTGCGAAATGTGGCTCTAACAGGACCATATGGGCATAATGGCGCCTATCCCACGTTGGAGGGGATCATTCGTCACCACCTGAATCCCGCACAGGCGCTGTCTCGTTGGAGTCCTGAGATGGCGCAACTGCCCGAGGCAGAATGGCTTGCCACAGGTGATTTCGTGATCTGGCAGGATCGGCGCGAAATGCAGCGCCAGCGCGCAGCACGGGATATCGAATCGGTGGCGCTGGGTGACAGTGAAATTGCCGATTTGGTGGCCTTCATGCACGCCTTGACCGGCCAGGGTGTGAGTAAAACACCTTTTGGTGTGCCTTCGGATTTTGCGCCATGATGGGCCTATCCTGACATAATCATAAAGGGTGAAGTCGGGCCGCGACATTATTGTTCGTTCTCGAGTTTGCCCCCATTCAACACAGCCTATTGTTTCCTGTTGGGGTTGTATCCGCCCGAGACTCGGCATTAGGAAAGGGGATGAGAAACGTTATCAGGGAGGGAGAACCATGATGACTCTATCGATCAAAACCACACTTTTATCCGCCACCATCCTTGCAGGTCTGACAAGCGCAGCAAGCGCTGCGACTTATATGCGGGGCAATGACGGCAACCCGGAAACGCTCGACCAGCACAAGACGTCGACCGTGGCCGAGGCGAACATCCTGCGCGATCTGTACGAAGGGCTGGTAGTCTATACCCCTGCCGCTGAGATCGCACCGGGCGTGGCCGAGGAATGGGAGGTCACCGATGATGGCCTCGTCTACACCTTCAAGCTGCGCGATGACGCGATGTGGTCCAACGGCGATCCGGTGACCGCGGGTGATTTCGTCTATTCATTGCAGCGGATCATGACGCCTGAAACCGGCGCAAAATATGCCAACATCCTTTATCCGATCCAGAATGCTGAGGCGATCAACAAGGGCGAGGTAGAGCCGTCGGAACTGGGCGTGAAGGCGCTGGACGACAAGACGCTGCAAATAACGCTGAACGCAGCGACGCCGTTTTTTATCGAGCTTCTGACTCACCAGACCGGCCTGCCGGTGCATCCGGCGTCGGTTGATGCCCATGGTGCCGATTTTGTGCAGCCGGGCAATATGGTGTCGAACGGCGCCTATTCGCTGACCTCGAACATCCTGAACGACAAAATCGTTCTGACCAAGAACGCCAATTTCCATGATGCCGACAATGTTGCGCTCGAAGAGGTGAACTATCTGCCCTTCGAAGACCGCGCGACCTGCGTGCGTGCCTGGGAAGCGGGCGAAGTGCATAGCTGCTCGGACCTGCCTGCCGAAGATATCGAACGCTTGCGCGGCCAGCATGACGCTGCCGTTCGCGTTGTTCCTTATCTGGGCACCTATTATTACGCGCTGAATCACGAAGACGACACGCTGGCCGATCCCGAAGTGCGACAGGCTCTGTCGATGGTGATTGACCGTGAATTCCTGGCCGATGAGATTTTCCAGGGCACCATGGTTCCCGCCGAAAGCTTCGTGCCGCCCGGCATCGGCAACTATGCCGCCGGTTCTCCTGTGACCGAGTATTTCGACATGTCGATGCTGGATCGCGAAGACAAGGCTGCCGAAATCCTCGCCGCCAAGGGCATCTCGCCCGACAGCCCGGTCACCATCGAGTTGATGTACAACACCAGCGAGAACCATAAGAACGCGGCAACCGCGATCGCCGATATGTGGTCGAACCTGGGTGTGAACGTCGAATTCAACGTCCGTGATGCCTCGGCCCATTATGCGCATCTGCGCGACAAGGGTGATTTCGATGTCGCGCGTGCCGGCTGGATCGGTGACTATTCCGACCCGCAGAACTTCCTGTTCATGGTCGAGTCGGACAATGACGGTTTCAACTACGCCAACTACAACAATGCCGAATATGACGGATTGATGGATCAGGCCGCTGGTGAAACCGATCTGGACAAGCGCGCCGCGCTGCTGCAGCAGGCCGAGGTTCTGTTCATGCGCGATCTGCCATTCATTCCGTTGCTCTACTATTCCTCGCGGTCGCTGGTTTCGCCTGACCTGCAGGGTTGGGAAGACAACATCCAGAACGTCCACGCGTCACGATACCTGAGCCTGCCTCAGTAACCATTCCTTGCGCGGCGCCGGTCTTTCCGGCGCCGCCCACTTTTGGTGAACCCCTCAGATGCTAAGCTATGCACTCCGGCGGCTCTTATCCGCCATTCCCACGCTATTTATTATCGTCACCGCTGCGTTCTTCATGATGCGCCTCGCGCCCGGCGGTCCCTTCGATCAGGAGCGGACGCTTGAGGCCACGGTGATGGCCAATCTCAACGCCACATTCGGGCTGGATAAGCCACTGTGGCAGCAATACGGGATCTACCTGAGCAACCTGTTTCAGGGTGATATGGGTCCGTCCTTCATCTATCGCGACAAACGGGTCCACGAAATTCTGGCCGAGGGCCTGCCGATTTCGATCCAGCTTGGCGCGACCGCTTTGATCCTGGCGTTGCTGCTGGGCGCGCTGCTAGGCTCCATCGCCGCGTTGCGCCAGAATACCAAGACCGATTTCGCGGTGATCGCGGTGGCGACCTTTGGCATTACGGTGCCGAACTTCGTAGTTGCACCGGTCCTGTCGCTCGTTTTTGCGGTGATCCTCAGTTGGTTGCCTGCGCAGGGCTGGGGGCAATGGAACCAGATGCTCCTCCCGGTGATCGCGCTGGCGCTGCCACAGATCGCGGTGGTAACGCGGCTGATCCGGGGTTCGATGATCGAGGCGCTCAGGTCCGACCATGTGCGCACCGCGCGCGCTTACGGATTGCCCACTCACATGGTTGTCGGCAAACACGCGCTGCGTGCCGCGATCCTGCCTGCGATCAGCTATCTCGGCCCCGCTGCGGCGGCGCTGCTGACAGGCTCTATCGTGGTGGAACAGGTGTTCAACCTGCCGGGCATCGGGCGCTATTTCGTGATCGGCGCGCTGAACCGCGACTATACGCTGGTGATGGGCACGGTGGTGATCGTTGCCGTCTTTGTTGTGGTCTTCAACCTGATCGTCGACCTTCTTTACGCCGTTCTCGATCCGAGGGTGCGCTATGACTGATATGACTGTTGATAACGCCCCGGTTCAGGGGCAGAGCCGTTCGCTCTGGGCAACCGCGATGCTACGGCTGCGACGCAACAAGGCCGCGATGGCCTCGATCTTTGTGCTGATCATCCTGGCGCTTGCAGGGATTTTTGGACCGATGCTGGCACCCCATTCTTATTCCAAGGTCTACCCGGAATTCGTCAAGGTGAAGCCCTCGCTCGAATCCTATCCGCAGGAAGAGCAGGTCATTCCGGCGGCCGAATCTGCACTGCGCCGGGCGCGAGTGGATCTGGGGGCGATTGACGTCGATGACGGCAAGGTCCGCATCGAAGTGTCGAGCGAAAGCCGCGACATCGACCCCCGCATCTCGCGCTATCTCGACCGGTCCAGCGTCTTCTCCGATGCCGAGATCACAATTGATCCGGCAGACCCGAAGAAAGGTGTGATCGAGGCGTCGGTCCAGCAGCTCTATTTCCTGATGGGTACGGATGCGAACGGGCGCGATCTGTTCTCGCGCATTCTGATCTCGCTGAGAATCTCGCTGATGATCGGTGCGCTGGCCACGGCTGTAGCGCTGACGATCGGGGTGATTTATGGCGCGACCGCAGGGTTCATCGGAGGCCGCGTCGATAATGTGATGATGCGCTTTGTCGACGTGATGTATTCGTTGCCCTTCGTGTTCTTCGTGATCCTGCTGGTGGTGTTCTTCGGCCGCAATCTGGTGCTGATGTTCCTTGCCGTGGGTGCGGTGGAATGGCTAGATATGGCGCGAATCACGCGCGGCCAGACCCTGTCGCTCAGGCGGCGCGAGTTCGTGCAGGCGGCTGAGGCGCTGGGCGTGTCCGGCAAATCGATCATACGCCGGCACATCATCCCCAACACCGCCGGGACGGTGATCATCTACATGACGCTACTGATCCCAAAGGTGATCCTGCTGGAAAGCTTCCTCAGCTTCCTGGGGCTTGGCGTGCAGGAACCGCTGACCTCGCTTGGGGTGCTGATCTCGGAAGGGGCCAAGAACATGCGCAACGCGCCGTTCATGCTGTTCTATCCGGCGGCGACAATGACTATCCTGCTCTTTGCCCTGAACTTCCTGGGCGATGGCCTGCGCGACGCGCTTGATCCGAAGGACCGCTGATATGGCAAAGGAAATCCATAAAGATCGCGTTCTCGAGATCGACAATATCCGCGTGAACTTCGAAACGCCCGACGGCACGGTCGAGGCGGTGCGTGGGGTTTCGATGCATGTCAGACGCGGCGAGACTGTTGCCGTGGTGGGCGAAAGCGGCTCTGGCAAAAGCCAAATCATGATGTCTGCCATGGGTTTGCTGGCCTCTAACGGGCATGCCGAAGGCTCGGTGCTATACCGCGGCGACGAGATTCTGAACCTGCCGATTAAGAAGCTGAACAAGATCCGCGGTGCCAAGATTTCGATGATCTTTCAGGAGCCGATGACCTCGCTCGACCCGCTTTATACCATTCAGGATCAGCTCTGCGAGCCGTTGATGGTGCATGGCGGTCTGTCGCGCTCAAAGGCGCGGGCGCGGGTGTTGGAATTGCTTAAGCTGGTGCAGATCCCCGACCCCGAGCGACGGATGAAATCTTATCCTTACGAGATGAGCGGCGGGCAGCGGCAACGCGTGATGATCGCCATGGCGCTGTCCAACGATCCCGACCTGCTGATTGCGGATGAACCGACCACGGCGCTGGATGTGACCATTCAGGCCGACATCCTGCATCTGCTGGCCGAGCTTCAGAAACGGTTGGGCATGTCGATCCTGTTCATCACCCACGATCTGGGCATTGTCGAAGCCTTTGCCGACCGGGTCTATGTGATGCGCAAAGGGCGGTTGGAGGAAGAGGGCGAGACCGAGCAAATCTTCCACAACCCCGCGACCGATTATACCCGCATGTTGCTGGATGCCGAACCCTCGGGCGAGAAAGACGCGCCCGCCGGGGATGCCGAGGTGATGTTGTCGGGCAAGGATGTGGTAGTGACCTTTGGCGCGCCAGGTGGTTTTCTGAGCAAGGACACGCAGTTCACTGCCGTGAAGGGCATCGACGTCGCCTTGCATCGGGAACAGACGATCGGGATCGTGGGCGAAAGTGGCTCGGGTAAGTCGACCCTGGGTCGTGCTCTGCTGCAATTGCTGCCCTCTGAGGGACGGGTGGTCTATCTGGGGCAAGAGATCAGCGGGTTGGACCGAGCCCATATGAAGCCCTATCGCGATGGGCTGCAAATGGTGTTCCAGGACCCTTACGGCTCGCTCTCGCCCCGGATGACGGTCAGCGAGATCATCACCGAGGGACTGTTGGTTCATGAGCCGGGCCTGTCCCAACGCGAGCGCGCCGAACGCGCGGCGCAGGCGCTGGAGGATGTCGGGCTTGAGGCCTCGATGCGCAACCGCTTCCCGCACGAGTTTTCGGGAGGGCAACGGCAGCGTATCGCGATTGCACGCGCCGTGGTGCTGCGGCCCAAGGTGATCGTTCTGGATGAGCCGACCTCGGCACTGGACCGGTCCGTGCAGAAACAGGTGATCGAGTTGCTGCGACGGCTGCAAAAGGAACATTCACTGTCCTACCTGTTCATCAGCCACGATCTGGCTGTGGTCCGGGCGCTGTCGGATTACGTGATGGTCATGCGCGAAGGCGAGGTGGTAGAGCAGGGCCTGACCGAGCAGGTGTTTGACAATCCGACGCAGGATTACACCCGCAACCTGATGCGCGCGGCCTTCGACCTGCGTGAGATCCTGCGCGAGAAACTGGCCTGATCAGGCCGTGCGTGGCCCGTGCACCTCGCGGGCCACGTCCATGAAAGCGCGGATCACACGCACTTCACGGCGCTGGGCAAGATGCACGATGGCCTCGCTCATCTCGGCCTGCACATCGCTGAGCGGAATCTGGCGCAGGCGGGCATCTTCGACATATTCCGCGCGCGAGACAAAGCCGATGCCCGCGCCCGAAGCGACCACTTCGCGCACCGCCTCGCGACCCTCGGCGGTGATGGCCGGTTTCAGTCGGATACCGCGCGCTTGGGCCTGTTCCTCAAGCTTTTGGCGCGTTTTCGAGCCTGCTTCGCGGAAAATCAGCGGATACTGGAGCAGGTCGGTCAGCGTCAGTCTGCTCTTTCCCGGCACCAACTCCACGGAGGCAAACGCAGTGATTTCGGTTGAGGCCAGCTCGATCACCTCCATATCGCGGCCCGGAGGTAACCCGCCGACAACACCGATCTCGGCGGCATAACTGCGCAGATGCTCGACCACGTCTGCGGTGTTGCCCGAGCGCAGGGAAATCGTCACGTTTGGATAGCGCGCCCGGAACCGACCCAGTAGCTCGGTCACGTGATGCGCGGAATCGGCGATGATGCGCAACTCGCCATCCATGGCTGCGCCGGATTCCGACATGAATTCCTCGATCTGCTCTTCGACTTCGAAAAACTGCCGGGTCAGGTGAAACAGACGCTCACCGGCCTCGGTCAGGCGCACCCGTTTGCGCTCGCGGTGGAACAGCAGCACGTCGTGATCCTGTTCCAGCCGGCGCACTTGCTCGGAAATCGCCGGTTGCGTCAGACGCAGCGCGTCCGCCGCGCGCGAAAACCCTCCGGTTAGAGCCACATTGTGAAACGCCTTCAACTGGCTGTAACGAACCGGAACCGACGCGGATTTACGCATAAACAAAACCTATGGATTGATTGTTTTATTCAATTTCACATATGGATGACACTTTGGCAAACATGCAGGCAACGCAGCAACCGGGGAATCGTGGCCATGACTTCGGACCATCGCATGATCGACGCACCGAAGTTGGGGGAGCCTTATCTGCTGACGCCGGGTCCCCTGACCACTTCGTATGAGGTGAAAGAGGCGATGCTGCGCGACTGGGGCAGTTGGGATGATGATTTCCGCGCCATGACCCGCGAGATGCGGACACGGCTGCTGTCCCTGCTTGGGACGGGGGCAGAGGAGTTCGATTGCGTGCCGATGCAGGGGTCGGGTTCGTTCTCGGTCGAGGCGATGCTGGGGTCTTTCATTCCAAAGGACGGCAAGGCGCTTGTGCTGGCGAACGGGGCATACGGGCAGCGGTCAGCGCAGACCATGGCCTATCTGGGCCGCGATCACATCGTGCTGGACAAGGGCGATTACTTGCCGCCACGAGGGGCCGAAGTGGCGCAGATACTGGCGGATGATCCGGAGATTACCCATGTTGTCGCCATTCATTGCGAGACCTCCAGCGGCATTCTCAACCCGATTGACGAGATTTCCGAGGCTGTTTACGCCGCCGGGCGCAAACTTCTGGTGGATTCGATGTCAGCCTTTGGCGCGATTGACCTGCAACCGTCGGATATCTGCTATGAGGCAATGGTGTCGTCTGCCAACAAGTGTATCGAGGGCGTGCCGGGCTTTGGTTTCATCATCGCGCGTACGTCCGAACTCGAGGCCGCCAAGGGCAACAGCCATTCCCTGAGCCTGGATGTACATGCGCAATGGGCGGCGATGGAAAAGACCGGCCAATGGCGATTTACCCCGCCAACGCATGTGGTCGCGGCCTTTCTGGAGGCGCTGCGCGCGCATGAGATCGAAGGCGGCGTCGCCGGTCGTGGCGCGCGCTATGCCCGCAACCGCGACGTTGTGGTAGAGGGGATGCGCGGACTGGGGTTCGAGACGCTGCTGGATGACCGCTGGCTCAGCCCGATCATCGTCACCTTCTTCTGCCCCAACGACCCGAAGTTCGAATTTGCTCGGTTCTATGATCTGATGAAGGCCAAAGGCTTCATCATCTATCCCGGCAAGCTGACCGTTGTTGACAGTTTCCGTATCGGGTGTATCGGCCAGATGGACGAAAATGTGATGCGGCAGGTCGTCGACTCTGCCAAGGAAACATTGAACGAGATGGGGGTGGCCAGCGCCGCGCCACCCGCCGCCGCCCTGAAAGAACGCGCCAAACTGGCTGCCTGAATCTGACAAAGGAACTGAGATGACTCTTCACACCCCTGTTGAGGCGAATGAGCGTGTTTATCCGATGCCGAAGGTGCCCGCGATTGCCATCTGTCTTGATGGCTGCGAGCCGGAGTATCTGGAGAAGGCCATCGCCGACGGTCTGATGCCG